>NZ_JBEXUA010000001.1:0-740757 GCF_040614235.1 Mycobacterium sp. NPDC006124 | reverse complement strand
CTCGTCCTCCGACAGCGAGGTCAACCGACGGATCTCACCGCCGATCTTGCGCATGTGAGTCGTCGCGTTGGACACGTCACCGGTGCCCGCCTCACCCTTGGAGCGGATCATCGCCGCGCCCTCGCTGATGCGCCGCAGCGCCTCGCCGAGATTGGTGGCACCGCACACGAACGGCACGGTGAACTTCCACTTGTCGATGTGGTTGGCGTAGTCGGCCGGGGTGAGCACCTCGGACTCGTCGACGTAGTCCACTCCGAGGCTCTGCAGGATCTGCGCCTCGACGAAGTGCCCGATGCGGGCCTTGGCCATGACCGGGATGGTCACCGCCTCGATGATGCCCTCGATCATGTCGGGGTCACTCATCCGCGACACCCCGCCCTGGGCGCGGATGTCGGCGGGCACCCGCTCGAGGGCCATCACGGCCACGGCCCCGGCCGCCTCGGCGATGCGCGCCTGCTCGGGGGTGACCACGTCCATGATGACGCCACCCTTGAGCATCTCGGCCATGCCGCGCTTGACCCTGGCGGTGCCAGTCATCGGTGTATCGAGGGAATCCACGTCCATCTCCTCCAAATCAGTACTGATTCACTGTAGTGGCCGGGCCAAATGCCTTCGGATCCGCAGTTGGCTTTGGCGGTCATCTGATCGATTGCAGCTGCCGCGCCGGTGCCGTCGACCCCGCGGCGGCCATCGCGTTGGCCTCGGCCAGCAACTCCGAGAGCTGCAGCGGGTACACGGTCTCCCCGCCGTCGACCAGTTCGGCGATCGTCGCCTCGTCGCACCAACGGTGCCCGTGAATGGTGCGGGTCTCCAATGGGGTGAACCCCGTCGTCGACGGCTCGAACCGAAGCGTGCGGTAGACGAAGAACATCTCCTCGCTGCGGATCACCGACCCGTTGAAGTCGAAGACCGCGTCGCGCTGCCACACCGGGCCGATCAGGTCGGCCTTGCTGACCCGCAGGCCGGTCTCCTCGGCGAGCTCACGAACGGCCGCGTCGGCGAGGTCCTCGCCGGGTTCCACCGCGCCACCCACCGTGAACCACCAGCGTGGCGCCGACTCCGTCGCCGGGTCGGAGCCGCAGAACAGCAGGACGTAGCCCAGCTCGTCGAGCAGCACGATGCGCGACGACGTGCGCTTGTAGACCTGCTGGGAGAAGGAGCGCTGCGCGGCGCGTTCGGCGATCTCGAAATACGTTGGCATCGGTGCGGTTCCGCCGAGGTGCAGCCACCGCACCAGCGGCCGCTCGCGCAGCGCCAGCGTGTCGCGCACGGCGTCGTTGTGGAAGCGTCGCCCCAGCAGCACCCGGGCCTCGGCATCGGCCATCTCCGCGACCAGGGCCACGGGCACCGACGTCGGGTCGACCGCCGCCAGCGCATTCGACAGCTCGTTCTCGGCGGCCTCCCTGCCGTGGCGCGGAGCCCGCTCGGCGGCGTCGGCCAGCGCGGCCAACCGGCGTCCGGCGGAGGCGTTCCCGTAGGCGTCGGTCGCCACGGCGCGGGCCACCACGGCGCGGCGAGCCAGGATGCCGTCGAGAGCCTGCCAGGACAGGTCGTAGCGGACGTGCAGACGGTCGAGTCGGTGCGCGGTCTGGAACGCCCAGATGCCGCCGATCAGCAGCACCGCCGCCATCAGCACGAGGGCGGCGACGACCAGCCAGGTGATCACGCCATGTCCTTGGCGGCTTCGCGCTCGGCCTTCGCCGTTGCCCTCGCGGCGCGACGGCCGGGCGGCTTGGCCGCGGTCGGTTCGCCGTCGACCCTGCCGTTGTCGTGGGTGCCCTCGACCCGGACCTTCGCCCCGGACCCCGACACCGTCTCGTACACCCGCAGGATCTCGTGCGCGACCACCGACCAGTCGTAGCGGCGCACCGCCCGGGTGGCGGTCTCGACGTACTGCTCGCGGGCGGCGTCGTCGCCGAGTATCTCGACCAGGGCCACGGCCAGGGCCGCCGGGTCCTCGACCGGCACCAGACGACCCGCGGCGCCGTCCTCGAGCACGCGCCGGAACGCGTCGAGGTCGCTGGCCACCACCGCGGTGCCCGCCGCCATCGCCTCGACGAGCACGATGCCGAAGCTCTCCCCGCCGGTGTTGGGCGCGCAGTAGACGTCCGCGCTGCGCATCGCCGAGGCCTTGCCGGCGTCGTCGACCATCCCGAGGAAGCGCATATGGCCGGCCAGGTCGCCCGCCTCTTCGGCAAGCTCCTCCTCGTCGCCACGGCCGACGACGAGGATCTCCACGTCGGGGAACGCCTGCACCAGGGCCGGCAACGCGGCGAGCAGCAGGGTCATACCCTTGCGCGGCTCGTCGAAGCGGCCGAGGAACAGCACCGTCCGACCGGGTCGCGGGTAGCCGTCCAGGGGCGGGGCCGAGGCGAAGGAGTCGACGTCGACGCCGTTGGGGATCTCGACGGCGTCGGAACCCAGCGCCTCCATCTGCCAGCGCCTGGCCAGGTCGGAGACTGCGATGCGCCCGACGATCTTCTCGTGCCAGGGCCGCAGAATCCCCTGAAAGACGCTGAGCGTCAACGACTTCGTGGTCGACGTGTGGAAGGTTGCGACGATCGGCCCCTCGGCGATCATCAGGGCCAGCATGGACAGGCTGGGCGCGTTGGGCTCGTGGATGTGAAGCACGTCGAAGTCGCCGTCGACGAGCCACCTCTTGACCTTGCGGTGCGTAGCCGGGCCGAATCGTAGCCGCGCCACCGACCCGTTGTACGGAATGGGGATGGCCTTGCCGCCCGAGACGACGTAGTCGGGCAGGCGAGCCTCCGGCGAGGACGGCGCCAGCACGCTCACGTCGTGGCCGTAACCGCGCATCACCTCGGCGAGCTGCAACACGTGGGCCTGCACGCCGCCCGGCACGTCGAACGAGTAGGGGCACACCATCCCTATCCGCATGGCTAGCCCTGCCCAAGCCGGGCGCGACGGGTGTCCGACAGGTCGGCGATCCACTGGGGCTGCAGCATGTGCCAGTCGGCGGGATGGGCGGCGATGTTGGCGCCGAACCGGTCGGCCAGCGCCTGCGTGACGGCCTGGACGTCTCCGGAGGAGGTGTCCAGCGGCGCGCTGATCTCGGTGACGGCGACGTCGGGGGTGTAGTAGGAGTGCACCGGCAGCAGCGCGGCACCGGTCGCCATGGCCAGCTTGGCGGGCCCGGCGGGCAGCATCGTCGGCTCACCGAAGAGGTCGACCCGCACACCGGCCTTGGTCAGGTCACGGTCCGACATCAGACACACCAGCCCGTTGCCGCGCAGCCTCTCGGCGAGGACCTCGAAGGGGGGCCGCTCGCCACCGGTCAGCGGCAGGACCTCGAAGCCGAGACTCTCCCGGTAGTCGAGGAACCGCTTGTAGAGCGACTCGGGTTTGAGGCGTTCGGCGACGGTCGCGAACCGGCCGTAGGTGTTGGTCAGCCACACCCCCGACAGGTCCCAGTTGCCGCTGTGGGGCAGCGCCAGGATCGCACCGCGGCCGGCGGCCAGCGCCGCCGCGACGTGTTCGCCGCCGGTGGCCGCCGCGTCGAGTTCGCGGGCCAGCACCCGGTGGTCCATGGACGGCAGCCGGAACGCCTCGCGCCAGTAGCGCGCATAGGACGCCAGCGACGCGCGGACCAGGTCGCCCGGTACGTCGGCGGGCGCGACGCCGATCACCCTGGCGAGGTTCTTGCGGAGCTGTTCGGGGCCGCCACCGCGGGCGGCATACAGCGCGCCGGCCTCGAAGGCGTTGCGAGCGGCGAACTCCGGCAGTGCGCGTACCAACCGCCACCCGGCGGCGTAGCCGAGGTCGGACAGTTGGCCGCCGAGGGGAACCCGGACACCACGCACCCGCGGCAACCCCGCAGACGGCGTGCTCACGGCTCGCTCGTTTCCTCTGCCGAGCCGTTGGACGGCGGACTGGTCGGGATCGGCTCGGCCGCACCCGGCGAGACGCGCACCGAGTACAGGCGCTGCCCCAGCGTGACCAGACTGGCCACGGCCAACGCCCACATGGAGACGGGAAGCAGCCACGGCACGTGCAGGAACGACACCCCGGACAGCCCGGCGCCGGCAAGCACGATGATGAGGCGCTCCGGGCGTTCGATGAAGCCGCCGTCGCCCTTGAGTCCGTTGGCCTCGGCCCTGGCCTTGACGTAGGAGATCACCTGCGAGGTGACCAGCGAGATCATCGTCGCGACGGTCAGCGAGGCGCTGTGGATCCCAAAGGTGGCCCACCACAACAGGCCACAGAAGATCGCGCCGTCGGCGACGCGGTCGCAGGTCGCATCGAGGACACCGCCGAAGGGCGTGCTGAACCCCCGTTCGCGCGCCATCGCGCCGTCGAGCATGTCGGCCAGGACGAAGACGAACACCGCGAAGGCGCCCCACCACAGCTGGCCGATGGGGAACAGCGTCAACGCGGCGATGACGGTTCCCGCGGTGCCGATGACGGTGATGCCGTCGGGGGTGAGCCCCATGCGCAGCGAGGCCTTGGCCACCGGCCGGCTCAGCTTCGCGTAGGCCGCCCTGGTCAACAGATAGAAGTCGCTCACGACTGAGCCGTCCACTCGTCTGCCAGCAACTGGCGGGTGTCGCGTAGCAACTGCGGTATGACCTTGGAGCCGCCGATGATGGTGATGAAGTTGGCGTCCCCGCCCCAACGCGGCACGACGTGCATGTGCAGATGCTCGGCGAGGCTGCCGCCCGCCGAGTGCCCCAGGTTGAGGCCGACGTTGAAGCCGTGCGGCCGCGAGACGGCCTTCATCACGCGGATGGCCTTCTGGGTGAAGGCCATCAGCTCCGCGCTTTCGGCGCCACTGAGATCCTCGAGTTCGGAGACCCGTCGGTATGGCACCACCATGAGGTGACCAGGGTTGTAGGGGTAGAGGTTCAAGACGGCGTAGACGAGTTCGCCTCGGGCGACCACCAGGCCGTCCTCGTCCGACATCGCCGGGATGTCGGTGAACGGCTCCGAGGAACCGGCCGAGCCCGTGCCGCCCTGCACCTTGGCCTCGGCGATGTAGTTCATCCGGTGTGGGGTCCACAGCCGTTGCAGGTGGTCGGGTTCGCCGATGCCACGGTCGGTGATCGTGTTCTCCGGGTCCACCGTCACACCGGAATCCCTTCGGCGACCAATTCTGCAGTGGGAGCTGCGTTCTCACGCCGGGCGATCCAGTCGACGATGGCCGTGACGGCGACGTCGCGCGGGACGCCGTTGATCTGCGAGCGGTCACCGAACCGGAAGCTCACCGCGCCCGCCTCGACGTCGCGGTCACCGGCCAGCAGCATGAACGGCACCTTCTGATTGGTCTGGTTGACGATCTTCTTGGCCATCCGGTCGTCGCTGGAGTCGACGTCGACGCGAACCCCGTGTGACTTCAGTTGCGCGGCAACGTCTTCCAGGTAGGGCACGAAGGCGTCGGCGACGGGAATGCCGACCACCTGAACTGGCGCGAGCCAGGCCGGGAAGGCGCCTGCGTAGTGCTCGGTCAGCACCCCGAAGAATCGCTCGATGGACCCGAACAGGGCGCGGTGAATCAGCACCGGCCGCTGCCGGCTCCCGTCGGCCGCGGTGTACTCCAGCTCGAAGCGCTCGGGCATGTTGAAGTCCAGCTGGATGGTCGACATCTGCCAGGTGCGTCCGAGGGCGTCCTTGACCTGCACGGAGATCTTCGGCCCGTAGAACGCCGCGCCGCCCGGGTCGGGCACGAGGTCCAGCCCCGAGGCCTCGGCGACCTCGCGCAGCGTGTCGGTGGCCTCGTCCCAGTCCTCGTCGGAACCGACGTACTTGTCGGGATCCTTGGTCGAGAGCTCCAGGTAGTAGTCGTCGAGGCCGTAGTCGGCGAGCAGGTCGAGCACGAACTGCAGCAGCGAGGTCAACTCACCGCGCATCTGCTCGCGGGTGGTGTAGATGTGCGCGTCGTCCTGGGTCATGCCCCGGACCCGGGTCAGCCCGTGCACCACACCGGACTTCTCGTAGCGGTACACCGAGCCGAATTCGAAGAGCCGCAACGGAAGTTCGCGGTAGGACCGCCCACGTGCCCGGTAGATCAGGTGGTGCATCGGGCAGTTCATCGGCTTGAGGTAGTAGTTCTGACCCGGCTTGCGCACGGTGCCGTCGTCGTTGAGCTCCTCGTCGACGTGCATCGGGGGGAACATGCCGTCGGCGTACCACTCGAGGTGACCCGAGGTGATGTACAGGTGCTCCTTGGTGATGTGCGGGGTGTTGACGAACTCGTAGCCGGCCTGCTCGTGCTTTCGCCTGGAGTAGTCCTCGAGTTCGCGGCGGATGACGCCACCCTTCGGGTGGAAGACCGGCAACCCCGAGCCCAGTTCGTCGGGGAAGCTGAACAGGTCCAGTTCGACGCCGAGCTTGCGGTGGTCGCGGCGCTGGGCCTCCTCGATGAGTTCGAGATGGCGGTCGAGCGCGTCCTGGGACTCCCAGGCAGTGCCGTAGATGCGTTGGAGGCTGGCGTTGGCCTGGTTGCCGCGCCAGTACGCCGCCGAGCTGCGGGTGAGCTTGAAGGCCGGAATGTACCGGGTGGTCGGAATGTGCGGTCCACGGCACAGGTCGCCCCAAATGCGTTCCCTGGTACGAGGATTGAGGTTGTCGTAGGCGGTCAGCTCGGTGCCGCCGACCTCCATCACGTCCGGGTCGCCGGACTTGTCGTCGACGAGCTCGAGCTTGTATGGCTCGTCGGCGAGATCCTCTCGGGCCTCGTCCTTGGACGAGTACACCCGGCGGTCGAACAGCTGCCCGTCCTTGACGATTTGGCGCATGCGCTTCTCCAGCGCGGTGAGGTCCTCCGGGGTGAAGGCGCGTGGCACCTCGAAGTCGTAGTAGAAGCCGTCGGTGATGGGCGGCCCGATGCCGAGCTTGGCCTCGGGGAAGAGACCCTGGACTGCCTGGGCCAGGACGTGCGCGGCCGAGTGCCGGATCACGCTGCGGCCGTCCTCGGTGTCCGCGGCCACCGGGATCACCTCTGCGTCGGCGTCGGGAATCCACGACAGGTCTCGCAGCTGGCCCTCGGCGTCGCGCACGACGACGATCGCGTCGGTGGCTCCTCGACTGGGCAACCCGGCGTCACGAACCGCCGAGCCTGCCGTGGTCCCGGCAGCGACCCGGATCGGGGCTGCTGGGGCAGTGCTGGCGACGGCGGTCATCGGTGGGTCTCCTCGTAAGGGGGTTACGGCGCGTTGGACGCGACCATGGTATCGGTGCCGGTGCGCGATGAACGCTCAAGACCCCAGGCCGAGGGGACTCTTCAGCCACGGCTGTTCGAGGCCGAACAGACCGGCGACGAAGCTGAGCGCACCGAACAACCACAGGGTCGCCACCACGACGGCCGCGGTCAGCACGACGCCGAGCACCTTGACCCACAGACCCTGGGCGGCGAACCACTCCATGACGCGGTCGTAGCGCTCCTTGGTGAACCGCAGCAGGCGGTGCGCCCATTCGAACTCGGTGGCCAAGATGCCCAGCCCGAGGAAGACGATGGCCCACCCCGGACCCGGGTAGGGAATCGCGAGGATGCCCAGGCCCAGCACCACCAGCCCGACCACCCCGACCACGATGCGGTAGGTCAGGTCGTAGGCGGGTCGTTCGCGCAGCCCGTCGCGCCACCGCGCCCAGCGGCGCTTCGCCACGGCGAGCCTGCTCACGGTTGCCCCGGCAACAGCGTGAGGAACAGCGCCTCGGCCTCACACAGCACGGCGTCGCCGTCCTGGAGGCGGCCGGTGAGGAAGATCTTCCGGCCGTCGATCCGGTCAATGCCCGCGTCCACTCGCAACTCCTTCTCCACCGGCACGATCCTTCGGTAGTCGACGTGCAGGAAGGCAGTGCGCTGCCGCGGGCTCTCGCTGAGCTTGAACGCGGTGTACCCCAGCAGCGAGTCGAACAGCAGCGCAAGTGCACCTCCGTGCACGGCGCCGTTGCGACCGAGGTGGAACCGGCGGAAGCGCGCCGTTCCCGTGACGCGGCCGTCGACGGCGCGCAGATTCACCGGCACCTGCATGATGTTGCCGCGGTTGGGCAGGTCCATCCGCCGACCCGAGGGCGACCGCCACTCGTCGGCGTCGTGTGGTGCCAGCAGCGCGTTGACGTCCTCGATCAGGTCGGCGGCCCGGGTCACGACGTCGTCGGGAGCGTCGGCGCTGCGGGTCAGGTCCTGCAGCGTGCGCACGGCTTCGACGAAGCGCCCGTAGTCGGGGCCGCCGCTGGTGGTGGGCACCGGCGGGTTGAATCCGCCGCCGGTGCGGATGTCGGATCCAGCAGGGTCGGGGTGGGGCGCCACCCGACAACCGTATTGCCTCGGCGTCGACCGCGGCTCACCCGGTTCCTACTGGTCGGTGTCGTCCAGCGCGGCGAACTCCTCGTCGGTGAGGGTGACCTCGGCCGCCAAGACGTTCTCCTCGAGGTGCGCGACCCGTGAGGTGCCGGGGATCGGCACCATCACCGGGGACCGCTTGAGCAGCCAGGCCACGGCCAGCTGCGAGGGCTTCACGCGATGTCGGGAGGCGATGCGCTGCAGCGGGCCACCATCGGCGACGAGCGGTCCGGAGCCCAGCGGCGCCCACGGAATGAATGCGATGCCCTGGTCCTCGCAGGCCTGCAGCAGCGGGTCGGCGGTGCGCTCGGCCATGTTGTAGCGGTTCTGTACCGAGGCGATCGAAGCGACCCCCTGCGCGGCCGCCAACTGCTCGGCGGTGATCTCCGAGAGCCCGATGTGACGGATCTTGCCTTCCTTCTGCAGCGCGGCGAGTTCGCCGACCTGATCCTCGGCGGGGAACTTGGAGTCGATGCGGTGCAGCTGGAAGAGGTCGATGCGGTCGGTGCCGAGCCGACGCAGGCTCATCTCGACCTCTTGGCGCAGGTACGCGGGGAAGCCGAGCGGTGTCCACTGGTCCTCCCCGGTCCGGACGAGCCCGGCCTTGGTCGCGACGACGAGGCCGTCGCGGTACGGGTGCAGCGCCTCGCGGATCAGTTCCTCGGCCACGTAGGGGCCGTAGGAATTGGCGGTGTCGAAGAAGTCGATGCCGAGTTCGACCGCGCGGCGCAGGACCCGGACGGCCTCGGCACGGTCGTCGGGTGGTCCCCAGATGCCGTTGCCGGTCAGCCGCATGGTGCCGAATCCCAGCCTGTTGACGGTGAGATCGCCACCAATGGTGAACGTTCCGGATGCACCTGCGACGGATCGAGTGGTCACGTTCTCGACGGTACAGCCGTGGGTGGCATGGTGGGGTGGGTGAAATCCTGCGACCTCGCCGGCCTGCCACTCACCTACGCCGAGGTGGGCGCCACCGCCGGTCCGCTACCACCGGGATACCACCACCTGCAGGCGTCCTCGGTCATCGGGCACGGGCGGGCGAGGTTCGACGAGGCCGCCGCGAAGGTGATGCGTTGGGGCATGCTGCGCGGTGCCGGACTGCACGTCGAGGCGACGACGGAGGTCGCGGCCGTCGGGTCGGAGGTCGTCGTGGGCCTCGGGCCCGTGCGGGCACCGTGCCGGGTGGTCTACGTCGTCGACGAACCCGACCGCCGGGGCTTTGCCTACGGCACCCTCCCCGGCCATGCCGAGAGCGGGGAGGAACTGTTCGCCGTCCGGTACGACCCGGCCGACGAATCGGTGCACGCGGAGATCTGCGCCTTCTCGCGACACGGCACGTGGTGGAGCAGGTTGGCCGGGCCGGTGGCGTCCTTGATGCAACGCGTGGTGAGCAAGCGCTATCTGCGGGCGCTCTAGGGTGGTTTCACGATGAAGGTGCACCATCTCAACTGCGGGACGATGGACTCCCCCGGTGCGCCGACGATCTGCCACGTCCTGCTGCTCGAGACCGACGGGGGGCTGGTGCTGGTCGACTCCGGGTTCGGATTGCTCGACTGCGCGGACCCGCGTCGAATCGGTCCCTCGCGCCACGTGATCCGCCCACGTTTCCAGGTGCACGAGACGGCGGCCCACCAGGTGGAGGCCATGGGCTTCGAACGTTCGGACGTCCGCCACGTCATCGCCACGCACTTCGACGTCGACCACGTGGGCGGCATCGCCGACTTCCCGGATGCCCAGATTCACGTCACCGCCGCGGAGGCGCTCGGGGCCACGAGGCCGCCGACGCGCATGGAGCGGTTCCGCTTTCGGCCGGCGCAGCGGGCTCACGGCCCCCACCTCGTGGAGCACGAACCGATCGGCGAGAAGTGGCGCGGCTTCGCCGCCGCCAAGGAACTGGACTCCATCGCCCCGGGCATCGTGCTGATCTCGTTGCCCGGTCACACCCGTGGGCATGCCTGCGTGGCGGTCGACGCGGGTCACCGGTGGGTACTGCATTGTGGCGACGCGTTCTACTACGAGGGCACCCTCGACGGTCGCTCCCGGGTGCCGTTGGGCCTGAAGTGGTCCGAAATGCTCGTCGCCTACGACCGAAAGGCCGTGCGGGACAACCATTCCCGTCTCGCCGAACTGTACGCCCACCGCGATCCGGAGCTGATGATCGTCTCGGCTCACGACCCCCGCCTGCTCGCCGAGGCCGTCGCCACCAACGGGTGACGCGCGCGTGCGGGATACTGGCGCCATGTCCGATCGCAACGTTCTCGGTGGCCCGCTGGACCCGTGTGGCACCGACCCGCTCACCGGGTTCCACCGCGACGGTTGCTGTTCGACGGGACCCGAGGACGTGGGGCTGCACACCATCTGCGCGGTGGTGACCACCGAATTCCTCGAGCACCAACGCGGCATCGGCAACGACCTGACGACGCCGATGCCGCAGTACCGGTTCCCCGGGTTGGTGCCCGGTGACCGGTGGTGCGTCACCGCGGTGAATTGGCTTCGTGCGCAACGCGATGGCGTCGGCACGCCGGTGGTGCTGGCCGCCACCCACGAACGCACCCTCGAGGTCGTGCCCCTCGAGGTGTTGCGGGAGCACGCGGTCGACGTCCCCGACGATCCCGGCGGCCTCTGACCCCGCGCGCCCGTATCCGACTTGGCCTCACCCCGAGCAGATGTCTTCGGCCACCGCGGGTCGACGCCGACACTGGGGTGGTGACCTGCGCCAACGTGCCGATGCGTCGTCCGCGGACTCGACGGCGCGGGTGCCGTCGCGGGTCCGAACCGGAATGACGCGAACGCGCGACGGCGTTGTGATGGTGTCCGTGACCGAAAGGGAGAACGCCCGTGCCCGGTAGTTCCGACCTGCTTCACCTCGCCGTCGCGTTGGACGGCACGGGGTGGCATCCCGCCTCGTGGCGCGAGCCCGACGCCCGCCCGGCCGACCTGCTGACGGCGGGCTACTGGACAGATCTGGTCACCGAGGCCGAACGTGGCCTGCTGGACTTCATCACGATCGAGGACGGGCTGGCCCTGCAATCGGAGCATCCGCTGCGGGCCGACGACCGCACCGACCGGGTGCGTGGACGGCTCGACGCCACCCTGATCGCCGCGCGGGTGGCCCCACGCACCCGTCACGTCGGCGTGGTGCCGACGGTGATCGCGACCCACACCGAACCGTTTCACGCCTCGAAGGCCATTGCGACCCTGGACTACGTCAGCTCGGGCCGAGCCGGGGTGCGGATCCAGGTCTCGGCGAGCCCCGAGGCCGCCAAGCACTTCGGCCGCCGGGTGCCGACACCAGACGGCGGAGCCGAACTCTTGAGCGAGGCAATCGATTACGTCGAGGTGATACGCCGGTTGTGGGACAGCTGGGAGGACGACGCCGAGATTCGCGACGTGTCCACGGGGCGCTTCGTCGACCGCACGAAGCTGCACTACGTCGACTTCGAGGGTCGCTGGTTCTCGGTCAAGGGGCCGTCGATCACGCCGCGCCCGCCGCAGGGCCAGCCGATCGTCGCCGCGCTGGCGCACGTCGACGCGGCGTACCGGCTCGTCGCGGCGGGCGCGGACGTCGGATTCGTCACCCCGCACGACGCCCGGGAGACGACCGCCATCGTCGAGGAGATCGCCGGCCACCGCGCGGACGGTCCGCCGGTGCGCGTGTTCGCCGACCTGCTGGTGTTCCTCGACGACACGGCCGCCGCAGCGCGATCGCGGCGCGACCGGCTCGACGAGGTCGCCGGGCGGCCGCTGCGCAGCGACGCCGAGATCTTCGCCGGGACGCCGGCCGAGCTGGCCGATCTGCTCGAGCAGTGGCACGACGCCGGCGCCGACGGATTCCGGCTGCGGCCGGCCACCGTGCCGCACGACCTGTTGCAGATCACCGACGGGCTGGTGCCTCGCCTTCAGGCGGCTGGTTCGTTCCGGCCGTCGTACGCGGGCACCAGCCTGCGTGACTCGCTTGGATTGTCCCGACCCGCCAACCGGTACTCCACCGCTGCGACCCCCTAGGAATCTCGTATGTCCAAGCCCGTGAAGCAGATTCACCTCGCCGCGCACTTCCCCGGGGTCAACAACACCACGGTGTGGAGCGATCCGGCCTCCGGGAGCCACATCGACTTCGGGTCGTTCGTCCACTTCGCCCAGACGGCGGAGCGCGGCAAGTTCGACTTCATGTTCTTGGCCGAGGGCTTGCGTCTGCGTGAGCAGGGCGGCGAGATCTACGACCTCGACGTCGTCGGGCGGCCCGACACGTTCACGGTGCTGGCCGCGCTGGCCGCCGTCACCGACCACCTTGGCCTGACGGGCACGATCAACTCGACGTTCAACGAGCCGTACGAGGTAGCCCGGCAGTTCGCGTCGCTGGACCACCTGTCCGACGGACGGGCGGCGTGGAACGTCGTCACGTCGTGGGATGCGTTCACCGGCGAGAACTTTCGGCGCGGTGGGTACCTGGCCGAGGATCAGCGGTACGAACGGGCGGAGAGCTTCCTGGCGGCCGCCCTCACTCTGTTCGACTCCTGGCGGGGTGACGAGATCGTCGCGGACCAGGCTGGCGGCATCTTCCTCGACGACGCGGCGGCCGGTTCGTTCACCTACTCCGACGCGCACTTCGACATCGGCGGCCGGTTCAACGTACCCCGCAGCCCGCAGGTCAGGCCGGCGATCTTCCAGGCCGGCGACTCCGACCGCGGCCGCGAATTCGCCGCTGCGGCAGCCGATGCGATCTTCTCGCGGCACGGCACCCTGGAGGACGGGCAGGCGTTCTACGCCGACGTGAAGGGCCGTCTGGCCAGGTACGGCCGCCGCCACGACCAACTGCTGATCCTGCCGGCGGCGACGTTCGTCCTCGGCGACACCGACGCCGAGGCTGCCGAGATCGCGCAGGAGGTGCGGCTGGCTCAGGTGTCGCCGCAGACGGCCGTCAAGTTCCTCGAACAGCTGTGGAACCGGGACCTCTCCGACCACGATCCGGACGGTCCGTTGCCCTCGGTGGATCCGGTGGTCGGCGAGAACACCATCGCCCGCGGTCGCGCGAGCGTGCGGATGTACCGCGATCCCGTCGCGACGGCCCGCGAATGGCGGGCCAGGGCGGAGGCCGAGGGGTTGACCTCTCGCGAGCTGATCGTGGAGGTCACCGGACGCCAGAACTTCGTCGGATCCGCACGGACGATCGCCGACCGGATCGACCACCTCGTCCAGGCCGACGCGAGCGACGGCTTCATCCTGGTGCCGCACGTCACGCCGGGGGGACTCGACCCGTTCGTCGACCAGGTGGTGCCGTTGCTGCAGGAACGCGGCACGTTCCGGTCCGAGTACGAGGGCACCACGCTGCGCGACCACCTCGGCCTCTCCGCGCCGGTGGGCACACTCGGCGCGGCGTCGGCCGTGTGAGACGGAGCATCCCCAGGACGGCGGTTTACGATCGGAGTTTGCCGGCCTGAAGCAAGGACACCGTGGTGCAGACGAACTCCGAAGTCATGGCGGCGCCGTCGCGGCCGGCCGGCACGAACCACACCCCCCCATTTCGCGCGGCGCTGGTGCTCGGCGCACTGGGAGTGGTGTTCGGCGACATCGGCACCAGCCCGATCTACACCCTGCAGACGTTGTTCGATCCCGCCGACCCCCACCCGGTGCCGATCAACGTGGACAACGTGTACGGCATTGTGTCCCTGATCTTCTGGTCGGTGATGATCATCGTCACCCTGACCTACATCACCCTGGTGATGCGCGCCGACAACGACGGCGAGGGCGGCATCATGGCGCTCATCACGATGCTCAAGCATGGTGCGGCCTCACGCGGCCGACGCACCGCGGCGGTGCTCGCGGCGCTCGGATTGTTCGGCGCGTCACTGTTCTTCGGCGACAGCATGATCACCCCGGCCATCTCGGTGCTGTCCGCGGTCGAGGGCATCAAGACCGTCACCCCGGATCTGCAGGACTGGGTGGTGCCGATCACGGCGGTGATCATCGTGTGCCTGTTCCTGGTTCAGCGCCACGGCACGGCGAAGGTGGGCCGGTTCTTCGGTCCGGTGATGATCCTGTGGTTCGTGTCGATCGGCGCTTTCGGCATCGGGGGCATCGTCGGCCATCCGGAGATCCTCAAGGCGATCTCCCCCACCTACGCGGTGTCGTTCATGTTCGGGCACTTTCACATTGCGTTCTTCGCGCTGGCGGCGGTCGTCCTGGCCGTCACCGGCGCCGAGGCGCTCTATGCCGACATGGGCCACTTCGGCCGGCGGCCCATCACCTTGGCGTGGTTGTTCGTCGTGCTGCCGGCGCTGGTGTGCAACTACTTCGGCCAGGGCGCGTTGATCATCGGCGACCAGCGCAACGTCAGCGCCCCGTTCTTCCTGCTGATGCCCGACGGGGCCCGGCTTCCCATGGTCCTGCTCGCCACCGCGGCCACCATCATCGCCTCGCAGGCCGTGATCACCGGGGCGTTCTCGGTGGCGGCGCAGGCCGCGAAGCTCGGTCTGCTGCCCCGACTGCGGGTCGTGCACACCTCGGCGTCGGCCTACGGCCAGGTCTACGTGCCCGCGATCAACTGGATGCTGATGGTGTCGGTGCTGATCCTGGTGTTCGCCTTCGAGAGTTCGGCCAAGCTGGCCTACGCCTACGGCATGGCGGTGATCGGGACCATCACCATCGTCACCCTGCTGTTCTTCTATCTCGCGCGCACCCGGTGGGGCACGCCGCTGTGGATGGTCGTCATCGGCGGGGGCGCACTGCTGGGAGTCGACGCGCTGTTCTTGGCGGCCAACCTGACCAAGCTGGTGCACGGCGCCTGGCTGCCACTGTTGATCGCCGTCGCGGCGTGGACCGTCATGATGACCTGGGAGCGGGGGCGCAAGCTCGTCACCGCGGCCCGGGAAGAAGCCGAGGGCCCGCTACGGGAGTTCATCGACGGGCTGTCGAAGTACGACCCACCCCTGTCGCGGGTGCCCGGCACCGCTGTGTTCCTCAACCGTGGCATGGAGACCGCGCCCCTGGCGATGCGGGCCAACGTCGAGCACAGCCACGTGCGCCACGAACACGTCGTCATCATGACCATCGAGACCGAACCCGTGCCGCGCATCCCAGTCGACGAACGCACCGAGGTCGACTCACTCGGCCTCAACGAGGACGGAATCGTCCACGTGACGGCAAGATTCGGCTACATGGAACCGTCGGACGTCCCGGCCGCGCTGCGACTGCTGACCGCCGCGGAGACCGAGGGCGCGATCGACGTCGACGAGGCGTCGTTCTTCCTGTCCAAGCTGGAACTCGACGCGAGCCCCGAGCCGACCATGGCGCCGTGGCGCAAGCGGCTGTTCATCGCGACGTCCTATCTCACGGCCGACGCGGCGGACTTCTTCCACCTGCCCCATGACCGCACGGTCGTCATGGGGTCGCGCATCGAGTTCTGAGCGCGCTCAGGGGTGCACGACTGGCGACACGTCGCCGCTGCGGTCGGAGTCCCGGGCCTGGCTCCGCAAGACCGGGGGGCGCCATCGCTGCGGCAGCCGCCACAGGACCGCGGCGAGCAGTGCGACGACGCCCACCGAGCTGGCGACCATCAGTACTACGGGCATGGCCGGCGCGAAGCTCTCCAGCAGCATGTAGACGCCGAAGATCAGGAACAGGGCGGCCGCGGAGATCTGGATCAACCGCTCGGGGAGGTGCTTGCCGGCCACCGCGCCGACGATGATCGCGAGGCCGTCGGCGGCCACCATGCCGAGGGTCGAGCCGATCCAGACGCCGACCCAATCGTTGTCCGCGGCGAGGGTGATGGTGGCCAGCATGGTCTTGTCGCCCAGTTCGGCGAGCAGGAACGAGGAGGTGACGACGAAGAACGCCGGGGCGGCCGCCTTCTGGGCGCGGCTGGCCTCGGCGTCGGAGAGCTTGTCACCCCGAAGCGTCCACAGGCCGAACACGACGAACATGACGCCGGCGATGACGCCGAGCAGATGTGTGGGCAACGCGGCGCCCAGGTAGTGCCCGATCGCGACGGACAGGATGTGCACGATCGTGGTCGCGGTGGTGATCGCGGCGAGCACCACCCACCAGCGGTAGCGCAGCGCGAACACCATCGCCATCAACTGAGACTTGTCGCCCATCTCGGCGACGAAGATCACGGCGAAACTGAGTAGCAGAGCGGCGAACACCCGGAACTCCTTGGTCGGTGGGCGTCGCGGGGGTTGGGTACCTCCGGCCGACGACCCAATGGTCACAGCGGCCGAAGGTCTCGCCCACCGGTGAGATTCCGGTCTCGGCGGCCGGGCGGCGCGAGCGCTGCCAGCATGTCGACTGCCGAGTTGGGGGCTACTCCCCTTCGTTGCCAAGAACATACCCGGCCGCATCCGGGATGTGCAACTCGGATGAGGTGAAACATCAACGGAAACAATGACTTTGGGCACCATGGTCGGTAAAGTTCGGGTACCCGGATCCTCTTCGTCGGGGTTGCCACGAGGTATCTCCGGGGGGCGAGCCGCCGGACTTCGGGAACCGACACGACGACGCTCGGTGGTGCTGACGCGACGGTTGAGGCTCCTGTGACGAGCACCGGAACGGGGGTCGTCGTGCGCCTGCGCGTCGTGCGATCCGCGGTCGGTGCCGTGCCCTATCTTGGACCGTCGGCGACGAACGAAGGGAGGTGGACGTCACGTGGACGGCGCAGCCGAGACGACGGCATCCGAGCTCCTCGAACTGAATCGCGAGATCCAGGCTTCCCCCACCATTCGACTGCTGAGCACCCTCAACCTGGGCGTGTACGGCACGCTGATGGAACGCCACCTCGGCGAGGGTGTGGTCGGCGAGCCCGACCTGGTGGTCCGGCTGGAGCGTGACCTCGAGCAGCTGGGGCGCCCCGGCGGCGAGCAGTCAGGCCTGGCGCTGATCAAGTCGTGGGCCAGCCAGGGCTGGCTGCACCGCGTCGCCGACCAGCGCTCCGGCGTCGAGCGCAACCTCTGCTATCTGACCCAGGATGCGCGCCGGGCGTTGGACTTCCTGCGCGGGCTGCGCCGCCAGGACACCATCGCCACCGGCGGTTCCATCACCGGCATCGCCGCGCGCCTCAAGCAGGTCGCGCTGCGCGTCGGCAACGACCCCGATCGGATGCGCGCTGGCATCGAGTCCGAGATCGCCGCGTTGCACGCCGCACTGGAGGCGCTCGACCGCGGTGACGACGACGTGGCCGGGCCCGAGCCCGACCTGACCGACGCCTACGACGAGGCACGCGCCATCGCCCTGCAGATGGAGCGGCTGATCACCGACATCGGCCAGTACGGCACGATGATCGAACAGGCCACCGCCGCGCTCGACGAGCCGATCGACGGCAATCTGGAGTACCGCGACCGGCAGCGCCAGATGTACGCCGACTACCAGGCGGCCTGGGATTCTCAGGGCCGCGATTCGCACCGCGCCTTCCTCCGGATGATCAACGACCCCGACCAGCGCGCCGAGTTCGAAGCCGACGTGGCGGCCGTCGCCGAGGCCCTGCCGGCGCTCGATCCGGCCCTGCGCAAGGTGATGGCGGGATTCTTCGAACTCGTCGGGCACCAGATCGACGAGGTCGAACGCATCCAGCAGCGCTGCGCCCAACGCGTGAAGCGCTTCACCGCATTCGGCACCCTCGAGCAGAGCCGCGGCGTGGCACGTCAGCTCAACGAGGCCATCGGCGCCGCCCGCACCCTGCTGAAGTCGTCGCTGACCGACTCCCGCCTCGACCTGGAACTGCCCCTGGCCCGGCACGCCATCAGCTCGGTCGGGGCGCTGAGCTTCCGCATCGGCGACCTGTCCAACCCCCGACCGGCCCGCCCCGCCGAGGGCGAGGTCGACCTGTCCAGCTTCGCCGCCCTGACGACTCAGGTCGACGCCCCGGCGATGTCGGAACTGATCAACACCGCACTCGCCGAGGGACCGCTCTCGCTGTCCGACGCCGTGGACATGCTGGAGTCGGCCTACCTCGGCCACGTCATCGTGCTGTGGTCTTGGGCCCTCAAACAACCCGTCCCCACCAGCCCGCACGCACGCACGACGGCGTCGACCACGGTGCGCTTCCAGTCCCTGGACGGTCGCGACCGTGAGATGGAGGTTCCGCACCTGATGTTCACCGAACCCGTGTCGAGTCTGCTGGGAGCCGCGTCGTGAGCGACCCCGAATCCGCGGCCCACGACTACTCGGGCTTCTCGGCACTGCCGCAGGTCGACCAGTCGGCCCGACCCCCGCACCAACGCCGGCCGCGCTTCGACGGTGACGTCAGCGAGCTGCCCGACCGCGCGTGCTGGGCACTGCAGCACCTGCTGACCCGGCGCTACATCAGCGCCGAGACCGAACGCGACCTCTACACGTGGGTGCTCGAGTACCGCAGCCAACTCACCGTCCGGCTCTCCGAACTCGACCTCGTGCTCAAGATCGTCGACGGGGTGGAGGTCGCCTTCGTCGAACAGGCTCGCTACGAGTCGGCCCGCGGGGTCAAGCTGTTGCGCCGCGAGCCGCTGGGCACCTACGACTCCATCCTGGCTCTGCACCTGGCCCAGATGATGCGCGCCTCCGGTGACGACACCGTGCTGATCAGCCGTGACGAGGTGCACGGGTTGTTCGCCGGTGTACTCAACGACGTCGACCGCGACGCCGTCACCTTCACCGCCAGGATCGACGGCGCGATCGCCCGGCTGACGGGCCTGGAGATCCTGCGCAGGAGTCGAGACGACGAGGACAGCTACACCGTCAGCCCGGTCATCACCGCGGTCATGACGGCGTCGGTGATCAGCGAGTTACAACAGCAGTTCGAATTGCTCCTGCGCGGTGGAAGCACCGGCCTGCCAAGCGAAGTGGACGTGTCACTGGATGTCTGAGCAATTTCACCTGTCCCGCCTCCAGGTCGTCAACTGGGGCGTGTTCGACGGCTACCACTCCATCCCGTTCAGTGAAGGCGGCGCGCTGATCGCCGGCGCGTCCGGCAGCGGCAAGTCCTCACTGCTGGACGCCATCTCGCTCGGGTTCCTTCCGTTCAACCGCCGCAACTTCAACGCCTCGGGCGACAACTCCGCCGCCGGGTCGAGCGCCGGGCGCCGCACCGTCGACAAATACGTCCGCGGGGCGTGGGGCCAGCGCAGCGAGGCGGGCGCCAGCAAGGTCATGTACCTCCGTGGCGACGGCGCCGCTTGGTCGGCGGTGGCGGTCACCTACACCAGCAACACCGGCCGGTCCGTGACCGGGTTGGTACTCAAATGGCTTACGGGCGAATCGCGTTCGGATTCTTCGAGCCGGTTCGTGCTCGCCGACGGCGACCGTGACGTCGAGGACGTCTGCAACCGGTGGGCGTCGAACCGGTTCGACGCGAGCGTGTTCAAGGTTCGGGGCGAGCGAAGCGACGGGGAGGATTCGGGCTGGCGATTCTCCACCAAGGTCGAGTCTCAGTACCTGGCGCAGCTGTACGCGACGATCGGCATCCGCGCCTCCGACGCCGCCCAGCAGCTACTCGGAAAGGCCAAGTCGCTCAAGAGCGTCGGCGGTCTCGAGCAGTTCGTCCGCGAGTTCATGCTCGACGAGCCCAGCAGCCTGACCCGTTTGCCCGACGCGCTCAAGCAGATCGACCCCCTCGTCGACGCCCGCGAGCTGCTCGCCGTCGCGCAACGCAAGCGCAAGATCCTCGGCGACATCGAGAAGATCCAGCAGCGGTACGGCTCGGAGTCCTCCGATCTCGGCATCATCGACCTAGTCGACCAGCCGATGGTGCGGGCCTACACCGACCACCTGCGGCTCGCACAGGCACCGGCGCAGATCGACTCGCTCGACGCCACCATCGACCAGCTCGGCAACGAGTACGAGGACGTGACCAGGTCGCTGAATCTGGCCAAGGCCGAAGCGGATTCGCTCAACGGTCAGATCAGCGGATCCAGCGCCAGCATCGGTCCACTGCAGTCGCAGGTCGCCGCAGCCGAGGCGCAGGCCGAGGAAGTCTCCCGCCGCCGGGCCACTTACGAGGCCATGCTCGCACCGCACGA
Source organism: Mycobacterium sp. NPDC006124 (assembly GCF_040614235.1). NCBI lineage: Bacteria > Bacillati > Actinomycetota > Actinomycetes > Mycobacteriales > Mycobacteriaceae > Mycobacterium > Mycobacterium sp. NPDC006124. The sequence continues at coordinate 720,474 of NZ_JBEXUA010000001.1, read as the reverse complement.
CGTCCGAATCCCCGAGACCGCCGACGAATTCTGGAATCTGCGCGAGGAACTCAGCACGCAGGCCAACGAGATGCTCGCCCGGCTGGACCGCGGCCGGGAGGCCTCCACCGACGCCGAGTACGCCCAGAAGCTCGCGAGGATCGCCCGAGACGACGCCGCGAAGGAGCTACGCCGGGTGGAGCACGTCGGGTCGGCGCTGCCCGAGTCGGCCATCACCATGCGTGACCACATCTGCGCCGCCGTCGGCGTGACGTCCGATGAGCTGCCCTACATCGCCGAGCTGATGGATCTGCGGCCCGAACACGGGCGCTGGCGCGTGGCCGTGGAGAAGGTGCTGCGTGGCGTCGGCTTGCGACTGCTGGTACCCGACTCCCACTACGCGGCAGTACTGCGATTCGTCAACGACACCAACATGGGCGGACGGCTACAGCTGCATCACGTGCGCGCGAAGTTCGTCGGCGCCCAACCCGTGGAAGCCGAACCGAATACCTTGGCGGGCAAGCTGTTCGTGGTCGACGACCACCACCCCTGCGCCGCCGAGGCAGCAGATGTCGTCGCCGCGGCGGGCGACCACGTGTGCGTCGACGTCCCGGACGTGTTCCCCCGCTTCCGCCGGGCGGTCACCGACACCGGCTTGTACAAGGACTCCGACCGTCTGGCCGTCAAGGACGACCGGCGCCCACTTCGCCAGTCGGACTACATCTTCCAGGGTGACGTCGCCGCCAAGATCGACGCACTCACCGTCGACTTCGCCATGGCCGAGGAGGCCTACCACCAGGCCCGTAGCGCCGCGGATGCCATCGCCGCGGAACGCCAGCAGTGGCGTGACCGGGCGGCGGCGTGCAAGGCGATCTGCGAGCAGTTCCCCCAGTGGAACCAGGTCGACGTCGACTCCGCCGACGGGCACGCCGACCGGTTGCGCGACCAGTACGAACTATTGCTCGCAGAGCATCCCGACATCGAAGCCCTCAATGCCCGCGCCGAGGAATGCTGGCAGGAGATCCAGACCTTGATGACGCGCCGCGGGGCGATTCAGACCCGTCGCGACGACCTCGACCAGAGGCGCACCCGCCTGCTCGAACTCGTCGAGCGCCTCACCCCGGCGTTCGTGTCGGAGCCGTTGACCGAGCTGTTGAACCGCTACGCAGGCGACGTGCCGGTGACGCTGGAGTTGCTCAACCCCGAGCCGCACCGCGAGGCGGTCTTCACCGCGATCCGGCGGGAACGCGAGCAGTTGCGCGAGAGCCGCCGGCGTTCCTACGACGAACTGGCCCGCATCCTCAACACCTTCGACACCGCGTTCCCCGACGCGATCCCCAACGACAGCGACGCCTTCGACGAGCGCGTGCACGACTACGTGGCACTGTGCCGTCACATCGACGAGCGGGAGCTGCCCGAGGCCTACGAGCGGATGATGCGTCTGGTCACCGAGCAGGCGCCGGACGCGATCCTGACCCTGCACCGCGTCGCCGAGCAGGAGACGCGCCGCATCAGCGAGCAGATCACCCGAGTCAACACCGGGCTGGGCGCGGTGGAGTTCAACCGCGGCACCCGGCTGACGCTGCGCGCCACCCCGCGCAGCCTGACCGCGGTCGCCGAACTCACCGACATCGTCAAGGCCATCTCCCGGCGGATCGCCGAGGTCGGGCTGGGCGACAAGCAGGCGATCCTCGACCAATACGCCGACATCCTGCGGCTGCGCAACCGGCTGGCGTCCACCGCGCCGGAGGACAAGGCCTGGACGCGCGACGCACTCGACGTGCGCAACCGGTTCACCTTCGACTGCGCCGAGTGGGACGTCGCCACCGAGGAACTGATCCGCACGCACAGCAATGCCGGCGACAATTCCGGCGGCGAGCAGGAGAAACTGATGGCCTTCTGCTTGGCCGGCGCACTGAGCTTCAACCTGGCTGCGCCCTCCAGTGTGGAATCAGACGAAGCCAACCGACCGGTGTTCGCGCAGCTGATGCTCGACGAGGCGTTCTCCAAGTCCGACCCGCAGTTCGCCCAGCAGGCACTGCAGGCGTTTCGCAAGTTCGGCTTCCAGCTCGTCATCGTCGCCACGGTGCAGAACGCCACCACCATTCAGCCCTACATCGACAGCGTGGTGATGGTCTCCAAGGCCGACGCCAGCGGCCGCAACGCCCGGCCGGTCGCGACGGTGTCGACCAAGACCATCTCCGACTTCACCGCCCTGAAGCAGGACATGGTGGCCTCGGCCGCCGCCGCGCGGGTGCCGGCGACGGTCTGAGGTCTGCTACCAGAACGGGTGCCCCGCCGCAAGGGTCCGACGGAGGAGATCGGCGCCGACGGGACCGGCCCGACGGCGGATTCGCCAGCCAGGCATGCACCGAAGACTCGAGGGGTCCGCTCGACCGACCACCACCCCTGGAGAACACGTGTCCGCCCTGTCGCGCCGCCGATTCTTGCTCGGCCTCGCCGCGAGTCCCGTCGTCTTGTCACCCTCGTGCTCCGCGGTACGCGATTCGGTTGCCGCGCCCGGTAATCGGACCCGCCCGCTGCCCATCCCACCGCTGGCCGCCTCGACCCTCGCCGCCGACGGCACCCGGGTCTTCAGCCTGCGCGCCGCACCCGGACGCACCGCGATGGTCGCGGGCACGAGCACGCCGACGTGGGGATTCAACGGCTCGATCCTGGGGCCCACCCTTAGGGCGCGCAACGGTGAGACCGTTGCCGTGGAATTCGAGAACGCGCTGCCGGCACCGACCACCGTGCACTGGCACGGCATGCACCTACCGGCGCGCTGCGACGGCGGCCCGCATCAGATGGTCGCCCCCGGCGCCCGGTGGCGGCCCGCGTGGACGGTCCGACAACCCGCCGCGACGCTCTGGTATCACCCACATCCCCACGGTGACACCGAGAAGCACGTCTACCGCGGTCTCGCCGGCCTCTTCCTCGTCGACGACGACGAGTCACCCGACGACCTGCCCCACGACTACGGCGTCGACGACGTCCCGCTGATCATCCAGGACCGCCGGTTCACCGAGACCGGCGCGTTCGACGAGTCCGACTCGACCGACGTCGGGCTCCTCGGGGACACGATCGTCACCAACGGCATTGCCGGCGCTCATCTCTCGGTCGTCACGGAGCGCGTTCGGCTGCGTGTGCTCAACGGCTCCGGCGGCCGACTCTACGACCTGGGTTTCGCCGACGACCGCGAGTTCCACGTGATCGGCAGTGACGGCGGACTGCTGCCGGCGCCGGTGCCGGTCCGCCGACTTCGGCTGAGTCCCGGTGAGCGCGCGGAGATCGTCGTCGATGTGTCGCCCGGCCGTCCGACGTCGTTGCGGTCGTTCGCATTCGAGGACTATGCGGGACTGCCGCCCGCCAAGGCCCGACGATTCGGCCTCGAGGACACCTTCGAGATCCTGGAACTGCGACCCGCCGCGACGCTGCGCCGCAGCGCCGGCCTCCCCGCCACGCTGGCGAGGTTGCCCGCGACGCCGTCACCCGACGCGGGCCTACACCGGTCATTCGACCTTCAGTGGTTCATGATCAACGGCAACCGAATGGACATGAACCGCATCGATTTCGCCGCCACCGTCGGCAACGACGAGATCTGGACCGTTCGCAACGTCGACGACTGGCCGCACAACTTTCACGTGCACGACACGCAATTTCGGATCATCGACGTCGACGGCGCGCCGCCACCGCCGCACCTCGCGGGGTACAAGGACACCGTGTACGCCCCGCCGGGACGAGCGATTCGGCTCGCGGTCCGGTTCGGCGACTACACCGATCCCACGTCTCCGTACATGTATCACTGCCATCTCGCGATGCACGAAGACCACGGCATGATGGGTCAGTTCCTCGTCCTCGCCCCCGGCGAACGTCCCGCCCCGATGGACATGCCGGGTCACTCCATGCGGCGGCAGCCGTAGACCGCGAGCTGAACACGATTTGCCGACCCGGTCTTGTCCATCAGATTCGCGACGTGCGTCTTGACCGTGCTCACCCCGAGGTGCAGGCGATCGGCGATGTCCTGGTTGGACATACCGTCGACCACCAACGGCAGCACGTCGCGTTCCCGAGCCGTCAGTGGCACCTGCTCGGGCGCCGGGTCACCGGCGGGTGTGGCGTCGACCGCGCGGTCGACGAGCCGCCGCAGCAGGTGCGGCGACAGCGGGTAGTCCCCGTCGGCCGTCCGGCGGATGGCGTCGGCGAGATCGGCGGGGCTGGTGTCCTTGACCAAAAACCCCGCCGCACCGGCGGTGAGCGCCGGGTAGAGGTGCTCGTCGTCGTCGAAGGTGGTCAGCACCAACACCTTCGACTGCTGGCGGGCCGACGTGACGAGACGGGTGGCGGTCACGCCGTCGAGACCCGGCATCCGAAGATCCATCAAGACCACGTCGGGCGCCAGTTCCGCGGCCAACCGGACGGCCTCCGCACCGTCGGCGGCCTCCCCGACCACCTCGAGGTCCTCGGTGGCCTCGCACAACATGCGCAACCCAGCCCGCACCAGTCTCTGGTCGTCGACGACGAGCACGCGGATCCTGGTCACTCGGGTGCACCCAGCGCGGTCGTCGAGGATGCCGGCAACCACGCCTCGACCACCCAGCGCGGCGGATCCCGTCGCACGTCCAACCGCCCGCCGACCAAGTCCAGACGCTCTGCCATGCCGATGAGCCCGTGCCCGTCGGCGGTGGGCGATGCCGCGTCGTCGACCGTGTTCTCCACGCGTACGGTCACACCACCGTCGAGGCCGTCGACGAGCACCTGCACCGGGTCGCCGCGATCGGAGTGCTTCATCACGTTGGTGAGCGCCTCCTGAACCACGCGGAGAAGCGTCAGGCGCGCGAGGGCGTCCAACCCCCTCACACCACGGTCGCAGCGCGACACCACCGTGAATCCCGCCGCCCGCGTCCGTGCGACGGCCGCCTCGATCTCGGTCCACACCGCCTCGGGTTCGATCATCGCGACCTCGCCGAGCGCCGGATCGCGCAGCGCCGCCTGCAATCGGCGGATGTCGGCCAGCGCGTCGGCGGCGGTGTCGTGCACGTCGGCCAGCACCGCAGACACCCGCGGGTCGAGGCCCTCGAACACGTGCTCGGTGACGCCGACCCGCACCACGATCGAGGCCATGTGGTGGGCCACGAGGTCGTGCAGTTCGCGGGCCATCACCGTGCGCTCCTGGGCGCGTACCGCCGATTCTGCTGCGAGCCTTCGCATTTCGGCATCAGCAGCCCGTTCTCGGTAGGTCGCGGCCAACCGTCGCTGCGCCCGCAGGTACAGCCCGAGCAGTAATGGCAGCCCGACGCCAGCCGCGATGGCCACTGCGTTGGCGGCGTTCCACAGCGGGGTGTGGTCGTCGAGCCAGGTGCCGATCACCATCGCCGCCAACCAGGTCGCGGTGACCGTCGCGACCACCAGGTTCCGGTCGCAGCGGGTGGCCACCTCGGCGAGGGTCAGCACGCCGAGGTAGGGAATCAGTCCCGAGAGACCCCATGCCTCGGCGGCGAACAGTGGTACCGCAAACCCCGAGACGAGCACTGCGGTCGTCGCGGGCCACCACCGCCCCAGGACGAAGACCGCGCCGGCGCCGAGCGACAACGCCCAGTAGCTCGCCGTGACCCGGAACTCCCCGGGAAAGGTGCTGGCCGACAAGCACACCGGCACCAGCAACAGCGGTATCAGTCGCCAGAGCACACCGCGCCACGACGGGTGCGACGTCACGGCCACCACCGCACTCTCAGATGTACATCGCGGGATCGATGTAGTAGTTCGGGTCGACGCCCTCTTCGCGTTGCTTCTCGGTCCGCACGCGCACGACGGCGGGGATGCCGGTGGCGATGGAGCCCGCGGGCACGTCGCGCGTCACGACGGCGTTGGCGCCGATGGCACTGTCGTCCCCGACGGTCAGCGGGCCGAGGATCTTCGCGCCCGCACCGATGGTCACGCGGTGGCCGATCGTGGGATGACGCTTGACTTGCTGCAGCGTCCGGCCGCCGAGGGTCACCCCGTGATAGACCATCACGTCGTCGCCGATCTCGGTGGTCTCCCCGATCACCACGCCCATGCCGTGGTCGATGAAGAAGCGCCGGCCGATCGTCGCGCCGGGATGAATCTCGATGCCGGTGAGGAAGCGGGTCAGCTGCATGAGCACCCGGGCGGGTCCGCGCAACCTCGGGTTCGCCCACATCCGGTGTCCCAGCCGATGGGACCAGATTGCGTGCAATCCCGAGTAGACGAGGGCGTTCTCGAGGTCACCGCGCGCGGCGGGATCGTGCGCCCGCGCGTTGCGCAGGTCCTCGCGCAGGGTCGACAGCAAGCTCACGTGGCGGTCAATCCCTGATGTGGTCGAACAGCACGGTGGAGATGTAGCGCTCGCCGAAGTCGCAGACGATGGCGACGATCAGCTTGCCGGCGTTCTCCGGCCGCTTGGCCAGTTCCAGTGCGGCCCAGATGATCGCACCGGAGGAGATGCCGCCGAGGATGCCCTCCTCGGTGCCGAGTTCACGGGCGACTCGGACGGAGTCCTCGAGCGTGACGTCGATGATCTCGTCATAGCTCTCTCGGTCGAGGATCTCGGGGACGAAGTTGGCGCCGATGCCCTGAATCTTGTGCGGCCCGGCCTCGCCCTTGGTCAACAGCGGGGAGTCGATCGGCTCGACGCCGACGATCTGCACGTCCGGTTTGCGGGCCTTCAGGACGTGTCCGACTCCGGTGATCGTGCCGCCGGTGCCGATCCCGGCGACGAAGACGTCGACCTTGCCGTCGGTGTCGTCCCAGACCTCCTCGGCGGTGGTCGCCTCGTGGATCGCCGGGTTGGCGGGGTTGGCGAACTGGTTGGCCGACACCGCGTTCTCCGTCTCGGAGATGATCTGCTTGGCCCTCGCCACGGCCCCGGCCATGCCCTCAGATCCCGGGGTGAGGACGATCTCGGCACCGTAGGCCCGCAGCATCACCCGCCGCTCGGTCGACATCGTCTCCGGCATCGTCAGGATCACCTTGTACCCACGCGCCGCGCCGACCATCGCCAGCGCGATGCCGGTGTTGCCGCTGGTGGCCTCGACGATCGTGCCGCCGGGCTTGAGCTCCCCCGACTTCTCCGCGGCGTCGATTATGGCCACGCCGATGCGGTCCTTGACGCTGTTGGCCGGGTTGTAGAACTCCAGCTTGGCCACGACCTGCGCACCGAGCCCATCAGTCAACCGGTTCAGCCGGACGAGCGGGGTGCGCCCGACCAGCTCGCTGACGTTCTCGTAGATCCTGCCCATGGCTGACCCTTCGTCATGGCCGGTCGGCACCGGCGACTCCCCCGAGTTTATGCGTGACGGATTCGTGCCAGGTTCGCGGCGTAGGTTCCGGCGGCGGCGGGAATGCCCGAGGGGGTCGCCGCGGTTGTGTCGGCACGGACGAGAGGAGCTGCGGCGTTGACCGTCACCAGTGGAGCCGCGGTGGGATTCCGCTCCGAGCGAGGGCCCGTGCTGATCTCGGTCATGCTGAGCACGGGGCTGGTGGCCATCGACTCCACCGTGCTCGCGACGGCGGTGCCGTCGATCGTCGGTGAGCTGGGCGGCTTCCACCAGTTCCCGTGGTTGTTCTCGGCCTACCTGCTGGGCCAAGCGGTCACTACGCCGATCTACGCCAAGCTGTCCGACGTCTTCGGTCGCAAGCCGATCCTGTTGCTGGGGGTCGGATTGTTCCTGCTGGGCTCGATCCTGTGCGCCGCGGCATGGAACATGCTGGCGCTGATCGTCTTTCGAGCGGTGCAGGGTTTGGGCGCCGGCGCCGTGCAACCGACGGCGATGACCATCGTCGGCGACGTGTACACCGTGGCCGAACGCGCCAGAGTGCAGGGATATCTCGCCAGCGTGTGGGCGATCTCGTCAGTGGTCGGACCGATGCTGGGCGGGGCGTTCTCCCAACTGGGAATCTGGCGTGGCGTGTTCCTCGTCAACATTCCGCTGTGTCTGCTGGCGGCGTGGATGTTCAACCGGCACTTCCACGAGACCGTCGAGCGGCGGCACCGCTCGGTGGATACCACCGGCGCGGTGTTGCTGGCCTTGGCGATGACCGCCCTGGTGCTGGGCGTCCTCGGTGGTGGCCAGAGTTGGGCCTGGAACTCCCTGCCGAGCATCGGAGCGTTCACCGTGGGCGCGGTGCTGCTCGTCGCGTTCGTGCTGGTCGAGCGACGGGCCGCGGAGCCGATCCTGCCGCTGTGGGTGTTCTCGCGGCGGTTGTTGTGCGCCACCACGATCGTCGCCTTCGGCGTCGGCGCCATCCTCATGGGGCTCACGTCGTACGTGCCCACGTTCCTGGAGGGGTCGCTGGGCGTCGAACCCATCGTCGCCGGTCTCGCGTTGGCGGCCTTGACCATCGGTTGGCCCGCGACCGCGGCGATCGCCGGAAGATTCTATCTACGTTGGGGTTTCAAGTGGACCGCGGTGATCGGCGTGACGCTGGTCATCGTCGGCGCGACGGCGTTGGTGACCACCGTCGGCCGGCCCGACGTGGCGGTCGTGGCCGTGGCGTGCCTGGTGATGGGCGGCGGCATGGGGTTGCTCGCCGTGCCCACCTTGATCGCCGCACAGTCCAGCGTGGAGTGGGCGGAGCGCGGTGTGGTCACCGGCAACAACATGTTCGCCCGCTCGCTGGGCAGTGCCATCGGCGTCGCGATCTTCGGAGCCATCGCCAACTCGATCTTCGGCGCCGGGGACATCCACGCGGTCGGGCCGGTGGCCATTCAGGCGGGTTCGGCGGCGGTGTTCACCGGGGTCCTCGCCGTCGCCGTGGCGACCGCCGTCGCCGTGATCGCCATGCCCCGAACGCCGGTGACGCCGGTGACCTCCGCGGCGGAGTAGCCCGGGGCGACCCTCACCGCACCAGCACCTCGAGTTCTGCGCGGTAGCGCGCCCGGTCCTGTTCGCTCAGCGGCGGCGCGAACTCGACGACGATGGTCTCGAGCTGGAACAGATTGTGCGACGCCGCGTAGTCCTGCGCCTTGGCCGTGGTGGCGAAGGACTTGACCCGCACGGTGTCGGTCACCACCGACTGCTGACATCCGCTGGCGACGCATTCCTGGGCGGTGGCGTCCACGGGGTTGGGTGCGCTCAATCCCGCTTGCACCAACGCGTTCACGACACCACGGGCACTGAGCGCGCCGAGTTCGCCGCCCCGGGTGGCGGTCGCGGACAACGTCGTGGACTGCGCGACGGCCGACGACGCGGGAGGTGGATAGCCCGGAAGCTTGCTCGAACACGCGCCGAGCCCGCCCGCCACCAGCACGCCGAGAACGAGGACCCGGACGGGCCCGAGATCAGACAAGGAAGTCACCACCCGGCGCGACGGCGGGCTCGCCACCGGCTCGGGTGAACGCGGTGAGCGCGCGCACCAGACCGTGTCGGTCGTCCTCGGGCATCGTCGCGACGATCTCGGCGAGGAGCCGGCGCCGTTCGGAGGTGACGGCGGCGACCACCCGGCGACCGCGCGCGGTGAGGTCGACGACGAGTTCGCGGCGGGAGTCGGGATTGGGACGTCGGTCGATGAGCCCGGCCCCGACGAGCCGTTCCACCATCCGGCCGGTCGTCGAGGGTCGGACGTCGAGCAGACCGGCCAGGGTGGCCAGGTTGACCGGCCCCCGCGTCGACAGGATCACCAGGGTGCGGAACTGGGCGATGGTGAGCGTGTCGTCGTTCTCGGCGATGGAGCGCGACGCGATGGCCACCAGCAGCCGGGAAGCCGTCAGCAGAGCGTCGGTGATCGCGTCCACCGAGTCCCGCGCGTCGACGACGTCACTCGTCGGCATGTGACCCCCTCCGTCCAACTCGGCCTCGCCCGAGGCTATGAGCAACTGTTGCATACTGCAATGGTGAACATGGACGCCGCGCCATCGCCCGACCTCGCCGCCGTCTTGGCGGCGTGGATGGCGTCACCGGTGGCCGACCTGCTGATCGTGCTCGGCGTGGGGGTCTACCTGGCCATGCTGATCCGGCTACGCCGACGCGGGCAGCGGTGGGCGCCACTGCGCACCTCGGCGGCCGCGGCCGCCGTCGTCCTACTGGTGCTGGTGGTCAACGGTCCCCTGGCGGTGTACTCGCACCATCTGTTCTGGGTGCACATGATCGTGCACTTGATCCTGATCACCGTGGTGCCGGCACTTCTCGTCTGGGCTCAACCCATTCGGCTGTTGCACGACGTCGGCGGTCCGCTCGGCGACCGCGTCGACCGCGCCCGCCACGGACGGACCTTCCGGTGGCTCATCTCGCCGCGGGTGACGGTGCCGCTCTACGCCGCGGTGCTGGTGCTCACCCACCTCACCGGATTCCAGGAGGCGATGAGCCAGCACGAGTGGATCCACGACGGAGAGCTGGTCCTCTACCTCGTCGCCGGCTACCTGCTGCTGCTGCCTCTGGTCGGCGACGAGTTGACCACCGAGCCACCCCTGGCCCACCTGCTCAGATTCGTCGTGCTCGCCATCTGCATGTTCCCCGACACCCTGGTGGGGATCATGCTGATGATGACCAGCACTCCCCTGGCACCGGCCTACGCCGCATCACGGGATTGGGGCCCGTCGGCCCTGGTCGACCAGGCGACCGCCGGGGCCGTCATGTGGTTCGGTGGTGACGGATTGATGATGGTGCTCATGGTGATCGTCGGCGGCCGCTGGGTCGCCAGCGGCGACCGCACCGGCACCAGCCTCGGGCCCTGGCTCGACGGTGTGCGCAGAGGCGCGACCCTCGGCACCGACACGACGTCTGACTCCTCGGTCGACCTGGATGACGACGATGCCGCCCTGGCGGCCTACAACGCCCGCCTCGCCGCCCTGCACGACTCGACCCGCCGCGGGCACTGACGATCGGCGCGGACCGACCACCCCTGCGGATCGCCGCGCTGCGATACCGTGAACGACGTCCGCGCTCCCGCCACGAAGGCGAGCGCGGTCATCGGTCCGGCTGGGAGGACGCATCGCCGTGACGCGCATGGCCGGGCTGGTGCTGGCCGAGCGATTCAAGCTCAAGCGGCTCATCGGGTTTGGCGGCACGGGTCAGGTCTGGGAGGCCACCGAGTTGCCGACCCGCAAGCTCGTCGCCCTGAAGATCCTGCGCGACGACGTGGCCGAGGATCTGGTGACCCAGGCGCGTTTTCGCCGGGAGGCCGACACCGTCGCCTCGCTCGACCACCCGGGCATCGCCCGCTTCGTCGACTATGGCCACGTCTTCGATCCCTCCCCGTCCGGTGGGCGGACCATCACCTATCTGGCCACCGAGTTCATCCGGGGTGAATCCCTCAGTGCGCTGATCCACCGCTCCGAGCGGCTGCCGGTGGGGCGGGCCCTGAACGTGCTGGAGGGCGTGGCCCGCGCGCTCGGGCACGCCCACGCCGCCGGGGTGGTACATCGCGACGTGAAACCCAGCAACATCCTGGTCACGAAGGACGGTGCAGCCAAGCTGACCGACTTCGGCATCGTGCGGGTGCTGGGCGAAGCCACCCTGACTCACGTCGGGACGGTGATGGGCACCGCGCGGTACATGTCCCCCGAGCAGGCTCGCGGTGACGTGGCAACCGCGGCCAGCGACGTCTACTCGCTCGCCGTCGTCGGATACGAGATGATCACGGGCACACCGCTGTTCGCCGGCCAGGATCCGCTGTCGATCGCGATGAGCCACATGGAGGACGAGCCGGCCCTGCTGCCGGACACCGCCGGCGCGCCACTGCAGGCGCTCGTCGCGCAGGCCTTGCAGAAGGATCCCCGCCGCCGGCCCTCGAACGGGACGGAGTTCGCCGAGGAGATCGCCGCCGCGAGGAGGCCAACCGTCCCACCTACGAAGCCAGCCGACGGATCGGCTCGGACGAAGCGAATACTCGAACGAATGAAGGGCTTTCGTCGCAGCTGACGTGGTGGTGGGCGCTACGTCCGCGGCCAAGTCCAGCAGCCCCGAGCCGAGGCCGCTCTGATGTGGGGGCACCTGCCCGCGGCCCGAGCGGCGTCCGTCCCGGTGGCCGAATGACCACCCCGCACGATTAGCCCGAAGTGGCGGGCTCAGCTAAGAGTTTGCCAGGGTCTCGCGCACGCGACGCTCGACCAGTAACGGCACGAAATCGCGAATCTTGCTGTCCTCGAACCGTTCGTGCGCGGCCTGTACCGCCGACTGGATGCGGTCAGCGGGCAAATCGATGTATCTGCTGGTCAGACGCTGTTCAACCTGCGACAGCGCGGCCTGTTCACTCAAGCTAGCCATGTGTCGAAGTGTGCGCCCGTCACCCCATCGCGTCAACCGAGTGTTCATCTGCCGTCCACCAAGTCTGCCATTGACGAGCAATCATTGGAATTTGGTGAGACGATGCCGACATGTCCAGTGACGCCGAGGTCGAGCAGGCGCGGTCCCTTCTGCGCGAACTCGACGACCAGGTCGAGAAGGTGTCGAAGAAGCTCGAAATCGTCGAACGCCGCAACCGGCGCCTGTCGGCACGCGGGATCGCCCACGTCCACCGCCAGCAGTCCGAACTGCGCCGCGACCTGTACGAGGCGCACCGGTTGATCGACGGCCTGCATCGCCGCTACCCGCAGACCCAGCCGAACCGCATCGCCGTTCCACCTCGCTGAGCAGCCCGTGCCCCATCGATCTGGGGTCGAAGGGTGGTCAATACCATTGCGAGACAAACGCTCTCATCGGCGTAGGCGGCTGGACGCCATCCGTGCGCCGGCGTCGGGAGGCCGGATTGCACAGTTGCACCGATCGGTGTACTTTCGCCAGCAGTAGTACACCGATCAGTTTTCCATCTCAGGAGGATCCACATGACATCGTTGGCTGGCCAGACAGTGCTCGTCACGGGAGCGAACCGCGGCATGGGCCGGGAGTACATCGGACAGTTGCTCGAGCGCGGAGTGACCAAGGTGTACGCCGCGGCGCGTGACCCGCAGTCGGTCGACGAAGCCGATCCCCGCGTGGTCGCGCTCCCCCTCGACGTCACCGATCCGGCGTCGATCGCCGCCGCGAGTCAGGCGGCGCCGGACGTCAGCGTGCTCGTCAACAATGCCGGTATCTCGCGCGCCCGATCGGTCCTCGACCCCGACACCTCTGATCTGCGTGCGGAATTGGAGACCAACGTGTTCGGACCGCTGGCCTTGGCGTCCGCGTTCGCCGACCGGATCGCCGAACGCTCCGGTGCCATCGTCAACGTCTCCTCGGTGCTGGCCTGGATGCCCATCGGCGCGAGCTACGGGGTCACCAAGGCCGCCATCGCCAGTGCGACCGACTCGATGCGCGTCGAGCTCGCGCCCCGCGGCGTTCAGGTCGTCGGCGTCTTCTTCGGGCTGGTCGACACCGACATGGCCAGTTTCACCGACCTGCCGAAGGCCGACCCGGCCGACATCGTCCGACAGGTCCTCGACGGTATCGAGGCCGGCGATCTGGAGGTCCTCGGCGACGACATGACCCGCGCCGTGCGTGCCGAACTCGGCAAGCCCATCAGCGAGCGTTCCGCCGGTATGGCGCCGTCGATCTTCTAGCGCGACGAATTCGCCGCCAAGGCGCCGGACTTCGCCGGGTAGGCCGTCGGCGACGGCTTCCGTCGCCGACCGCCGCTGCTCGAGTTGCGCACCGCCGCGATCGCCGTCCGGAGGCCCCGGCGTCGCCCGGAGGCATCGGTCCCCGCGAAGTGAGGACCGAGGCCGTCGAACATCCGCTCACTTCGCGTCTCCGGCGCGTCGTGCTCGGTGTCGTTGAGGAATCTGTCCGGAAGGGACAGCTTGGCGATGGTGCGCCAGGACTTCGCGTACTGCACCACGAAGGATCCTGTGGTGTAGGGCAAGTCGTAGTCGTCGCAGATCCGGCGCACCCGGGCCGATATCTCGTGCAAGCGGTTGCTCGGCAGATCCGGGAAGAGGTGGTGCTCGATCTGGTAGCAGAGGTTGCCGCTCATGAAGCGCAGCACCGGACCGTTGTCGAAGTTGGCGCTGCCAAGCATCTGGCGCAGATACCACTGTCCCCGCGATTCGTCGACCATGTCGGTCGTGGTGAACTTCTCTGCGCCGTCGGGGAAGTGGCCGCAGAAGATGACCGCGTTGGTCCAGATGCTGCGGGCCACGTTGGCGACGGCATTGGCGGTCAGGGTGGACCTGAAGGAGGCGCCCGGGGACAGCGCCGTCAAGGCCGGAAACGCTGCGTAGTCCTTGACGAGTTGGGTGGCTGCCTTCCTTGCGAACTCGCGGGCGCGGACGACGCCGGCCGCCCGGTCACCGGAGTTGCGCACGATCTCGCCCAACTCCACGTGCTGCAGGCCCATTCCCCACTCGAAGCCGACGGCCAGCAGGGCGTTGTAGACCAGGTTGCCCAGGTTGGCCGCGGTCCACGGTTGGTCCCGCGTGACGCGGATGACGCCATAGCCGACGTCGTCGTCCATGCCGAGGATGTTCGTGTACTTGTGATGCATGAAGTTGTGGGTGAAACGCCAGTGCTTCGAGACGTTGACCATGTCCCACTCCCATGTAGAGGAGTGAATCTCGGGATCGTTCATCCAATCCCATTGGCCGTGCATGACGTTGTGGCCGATCTCCATGTTCTCGATCACCTTGGCCACGGCGAGGGTCGCGGTACCCGCCCACCACGCCGGCCGCCGGGAGCCGGCGGCCAGCATCAGCCGGCCGGCGAATTCCAGGGCGCGCTGTGCGGCGATGGTGCGGCGGATGTAGCGGGCGTCGCGCTTGCCCCGCGAGTCTTCGATCTCACGACGGATGGCGTCGAACTCGACACCCAATGCCTCGATGTCCGCCTCGGTGAGGTGAGCAAACCGAGCAACGTCCGCGATTGCCACGCCGTCCCCTTCCGTTGACCGAACAGTGCCACCGTAGCGAGAACCCTGCCCCGGCGTCTGTGCCGGACGTCACCATCGGCGCGGCGTCACCATTTCGTCGATTCTTGGGTCGGCCCCCCCTTGCCCGAACGGTTGATATATACCATTCGGTATACTACGGTCGATCCCGATACGACTACCCCCGTCGGTATGACGTAGGTGCCGCCAACTGCGTGCACTCCTCGAAAGGATCCCGAATGACCTCCCTGCGCGACCCACTGACCCTGCCCTGCGGCCAGGTATTGCCGAACCGGGTGATGAAGGCCGCCCTCAGTGAGGGACTGGCCGACGGGCGCAACGCACCGGACCACCGCCTGGAGACCCTGTACACCACCTGGAGCCAGGGCGGCTTCGGCCTGATCGTGACCGGCAACGTCATGGTCGACGGCACCCAACTTGGCGAACCCGGCAACGTCGTCATCGAGGACGAGCGACACCTCGACGCTCTCTCGCGCTGGGCGAAGACCACCAAGGACGCCGGAGTGCCGATCTGGGTGCAGATCAATCACCCTGGTCGACAATCGAACCCGCTCGCCCTCGGGCACGTCCCGGTGGCCCCGAGCGCGGTCGCGCTGAGCTTCCCCGGCGCACCGACCCCCCGGGCGCTGACGGCGGCCGAGGTCGACGACATCGTCGACCGCTACGCCACCACTGCGCAGGTGTGCGAGACGGCCGGGTTCGACGGCGTCCAGATCCACGCCGCCCACGGTTATCTGGTCGCCCAGTTCCTCTCCCCGTTGACCAATCTTCGCGATGACGAGTGGGGCGGCGACCCTGCGCGCAGGATGCGCTTCCTCCTGGAGATCGTGCGTCGGACGAGGGCCAGGGTCTCCCCCGGGTTCGCCGTCGGAATCAAGCTCAACTCCGCGGACTTCCAACGCGGCGGCTTCACCGAGGACGAGTCGCGCGCCGTGCTGGCCGCGTTGGCCGGTGAAGGCGTCGACCTGTTCGAGATCAGTGGGGGCAGCTACGAACAACCCGCCATGATGGGAACGGCGGCGGCCAGCACCCGGTCTCGCGAGGCGTACTTCCTCGAATACGCCCGCACGGCACGCAACCTCATCGGCGACGTCCCCTTGGCCGTCACCGGTGGGTTCCGGAGCCGCAGCGCGATGTCCGAGGCGGTGTCGAGCGGGGAGTGCGACGTCGTCGGCCTCGGCCGACCGGCCGCCACCACCCCCGACGCCGCGCAGCGAATCCTCGAGGAGCGAGACGAGGTGCTGGCGTCACATCAGGTGCGAGCCGGGATGCGCGGCGTTCTGGGGCGATTCGTCGACCTCAAATCGGTCGACGGACTGCTCGATCTCAGCTGGCACACCGACCAGTTGCACCGCATCGGCGGGGGCCGGCAGCCCGACCTCGAGCGTGGTCGCATCGCAACGGCGGTCGCCATGGTGCGGCGCAACGGCCGGACCTCGTTCGGCAGCAAACGCGGACTGTAGGGACACCCCGTGGCGCCGCTGGCCCACGAGTAAACCCATCGGTACCCTGGAGTGATGACGACTCCACGTGCCACCCCCTCCCCCAGTCGGCGAGGCGGACGTGGCGCGCGTCAGCGCATCCTGGACACCGCCGCCGACCTGTTCTATCGCGAGGGCATCAACGCCACCGGTGTCGAACGACTCGCCAGTGAGGCGGCAGTGTCCAAGAGGACGCTCTACCAACACTTTCCGAGCAAGGACGCGGTGGTCGAGGAATATCTCCGGGCGTTCCGGGAACGAGTCGGCGAACCCGTCCGGTCCGATTCGACCACCGCGCCCACCGACCCACGCTCGTGCTTGCTCGCATTGTTCAAGGCGCCGTCACCCACCGGTCGGATGCGCGGTTGCCCCTTCCACAACGCCGCCGTCGAAGCCGCCGAGGACATGCCGGCAGTCCACGAGATCGTGCGCAACCACAAGCGCGAGTTCGTGGACGGTCTGGTCAGGCTGTCGAAGCAGGCGGGTGCGCGGAACCCTCGAGCCCTCGGGAATCAGCTTGCGGTGCTGTACGAAGGGGCAGCGGCGCTGTCGACGTCGCTCGACGAGAGTGCGCCCTGGACGCATGCCCGTCGGGCTGCGCAGACGTTGGTCGACGGCGCCGTCGGTCACTAAGGACGTGCGCTCACCCGGCTCGCCGCCAAACGAGCGCGTCGGCGGCGGATCGCACTAAACCGTCAGCGTTGACTGTTTGGGCATCACCGGCTAGCTTCGGCGGGCATGACCACGACGATCACTGCGCACGACGTTCGGCGTACGCAGGATGAGATGTCCCACGACACCTGGCTGCCGGAAGAGACGGTCGAGCTGCGCCAGCGGGCTCGCCGAGCCGTCGCCGAGAAACTCGCACCCGTCGCCCGGCGCATCGGCGCGCAGGAGGAATCCGTCGCGAATTTTCCCTGGGACGCCTTCCGGGGCCTGGCCGAAGCAGGCCTGTTCGCCGTGCCCTTCGACTACGGCATCGGCGCCGGACTGCGCCACCCGATGCTGGGAACCTGCACCGTCACCGAGGAGATCGCCTACGAGTCGTCGTCGATGGCGGGGGTCTACGACGGACAGTGCATCCTGGTGCCCCAAGCCCTGAGCTTCGCCTCCGAGGACCTTCGGGAAAGCTTGCTGCCCAAACTCGTCTCAGGCGAGGAGGCCTTCTCCTTCGCCACCACCGAACCCGACGCCAGCAGCGACCTGTCGGTCGCCACGCTCGAGACCGTTGCCGAGGACACGGGCTTGGGCTTCGTCGTCAACGGCCGAAAGCGCTGGATCACCAACAGCATCGTCGCGTCGTGGGCCGCGGTGCTGGTGCGCACCGGATCGCAGATGAACATGCTGCTGATCGCGCTCGACAGTCCCGGCGTGCGCATCGGTCCGCCCGACTTGAAGATGGGTCATCGCGGGCAGATCACCGCCGACATCGTGCTTGAGGACGTCGCGGTGCCGTACGAGAACCTGCTGGGCTCCCCGGGCGGTGGTCTGGCGGTGGCCTTGTCGTGCCTGACGCGGGGTCGCATCGGCATCGGGGCAGCCGGGGTCGGCGTCGCCCAAGCCGCCCTCGACCTGGCGGTCCACCGGCTGCGCACGCGCAAGGCATTCGGCGGCCCACTGGGCAAGATGCAGCACTGGCAGTTCAAGATGGCCGAGCGGGCCACCGAGATCGAGTGCGCGAGAATGCTTTACCAGAAGGCGGCGACCCGACTCGACGAGGGTGACCGGTCCGCCGAACCCGAGGCGGCGATGGCCAAGGCCTACGGAACCCGGGTCGCCGTCGACGTGGTCAGGGACGCCATGCAGATTCACGGTGGCTTCGGCTTCGCGCGCCAGATCGGCGAAACCGGCGAGTCCGTTCGGCTCGAGGAGCTCTACCGGGATGCCAAGATCCTGGAGATCTTCGAAGGGGCAAACGAACTGCAGCAGTGGGTCATTGCGCGCAAGTTGATCGGTCGCGACGTCACCGGATGACCGACCGCCGCCCGACGACGGCCGTCCGACCCCAGCGCGCCCAGCAGGAACGCAGCCGCATCGCCAAGCAGCGCATCCTCGACGCGACGGTGCGGGTGCTGGTCGACCACGGATACGCCAACACCACGACGCTGCGCATCCAAGACGAAGCCCAGGTGTCACGTGGCGGGCTGCTCAACCACTTCCCGTCACGGGATGCCCTGGTGGTCGCCGCAGTCCAGCACCTCGCCACCGAGCGAATACAGGCCCTAGGATCGCGGACGTCCTGGCCCGAGGATCTCGCGGACCGCGTCGACGAGGCGGTCGATGCGATGTGGGCGACGTACTCGCAGTCCTACTTCTGGGCATCAGTCGAGTTGTGGGTCGCCTCGCGAACCAAACCCGAGCTGCGAGAGGCACTGCGACCGGCTGAGCACACCACCGGCGAGATGGTCCGCACCTTCACCGACGCCTTCTTCGGCACGACCTTGACCGCCCGCCCGTCCTATCCCATGGTGCGCGAACTGCTCAACACCAGCATGCGTGGCGTCGCCCTGACCTATGCGTTCGAGCCGCGCGACCCCAGCCGCGATCCGCACCTCGCCACGTGGAAGTCCGTGGCCGCCAACCTACTGCTCACGGCGGATTGAGGGGCCCCCACCAGCGGTGGTCATGGTGCGATAGGCCCTCGGGCTCATGCCCTTCCACCGACGAAACGCCTGCGAGAAGCTCGACACCTCCCGATAGCCGAGCCGGCGGGCCGTCTCGGTCACCGGCACCCCGCTGGCCAAGAACTCTCGGCGAAGCCCTCCCGGATGGACCCGCGTTCTCCAAATCCGCCTACTGTTCGAGCAAGCACGCCGACGGATGATCATTCCCGGTCGCAGGACCCGGGCCGCCGTGCTGGCCAACAGGTTCGCGCCCGCCCTCGCCGACACCGTGGCGAGGCGTCGGATGGCCAAGGCGCAGAGCACGTTCCACAAGGGGCGCGACCATCCCGCCTGATGATCACGACCCGGCCGTGGCCGACTGCTCCCCCCACGTCGCGGTGGCTCCGGACTCGCCGATGCGATACACCTGGACCGCGGTCGCCACACTCGCGATCGCGACGACCGCCGCCAAGGTCCACGAGATCACCGGCTTCAGCGCCTTGCCGCGGACCTCTCGGACGTGGATGACGGCCAGCAGGACTGCCGCGACCATCAACGCGACGGCGAAGTAGATCATCGTGTCACCGAGTTCGGTGTGCACGTGGAGCAATGGTGAGCGGCCCACCTGGTCCTCGAGCCATTCCCCGGCGTCGGTGGTCAGCGGTGTCAGCACCATGGTGAGCGCCGCCAGCGCGAGCACCAGCCAGACCAAACGCTCCCGCGCGGCCCGCCACACAGGCGCACAGCACGGCCAGGACCGCCGTCAAGGGGGCCAACACGACGATGAAGTGAACCAGCAACGCGTGTGCCGGCAGACCGTTGACCGTGTTCATGTGCTCGCTCTCATCAGTGTGCCAACCCGATCGCAACACTGCCGAATGTAACACCCGCTACAGTCCACGGTGTGCCGAAGACTGATGAACTTCAGTGGCTCGTCCTCGTGGTCCGCGTGCCCGCCGAGCCCTCGCGCCATCGCGTGGCGGTGTGGCGAGAGTTACGCCGCACGGGCGCAGTCGCATTGGGACAGGGCGTCTGGATGGTGCCGGACGTGCCGGCCTTCGCCGGGGGCATCACGCGCACCGTCGAACTGGCGCAGCGGGGCGACGGTGACGTGACGGTGTTGACCGCGGTGGGACGCGACGAGGGCGATTCCTCCCGCCTGGAGACGATGTTCACCGATCAGCGGACCGAGGAATGGGCCGAGTTCATCTCGGAGTGCGGCAAGTTCGACGCCGAGATCGACCACGAGATTCGGATCCGGAAGTTCACCATGGCCGAACTCGAGGAGGAGGAGCAGAGCCTCGAACGCCTGCGGCGCTGGCATCGCGAGCTGGCGGCGCGCGACGTCTTCGGCGCGCCCACGGCTCAGGAGGCGACCCAGCAGTTGAAGCACTGCGCACAACGCCTCGACGACTACACCGAGCGGGTCTTCGCCGCGCTCCACCAGATGTGAGGCCACGCCCGTGAACGGATCGGCCGCGCTCTTCGTCACCGTCTTCGTCGCGTGTCTCGTGGAGGCCGTCGAAGCGCTGACGATCGTGCTGGCGGCGGGGACGGCCCGCGACTGGCGGTCGGCCCTCACCGGCGCCTGTGCCGGCGTGACGGTCCTCGTCGTCGGTCTGGTCGTCCTCGGGCCGGCGATCTCGCTGATACCGCTCGACGGGCTGCGCCTCGTCGTCGGCGGATTGCTGCTGATCTTCGGCCTGCAGTGGTTGCGCAAGGCGATCTTGCGCGCCAGCGGACACAAGGCAATTCACGACGAAGAGCTGGCCTATCGGTCCGTGGTCGCCGAGGCCCGGGGAGCGCCCACCTCCGCTCGGGCCATGGTGCCCGACTGGTACGCCTTCACGCTGTCGTTCAAGGGCGTGTTCCTCGAAGGCGTCGAGGTCGCGTTCATCGCGCTGACCTTCGGGGCCAATCAGGGCCGGCTCCCGCTGGCCGTCCTGGCCGCCGCGGCTGCGGTGGTCGTCGTCGCCGCCGTGGGCGCCGCGGTCCGGGCGCCGCTGGCGAAGGTGCCGGAGAACGCCATGAAGTTCGGCGTGGGTGTGATGCTGACGGCCTTCGGAATCTACTGGGGTGCCGAGGGTGCCGGTGCCCAGTGGCCGGGTGAGGACGTGGCGCTGGTGTTCTTGGTTCCCGCGGTCGCGCTCTACGCAGGAGCCCTGGTGATCGTGTTCAGGCGCACGGCACCGGCTGCCGCGGACGACGTCGTCGCAGAGGGTGATCGACGATGACGGGACTGCGCGCCGTCCTCGCCTTCTGGTACGACTTCCTCGTCGGTGACGACTGGCGGGTCGCAGCGTTGGTGGCGGTGGCATTGGCCGCCACCGTGACGATCGACCACGTCACCGGGGACGGGCCATGGTGGATCCTGGTGGTGGCGGTCATGGCGGCCCTACCCGCGAGCATCTACCGGGTGACGCGCCGGCGGCGCTGAGCCGTCCCCCTAGCCCTTTCCTCAGCCACCGAATCAACCTCGAACATGTTCCTTCGCAACCTGATTGGCGGCAGCACGATCGTCGGTGCGATGCTGGCCAGCACTACCGCAACCGCAGCTGCCGATCCTCCGAAGTGCACGGCCGCCGACCTGGCCGGCGTGATGTCCGGCCTCAACGCTGATGGTCCCGGCTGGTATCGAACCGGCGACCTTCCGAGCGTGAGATGGTTCAAGGCACAGGCGTTTTCGCTCTTCGCTGGTCACAGCGGCGCAAATCGGCCGACTTCGACCCCTCGGAGCACCTGCTCCGAGGAATTGGCACCATTGTGAACCCATGGCTCTGCCGATCGGCGCCCGATGCTCGTCGAGCGCCGTTCGACCGTCGAACAGGCCCTCCGTGTGGCCAGGCAGCTCATCGCGTCCGGCCACGCATCGCGTGCGACATCGGGCGTTCAAGCAGACACCGAGGTGTGGCCACCACCAACGGCCTTCCCGCGGCCCTACCAGTCCATGTCGCCCGACGAGGCTTAGCCGCCCCGGTCACCGTGTCGATGACGCCGCGGTTTCTGTGAGTACATGTGGGCGTCTGCCGCCCGTAGCAGCGCGTCGAGTCCCTCGGAGGTCCCATGACTCCAGCCCACCGACGCCGTGAGCCTCCTGACGACCGAGATACACGGATAGTCACCGGTCAGCTCGCGGCGAACGGCGTCTGCTTGACGACTGACGTCCTCGGCACTCGAGCCACGGCACAGCACGACGAATTCATCGCCACCGATGCGGTAGGCCACATTCGTCGGCTCCACGACACGGGCCAGCAGCCGCGCGGCGTGCGCGAGAACCACGTCTCCCGCGGCGTGCCCAAGATCGTCGTTGACGGCCTTGAACCCGTCCAGGTCGACGTAGACGATTCCCAGCGGCGACTGGCGCACCGCCCGCCAGTCATCGACGTCGTCAGCGAGGGCGTGCCGGTTGCGCAATCCGGTGAGCTGATCGGTCAAGGCGAGGCGCTCGAGTTCGGCCTCGGCATGTCGTCGTGCGGTGACGTCGTTGAACTGGGCCACGATGACATCGTCACCGCCGTACACACCGGGAACCAAGACGGCGTTGCGCTGCATCCAGATGACGGACCCGTCGCGCCGGACGTAGCGACGCTCAGATGACACCTGCGACGCCGAACCGTCCCGCAACGCCATGAGGTCGGACTCAGCAGACGGCCGATCCTCGGGGTGGACGAGATCTCGAAAGTCCCTGCCGACCAACCCTTCCGGCGGATGCCCGAGTAGGGCACACAAGGAAGGATTTATCTGCAAGATGAGCGCGCCGGTGGTGACGACCACCTTGCCGAACGGAGCATTGGCCATGCTGATCTCGAAGAGCTTGATTGCCTCGTCCCGTGCGCGCTCGGCCTCGACTCGCGCGGTGACATCGCTGACGAGCACATAGAAACCCACGACACACCCGTCCACGACGTCGGGCAGGTACGACGCCTGGGTATAGCGCGTCCTCCCCTGCTGGTCGACCAGGGTGCGATCGAACGACTGCTCCTCCCCCGCCAACGCCTTCCGGATGTACGGCAGGTTCAACGTGTAGACCTCGTCCCCGAGCACCTCGCGAATATGGCGTCCACGTACCTCCCCCGGAGTCATCCCGAAGAAGTCGACGTAGGCACTATTGGCGATGACGTTGCGCAGGTCTCGATCCCAATACCCGATCAAGGCCGGCAACCGATCCAGCACTGCACTCAAACGCCGCGCATCGTCTTGCAGACTCGCGGCGTCCCAACCATCCCCCGACGCCAACTCGCCACTCGAGCCGGGGGCCGGGGCCGTCATCGTCGGAAAATAGCCCACCGCGGACCCGGCGGCACCCTACTTCGCAATATGGTCACGGCCACGCTAGACGACCGGTCTGCGCCCGACACGCCGCAACCCCCAAGATCCCCATGACGATGTCGTGGCCTGGCACGGGTGACCAAGCGAGGTCGTCGTGACCACGTCGGCCTCGACTCCCTTCGACAGCCCTCGAGAGCGTCGGCACCATCTAGATCTGTTCCGCGCACCGCAGCCGACAATGACCCGCAGTATCAGTCGACGGTCGCGCGGACCGCCTGCGGGTCAGCGTTGCGCATGGCCAGAAACGCGGCATGTTCCTCTGGAACAGTCCGTCGCCAGACCTCCGAGAGATGTTGCGGCCACGGCAGGTTGGTGCGGTGCGGAGCGAACGTGCCGCCACGGGCCTTCACCGACGCCAACTCGTGTGGATCGCCGATCAGGAGGTCTATACCGGCTTCACAGACAGCCCTAGAATACTGCTCTTACTGGTGGTCCCGGCTGGTATCGAACCAGCGACCTTCCGCGTGTGAGGCGGACGCTCTCCCACTGAGCTACGAGACCGAGGGGCGCCCCGGTCGATGACCGGTGAACGACGTCGAACATTATCACGCACGGCCGCGGTCCCGGAATCGGCGAGCGCCCATCCCCGGCGGTAGGAAGATCGCCTGCGGCGCGGCCACATTCTCCGGCGTGCCGAACCCCCTGATGCCCAACGCCTTTTGCGCCGCGCCTGGATCGAACGGGTCGGACGGACCCGCGCGCGACCCCTCGTCACGGCGACCACGCCGCCAAACCACGACGCTCGAGGGACGGGCTTTCGGTCGTGTCGTCGAGATTTGTGATGCTGAGCGTCGATGCACTATCGTCGTGCTTCGCAGAGAGCGACGATGTCGCTCGAAGCATGCGGATGTAGCGCAGTTGGTAGCGCACAACCTTGCCAAGGTTGGGGTCGCGGGTTCGAATCCCGTCATCCGCTCGATGGTGCAGACGCATCAACCCCAGCGGTGGAGTGGCCGAGTGGTGAGGCAACGGCCTGCAAAGCCGTGCACACGGGTTCGATTCCCGTCTCCACCTCCAAGATGGGTCCCGCGCGATTAGCTCAGCGGGAGAGCGCTTCCCTGACACGGAAGAGGTCACTGGTTCAATCCCAGTATCGCGCACCAGTTAGTTGCCTGATCAGAGGCTTATGGAGCCTCAGCACAGACGCCAAGTAGGGTGTTCTCTTCCGAATCAATCGATGCCGCCTCCGCCCTATCGCGGTTTGCCCTGAGAGAGGCGACCGAATTGTGCACCGAACCATGTTGGTGGCGTCACGAACCTGTCACGTCAGTCTGCCCGCAACGTGGAATGCATGGACTGTCAATGCAGCTGCAAATGGCATGGCAACACGAACCTCTCTCAACTGGACCATGTGCGCAGCCGCCGCAGTGGCGCTCGCAATCGCGCCGACGTCCACCCTCACGTCCACCACCGCGTCAGGCCCGGCCGGCAGCTGCTACAGCGGGGCCACCAATCTCAACCCCTACGGAAACAGCTGCACACTCCCGGGTCCTGTGAGCAAGGTCCGCGGCTCAGCCCCCGACGCCAACGCCATCATCGCCTGTCGAAACCACCCGGGCTGCCTCGCCACCTACGTCAACGGCCCCTAGCCGCTGGCGGCCCGCGGACGCCACCAAACGAGACCCGCATCGTGACCCCGCGTCGGCATCAAGCTGGCGCTCGTCACCATAGACTTCTGATGCATGACCGCGTGGTCAAGTTCAGTTCCGTTATCGCGCAACATGGTTCGCTGGTGATGCGGTTTTGGCGTCATGATCGATCCTCATTGACCCGGACGGCGCCAGTCGACCACGGGTCGGCCTGTGCGGTCGCTACGCCCTGTGCCGCCGCGCGGCGTCAGACCACAGCAGCTCGGTGACGTCGTTGACGTGGATCAGCAGGATGGGGTCCGAGGCCCGAAGGAGCAGCGTCGACACCGTCGTGCGCACGGGAAAGCCCTCGGCATGAGACCACTCGACGATGGTCTCGCCGGTGTCGAGCAACGAATCCATGCACTCTTTCGCAGATCGACTCATCGAGTCGTCCGCGAGCAGGGACGGGAGTGCCTGCGCCACGAGCGACGCCACGTCCTCGAAGCCGAGCATCGCGCAGGCGGCGGCGTTCGCGTAGACCAAGGTGCCGTCATGGCCGAGTCCGATGACCGGGGTGGGCATCCTGTCGAGCAGCGTCCTGGCCGGAAGCTGCTGCAAGAGTTCGTCCGGCGTCGCGGGCGACGGCTTCCCACGCCGTTCGCGGAGCGGCTTGCCATCGTGCAGTTCGTGCATCGAACACTCCAGTTCGCCGTCGCGGACCTCACTGGCGAGCGGGTGTCTTGGCCAACCGCTTCAAACACTAACGCTCGGGAAGAACTCGGTCCACCACGATTGCGTCGATCTCGATCAGCCGAAACGCAACGAGGCGGCGCCGCGTCGTGTTCGCTGTCATCAGCCGCCGCGGTCGGGGTTCGACTACCAAGTCCGCCAATCCGGAGTGGCGTCGTCGCTGGCAACGTCGCGCCCATTGGTGGGGCGCGTGGTTCAACCGTGTCGCGGCGAAGCCCCGGCCGTGCCGGTCCGTCGCGTCGCCGAACGACGGCGCCCCAGGTGGTACCCACGCCAAACTGCCAGCAGAGTCTCAGCGAAAGAACGCGTACCTTTTGAATCGTTTCATGAAAATTCGCGTACGGTGGTGGGCGGGACATCCGCAGTCCCCCCACTGCGGATTTCCAAGCCTTTGGCGGTTCACCTCCCCCCCGAACCGCCAAAGGCGTCCCCAACCGCAGACTCGCGAGCGCCAGCCGATCATGGCCGTCTCACAATCGCTTTCACGCCGCTAGGCTCGCCCGGCGGTGCCCTGGACAGCCGTTTCGGCAAACCGGCTGCGCACTATCGCCTCGCACAATGGTGATCTCGGCTGCATTCGAGCCATCGCATTGGGGCAATGCATGGGCATCAGATTCAGCGCACGCGACGACACCACCAGGCGCGGGACGCAGGTCATCGACGCCGAACTTCGCCGGCTGGCCGCACTTCGGCGCGGCGCCGGGGTACGTGGCGGCCCACTGCCGGCCAACCACCGAATCGACGAGCTCCTCGACGAACCGACTGTCCCCCGTCGGCTCCCCGATCCGGCGGGAGCGGGCACCGTCTCGACGCTTGCGAACCTCGACGCCCTCGACGCTCGGCTGACCCGTTGGGGCGTGAGGCCCGACTGGCCATGTTTCGAACGGGCCCATCGGTGGCATCCCCACGGCACGTTCGGACGAGAGCCGGACACGATTCACCAACGAGAGGGTTGATTGTCATGAGTGCTCTGGATAAGGCGAAGAACAAGGTCGACGACTTGGGCGGCCAGGCCAAGGAAGCGGCTGGCAAGGCGAGCGGCGACAAGAGCACCGAGAACGAGGGCAAGGTCGACCAGGTCAAGGCGAACCTCAAGGACGCCGGCGAAAAGGTCAAGGACGCCTTCAAGTAAGTCCCCTGCACGCACCGGTCGGCCCGTCGCCAACATGGCGACGGGCCGACTTGCCATGTCCGGTACTTGACGCGACAACCGACGACAGGTTGACTTACCCCGCGGTAAATTCGCTGGCAGCGAACTTCAGGGGACAAGTGACTGGTGTACTGGTGTGGGGCTACCTCGGTGGCTGGCTGCTGACGTCGACGATGGCGGTCCTGACCGCGTCACGAGCTAAGCGCCCGCGGTGGCTCAGTCTGCTTGCCGGCGCCGTCTGGCCGGTCCTCGCCGTGGCCGTCGCGCAAATGGTCGCCATCGCACTCATCGCCACCCTCATCCGATCCACCGAGCAGGAACTCGTCGGCACGTCCAACGTCACGTCCGACGACCACTCGACATTTGTGAAGACGGTCTAAGCTGTCGGTCATGTGGGTGAAGAAGGCAGCGACCGCTGCAGTGCTGGTCCTCGCCGCTCTGGGCACCGTGCCCGGCACTGCGGCCGCCGATCCGTCGGACCCGCCGGCACCCACCCCGCCCCCCGACGCGGCCGCCAGCGTGGCACCAACCACGACCCCTGGTCCGGCCCCCGCCGCCGCCGCCGGAGTCCCTGCCGCCGGCGGACCCAAGACCTCCATCGACGCCGACGGCACCTATGCGGTCGGCACCGACATCGCCCCGGGCGTGTACACCTCCGCAGGTCCCGTCGGTGACGGCACGTGCTTCTGGAAGCGCCTGGGCAACCCCGATGGTGCGACCATCGACAACGCGCTGACCAAGAAACCGCAGACCGTCACGATCGACCCGACCGACAAGTCGTTCAAGACCAACGGGTGCCAGCCGTGGCAGCTGTCCGACGCACCCGCACCACCGCAGGCCTCCGGGCTGGGTCCTGCACTCGCCGGCCTGCAGCTGCAGGCCTACATGGCCCAGCTCAACGCCCGCGCCGCGGCGTCCGGACAAGCTCCGCCGCCCTAGTCCGCGCCGGCGTCTGACACCATCGACGCCATGGCCGATCGCATCGAAGTCCAACGCACCATCGCCGCACCTCCGGCAGCCGTCTTCACCGTCCTCAGCGACCCGCAAGGTCACGTGGCCATCGACGCGACGGGCATGTTGCAAGACGCCGACGGTGACCCCGTGACCGCCAGCGGTGACAGTTTCGTCGTCCACATGGACCGCGAAGCCCTCAACGACTTCCCGATGGGCAAGTACGACGTCACCGTGTCGATCACCGACTACGAGGCGGACCGACACATCGCCTGGACGATCTTCGGCAAGATCGAGCCGCCGATTGGTCACGTCTACGGGTACCGCCTCGAGGCCGAGGGCGACGGCACACTCGTCACCTCCTACTACGACTGGTCCGACATCCACCAGAAATGGCGAGACTCCGGCATCTTCCCGGTCATCTCCGAGGCGGCGCTACGCGGCACGCTCGGCATCCTCGACCGCACGGTGCGCCGGGGATACCCGCGCGGCTGACGGCCACCGAACGGGAATGAAATGAGCCCGGATGCGGTACAAGAGATCATGAAACTCGACGATTCCGCCCGCGACCTGATCGGCGCCGGGGCCGACGCCACGCTGGTCACCATCAACCCGGACGGCAGCCCGCAGGTGTCCGTGGTCTGGGTGGCGTTGCAGTCGACACCCGACGGCGACGAACTCGTCAGCGCGCACCTCAGCGAGTACAAGAAGACGCGCAACATTCGGCGTGACGGACGTGTCGCAGTCACCATCATCGGTCCCACTCCCCCCGGCCAGCAGGCGCCCTATCTGTCGGTCAGCGGCACGGCGAGAATCGTCGAGGGCGGCGCACCGGAGTTGCTCACCGAACTGGCCGAGGCCATGCTCGGCTCCAGCGAGCACTTCCCCCCGAAGGACGCGACCGGCGGACTGCTCACGCGAATCCGCATCGAGAAGGTCGGCGGCATCGGCCCCTGGGCGTCCTGAGCCCCGAACGCGCCCTCGGCGTCGAGGCGGTGTGCAATCATGCGAGGATGCGCCGCTGGTTAACGATGTTGGTCGCCGCCATGGCGGTCACCGCCGGGGTGGTCGTGTCGCCCGCGCCCGAGGCCGCGGCCGTCGCGCCGATTGGCCGGCTCGGCGAGGTCCTGCACGTGGACTACATGACCGTGGTGGCCGACGTCGCCGTCACCAGCGTGGACTTGGTCGACGTGCCGCCTGGATTCGGTTATCCCCCACGCGGACCGCGCTATCAGGTCTACCGCGCCAACATCACCGTCCACGTCATCAAGGCGCCCAACCCGTACATCACGTCGCTGTTCTTCGACTTCGAGGGCGTGACCCCGATCGCCGACGCCTACAAGCCCCGCAACACCGACGTCCCCGACGACATCCGCGCGGTGCTGCAGAACGCGCCCCCCGGTTCCACGGTCAGCGGCGGCGTGTACTGGGACGTGTACCGCGACCTGGTCACCAACGTCATGCTCCTCGACAAGGCAACGGGCACCCACCTCGCCCAATGGAACCTCACCTGACCCTGGCATGCCCCTCGACGTGACCCCGGCCCGCGAGGTCGACCTGACGGAGTTGGCCGACGTCGCCGCCCGGACGTTTCCCCTGGCCTGTCCGCCGACCACCCGCGCGGACGACATCGCAGCCTTCATCTCCGAGAACCTCTCCGCCACCCGCTTCCGCGACTACCTCACCGACCCCGACCGCGTCGTGCTCGCCGCGCGCGAGGACCAACGAATCTCGGGGTACGCCATGCTGATTCGAGGCGTGACCGCCGACGACGACGTCCAGAAGGCCGTGCCACTGCGGCCGGCCGTCGAGCTGTCCAAGATGTACGTGCTGCCCGACGGCCACGGCGCCGGCGTCTCGGCGGCCCTGATGACCGCCGCACTCGAGACGTGCCGAGCACTGGGCGCGGCCTGTGTCTGGCTAGGCGTCAACCAGCAGAACCAGCGCGCGCAACGCTTTTACGCCAAGCACGGCTTCGAGGTCAACGGCACCAAGACGTTTCGGGTGGGCGGCCGCGTCGAGAACGACTACGTGATGGTGCGCCCGCTGTCGGACTAGTGCCCACCGGCGGCGGTCAAGGCCAACAGGCGCGACGTCGCGCGGAGGTACTTCTTGCGGAACCCTCCCGCCAACATCTCCTCACTGAAGACCGTGTCGAGCTTGGTGCCCGAGGCCACCACCGGGATGCCCGCGTCGTAGAGCCGGTCGGTCAGCGAGACCAGACGCAGCGCGACGCTCTGGTCGTCGAGCGGGTGCACCCCGGTGATGAACACTTGCGCGACACCCTCGATCAGCGCCTGATAACGCGAGGGGTGCATGGTCGCCAGATGCGCGCACAGCGCGTCGAAGTCGTCCAGCGTCGCACCCGTCACGCCGGCGGCCTCGTCTCGCACCTCGTCGTCGGACGGCGGGATTGGTGCGGGCGGCAGATCGCGGTGACGGTAGTCCGGGCCCTCGATCCGCACGGTGGTGAAGATGGCTGCGAGCGTGTTGATCTCACGTAGGAAGTCCTGGGCGGCGAACCGGCCCTCGCCCAGTTGCTCGGGCAGCGTGTTGGACGTCGCCGCCACCGACACCCCGCGCTCCACCAACGCCGAGAGCAGCCGTGAGATCAGGGTGGTGTTACCGGGGTCGTCGAGCTCGAACTCGTCGATGCACAGCACCACGTAGCCGGAGAGCAGCTCGATGCACTCGACGAACCCGAACACTCCCGCGAGCTGTGTCAGCTCACCGAACGTCGCGAAGGCGGCGGGCCCGGCGTCGGCGGCCCGCAGCGCGTAGTACGTCGACGCCAACAGGTGGGTCTTGCCGACGCCGAAGCCACCGTCGAGGTACATCCCGACACCGGGCAACGCCTCTCGCTTGCCGAACAGCTTCTTCTTGCCAGCTCGCCGGGTCACGGCCTGCTCGCAGAACTCGCGGCACTTCTGCACCGCCTCCGACTGCGACGGCTCGCCGGGATCCGGCCGGTAGGTGTCGAACGCGACGTCGGCGAACGTGGGCGGTGGCACCAGACCCGCGACCAGTCGCTCGGGCGTCACCTTCGGGTGCCGATCGGTGAGATGGTCGACGTCGTTGGCCCCAGACATGAGGGAACTGTATCGACGTGCTGCAATGGTCAACGTGTCCGATCCCGATGCTGCGACTGAGCTCACAGAGCTAGGCCCCCGGGGCGGCGGGTTCGACACCGACGACGGACGGCTCGCCGCCTTCTACTCCTACCCTGAGAATCTGGATCGCTGCTGGGTGCGGGCCAACATGATCTCCAGCCTCGACGGCGGCGCCACCGACGACGGAAAGTCCGGCGGCCTGGCCGGTCCCGGGGACCGCGCCATCTTCTCCCGCATGCGACAGGAGGCCGACGTGATCCTCGTCGGCGCATCCACCGTGCGCATCGAGAACTACTCCGGTGCCCACATGTCGCTGGCCGAGCGGCGCGAACGGCAGGGCCGCGGGCAGACCGAGGTGCCGCCGATCGCCGTGGTCACCCACTCCGCGGACTTCGACCACGACGCCCGGCTCTTCACCCGCACCGAGGTGCCGCCGCTGATCGTGACCTGCCACGACACCGTGCCCGATGCCCGATCGCGCTTCGGCTCGACCGCCGAGGTGGTCGACGCCTCCGGCTCTCATCCCGACCGCGTCGACCCGACCGTGATGCTCGAAACCCTCGCCGAGCGCGGGTTGCGGCGGGTGCTCACCGAGGGTGGACCGTCGCTGATCAGTCTGCTCACCGAACACGATCTCCTAGACGAACTGTGCGTCACCATCGCGCCGATCCTGGTCGGTGGGGCCGCCCGCCGCATCGCCTCCGGGTCGGGGGAAGCCCACACCCGGATGCGTCGGAGCCACCTGTTGACCGACGGCGAGGGCTATCTGTACACGCGCTACGTCAAGGACGCGTCGGGCGGGGAGTAGCGCGCCGATCGCTAATGTGGTGACCATGCACCGGGATCGTCAGCTGCTCAGGTCCCTCTGTCTGCCCGTCGTCGCGGCCGTCGTCCTGGCCGGCTGTGCGCCGGGCCTCGCCGCCAACCCGCGCTTCGCGACCGACACCGGCGCCGGGCCGCAGGGCGCCCCCGAGACCACGCCGGCCGCCGCCGGACCGCCGGCGATCGAGAAGCCCAAGAACGACTTGAACTGGCAGGACTGCACGGCGCGGACGTTCTCCCAGGCGGCCGTGCCCGCGGTGCCCGGCGTGAGCCTGGACTGCGCCACCTACGACGCCGACCTCGACTCGATCAACGGCGCCACCGGGACGCTCACCATCGGCGTGGTCCGCGCGAGGTCGACCGCCACCCCCGCCGACGCAGGCCCCCTGGTCATGACCACCGGCAGTGACCTGCCGTCCTCGACGCAGCTGCCGGTGTGGCTGTCCCGCGGCGGCGCCGACGTGCTCAAGACCAACCCGATCGTCTCCGTCGACCGCCGCGGCATCGGCACGTCAGGCGCGCTGGACTGCCGTGACCTCTACAGCCGCCAGGAGATGCTCGACCAGGCGCAGTTCGCGGCCGGCAACGATCCCGTCGCCAATCTGAGCTCCATCGTCCAGACGGCGACGCAGAGCTGCACCGACGCGATCGCCCCCGGCGACTCGGCCTATGACAACGCCCACGCCGCCGAGGATCTCGAACGGTTGCGCAGCACCTGGGACGTGCCGACCCTCGCCCTGCTGGGCGTCGGCAACGGCGCGCAGGTGGCGCTGGCCTACGCGGGCTCACACCCCAACAAGGTGTCACGCCTCGTCCTGGACTCCCCTCTGCCGCTTGGCATCGCCGCCGAGGCACGGGCCGAACAGAAGGTCAAGGGTCAGCAGGCGGCGCTCAACGCGTTCGTCGCGCAGTGCGTCGCCTCGTCCTGCGCGCTGGGACCCGACCCCAAGGGCGCGATCGACGCAATGCTCGCGGCCGCCCGTGCGGGCACCGGCCCCGCCGGCGCCTCGGTGGCCGCCCTCACCGACGCCATCGCCACCGCCCTGGCGTTTCCCCGCGGCGACTTCGTGGCGTCGACGACGGCACTGGCCACCACCCTCGCGGCGGCCCGCGGCGGTGACGTGGCCGGACTGAACGGGTTGATCAACGACGCGCAGACCCAACGCGAGACCGACGGCCAGTTCGTCAACGGCTGCAGCGACGCCCTCAACCGGCCGACGCCCGACCGGGTGCGCGAACTCGTCGTCGAGTGGGGCAAGCTCTACCCCGAGTTCGGTACCGTGGGCGCACTCGACATGGTCAATTGTCTTGCCTGGCCCAGTGGTTCGACTCCCCCGGATCCGCAGAACCTCAAGATCCCCGTCCTTCTGCTCGGGGTGCAGAACGACCCGGTCGTCGGCAACGAGGGCGTTGCCGCCGTCGCGGCCACCATCATCAACAGCGGCGCGGCGAACCGGCGCGTGATGTGGCAGGGCGTCGGCCACGGGGCCAGCATCTACTCCACGTGCGCCGTCCCACCCGTGCTCTCCTACCTCGGCTCCGGCAAGGTTCCCGAGACCGACACGTACTGCCCCGCCTAGTTCGACACCCGCGGCGTCCGGTGTACGGTGCGCTGGTGGCGGTAGCTGACACGTTGATCAACGCATTCCGACCCCGCACCTCACCGCCGAATGTCGCGAACGTTCTGCGCTCGGTGCTGTGGCCCGTGGCCCTCCTGTCGATCGTGCATCGCAGCTATGTGCTGGCCACCAATGGGTACATCACCGACGACTTCGGTCCGGTCTACCGCGCGGTCATCAACTTCAAGCTCGGGCTCGACATCTACAACGAGCACTTCGACCAGGTAGACCCGCACTATCTGTATCCGCCCGGCGGCACGCTGCTGCTGGCCCCATTCGGCTACCTGCCCGTCGACGCGTCGCGGTACTGGTTCATCACCTTCAACACCATCGCCATCCTGCTGGCCGCGTACTTCCTGTTGCGGCTGTTCGGCTTCACGCTGGCGTCGGTGGCCGCGCCCGCCCTGCTGCTGGCGATGTTCTGCACCGAGAGCGTCACCAGCACACTGGTGTTCACCAACATCAACGGCTGCATCCTGCTGGGCGAGGTGCTGTTCCTACGATGGTTGCTCAGCGGCAAGGTCGGCCACGAATGGCTGGCCGGCGCCGCCATCGGGCTGACGCTGGTGGTCAAGCCGTCCCTGGCGCCGCTGCTGCTGCTGCCGATACTGAACCGGCAGTGGCGCCCGCTGGTGCCCGCCGTCGGGGTGCCGCTGGTGTTCAACCTGGCGGCATGGCCGTTGGTCAGCGACCCCATGGGCTTCGTGCGCAACACCGTGCCCTACATCTTCTCCGTCCGCGACTACTTCAACAGTTCGATTCAGGGCAACGGCATCTACTACGGCCTGCCGTCGTGGTTGATCCTGCTGCTGCGCGTGGTGTTCCTGGCGCTGGCGGTCGGCAGCCTGTGGCTGCTCTACCGGTACTACCGGCAGCGCGACCAGCTGTTCTGGATGGTGACGTCGTCGGGCGTGCTGTTGATCGCGACGTTCCTGGTGACCTCGCTGGGCCAGGGCTACTACTCGATGATGCTGTTCCCGTTCCTGATGTCGGTGGTCCTGCCCAACTCGGTGATCCGCAACTGGGTGGCGTGGCTGGCGATCTACGGCTTCATGACGATGGACCGCTGGCTGTTGGTGCACTGGCTGACGACCGGTCGTTTCCTGGAGTACATGAAGATCACCTACGGCTGGTCGCTGATGCTGATCGTGGTGTTCTGCGTGCTGTACTTCCGCTACCTCGACGCCAAGGCCGACGGCCGCCTCGACGAGGGCATCGACCCGCCGTACATGACGCCCGATCGCGACCGCGCTAGCGTGGAGTGATGACTGCTCCGAAAGTTCAGCTGACCGACGACGAATGGCGCACGAAGCTCTCGCCTCAGGAGTTCGCCGTGCTGCGGCAGGCCGGCACCGAGCGTCCGTTCACCGGTGAATACACCGACACCAAGACCGAGGGCGTCTACCAGTGCCGGGCGTGCGGTGCGGAGATCTTTCGCAGCACCGAGAAGTTCGAATCCCATTGCGGCTGGCCGTCTTTCTTCGATCCCGCCGATTCGGACGCGGTCATCTTGAAGACCGACGACTCGGGCGGCATGCACCGCGTCGAAGTGCTGTGCGCCAACTGCCACAGCCACCTCGGTCACGTCTTCGAAGGCGAGGGCTACCCCACCCCGACCGATCAGCGGTACTGCATCAACTCGATCTCGATGAAGCTGGTTCCCGCGACGTAGATCGCCGCCGTCAGGGCAGTCGGGCGACGAGTTCCTCGACGCCGACGCGTGGACCCGTGAAGAACGGCGTCTCCTCGCGCACGTGCCGACGGGCGTCGGTGTAGCGCAGCTTCCACATCAGTTCGACGATGCGACCGAGGTCCGGACCCTCGAAGGCCAGGATCCACTCGTAGTCCCCGAGCGCGAAGGCCGGGACGGTGTTGGCACGGACGTCGGGGTACTCCCGTCCCGCCATGCCGTGCTCGACGAGCATCTTGCGGCGCTCGTCGTCGGGCAGCAGGTACCACTCCAGTGACCGCACGAATGGATACACGCAGACGTAGTCGCCGGGCTCCTCGCCGGCGATGAACGCCGGCACGTGGCTCTTGTTGAACTCCGCGGGCCGGTGCAACGCCACCACGCTCCACACCGGCTCGCTGGCCAGCCCGAGGGGCGTGCGGCGGAAGGACGAGTATGTCTTCTGCAGGTCCTCGACCCGCTCGGCGTGCGTCCAGATCATGAAGTCGGCGTCGGCCCGGAAGCCCGCCACGTCGTACAGGCCGCGTACGACGACGCCGTGCTCCTCCTGCTGCTTCAGGAAGGTGGCGGTCTCGTCGACGACGGCGGCGCGATCCTCGCCGAGCGCCTCCGGCCGCACCGCGAACACCGAGATCATCATGTAACGCGTCATCGAGTTCAGGGCGTCGTAGTCGAGCTTGGCCATACCGACTATCGTGCCACGCCTTGCCTCGTCAGCGCCGCGGCCGCCCTGGTGGCGGATCCCACACACGCCGGAACGCCGATGCCGTCGAGGTAGGCCCCCGCCACCACCACACCTGGCGGCAGACCCGCCCGGATCTCGGCGACCAGACCGGCGTGCCCCGGCCCGTACTGCGGCAGGGCGTCCATCCACCGCTGCACGCGGCAGTCCACCGGGTCCGACGTCACGCCGAAGACCGTCGACAGGTCCTCGGCCGCCCAGGTGAGCAGTTCCTCGTCGCCTACGTCGCGCGCGATGTGGTCGTCGACGCGTCCGAACGACAGCCGCACCAGCTCCACGCTGCTGCGCCGGCCCCACTTGCGCGACGTCAGCGTCATGGCCTTCGAATGCAGCCGTTCACCGCCGGCCACCAGCACGCCCGATTGCTCCGGCAGCGGGGTGCCCCCCGGAAGCGCCAGCACCACCAGTGCCGAGGACGCCGTTCCAATGCGTCGAGCCGCGGCCGCCGTCCGCGGCGCCACGTCGTCGACGAGCGTGGCCAACCGTGGCGCCGGCACGGCGAGCACCACGCCGTCGGCATGCCAGTGCCCGCCCTCGTCGTCCACGAGGGTCCAGGTGCGCCCGTCCCGGTTCAGTCGCCTCACGCCGACGTGCATCCAGTCGACCGCCGCGTGGCGCACCAACGCGTCGAGCAGCACTGCGTAACCGCCGGCGACGGCTCCGAACACCGACCCGGGCATCGGCGGCGGCAGTGCCTCGCGGACCGCGTCGGTGAGATTGCCTGCGCCCCGGTCGAGCGCGGCTGCCAGCGTCGGGACGGCGGCCCGGAGCCCGATCGTCGCCGAGGATCCCGCGTAGACCCCGCCCAGCAGAGGGTCGACGGACCGCATCACCACCTGCGCGCCGAAGCGGTCACCGACCAGCTCCGCGACGGTGGGGTCCGCGCCGGTACGCCACGAGAACGGCCTCGAGCGTTCGTCGGCAATCCGCGCCAGCGTGGCGTCGTCGACCAGCCCCGCCATGGACGACGCCTGGGCGGGGATGCCCTGCAGCGTGCCCTGCGGCATCGTCCGCAGTCGGCCCTCGGCGAAGATCAGTGGCCGCACGCCGGTGGTGCCGATCTGCCGGTCGGCCAGGCCCAACTCGGCCAGCAGCGCCGTCACTTCGGGGCGCCGCGCCACGAAGGCCTCGGCACCGACGTCGACGGATTGGCCGCCGATGCGCTCGGTGCGCAACGCCCCGCCGAGTCGGTCGGCCGGGTCGAAGAGGGTGATCGAGGCGTGCGGACCCGCCGCGAGCCGAAGTCGGTAGGCGGCAACCAGACCCGAAATACCACCGCCGACAACGGAATAGGAGAGCGGCGAAGACGCCGGACTCACAAGGCGTGCACCAGCGCCACCGCCTCGGTGATGACGCCCGGGTCGGTGGGCGGCAACACGCCGTGGCCCAGATTGAAGACGTGACCCGTGGCGCCGGCGTCGACGGCGCGGCGCCCGTCCTCCACGACGTTGCGCACTGCCCGCTCGACGACCGGCCAACCGGCCAACAACACCACCGGGTCGAGGTTGCCCTGCAGTGCGCACCCTGGACGCACCCGCCCCGCGGCGTCGGTCAACGACGTGCGCCAGTCCACGCCGACCACCGGCTGGTCTCCCACCGACACCGCCTCGGACATGGCGCCGAGCAGCTCGGCCGTGCCGACCCCGAAGTGCGTCATCGGCACGCCCTCGCCGGCCAGCGTCTCGAAGACCCTCGCACTGTGCGGCAGCACGTAACTGCGGTAGTCGGCGAGTGACAGCGTGCCCGCCCACGAGTCGAACAGCTGAATGGCGTCGACGCCGGCGTCCAACTGGGTCTTGAGGAAGCCGATGGTGACGTCGGTGAGGGCACTCATCAAGGCGTGCCAGACGTCGGACTCCCCCAGCATCATCGCCTTGGTGCGTTCGTGGTTGCGGCTGGGCCCACCCTCCACCAGGTAGGACGCCAGGGTGAAGGGGGCGCCGGCGAAGCCGATCAGGGGCACGTCGCCCAACGCGGTGGTCAGCAGCGACACGGCCTCGGCCACCGGCGCGACCGCGTCACGGTCCAGCGGGGTCAGCGTCGCCACGTCGGCGGCGACCCGGATGGGCTGGGCGATCACCGGGCCCACGTCGGGCACGATGTCGACGTCGACGCCGGCCGCGCGCAGCGGAACCACGATGTCGGAGAACAGGATCGCCGCGTCGACGCCATGGCGCCGAACAGGCTGCAACGTGATCTCGGTGATCAACTCGGCGTCGAAGCACGCCTGCATCATCGTGTTCTTCGCCCGCAACGCCCGGTACTCCGGCAGGGACCGCCCAGCCTGCCTCATGAACCACACGGGCAAACGGCTCGGTTTACGGCCTGCGGCCGCGGTCAGATAGGGCGACTCGGGCAGGTCACGACGGGTACTCATCGACTCCCATGCTGCCATGCAGTCACACTTCGGCGCGCCTTCGCTGCCCGTTGTCCGAATCGGCTAGCGTCAAACCCCATGACCACCGTCGAGCCGGCTCAGTTCCGGGCAGCGGTGGAGGCAATGAATGCCACCACCGTCCGGCCCGAGATCGAGCTCGGCCCGATCCGGCCGCCACAGCGCCTGGCGCCGTACAGCTATGCCCTGGGGGCCGAGGTCCGCCACCCCGAGACCACCGTCGTGCCCGAGCGATCCGAGGGCGACGCGTTCGGCCGCTTGATCCTGCTCCACGACCCGGAGGGCGCCGAGGCCTGGGACGGCACCATGCGTCTGGTGGCCTACATCCAGGCCGACCTGGACTCCACCGAGGCCGTCGACCCGCTGCTGCCAGAGGTGGCGTGGAGCTGGCTCGTCGACGCACTCGCCGAACACGACGACCACGTCACCGCCCTCGGCGGCACCGTGACCGCGACGACGTCGGTGCGCTACGGCGACATCTCGGGTCCGCCACGGGCGCACCAGCTGGAACTGCGCGCGTCGTGGACGGCGACGAATCTTGAGCTGGGGCCCCACGTGCAGGCGTTTTGCGAAGTGCTCGAACACGCCGCCGGCCTTCCGCCAGCCGGGGTCACCGCCCTGGGCGCCCGCACGCGCGCATGACCGACGGCGAGAACGCCGACGATGCCCGAGACGACGCGGACACCGGCGACGGGCAGGGCACTGGGGACGTCGCGGACCTTCCGGATTCGCCAGAACCCGAGGCCACTCCCCTCCTGACCCCCGCCGACGGCGTACCCGAACTGGCCGTCACCGCCGACCAGATCCTCGCCGCCGCCGAACTCCTGGTGTCGGGCCACGGCCCGTTCGCCATCGACGCCGAGCGCGCGTCGGGCTTTCGCTACTCCAACCGCGCCTACCTGATCCAGATCCGGCGGGCCGGTGCGGGTTCGGTGCTGATCGACCCGGTCAACCACGGCGAAGATCCCCTGATGGTGATGGCGCCGCTGGCCGACGTCCTCGACACCGACGAGTGGATCCTGCACGCCGCAGACCAGGATCTGCCGTGCCTGGCCGAGTTGGGCATGGTGCCCCCGCAGCTCTACGACACCGAATTGGCGGGCCGGCTGGCCGGTTTCGACAGGGTCAACCTGGCGGCGATGGTGCAGCGGCTCCTCGGACTGCAGCTGATGAAGGGTCACGGGGCGGCCGACTGGTCCAAGCGCCCGCTGCCCGCCGAATGGCTGATCTACGCCGCGCTCGACGTCGAGGTGCTGCTGGAGCTGCGCGAAGCCGTGGCCGCCGAACTCGAGGCCCAGGGCAAGACCCGTTGGGCCGCAGAGGAATTCGAACATCTGCGGACCTACGTCGCGGCGCCCACCCGGCGCGACCGCTGGCGCCGGACCTCCGGCATCCACAAGGTGAAGAACCCGCGGACACTGGCCGCGGTCCGCGAACTGTGGACCACGCGCGACCACATCGCGCAGCGCCGTGACATCGCACCCGGTCGCATCCTTCCCGACGCCGCCATCATCAGTGCGGCGACGACCGATCCCGACACCGTCGAGAAGCTGGTCGCCCTCCCGGTGTTCGGCGGGTCGCGTCAGCGGCGCAGCGCCGGGGTGTGGCTGGAGGCCTTGGCGCGAGCGCGCACCACCGAGGACCTTCCGACGGCGTCCGAACCCGTCACCGGTCCACCCCCGGCGGTGCGATGGAGTCGGCGCAAACCCGAGGCGGCCGAACGTCTCGACCGCGTGCGGGCCGGACTCGCCGAACTCTCGCAACGCGTGTCGGTCCCCGCCGAGAATCTGCTGACCCCCGACCTGGTGCGCCGCCTGGTGTGGGACTGGCAGCCGGTGGCCCACGCCGACAAGGCCATCGACGCGTTCCTGGCCGAGGCGGGGGCGCGCGCCTGGCAGCGGGAGTTGACGGTGCCGGTGTTGACCGAGGCATTGACGGCGCCACAGACACCGTCGGCCGAGGAAACCCAGCCCTCCTAGGCATGACGCGGCGCGGACAGGGAGCACTTCGTGGACGAACCCGCGGTCATCACCGGCGACGACGTCGATCCGCGCGACGCCAGGGTTCGTCATGAACTGGCCACGGTGTCCTACCGCCTGCCCGACGCGGCAGCAGCCAAGGAGGGCGTCGACGGCTGGCTGCGGGCACCCGAGTCGCGCGGTCGACTCCTGGGGTCGTGGGAAGCCGAGCACGGCGTACTCGGCCGGGTCTACGTCCTACGCGAGTTCGACGACGACGCCGAGCTAGCCGCCGAACGGATGCGGGCCGCCCACCACGTTGCGCCGTTCGGCGCGGGCGCCCACCTCACCGACCTGACGATGCAAGGCTTCGCTCCGTTTCCCTTCATGCCGAGGGTGGTCACGGGCTCGTTCGGCTCGGTCTACGAGATCCGTGACTATCACCTCGTGCCCGGTGGGCTGCCCGCGACGATCGAGGGCTGGCGTGTGGCGCTGCCCGGCCGTCACCGAGTCGACCCGATCGCCGTCGTGATGTACGCCCTCGACGGACCCGCCCGCATCGTGCACATCTGGCCGTTCTCGGGACTCGACGAGCGCGTCGAGGTCCGTCGACGTCTCTACGAGGCAGGCGACTGGCCACCACCGGGCGGGCCCGAGCACATCATGGAGGCGACCTCGACGATGGCGTGGCCGCTGCCGGGTTCACCCCTGCACTGAAGCGCCTATGCGGTGCGCGCGCTCCACTCCACGGTGCGCTTCGGCGTCGCCTCGGCCAACGCCCGTCGGGTGGCCTCTGCATCGAAGTCCTTGCCGTACACCGGGGTTCCCGGCTGCTGACGCCAGGACTCCGAGATCGAACCGGCGTCGACGGGATCGAACCCGAGCCGGTCGACCAGGTCGTGGACGAGGTCGCGGCCGGGGCCGTCCGCACCGGCGACGGGCAGGGCGATGCGGTTGGGGGTGCCGGCGGGAACGCCCTTCTCCAGCAGGTGCTTCCACCAGATGCCGTTGAACACCTTGTACACCGGTGCGCCGATCTGCTCGGCGACCCACGCGCTCTCGACCTGGCCGTCCTCGATGCCGGCGATCTCACCGTCGCGCTGCTGCGGGTAGTAGTTGTTGGTCTCGATCACCGGGACGCCGGGCTTGCGCGCGTCGACGATTCCCTCGGCCAGATCGGGAACGTTCTTCTGCGGGATGCTGAGGATGACGAGGTCGGCGTCGGTGGCGGCATCCTTCGCCCAGACTGCCGTAGCGCCGGTCTCCGTCGCGAGTTCCGACAGCGTCTCCGGCGACCGCGAATTGGCCACGGCCACTTCGTGCCCCAGTTGGCGCAGCCGCCGCGTGAGCGTGCCGCCGATCTGCCCTGCTCCGATGATGCCGATCTTCACGAGGTGCCTCCGTTGGCTCGGTGGTGCGACGTGACCGCGGGGCGGCCACGGTGAGGTTCAACCGGCGTGCACCCCGCGCGCATTCCTCCTCGGCGCCTCAGATCGCGGCGACCCGGTCCACGTGGGCCAAGAAGTGGCGCAGGACGTCCTCGGGAGCCTCGATCTGGGGCCAGTGCGCGATGTCGTCGGAGAGCATCACCACGTCGGGATCGGGAATGACGTCGAGATAGCGCTGGGCCATGTGCCGCCCCGAATTCGGGTCGCTCGGACCGTCGATCAGACGCATCGGCACGGCGGTCTCCCGCATCGCCCGCACCCAGCGGTTGCGGTGACGGTAGCGGTCGGTGACGAACCGGCCGACCTTGTGGCTGACCCGTGCGCCGTCGTTGAAGTCCAAGATCTGATGGAACTGCTCGAGTTGGCGGGGCGTCGGCTTGGTGTTGACCCCGAACATCTCGTCGAGCGTGCGATCCACGACCCGACGTGCCAACGCGCTGCCCTGAAATCGACTGGTCATGTCGCCCAGCGGGGTTCGCGACATCAACTTCTGCAGCAGCCGCGGCGTGTAGGCCTCGTTGAACAGCCCGCCGTTGAGCCAGGTGATCGACTCGATCACCGGCACTCCGTAGGCGTTGTCACCGGCCTCGTACCGGGCGAGCAGCTCCTGACCCACGGAGTCCCCCAGGTCGTGCGCCAAGACGTGACAGGAGTCGACGCCGAGGTGTAGTAGTAGCGCCTCGTGCATGTCGGCGT
Source organism: Mycobacterium sp. NPDC006124 (assembly GCF_040614235.1). Lineage (NCBI taxonomy): Bacteria > Bacillati > Actinomycetota > Actinomycetes > Mycobacteriales > Mycobacteriaceae > Mycobacterium > Mycobacterium sp. NPDC006124. Next base: position 678,363 of record NZ_JBEXUA010000001.1, on the reverse strand, counting down.
GGTCGGGCACGGAGTACTCGTAGGCCACGGGTTTGTCGGAGAAACCCATCCCGATCATGTCCGGCGCGATCACGGTGAACCGCCGCGTCAGCGTCGGCCAGATGAGCGACCAGTCAAAGGAACTGAACGGATATCCGTGGATCAGCAGTAGTGCCGGACCGGTGCCCTCGACGCGGTAGAACACGTCGAAACCCAGATAGTCGAAGTACTGACCGGTGGTCTTCCAGCGCTCCAGTTCGGCATCCATGGGGCGAAGCCTAGGCCCGCGGGTAGGGGGCTACTCGACCCGGTCGCTGACTTCGGACTCTCCGATCGAGCTGCCGAGCGCGGCCACCCAACCGGTGATCTGGCGGGCGACGTTCTGATCGGTCAGGCCAAGATCGGCCAGCACCTCGTTGCGCGAGGCATGGTCCTGGAACTCCTGGGGGACGCCGACGTCACGGCAGGGCACGTCGATCTCGTTGCGCCGCAACGCCGCTGACACCGACGACCCGATACCGCCGTGCAGGCCGTGGTCTTCGAGCGTGACGACCAACTTGTGCGCCACAGCGAGCGGGCCGAGCATCTCGGGCACCGGCAACACCCAGCGGGGGTCGACGACGGTCACCCCGATGCCCTGATTGCGCAGCCGCTCGGCCACCGACAACGCCATCGAGGCGAACGATCCGACAGCCACCAGCAGCACGTCCTGGCTGAACCCGTCGGCCGGGACCGCCAGCACGTCGACGCCGTCGCGGCGTTCCACGGCGGGAATGTCCTCGCCGACGTCGCCCTTGGGAAAGCGGATCGCGGTGGGACCGTCCTTGACGTCGAGGGCCTCGCCCAACTCCTCGCGCAACCGGGTCGCATCCCGCGGCGCCGCCACCCGCATGCCGGGTACGACGCCGAGGATCGACATGTCCCAGACGCCGTTGTGACTGGCGCCGTCGGGTCCGGTCACCCCGGCGCGGTCGAGCACCATCGTGACCGGAAGCCGGTGCAGCGCAACGTCCATCATCATCTGGTCGAAGGCCCGGTTGAGGAACGTCGAATAGATCGCGACCACCGGGTGCATGCCACCCATCGCCAGACCCGCCGCCGACGTCATCGCGTGCTGTTCGGCGATGCCGACGTCGAAGAAGCGATCCGGGAAGCGTTTGCGGAACGCGCTCAGACCGGTCGGCCCGGGCATCGCCGCGGTGATGGCGACGACGTCGCGGCGTCGGGTGGCCCGCTTGATGAGTTCATCGGAGAAGACCGACGTCCAACCGGGCGCGGCGACCGACGTCGCGAGCCCGGTCTGCGGGTCGATGATGCCGGTGGAGTGCATCTGCTCGGCCTCGTCGGACTCCGCGGGGCCGTAACCCATGCCCTTGCGGGTGGCGACGTGGACGATGACGGGGGCGTTGAACCCGCGCGCATGCCGCAATGCGGCCTCGACGGCGTGCTCGTCGTGGCCGTCGATCGGGCCGACGTACTTGAGCCCGAGGTCGGTGAACATCACCTGCGGGGACAAGGCGTCCTTGATGCCGGCCTTGACGCTGTGCATGCACTGGTACCACACCTCGCCGATGAGCGGCAGCCCGCGGACGGCCTTGCGCCCCTCCTCCAGCAACCGCTCGTAGCCGGGCTGCAGGCGAAGGGCGGCCAGGTGGTCGGCGAACCCCCCGATGGTCGGCGCGTAGCTGCGGCCGTTGTCGTTGACGACGATGATGACGGGCCGCTTGGAGGTCGCGATGTTGTTGAGCGCCTCCCAGCACATGCCGCCGGTGAGAGCGCCGTCGCCGACGACGGCGACCACGTGACGGTTGCGGTGACCGCTGAGTTCGAAGGCCTTCGCCAAACCGTCGGCGTAGGACAGCGCGGTACTGGCGTGGCTGGACTCGACCCAGTCGTGCTCGCTCTCGCTGCGCGACGGGTAGCCCGACAGCCCGCCCTTCTTGCGCAGGTTGTCGAAGTCGGCGCAGCGGCCGGTCAACATCTTGTGGACGTAGGCCTGGTGGCCGGTGTCGAAGATGATCGGATCGTGCGGCGAGTCGAACACCCGGTGCAGTGCGAGCGTCAACTCGACGACACCCAGGTTGGGGCCGAGATGTCCGCCGGTGGCAGCAACCTTGTGAATCAAGAATTCGCGGATCTCGAGGGCGAGGTCCTTCATCTGTGATTGCGACAGGTTCTGCAGATCAGCGGGACCGCGGATCTCTGAGAGCATCACTTGAGTTTACGCACGGGACGGTCGTCGAGCCCGTCAAGGTTCGTAGACGTCGGGCACACCGTCGCCGTCTTCGTCGACCATTTCGCGCTGGTGAATCCGCCGGTAGACGGCATTGCGGCTGACCAGGACCACGGCTGCCAGCGCACCCGCCACCACCGACCCGACGAGGACCCCGATCTTGGCGTCGGCGCCCGTCACCGTGCCGTAACCAAAGGCCAGCTCACCGATGAGCAACGACACGGTGAAACCGATTCCCGCCAGCAGCGCGACCCCGAGCACGTCGCGCCAGGCCAGGTCGTCGTCGAGCTGGGCCCTGGTGAACTTGGCCAGCAAGAATGTGGTGCTCAACACACCCAGCGGTTTGCCCAGCACCAGCCCGGCCATCACGCCGATCGTCGCGGCGTGGCCCAGTGCGTCGCCGAGACCCGACCACCCGCCGACCGTCACCCCGGCGGCGAAGAACGCGAACACCGGAACCGCGACGCCGGCCGAGATCGGTCGCATTCGATGTTCGAATCGCTCGGCGAGGGCGTGCCGCCCGAGGACGGGCACCGTGAAACCGAGCACGACGCCGGCCACCGTCGCATGGATGCCGCTGGCGTGGACCAGCGCCCACGTCACGGCGGCCAGCGGGACCAGAACCCACCACCGGGTGAACCCCCGTTGCACCGCGAACGCGAACGCACCGCCGGGCAGCAGGGCCAGCGCCAGCGGGCCAACCGCGAGGTGATCGGTGTAGAAGAAGGCGATGACGGTGATCGCCAGCAGGTCGTCGACCACCGCCAGCGTGAGCAGGAAGGTCCGCAACGCGGACGGCAGATGGGTCGAGAGCACGGCGAGCACGGCCAGGGCGAAGGCGATGTCGGTGGCGATGGGCACCGCCCACCCGCCGAGGTTCTCGCGCTCGCCCGCGACGAGGTTGACACCGAGGAAGATGGCCGCGGGCACGGCCATGCCCCCGACGGCGGCGGCGATCGGAAGCGCCGCGCGCGCCGGGTCGCGCAGGTCCCCTGCGACGAACTCACGCTTCAGTTCGACGCCGACGACGAAGAAGAAGATCGCCAGCAGTCCGTCGGCAGCCCACGACGACACACTCAGCCGGAGGTGCAGCGACTCTGGCCCGAAGGCGAACTCCGACACGGCGCGGTAGGCGGCCGCCCACGGGGAGTTGGCCCACACCAGCGCCGCCCCCGCGGCGGCGAGCAACAGCATGCCGCCCACGGTTTCGCGTCGCAGAATCTCCGACGCTCGACTGGCCTCGGGCCACGAGCCGCGACTGAACAGACGCGACGACTTGCCGGAACCAGCCACGTTTCCCCTCGGGTAGACAGCGTCGAACGACCGCCGACCAGACTTCCCGGCACACCGGTGCCAACCCTAGACGACGCTCACCGCGCGTGGGCGACGACCGCGTCGGCGACCTCGGCCAGCTCGGCCGGTCGCCGACCGAACGCGTTGCCGCTCCGGGTTCGCACCCTCTCGAAGATCACTTCCGACGGCGCGCTGAGCAGGACGACGTGGTCGAAGCGCGGGTAGAACCCGACCTGGTTGCGCGTGGTGCCCGCGACGACGAGGACGCCCCGAGGGTCGTCGGCGGACAGCAGGTGACCAGCACGCGCTTCACGCGCGGGACAACACCGCGACGCACTCCACGTGGTGGGTCAGCGGGAACGAGTCGAACACCCGGATCTGCTCGACGGTGTAGCCGTGCCCGCGGTAGAGGCCGACGTCGCGAGCGAAGGACGCTGCCTCGCAACCGATGTGGACGATGCGCGGCACCTCCGCTGCGGCGAGCAGGTCGACGACCTCGCGCCCGGCACCGGTGCGGGGAGGATCGAGCACGGCGACGTCGGCACGGCGGCGCTGGGTGGTCAGGGCGCGGCGTACCGATTCGGTGAGCACCTCGACCCAGCCGAGGTCGGCCAGAGCGCTGCGCGCGGCCTTGGCCGACCCTCGGGACACGTCGACGCTGAGCACGTGTCCCGTCGGCCCGACCGCGCCCGCCAGCGTCGCGGCGAATACGCCTGCGCCGCCATACAAGTCCCACGCCGTCATGCCCGGGGTCAGATCCGCCCACTGCTCGACCAACGCACTGTAGGCGGGGGCGGCGTCACGGTGCGCCTGCCAGAACGCGGTGACCGGCACGCTCCACGTCCGGTCTCCGACCCGGTGGGTGGCCTCGTAGGACCCCTCGACCACCTGCGTCGAGGCCTTGCGGTCGGTCCGCGGGCCCGTCTGCACGACGTGACGGGCCCCCGCGTCGTCGAGCACCACGTGCAGTTGCGCACCTGGCGGCCACGTCGCGACGTCGAGGCCCGTGAGCATGCCGTCGGGCACCTGCGCACACGACAGGTCGGTGACCAATTCCTCGCTGTGGTAACGGTGAAACCCCGCCCGCCCGGCCTGCGTGCCACCGGTGGCGACGTCCAACCGCACCCGCGTGCGCCATCCCGTCGGCCCCGTCGACCCGACTTCTTCGGCAGCCCCCGCCCAGTGGTGCCCGCCGAGCCGTTCGAGCTGGTTGGCCACCACGTCGCCCTTGAGTTGGCGCGCGGCCTCGGGCGTCGCGAACGCCAGGTCGCAGCACCCCGATCCGTCGACGCCGGCGATGGGGCACATCGAGTCGACGCGGTCGGGTGACGCTTCGATGATCTCGACTGCGTCTGCGTGCCAATGACTTCCGCGTTCGGACACGACGCGTGCCCGGACCACCTCGCCAGGCAGTGCGTACCGCACGAACACGACGCGGCCGTCGTGGCGGGCCACGCAGCTGCCGCCGTTCGCCGCAGGCCCGACGGTCAGCGTCAGCTCGCTCAAGTGAGGAACCCGCGACGGGCGTCACCGGGCGCCGGCTGCTCGTCGACGACCTTGAGCCGCTCCGAGGAGCTCAGCTGCCACGGCACCGAGGTGACCATGACGTTGGGCTCGAAGAGCAATCGGCCCTTGAGACGCAACGCACTCTGGTTGTGCAACACCTGTTCCCACCAGTGTCCGACGACGTACTCGGGGATGAACACCGTGACCACGGTCCGCGGCGAGTCCTTGATGATCCGCTGCACGTAACTCAGGATGGGCCTGGTGATTTCACGGTATGGCGAGGCGATGACCTTGAGCGGCACCGTGACTTCGCTGACCTCCCACTTGTGCACCAGCTCGTGGGCCTCCTCGTCGTCCACGTTGACCGTGATGGCCTCGAGCACGTCGGGTCGGGTCGCCCTGGCGTAGGCCAGCGCGCGCTTGGTCGGCAGATGCAGGTTGGACACCAGCACGATGGCGTGGTTGCGGCTGGGCAGCACCACGTCACCCTGTTCGGCGGCGCGGGCCTCCAGTTCGGACGAGACGGTCGCGTAGTGCTTGTGAATCAGCTTCATGAGCCCGAACAGCGCGCCCATGGCGAGGATCGCGATCCATGCGCCCGCCCGGAACTTGGTCACCACGACCACGATCAGCACGGCGCCGGTGCACAACAGACCAATCGCGTTGATGACGCGGGACCGTTGCATCCGGCGCCGCTGGGTGGCATCGGTCTCGACCCGCAGCAACCGGGTCCAGTGCCGGACCATGCCGATCTGGCTGAGCGTGAAACTGACGAACACGCCCACGATGTAGAGCTGAATCAGTGCGGTCACCTCGGCACGGAACGCCACCACGAAGGCGATGGCCGCGAAGGCGAGGAACAGGATGCCGTTGGAGAAGGCCAGCCGGTCACCGCGGGTGTGCAGCTGCCGGGGAAGGTAGCGGTCCTGCGCCAGAATCGATCCCAGCACGGGGAAGCCGTTGAAGGCGGTGTTGGCGGCCAGCACCAGGATCAACGCGGTGACCCCCGCGATCAGATACAGGCCCACCGGAAAGTCGTGGAACACCGCGTCGGCCAGCTGCGCGATCAAGGTCTTGGGGTGATACCCCCCTGGCGCGCCGACGAGCTGGTCGACGCTGTCGACCACCTTGGCCCCGGTTGCCTTGGCCAACACGATGATCCCCATGAACAACGAGACCGCGATGGCGCCCAGCAGCAGCAGCGTCGTGGCCGCATTGCGCGACTTCGGCTTCTTGAAGGCGGGCACCCCGTTGCTGATGGCCTCGACACCGGTCAGCGCGGCGCAACCCGACGAGAACGCCCGTGCCACCAGGAACACCATTGCGAAGCCGAGCACGTCACCGTGTTCGGACTTGACGGTGAAGTTCGCCGTCTCGGCCTGCAGGTGGTCGCCGAGCACGAAGATCTGGAACAGTCCCCAGCCGACCATGACGTACATGCCGATCATGAAGGCGTAGGTCGGGATCGCGAACGCCGTCCCGGACTCCCTGATGCCGCGCAGGTTCAGTGACGCGAGCAACAGGATGGCGGCCACCGCGAAGAGCACCTTGTGCTGGGCGATGAACGGCACCGCCGAGCCGATGTTGGACATCGCCGACGCCATCGACACCGCGACCGTCAGCACGTAGTCGACCAGCAGCGCGCTGGCCACCGTCAGGCCCGCGGTCGGGCCCAGGTTGGTGGTCACCACTTCGTAATCACCGCCGCCGGACGGGTAGGCGTGCACGTTCTGGCGGTAACTGGCGATGACGACGAGCATCACCGCGGCGACCGCCAGACCGATCCACGGCGCCATCGTGTAGGCGCTCAGACCTGCCACGGAGAGCACGAGGAAGATCTCCTCGGGCGCGTAGGCCACCGACGACAACGCGTCGGAGGCGAACACGGGCAGGGCGATTCGCTTGGGCAGCAACGTGTGCCCCATCGCGTCGCTGCGGAAGGGTCTACCCAGTACCAACCGGCGAGCAGCGGTAGAAAGCTTGGACACGAGAGCCAAGAGTAAGCCCACGGGCGAATGGCTGTAGCGTTCCGAGTGCGCAGGTTCGCCACAATCCGTTTCTGCCGAACCACTGGGAGGATCGACGCGTGCGTGTAGTCGTAATGGGATGCGGCCGAGTTGGCGCGTCGCTGGCCGATGGCTTGGCTCGCATTGGCCACGAGGTCGCGGTCATCGACCGCGACGGCACCGCCTTTCACCGGTTGTCCCCCGAATTCCCCGGGGAACGCGTCCTCGGGATGGGATTCGACCGCGACGTGCTGCTGCGAGCCGGTATCGAGGGCGCGGGTGCGTTCGCCGCCGTCTCCTCCGGTGACAATTCCAACATCATCTCCGCGCGCGTCGCCCGCGAGACCTTCCGCGTCGAACGCGTCGTCGCCCGCATCTACGACGCCAAGCGTGCCGCCGTCTACGAGCGCCTGGGCATCCCGACGGTGGCGACCGTGCCGTGGACCACCGACCGACTGCTCAACGTGCTGACCCGCGAGACCGAGACCACCAAGTGGCGGGACCCCTCGGGCAACGTGGGCGTCACCGAACTGCCGCTGCACGAGGGCTGGTTCGGCCGGCGGGTGACGGCTCTGGAGTCGGTCACCGGCGGCCGTGTGGCGTTCATGATCCGCTTTGGCACCGGGCTGCTCCCCGACAAGAAGACCGTGATCCAGGCCAGCGACCAGGTGTACATGGCCGCCATCTCGGGGCACGTCGCCGAGGCGATCGCGATCGCCGCGCAACCACCGGGCGAGGACGCCGATGACCAGTGACCGACCAGGAAGGATCTCGTGAAGGTCGCCATCGCAGGGGCCGGTGCCGTCGGCCGGTCCATCGCCAGGGAACTCGTTGACGCCCACGACGTCACACTGCTGGAACGCAACCCCGATCACGTCGACACCGAGGCCATTCCGGCCGCGCACTGGCGTCTCGGTGACGCCTGCGAGCTGACGCTGCTCGAGGCCGTGGGGCTCGAGGACTTCGACGTCGTCATCGCCGCCACCGGCGACGACAAGGCCAACGTGGTGCTCAGCCTGCTGGCCAAGACCGAGTTCGCGGTGCCGCGGGTGGTGGCCCGGGTCAACGATCCCCGCAACGAGTGGCTCTTCGACGAGGCGTGGGGCGTCGACGTCGCGGTGTCGACTCCCCGGATGCTGGCCTCGCTGGTCGAGGAGGCGGTGTCCGTCGGCGACCTGGTGCGCCTGATGAGCTTCCGCAAGGGGCAAGCCAACCTGGTCGAGATCACACTGCCCGACGACACGCCGTGGGGTGGGAAGGCCGTCAAACGCCTCGAACTCCCCCGCGACGCCGCCCTCGTGACCATCCTGCGGGGCGCCCGCGTGATCGTGCCCGAGGACGACGATTCGCTCGAGGGCGGCGACGAACTGCTCTTCGTCACCACCGACGAGGTCGAGGGCGAACTACGCGAACTGCTGCTGCGCCCCCACTGATCCGTCAGTCCGACGCGGCCAGCGCCGGCGGCGGTGTCGCCCGGTCGTGGCAGCGCGCCGCGGCCTCCGGTGAGACCCGGCCCAGGTCGCACTGCCGGTTGCTGATGCCGATCGCCGACACCACCCCGGCGATCGCGAACAGCGCGGCCACCGTCACCGCGCCGAGGCGGAAACCGGCGAAGTCCATTGCCGTCGGGCCCGTCTCGCCGGACGAACCGCCCACTCCGACGATCACCCCGGTGAACGCGATCGCGATGAGCCCGGCCACCCGCGAGACCGCGTTGTTCACCGCCGAACCGATCCCGCTCTGCGCCGGGTCGACCGCGGCGAGCACCGCCGCGGTCAGCGGTGACACCGTGACCGAGAGCCCTACGCCGAACACGATCAGGCCCGGCAGCATCTGCGTCCAGAAGTCGAAGGGCATCCGGGCCGTGGCCATCAGCAGGAAACCGCCCGCCGCGATCAGCGGGCCGACACCCATGAAGATCCGGGGCCCGTGCACGCCGGCCAGCGTGCCGAAGCGCCGGGCCAGCAGAAACGACAGCACCGGCAGCGGTAGCGTCGCCAGGCCGGCCAGCGCCGCCGACAGGCCCACCGTCTCCTGCAGGAACAGGGCGACGAGCAATGTGCCGAGGGACACCGCCGCGTATAGGAACACCGTCGCCAGGTTCCCGACCGCGAAGTTGCGAGATGCGAAGAGCTGCAACGGCATGATCGGGTTGGTCACCCTGCGCTCCCAGAACGGGAAGGCGATCAGGCAGGCCACGCCGACGACGAACGCCACGACCACCGCGGGGTGCGACGGCCCGAGGCGCTGCTCTTCGATCAGGGCGTAGACCGTCCCGGTCAGCCCGACGGCGCACAGTGCCGCACCCGTGACGTCGACGCGGCCGGGTCGACGCGCGTTCAGCGCGGGGTCACCCCGCAGCCTCGACGTCAAATAGAGGGTGGCGGCCACCGGCAGCACGTTGATCCCGAAGACCCACCGCCAGTCCAGAGTGTCCACCAGCACGCCGCCCAGCGGCGGTCCCACCACGAACGCGGTGCCGGTCCACGCCGTCCAGGTACCGATCGCGGCGGCCTGCGTGGCCCCGGCGAACCGCGAGTTGATCATCGCCAGCGAGCTGGGTACCAGGAACGCCGCCCCGACACCCTGCAGGCAGCGCGCTCCGACGAGGATCCAGCCGGTCGGGGCCAGCGCACATAGCAGCGACGCGACGGCGAATACGGCCAGTCCGACGCGCAGCACCGCCAGCCGGCCGAATTGGTCGGACACCGCTCCGGCGACGAGGATCAGCGCGCCCAGGGCCAGTAGATACCCGTCGACGACCCACTGTTGCAGGGCGAGTCCGCCGCCGAACTCGGCCGCGATCGCGGGCAATGCCAGGTTGACCACCGACCCGTCGAGGAAGGCGACGAACGACGCCAGGACCGCAACGGCGATCACCGTGCGATCGGTCGCGTCGCGACGGTCGGTGGTGGTCAGTCGGCCCGCGCCTCTTCGGCGTCCGGTTGCGCGTCCTCCTCGGCGTGCAGGGCCCGCTGCGCGGTCCGGATCGCCAGGTAGGTGGCCAACGCGGCCACGGCGGTCAAGGGCCAGCCCATCGCGATGCGCGCGACCCCGAGCAGACCGGTCTGGTCGTCGTCGTAGAGACGGTTCTGCACGAGGAACCGAGCACCGAACACCAACGCCCAGACGACGGTGGCGATGTCGAACGCCGTCAGCGCGCGACGGTTGCCACGCCAGTTGCGGTCGCGCCCGTTGACCCAGCCCCAGGCGTAGCCGACCGCGGGGCGTCGAAACAGGACCGACAGCGCGAAGACGGCGGCGTAGATCAGCGACGACCAGATGCCCAGCAGGAAGTAGCCCTTGGACTCGCCGACGAGGTAGGCGATGAGCGCACTGACCCCGACGGCGAAGAAGCCGGACACCGCGGGTTGCAGCGTCTCGCGTCGAATCAAGCGCCAGACCAGGATGAGCGCGGCCACGCCGAGCGCCGCGACGATCGCCCAGGTGAGACCGAAGAACGAGGAGACGGGCACGAACACCAGGACGGGTAGAGACGAGTAGATCAGACCGCTGACGCCACCCATCTGCGCCAGGACGGCCTGAGCACTGAGCTTGTTCTCGGGTTCATCGGGCGTCTGCGCCTCGATCTCATCCGCCGACCCCGTGTCGGGGTGGGTCACTTCTGGATCTCGTAGTGCGGGTTGTAGATCGCCTTCGTCCCGTTCTCGAGGTTGCCGAGCCGACCATGCACCCGCAGGGTTCGACCGGATTCGATGCCGGCGATGCGCCGCTGGCCGAGCCAGACCAACATCACCGCGTCGGTGCCGTCGAACAGTTCGGCCCGGACGCCGCCCGCACAACCCTTGGCGTTGGTCTCGACACATCGCAGCGTGCCGACCATCGTCACTTCCTGGCCGCGCCGGCAGTCGATCGCCTTCTGCGCGCCGGTGTTGGCGGCTTCGTCACTGAGTTCCTCGACGTCTTGCTGCTCGGGGTCCTCGGTGAGGCGCCGCGTGAGCCGACGTAGATAACCTTCGGCCGTAGCCATGGTCTCTCCTACTCAAGTGGTGAATCAACCGTTGACCCACCTCTTAACCAACGCCACGGTAGACCTCTTGGTTCCGATTTGCCACGTGGCGCACAGGGTGCTCGTCTACCCTTCCGCGAGCCGTTCTAGTCCCTTCCCGTGGACGTGATCTGACGCACACGGCACGATCGGACGATGGCGGTCTCCCTGCGTGGTGTCTCGGTGGTGCTGCTGCCGGGCACCGGATCCGACGACGACTACGTCTACCGCGCGTTCCGTGACGCCCTGCACGACGTCGGGGCGTCAGTGGTGACGCCGCCGCCGGACCCGACCCGGCTCGTCGACGGCTACCTCGGAGCCCTCGACGAGGCCGCCAGGCAGGCGCCGATCGCCGTCGGTGGAGTCTCGCTCGGCGCCGCGGTGGCGGCAGCGTGGGCACTCGCGCACCCCACCAGCGCGGTGGCCGTGCTGGCCGGCCTGCCCGCATGGACGGGTGCACCGGATGACGCGCCGGCCGCGCTTGCCGCGCGGTACTCGGCGAGCGTGCTGCGCCGCGACGGGCTCGCCTCGGCGATCAGTCAGATGACGGAGTCCAGCCCTGCCTGGCTGGGAGCCGAACTGACACGGTCGTGGGTGGGTCAATGGCCCGGGCTGCCCGAGGCCATGGACGCCGCGGCCGGCTACGTGGCCCCGACGACGCGGGAGTTGGAGGGGTTGACGGTGCCGATGGGCATAGCCGCGGCCACCGACGATCCCATCCACCCGTTGGAGGTGGCCCTCGAGTGGGCGGCCGCGGCTCCCGTGGCGGCGCTGCGGACCTTCACCCTCGACCAGTTGGGCGCCGACCCCGGGGTGCTGGGGGCGGCGTGCATCGCCGCCCTGGCAGAGCTGTGATCAGCCGCCGGTGATGGTGCGCAGCTGCTGCATCGCCGTGCCCTGCTCGCTGCGGCGCGCCGCCGGTTCGGCCGGCGGGGGCGGCGCCAGCTGCTGGCCGGCGAGGCGGGCCTGCTCGGCCATCATCTGCTCGGCTCGGGCCCGCAACCGCGCAACGAGGGCCTCGGAGAGCTGCAGGGGAAGCATGTTGCGCACCGGTTGCGGGGTGTCTCCGCGGCGAACGACCGTGTCCAACAGCGCATTTCGCAGATCTCGCGCGATCGCGTCGGCGGTCTCGGGGGAACCGACCGCGGCGCCGCGCACCATCCAGCGATAACCGTCGACCCCGACGAAGCGCATCACCACGGGCTCGGGGCCGTTGGTCATGTGGCCCACGACTTCACGCCCCCACGGCCCGTCGTGGATGGCCACCTCGGCGCCTTCCTTGCGCAGCGAGTCGGCGACCTCGGTGACCACCTCGCGCCACAGGCCACCGGCCTTGGGCGCCGCGTAGGCCGTCACGTTGTAGCGGCCGTTGGACGTCACCATCCACGCCATGGTCGGGACGCCCTGCTGGTTGACTTCGACCGCGAGCTCGGCGGATTCGTTCTCGGGGATCAACACCGCACCGAGGTCGTGACGTCCGACCAACGCGGTCTCCGCATCGTCGAAGTCCTCGATGTCGAACGGTCCGTCGAGGTCGTCGTCGACGGTGGGATCGACCGCGGCTACCTCGGTGCCGCTGCCCTCACCCTGGTCGTCGCTCTTGCGCTTGCCGAATGCCATCACAAACTCTCGTGTCCGCCGGAGGAACCGTGGCCGCCTGCGCCACGGGTGGTGTCAGCCAGCCCGGCCTCGTCGAAAGACGCGACCTCGACCAACTCGGGTAGTTCGACCCGCTGAACCAGAAGCTGAGCGATGCGATCGCCGCGCCGCACGATGATCGGCTCGTCGGGGTCGAGATTTATCAGAGTCACCTTGATCTCCCCTCGGTAACCCGCGTCGACGGTACCGGGGGTGTTGACGATCGAGAGCCCGACTCGCGTGGCGAGTCCCGACCGCGGATGGATCAGGCCCACCATTCCGAAGGGGATGGCCACCGCGAGCCCGGTGGGAACCAGGGCACGCCGTCCGGGAGCGAGCACGATGTCGACCGCGCTGTAGAGGTCGACGCCGGCGTCACCGGCATGCGCCCGCGTCGGCAGGGGCAGGTCACGGTCCAGCCGCACGACCGCAAGAGAGGTGGACACGACCACGGAGATTACTCTTGGCCGGGTGTCCGACACGCGCGCAGCCACCGAAACGGTGCGTTACCACGAGCGACTGAGGGTTCCCCTGTGGTGGTGCCTGCCCGCGTTCCTGCTGGCCGCCATCATCGCCTACGAGGTGAACCTCGGCGTGCGGTCGCTGCCGAACTGGCTGCCCTACGCACTGTTGCTTCCCGTGGCGGCGGCGGTTCTGGTGTGGCTGGGGCGGGTCGAGGTCCGCGTGGTCAGCACGTCGGACGGTGACGGGGCGGCCACCGAGCTCTGGGTCGGTTCGGCGCATCTGCCCGTGTCGGTGATCTCGAGGTCGGCGGAGGTGCCGACGTCGGCGAAGTCCGCGGCGCTCGGCCGCCAGCTCGACCCCGCGGCCTACGTCGTGCACCGGGCGTGGGTCAAACCGATGGTCCTCGTGGTGCTCGACGATCCCGACGACCCGACGCCCTACTGGCTGGTGAGTTGCCGCCGCCCGGACCGCGTCCTGGCGGCGCTGCGTAGCTGACGGGTCAGGCGGCGCAGTCGGTGCAGATCATCATGCCGCCCCTCTCGCTGGCCAGACGGCTGCGGTGGTGCACGAGGAAACAGCTGGAGCAGGTGAACTCGTCGGCCTGCTTCGGCACCACGCGCACCGACAGCTCCTCGCCGGACAGGTCCGCCCCGGGCAGTTCGAATGACTCGGCGGACTCGGACTCGTCCACGTCCACGACGGCCGATTGGGCCTCGTTGCGCCGTGCCTTCAGTTCCTCGAGCGAGTCTTCGGAAACGTCGTCGGTCTCTGTGCGCCGGGGAGCGTCGTAGTCGGTAGCCATCTCATCCCCTCCTTGTCGTTCCGTCGCGGTGCGACAGAGCTTTGTACCAGCGCTGAACGCATCCGCCAAATGATTCGTGCCCGAGGCGGCGCCAGATTGATTGTGATTTATATCACGAGACAAAAGACCTGGTGACGACCGCTGAGCACCCCTGCCCTTACAGTGCAGGGGTGGTAGCGCAGATCACCTCTGGTACGGCCTTCGACAAGCACGGTCGGCCATTTCGTCGACGGAACGTCATTCCGGGCATCGTGGTGCTGGTGGCGCTCGCCGTCGTCACCCTGACCGTGTGGGTCATCGCGTTCAACCAGACGCCCGACGTGCGGCAACAGGCCGCCTGCAACCCACCGCCGCCCATGGCCGACGCCACCCAGACCGCGCTCGGGGAACCGGTCACGCCCACCACCATGATGGACGTCACCCCCACCAAGCTCGCCGACACCAAGATCCGCGTGCTCAACGCCAGCGGCCAGGGCGGGCAGGCCGGCGAGGTCGCCGGAGCCCTCCGCGACCTGGGGTACGCCCCGCCGACCGCGGGCAACGACACCGTCTACGAGAACACCCGACTGCAGTGCCAGGGCCAGATCCGGTTCGGACCGTCCGGTCGCGCCGCCGCCGCGGCGCTGTGGCTCGTCGCGCCCTGCACTGAACTCTTCCAGGACCAACGCCCCGACGACACCGTCGACCTGGCCATCGGCACCGAGTTCTCCGACGTCAGCCACAACGACGACATCGACGCCGTGCTCGCCAGCCTGCGCCCCGACGCGACCCAGCCGGCCGACTCCGCGCTCATCAAGAAGATCCACACCGCCGCCTGCTGACGCGGCCTCCCTACATCGCGCCGGCCCGGCCTCCCTACATCGCGCCGGCCCGGCCTCCCTACATCGCGCCGGCCCGGCGCAGGACCTCGTCGAACTCCTCGGCTATCCCCGCCGCCGCGGCGACGATCAGTCCCGGCTCGCGACCGTCGTCCTCGACTACCGGCAGATGCAACCTCACACCCGCCTCTTCGGCGATCAGCGCACCCGCCGCCCAGTCCCAGACGTTGACTCCGAGCTCGTAGTACGCGTCGAGCCGACCTGCGGCCACCATGCACAGGTCCAAGGCGCACGAACCGACGCGCCGAACGTCGCGGACGACCGGGATCAACCGGGCCAGCACCTCGGCCTGGATGCGTCGTCTCTCGGGCGCATACCCGAACCCGGTGCCCACCAGGGCCATCGACACGTCGACGACGGCGTTGCACTGCAATCGCGTCGTGGTGTCCTCTCGCGTCAGGTAGGCGCCGCTCCCTCGCGCCGCGGAGAAGATCTCGCCGGTCGGCACGTTCGCCACCGCGCCGGCCACCGACCGGCCGTCGACCTGCACGCCCACCGACACCGCGTAGGCCTCCAGTCCGTAGAGGAAGTTGACCGTCCCGTCGATGGGGTCGAGCACCCACGTCGGCTGGCCGCTGTGGCCGACGGCCGAGCCGCCCTCCTCCTCCCCCACGATTGGATCGCCGGGACGCAGCTCGGCCAGACGCTCGCGAAGGAGCCGTTCGGTCTCGGTGTCGACGATCGTCACGGGGTCCGTCGGCGTGCTCTTGGTCCGCGTCGCAGCGGCGGCGTCGCCCGGGGAGCCGGCGCCGAACACCTCGGTGCGGCGACGCCGGACGAACGCGGCGGCCTCCTCGGCGAGCTGTTCGGCGACGGCGCGCAGATGGTCTGGATCATGGTCGACGGTCACCCTTCCATCGCAACACATCGCTCGTGGCGAGGCACTAGGGTGTGGTTGGCGTCGCACCTGACGGCCGCTTGCAGAGGAGCGCTCAATGACCGAGAGTTCAACCCCCGCATCGAGTGACGGCGGTTCCCCGCGGCGAGGCTTCGGCGTCGACGTGGGCGGCAGCGGGGTGAAGGGCGGCATCGTCGACCTGGACACCGGTCGGCTGATCGGCGAACGCTACAAGCTCGCGACCCCGCAGCCGTCGACCCCCGACGCCGTGGCCAAGACCATCGCCGCGGTCGTCAAGGAATTCGACTGGGACGGCCCCCTCGGCGTGACCTATCCCGGCGTCGTCACCGGCGGCATCGTGCAAACCGCAGCCAACGTCGACAAGGGCTGGATCGGCATCAACGCCCAGGAGGTGATCGGCGCCGAACTCGGCGGCCGACGGGTCACCGTCCTCAACGACGCCGACGCGGCCGGTTTGGCCGAGGAGAAGTTCGGCGCAGGCAAGGACAATACCGGCGTGATCGTCCTGCTGACGTTCGGCACAGGCATCGGCTCGGCGGTGATCCACAACGGTGTGCTGTTGCCCAACACCGAGTTTGGCCATCTCGAAGTCGACGGCAAGGAGGCCGAGCATCGCGCCGCGTCCTCGATCAAGGACGCCAAGGAGTGGAGTTACGAGCGCTGGACCAAGGAGGTCACCAAGGTGCTCGTCGCGATCGAGAACGCGATCTGGCCGGACCTGTTCATCGCCGGCGGCGGCATCAGCCGTAAGGCCGAGAAGTGGATTCCGATGCTCAAGAACAGGACGCAGGTGGTCGGGGCGGCCCTGCAGAACGAGGCCGGCATCGTCGGCGCCGCCATGGCGGCCGACGCCGCGGCCGGCTAGTCGTCGGCGAGCTCTCCGGCGCGGCTGGCGAGTTCGGAACGAGTGCGGACGGCCAGTTTGCGGTACACGCTGCTGAGGTTGTGCTCGACGGTCTTGGGACTGATGAACAGTGCCGTGGCGATGTCCTTGTTCGACTTGCCCGTCGCCGCCAGCCTGGCCACCCGCAACTCCGACGGGGTGAGCTCGGACTGACCGGTGCGCGGGGCATCCGCCCGCTCGAGTTCGGCCCCAACCCGTGTGGCCCACAACGAGACACCGAGTTCCTCGAACGTGTCGAACGACTGACGTAGCATCGCCGTGGCCAGATTCTTCTTCCGCTGGCGCCGCAACACCTGGCCGAGGAACAACTGGGTGCGTGCGCGCTCGAACGGCATGGCCAGTCGGTCGTGGTGCGCCAGAGCCAGCCGCAGCGTCTCCTCGGCCTCGGCGAGGTCTCCCGATGCCGCCAGCAGCATGCTGCGACCGCGGGCACCCGAGGCCAACATCCACGGTCGATCCACCTCGGCGCCGTGCCGTTCCAGTGACTCCACCAGCGGCAGCGCCTCGTCCACGCGGCCAAGGTTGACCATCGCCTCCACGGCATCCGGCAGGTAGGACGCCGGGAAGACCACCGGCGCGACCCCGTCGCCACGGCCAGACAGCAAGGGCTGCAACACGTTAAGGGCCTTCTCGTAGTTCCCCAGCGACACCTCGAGGAATCCGAGGGCAATCAACGGCCACATCGTCAGGAACGGAGCCCCACATTGATGGGCCCCGGCGATCGCGACGCGGGCGTCCTCGCGTGCGGTCCGCTCGCGTCCCAGGTACGCCGCGGCCAGCGCGCGTTGAGTTCTGCCGACGACGACGGGGTAGCCACCGCCGAGCTGTTCCCCCCGGCGCATCACGTCCTGCGCCACGTCGGCCGCCACCGAGTACCGGCCCAGCCAGGTGTAGACCATCGCCAGATGGCCCGAGACGAACACCAGATCCGCGTCCGACCCCATGTCGAGGCACCGCCGCCGGGCGGCGACGAGACCGGCGAGCCCCTCCTCGAGTCCACCGATCCACGACAACGTCACCGCGGAGATGACGCTGGCCCGGCAGGGCGCCGAAACGTCGGGGTCGGGCGCCTCGAGTTCCTCCGCGCGGGCCAAGGCTGCGCCGTCGCGCCGCAGCCCGCGGGCGCAGTCGAGCATCACGCTCAACGCGAGCGCCTGACTGATCAGCTTTCCGTCGCCAAGCCGTTCGGCGTGGTCGACTGCGACGCTCGCCGCGGCCCGCGCCTCGTTCGGATGACCGGTCATCGAGTGCGCCCGCGACAGCAGCACGTTCGCCTCGACCAGAACCGCCGGATCGTCGGACGCGTGGGCGACGGCCTCGAGCAGCAGCGGCAGCGCTCCCGCATAGTCGTGCTCGGACATCCGGGCCTCGCCGAGCAGGTTGAGCGCCGCGGCGCGCGGTGCTCCCAGGGCGAAGCCGTCGAGGGCCGGCTCGATCGTCTTGCGGGCTCGCCGCGTGTCACCGGCCCGGAGGTGCTGCTCGGCCGCTCGAAGCCGACGGGTGGGCGTGTCGCCGCCAAGTCCGATGGCCAGCTCGTACAGATCGGCGGCCGCCGCCGCGGCTCCACGACCCACGGCGGCGCAGGCCGCGTCGTCGAGCGCGTGCAGGGTGGCCGGATCGGCGCTGGCCGCACCCAGCGCCATGTGGCGGGCCTTGAGTTCGGGCCGCTTCTCCACGGCGGCCAGTGCCCGGTGCATCCGCCGGCGGCGGGCGGGACCGGCGTGGGTGTAGATGCCACGGGCCAGCAGCGGATGTGCGAACACCACGCTGTTGCCGTCGAGTCGGACGATGCCCTCGCGCTCGGGCCCCTCCAGCAGTTCGACGACCCGTTCGACGGGCAGTCCGGTGGCCTCGGCGATGAGGTCGACCGTCGCGTCGCCCACCGAGCACGCCGCCAGCAGCATGTCCCCGACCAGTCCGTCGAAGTGCTCGGTGCGCAGCCGCACCAATTCGGTGAGGGTGTTCGGCAGGACCGCGTCCCCGAGCGACGACCGGCCGTCCACGCCCCGGGCCAGTTCGAGGGCGTAGAACGGATTGCCGCCGGACACCTCGGCGATGCGGACCATCGTGGGTCGCGGGAAGGCCTTCCCGAACCGTTCCAGGATCATGATGTGCAGGGCGCCCAGGCTCAGCGGCCCGACTCGAACCCGGTGGATCGCGCCCGGCGCCTGCAGGTGAAGCCACTCCGCCGGGTCGGGTTCGGTGGAATGCGCGCGGCCGGTCAGCAGCAGCCCGATGGACCCGCTCAGACGTCGCGCGGCGAAGGCCAAGACGGCCTGACTGGACACGTCGAGCCATTGGACGTCGTCGATCGCCAGCAGGATCGGCTGTCGGGCGGCCATCGCGACGAGGACCGCCGCCAGGGCCGATCCGGTGACCCGCTGGTCGGTGGGCGGTCCGTCGGCGTCGGTGCGGAGCAGCACCCGGTCGACGGCGACGCGCTGCAGGTCGGTCAGACCCGCCAGGACAGCTGGCTCGACGTCCTGAAGCAGGTCGGCCACCGCGGCGTAGGCCAGCACCGACTCCGCCTCGTCGGCGCGCGTCGAGAGCACCAGGAAGCCGTGTTCGCGGGCTCGTTCCAGACCGTCGAGCCACAGAGTGGTCTTGCCGATGCCCGGCTCTCCGGCGATCACCAGGGCAGATGGCGACGTGCCGGCGGCGCCAAGCAGGTCGTCGACCGCTTGGCGCTCCCCCGAGCGACTCACCGATGCCACGGGCACGCACCCATCATTGCAGCTAGCAAAGAATAGTGTGCAACCTAGCCCGAATCGACCGGTGTCGATCTCGGGGGCTTCCATATCGTCACCGGCCCGTCCATCGCGTCCATCTGCGCGCCGACGTTCCAATACCGGCGATCGTGGCAATTGGTTGTCCCACGGGGCCAACCGACGGAGACTGGCGCGAACCAGCGGCGACGCCACGCACGCGGACAGCCAATTCGTCGCTCGTAGCGGCAGTTCCCCACTCTGTCGTTACAATGGTGAACGGCGGCCTCATCACGGATGGCGGCAGGTATCCGAGCAGATAACAAACGCCATCAACTGACAGACGACGTTTTACGGTGGCGCACGCCCACGCTACCGATCGCAAGACCGAAGGGGTGCACGTGGCAGCGACGAAGGTAAGCCCGGCGATCGAGGAGCCGGTGAAGCGCACCGCCACCAAGGCTCCCGCCAAGAAGGCTGCGGCCGCCAAGGCCGCCGGAGGCGCCGCCCCCGCCAAGCGGGCCGCGAAGGCGCCCGCCAAGAAGGCGGCCGGGCCGCGGGCCAAGAAGTCCGCCGACGCGGGAGAGGTCTCCACCGGCGAGGTCCTGGAGACGGGCGAAGAACTCGAAGCCGAGCCCGACGTAGACCTCGAGGCCGACGTCGAACTCGAGGACCTCGAAGTGGTCGAGGTCGACGACGACGTGGTGGTCGAGGGGGCCGCGGCCGACGCCAAGCCCGCCAAGGACGGTGCCGACGACGCCGTGGCCGACGACGACATCTCCGAGCCCTCCGAGAAGGACAAGGCCTCCGGCGACTTCGTGTGGGACGAGGAGGAGTCCGAGGCGCTGCGGCAAGCTCGCAAGGACGCCGAACTCACCGCCTCCGCGGACTCGGTGCGCGCCTACCTGAAGCAAATCGGCAAGGTCGCGCTGCTCAACGCCGAGGAGGAAGTCGAGCTGGCCAAGCGCATCGAGGCCGGCCTGTACTGCACCCAGAAGATGGCCGAGTTCGCCGAGGCGGGCGAGAAGCTCACCACCGCTCAGCGACGGGACTACCTCTGGATCTGCCGCGACGGCGACAAGGCCAAGAATCACCTGCTCGAGGCCAACCTGCGCCTCGTGGTCTCCCTCGCCAAGCGCTACACCGGCCGCGGCATGGCCTTCCTCGACTTGATCCAAGAGGGCAACCTGGGTCTGATTCGTGCGGTCGAGAAGTTCGACTACACCAAGGGTTACAAGTTCTCGACCTACGCCACGTGGTGGATTCGTCAGGCCATCACCCGCGCCATGGCCGACCAGGCCCGCACCATTCGCATCCCGGTGCACATGGTCGAGGTCATCAACAAGCTCGGTCGCATCCAGCGTGAGCTGCTGCAGGATCTGGGCCGCGAGCCCACGCCCGAAGAGCTCGCCAAGGAAATGGACATCACGCCGGAGAAGGTGCTGGAGATCCAGCAGTACGCGCGTGAGCCCATCTCTCTGGATCAGACCATCGGCGACGAGGGTGACAGCCAACTCGGTGACTTCATCGAGGACTCCGAGGCCGTGGTGGCCGTCGACGCGGTGTCCTTTACCCTGTTGCAGGATCAGTTGCAGTCGGTGCTCGAGACGCTCTCCGAGCGCGAGGCCGGCGTCGTCCGACTGCGGTTCGGCCTCACCGACGGCCAGCCCCGCACCCTCGACGAGATCGGCCAGGTCTACGGCGTCACGCGCGAGCGGATCCGTCAGATCGAGTCCAAGACGATGTCGAAGTTGCGCCACCCGAGCCGCTCCCAGGTGCTGCGCGACTACCTCGACTGATCTGCGCCGTGATGGTGGCCGCATGACGACATACCGCGTCAACGTGTCGTCGGGTTCGGCCTTCGAAGCCGAAGTCGGGTACTCCCGTGCCGTCAGAGTGGGACCACTCGTCGTCGTGGCGGGAACCACCGCGCCGGGACCTGACGTCACCGCACAGGCGCGAGAGATCTTTCGGCGCATCGAGACTGCGCTCGTCGATGCGGGGGCGTCCATGTCCGACGTCGTTCGCACGCGGATGTTCGTCACCGACATCGCGTCGTGGCGCGAGGTCGGCGCGGTCCACGCGGAGGTGTTCGGCAGCGTGGCACCGGTGGCGACCATGGTCGAGGTGTCGGCGCTCATCGCCCCCAACCTGCTGGTCGAAGTCGAGGTCGACGCCTACCTGTCGGAGTGAGTCCATTTGGCGAATCTGCCCTCGCCGTCGGGCACGTACGGGGTGACACTCGTCACAGCGTCCAAGGGGATTGGCCCGTACAAATGCGGGAACAGCATCGCCGCCGGATCGGACGGTACGCCGGGCTCCCAGCGCACCGGATCGCGGAAGATCTCGGGATTCAGTCGGAGCACGATCATGTCCCGCCGCCCGGCGTAGAGCCGGTTCGCCGGAAGATGCACCTGCTCGGGCGCGGAAAGATGAACGAAGCCTTGGTCGTCTAGCGACGGTGGTCGGCGTTCTCCTGCGGCCTGCGCGGCGTCCCACTCCTCGGTGGTGCACAGGTGGAGCAGTTCGGGGGGCGTGGAGGCCATGCGACCAGTCTGCCCTCGGAAACGTTCCGCGGGTGAGACACGACACACCGGTGAACGACCGGGGAACAAGGCCGGAAGTGAAAACGTCTGACAGAGTGGAAGAAAGCACCAAGCAGATATGGAGGAGGCGCCATGAACGCAACTCTGACCAGCCCCGAGCTGACCCGGGCTGATCGCTGCGACCGATGCGGCGCCGCCGCCCGTGTCGTCGCCAAACTGCCGTCGGGTGCCGTCCTGCTGTTCTGCCAGCACCACGCCAACGAGCACGAGGCCAAGTTGGTCGAGCTCGCCGCCGTGTTGGAGACCAGCAAGGTCGATTCGTAATCAATCACTAAGCCACCACTGCGCGCACGATCGCGCGTCGTCGTGAATGCTGGTGTGGTCATGAACGACGAGCACACGCCAGCCAAGCCGTCCCGCCGCCACGCGTGGCCCGTCTTGAAGCGGACCCTTGGAAAGAGTTGGGACGACTCGATCTTCTCGGAGTCGGCGGCGGCGGCATTCTGGAGTGCGCTGTCACTGCCGCCGCTGCTGCTCGGAATGCTCGGCAGCTTGGCGTACATTGCTCCGCTCTTCGGTCCGAACACCCTGCAGACCATTGAAGATCGTCTCGTAAGCACCGCGGGAAATCTGTTCTCCCGCAACGTCGTCAACGAGATCATCGCTCCGACGGTCTCCGACATCGTGGCGGGGGCGCGAGGTGAAGTCGTCTCGCTCGGCTTCGTCATCTCTCTGTGGGCGGGTTCGTCGGCGGTGTCGGCCTTCGTCGACTCCGTCGTGGAGGCGCACGACCAGACCGAGTTGCGCCACCCAGTTCGCCAACGTTTCTACGCCCTCGGCCTCTATGTGATCGGGCTGGTGTTCATCATCGCCACCGCGCCACTCCTGGCGATCGGGCCCATGAAGATCGCCGAGCACATCCCGGACGATTGGCAGTACGTCCTCAGTTACGGCTACTACCCCGTGCTGCTGGTCGCGCTGGTGATCGCGATCACGATCCTCTACCGGGTGGCCCTGCCCCGGCCACTGCCCTCACACCGCCTGGTCTACGGCGCGATCCTGGCGGCGGTGGTGTTCCTGGTGGCGACATTGGGGCTGAGGATCTATCTGACCTGGATCACCGCGACCGGTTACACCTACGGTGCGCTGGCCACGCCGATCGCGTTCCTGCTCTTCGCGTTCTTCCTCGGCTTCGCCATCATGATGGGCGCCGAACTCAACGCCGCCATCCAGGAGGAGTGGCCCGCCCCGCAGACGCATGCTCGGCGACTCAAGGGCTGGCTGGAGGACAAGGCCGACGAGCGCAACGGCGAGCGCCCGGGTGCTACTTCTTGAGTTGCTCGTAGATCCGTTTGCAGTCGGCGCAGACCGGCGAGCCCGGCTTGGCGGACTTGGTCACCGGGAACACCTCGCCGCACAGTGCGACGACGTGGGTGCCCTCCACGGCGCTCTGGACGATCTTGTCCTTCTTGACGTAGTGAAAGACCTTGGGAGAGTCGTCATCCGTCCCGTCGTCGACGCGTTCGTCGGTGTCGGGGCGCTCGATGGTCTGGGTGTCCATGAGTTCATTGTGCCCGGGAAGCGATCTGTAAGAAACCGGACCGATTGATGACGACCGATGTGTGGAACAGTGGAGTCATGAAACAAGGCCCAGAGCTGAGTTTCGACGACGATGGTCGACCAGTTCTCATCACGCGCGCGGCGTTGTCCTACGAGGAACAGCATCGCGAGAGGGTTCGCAAATACCTCAAGATCATGTCGTGGCGGGTACCGGCACTCCTTGGCGCCGCGCTCGCGTATGGAATCTGGCACAACGGGTTGATCTCGCTGGGCATCCTGGTGGCGTCGATCCCGCTGCCGTGGATCGCCGTGCTGATCGCCAACGACCGCCCCCCGCGCCAGGCCGAGGAACCGCGCCGCTACGAGGACAAGGGCCGCATTCCCCTGTTCCCCACCGCGGAGCGCCCTGCGCTGCAAGCCCGCACCAGGCCGGCGCCGCAACCCGATTCGGCGCAATGGCAGCACGACGTTCCCTGATGTGGAAGTTCTTCGTGCTTTCTCAGGAGAATCTCAGGTCGACGGCCAATAACTGCAGGTCAGGACGTGTGAAACCGTAGCCTCGCGGGAACTCTTGGAGCGATACGAGCGTTGTAGCTCATGACAGTTCCAGCAGAGCAGGAGGCCGTAATGGCAAACGCCACCGCAAGCCGCATCGATTCCGATCTGGACTCCCAGAGCCCAGCCGCGGACCTCGTGCGGGTGTATTTGAACGGCATCGGCAAGACTGCGTTGCTGAACGCAGCCGACGAGGTCGAACTCGCCAAGCGCATCGAGGCGGGGCTCTACGCACGTCATCTGCTCGAGACCAAGAAGCGCCTCGGAGAAAGCCGCAAACGCGAACTCGCCGCCATCGTCCGCGACGGTGAAGCGGCACGTCGGCATCTCCTCGAGGCCAACCTGCGACTGGTGGTATCGCTCGCCAAGCGCTACACCGGGCGCGGCATGCCACTGCTCGACCTGATCCAAGAGGGCAACCTCGGCTTGATCCGCGCGATGGAGAAGTTCGACTACGCCAAGGGATTCAAGTTCTCGACCTATGCGACGTGGTGGATTCGACAGGCCATCACCCGCGGCATGGCTGATCAGAGCCGCACCATTCGGCTGCCCGTGCACCTCGTCGAGCAGGTCAACAAGCTCGCCCGGATCAAGCGCGAGATGCACCAGAACCTCGGCCGCGACGCCAGCGACGAGGAATTGGCCGAGGAGTCCGGCATTCCGGCCGAGAAGATCGCCGACCTGCTCTCGCACAGCCGCGACCCGGTAAGCCTGGACATGCCCGTCGGCAGCGACGAGGAAGCGCCCCTGGGCGACTTCATCGAGGACGCCGAGGCCATGTCGGCGGAGAACGCGGTGATCTCGGAGTTGCTGCACACCGACATCAGGCACGTGCTCGCCACGCTCGACGAGCGTGAGCAGCAGGTCATCCGGCTGCGTTTCGGCCTCGACGACGGTCAGCCGCGGACCCTCGACCAGATCGGCAAGCTGTTCGGGCTCTCCCGCGAACGCGTGCGCCAGATCGAACGCGAGGTGATGGCGAAGCTGCGCCACGGCGAGCGCGCCGAGCGGCTACGGTCCTACGCCAGCTAGGCCCACTGGAACCGACGACGACACGATGCCCGCCGCGCCTGCGGCGGGCATCGTGTCGTCCAGCCGGCTCCCGGCCGTGCTGCATCCCAGTTCAGGCGCCGTCACCGGTAGACTCGTCATCCAACGGAGGGCTGCGAATGAACGACCTGATCGATACCACCGAAATGTACCTGCGGACCATCTACGACCTCGAGGAAGAGGGCGTAGTGCCGCTGCGGGCCCGCATCGCCGAACGTCTGGAGCAGAGTGGCCCCACCGTCAGTCAGACCGTGTCGCGAATGGAGCGCGACGGCCTGCTGCACGTGGCCGGTGACCGTCACCTCGAGTTGACCGACAAGGGCCGCGCGCTGGCCGTCTCGGTGATGCGCAAGCATCGCCTGGCCGAGCGTCTTCTCGTCGACGTCATCGGCCTGCCGTGGGAAGAAGTGCACGCCGAGGCGTGCCGCTGGGAACACGTCATGAGCGAGGACGTCGAACGGCGCCTGGTCCAGGTGTTGGACAACCCGACCACCTCGCCGTTCGGCAATCCCATTCCCGGGCTCGCCGAGCTCGGGGTCACGATGACCGACGCCGACGACGTCAGCCTGGTGCGCCTCACCGAGTTGCCGACGGGCTTTCCCGTCGCCGTCCGGGTTCGACAGCTCACCGAGCACGTCCAGGGCGACGTCGAGCTGATCGCCCGGCTCAAGGACGCCGGCGTCGTCCCCGATGCCAGGGTCACCGTGCAGGTGAGTGACCACGGCAGCGTGTTGATCGTCATCCCCGGCCACGAACAGGTCGAGCTGCCCCACCACATGGCCCACGCCGTCCGGGTGGAGAAGGTCTAGCCTGCCCGCCTGCCCACGCCTTGGCGCGGCGGTAGGCGGACCCCGAGCCGCTTGGCCAACCGGTAGCCGGTCTGCGCGAGTTCACGGATCTGTTCAGGCCGCATCCCCGACTGCAGCGCCTGATCCAGCATGACCGCCATGCGGTGATTACCGTCGGCGCTCAGCGCCGCCTCCAGCGACACCCCCGCCAGGGGGCCGTCACCGCGGGCGTAAGCCGAAAAGGCAAGCAGGACAAGCGCTTCCACACGCCACGGGTCGGGCAACGATCGCGCCATCAAGGCCCACAACGCCTCGGCGCGGTCAGCTTCCCGCCCCACGGCGAGCGCGTAGAGCGTGTCGCGGACGCGGGTATCGGCGACGGCGCAGCCCACCGCGGCGAGGTCGTCGTCGCCGGGAAGCATGCCCTCCGAGAGCCCGCGCGCCACGGCCATCGCGTGTTCGACGTCATGGCGGGCGTCGGCATCGGGGCGTAGCTCACCGTCGTGTTCGGCCCGCAGCAGCGCCATCCGCAGACCCTCGGCGCGTACGGGGTCGACCGCGACGACGGCCTGCAACTCGGTGCGCCGCGCGTACAGACGGCGCCCGTCGAGTACTGCCGCAGCTGCCATCGGCGACGACATCGGGTCGTCGACCGTCCCCGAGCCGGGCTCGCCGTCGGCGCGGTGCCACCGCCCACCCGCCTCCAGCCGATCCACCACATAGGTGGCCAGCAGTTCGACACCGCGGTCGGCGAGCTGTGCGTCCAGCATCGCCGCCCACCACTGGTGGTCTCCGACGCACATGCGGCACGCCGCGCCGTCCTCGTCGACGATCACGGCGACGGCCGCGGCCGACCCGCTCGTTGCGGCCACGTCGACCATCTGGTCGAGCGGGTCGGCGACGTCGTCGCACAGGTCCATGCGCATGACGCAGCCCAACTGGCCGTCTTCGAAGGTGACCAGGACCAAGGAGTCCTCCGGCACGAAGCCGAGGACGGCGGGTAGGGCAGCCAGCAGTGCGGCGGGTCGGCTCGGGTGGAACTCGGAGGTGCGAAATGTCGTCATGGGCGCAAACCTGGCAGCCGCCACCGTCGCCAGCGGGCCGCGAAACGCGTCGGCTCGGGCCGGCTGTGGACGAACGGGCGTCTGGGGATGAGCCTCCTCGCAGCCCCCGGCTACGCCCGTTGTTCACCTGACGTTGACGTACCCGGCATGCAAGATGACATCGGGCGGCGTACACCTGTTCGTCATGGGTTCCATGCGTGAATACGACCTCGTCGTCATCGGGTCCGGCCCCGGCGGGCAGAAGGCCGCCATCGCCGCGGCGAAGCTCGGCAAGACCGTCGCGGTCGTCGAGCGCGGTCTGATGCTCGGCGGCGTGTGCGTCAACACCGGCACCATTCCGTCCAAGACTCTGCGCGAGGCCGTGGTCTACCTCACCGGGATGAGCCAGCGGGAGCTCTACGGAGCCAGCTATCGGGTCAAGGAGAAGATCACCCCGGCTGACCTTCTGGCCCGGACCCAGCACGTCATCGGCCGCGAGATCGACGTCGTCCGTTCGCAGTTGATGCGCAACCGCGTCGAGCTCTACGTCGGGCACGCGCGCTTCCTCGACGCCCACACCGTGGCGGTGGAGGACCCCGGTCGCGCGGAGAGCATTTCGGTGTCCGGCCGCAACATCGTCATCGCCACCGGCACCAAGCCGCTACGACCCTCCGGTGTCGAGTTCGACGACTCCCGGGTGCTGGACTCCGACGGAATCCTGGACCTGAAGACCATCCCGACCTCCATGGTGGTCGTCGGGGCGGGCGTCATCGGCATCGAGTACGCGTCGATGTTCGCCGCACTGGGCACCAAGGTCACCGTGGTGGAGAAGCGGCCCACCATGCTCGACTTCTGCGATCCCGAGATCGTGGAGGCCCTGCGCTTTCACCTGCGCGATCTGGCCGTCACCTTTCGGTTCGGCGAGGAGGTCACCGGGGTGGACGTCGGATCGACCGGCACCGTCACCACGCTGGCCAGCGGCAAGCAGATCCCGGCCGAGACCGTGATGTACTCCGCCGGCCGGCAGGGCCAGACAGAGCATCTCGACTTGGCCGCCGCCGGGCTCGAGGCCGACGCCCGCGGCCGGATCTTCGTCGACGACGACTACCAGACCAAGGTCGACCACATCTACGCCGTCGGCGACGTGATCGGGTTCCCCGCACTGGCCGCCACGTCGATGGACCAGGGCAGGCTCGCGGCTTACCACGCGTTCGGAGAGCCCGCGCACGCCATGACGGACCTGCAGCCCATCGGGATCTACTCCATCCCCGAGGTGTCCTACGTCGGCGCCAGCGAGGTCGACCTGACCAAGGACTCGATCCCCTACGAGGTTGGCGTGTCCCGCTACCGCGAACTGGCCCGCGGCCAGATCGCCGGCGACTCCTACGGCATGCTCAAGCTGCTGGTCTCCACCGAGGATCTCAAACTCCTCGGGGTGCACATCTTCGGCACCAATGCCACGGAGATGGTGCACATCGGCCAGGCGGTGATGGGGTGCGGGGGCACAGTGGAATACCTCGTCGACGCGGTCTTCAACTACCCGACGTTCTCCGAGGCCTACAAGGTCGCGGCGCTGGACGTGATGAACAAGCTGCGGGCACTGAGCCAGTTCAAGGCCTGATCAGCAGTCGTCCTCGAAGGCCGACGGGGCGTCGTCGGCCGGTCCCCCGGCCTCGGCCCGCACGAGCAGGTCGAGCACCGCCGTGCCGAAGGGGGGCGTGTAGGAGACGGTCTCGTCGCATCCCCCGCCGTCCAGACCTCCGGTGACGCCGACGACGGTGCTGCCCGTCAACCAGGGCGACCCGCTGGTGCCGTCGACGAGACCGGCACATCGGATCTCGG
Source organism: Mycobacterium sp. NPDC006124 (assembly GCF_040614235.1). Lineage (NCBI taxonomy): Bacteria > Bacillati > Actinomycetota > Actinomycetes > Mycobacteriales > Mycobacteriaceae > Mycobacterium > Mycobacterium sp. NPDC006124. The sequence continues at coordinate 649,702 of NZ_JBEXUA010000001.1, read as the reverse complement.
GATAGCCGCGGTCCATCGCGACGCGGGCGGTGCATCCCACCGGTGCTCCCCCGACGCCGAGTCCGTAACCAGTCACGGCGACGTCGACGCCCGCGGATGGGCTCGACCCGAGCGTCAGCCCGCCGCCGACCGCGCTCTCGACCGACGCGTCGTCGGGCCGACTCACCCGGACGACGGCGAAGTCGGCGAGCGGATCCTGCGCCGCCATCCAGCGCGGGTCCAGATAGACCTCGTCCACGTGCCAGAACTGCTGCGGGGCCGCACTGTCGGAGAACGCGGGCACGAACCACCCCTCGACCCCGCCGACCATGCAGTGCGCCGCGGTCAAGATGAGGTCGGCCGTGCTGGAGTGCACCACGGAGGCCGAACACGTGTGCAGCGACTGCCCGCCGAGGAATATCGCCCCGACCCGCGGATTCGGTGCCTCGGGTACCGCGGTGACGGTCGCCACGACCGTCGGCGTCCGCGACGTCACGTGCGACGCCGAGGAGGTCGTCGTCGACTGCGACGACGAGCCGGGCGCACCGCACGCCGCCACCAGAACCGCCACGGCGGCGAAGGAAACGAGGCTGGCGTGACGCATGATCGTCTGATCTTGCCCGATGAAGCTGGATGGGGCCGGGCGTGGCGGAATGGCTCCCCACCCACCGGTTGTTCCACCCAAGCGAGGGGCCGCACTGGCGGGATCCGCGAAGTGCGGGACACTGGAGGTCACGAGGAGGCGAGGCCGCATGGCTGATCACCCAGAAAATCCTGGACAGCACTATCAACCAGAGCAGACCGGCATCTACGAGCTGGAGTTCCCCGCTCCGCAACTGTCGTCGGAGGACGGTCGCGGGCCAGTGATGATCCACGCGCTGGAGGGATTCTCCGACGCAGGCCACGTGATCAAGATCGCCGCGGCGCATCTCAAGGACTCGCTCGACACCGAACTGGTTGCGTCGTTCGCGATCGACGAGTTGCTGGACTACCGCTCCCGGCGCCCGCTGATGACGTTCAAGACCGACCACTTCACCCACTACGACGATCCCGAGCTGAACCTCTATGCGTTGCACGACAGCGTCGGCACGCCCTTTCTGCTGCTCGCCGGTCTCGAACCCGACCTCCGTTGGGAGCGCTTCATCACCGCCGTGCGGTTGCTGGCCGAGCGTCTCGGCGTGCGTCAGGTCATCGGCCTCGGCACCATTCCGATGGCGGTGCCGCACACCCGGCCGATCACGATGACCGCGCACTCCACCGACAAGGACCTGATCGCCGAGCACCAGCCGTGGGTGGGCGAGGTCCAGGTGCCCGCCAGTGTGTCCAACCTGCTCGAATACCGGATGACCCAGCACGGTCACGACGCCGTCGGCTACACGGTTCACGTGCCGCACTACCTGGCCCAGACGGACTATCCCCCGGCCGCCGAGGCACTCCTGGAACAGGTTGCCAAGACGGCGTCGCTGCGTCTTCCCCTGGGACCGCTGGCCGAGGCGGGAATGGAGGTCCACGGCAAGATCAACGAACAGGTATCCTCGAGTGAGGAGGTCGCTCAAGTGGTGACCGCGCTGGAGCACCAGTACGATGCTTTCGTTGCTGCCCAAGAGAACCGATCCCTGCTGGCGCGCGACGAGGACTTGCCGAGTGGCGAGGAGCTCGGCGCCGAATTCGAACGGTTCCTCGCCGAGCAGACTGGCGACGACTCCGCGGGCGGGGACGGCGAGAGCAGGTCCTGATCGGCCGCCCGACCGGTACCGGTCGAGTCGGCCCCGACGACGAAGTTGGTAATCGTGACGGAGCGAAAGCCCAATCTACGGCCCGTGCGCGAGCTCACTCCGACGCTGCACTACAAGACCATCCACGGGTATCGGCGCGCATACCGGATCGCCGGCTCCGGGCCGGTCATCCTGCTCATTCACGGCATCGGCGACAATTCCACCACGTGGAGCACGGTGCAATCCAAGCTCGCACAGCGGTTCACGGTCATCGCGCCCGACCTACTGGGCCACGGGAAGTCGGACAAGCCCCGCGCCGACTACTCGGTGGCGGCCTATGCCAACGGCATGCGCGACCTCCTCAGCGTTCTGGGCGTGGAACGGGTGACCGTGGTCGGACATTCACTCGGCGGGGGTGTCGCGATGCAGTTCGCGTACCAGTTCCCGCAACTCGTCGACCGGCTGATCTTGGTGGGCGCTGGCGGGGTGACCAAGGACGTCAACGTGGCGTTGCGCATCGCCTCGCTCCCCCTTGGCACCGAGGCTCTGGCCCTGCTGCGCCTACCGCTGGTGTTGCCTGCCCTACGACTGGTCGGGCGCCTCGGTGGGCCGCTTCTCGGTTCAACCGGGGTCGGTCGCGACATTCCGGACATGCTCAGGATCTTGGCCGACCTGCCCGAGCCCACGGCATCGTCGGCGTTCGCCAGGACCTTGCGCGCGGTGGTCGACCGGCGCGGACAGGTCGTGACCATGCTCGATCGATGTTATTTGACCGAATCCGTTCCCGTACAACTGATTTGGGGCTCTCAGGACTCGGTGATCCCGGTCAGCCATGCCCGGATGGCCCACACCGCGATGCCCGGCGCCCAACTCGAGGTGTTCGAGGGATCGGGCCACTTCCCCTTCCACGACGACCCCGACCGCTTCGTCGAGGTGGTCGAGAAGTTCATCGGGGCGACCGACCCCGCGGTCTACGACCAGGAGGCGTTGCGCGATCTGCTGCGCGCCGGGGTCAGCGAAGGCGGACTCACCGGGTCGATCGACACCCGTGTCGCGGTGCTCGACGCCCTCGGCGCCGACGAGCGAAGCGCGACCTGACCACTGACTGGTCGCCCCCACGTAGCATCGCGTCATGACCTTGGACGTGACCGTGTTACGGGTCTTCGCCAACGCCGACGGTGAGTACGGCAACCCGTTGGGTGTCGTCGACGCCAGCCTGGTACCGCCGCCGGACCGGCAACGAGTCGCGGCCCAATTGGGTTACAGCGAAACGATCTTCGTCGACCTGCCATCGGCGGACGCGACGACCACGACGGCGCACGTCTTCACCCCGACGGTGGAACTCCCCTTCGCGGGACACCCGACGGTGGGTGCGTCGTGGTGGCTGAAGGAACGCGGCACTCCCGTCAACACGCTTCAGGTACCCGCGGGGGTGGTGCCGGTGGCCTACGACCGGTACGCCGACGGCGAGTTCACCGCGGTCAGTGCGCGCGCGGACTGGGCGCCCGACTTCGCGATCTACGACATGGGCTCGGTCGACGAGGTGCTTGCCGCCGATCCCGACGACTACCGCGACGCGGTCGAGCACTACATCTGGGCGTGGGTCGACGAAGGCGAGGGACGGATCCGTTCGCGAATGTTCGCCAGCGACCTGGGCATTCCGGAGGACGAGGCCACCGGCGCCGGCGCGGTCCGCATCACCGACCGTCTCGGCCGCGACCTGATCATCACCCAAGGCAAGGGTTCGGAGCTTCGGACGGGGTGGAGCGCAGACGGCTGGGTGACGGTCGCCGGCCGGGTCGTCGACGACGGCGTACGCCGACTCGACTAGGACGTCAGGTCGACGCCACGCCCCGGTGGGCGCGCAGCGCCTCGATCTCGCGTTCGAAGTCTGCCGCCGACGAGAACGACCGGTAGACCGACGCGAAGCGCAAGTAGGCCACTTCGTCCAGGTCGCGAAGCGGGCCGAGAATGGCCAAACCCACCTCGTTGCTGGGGATCTCCGGCGAACCGGCGGCACGCACGGCATCCTCCACCTGCTGGGCCAACAGGTTCAGGGCGTCGTCGTCGACGTCGCGGCCCTGGCAGGCGCGTCGCACACCCTTGATGACCTTTTCGCGGCTGAACGGTTCGGTGACACCGCTGCGCTTGACGACCGCGAGGACGGCGGTCTCGACGGTGGTGAACCGACGGCCACACTCCGGGCAGGACCGGCGGCGTCGAATCGCCTGGCCCTCATCGGCTTCGCGCGAATCCACCACCCGCGAATCGGGATGACGGCAGAACGGACAGTGCATCTCCGCTCCTTCGCCGCACGAACCTACTCCGGTCGCATACGAGCCTACCGTTGCACGGCAGCGATATTGACGGCGCATGCCGGGGATCACCCAACCGGCGCGATGAGCGTCTGCCCGGCGTCGACCGCGGCCGTCTTCAACTCGTTGAGGTCGCGGATCTCGTCGACCACCGCACCCACCGAGGCGTCGGGGGCAATGCGCTGGGCCAGCTGCTCCAGCGATTCGCCGGCCTGGACCTGCACCACGGCGAGCCGCGGCGGGGTGGTGGCGGGCGACTCCGGGGCCGCCATCTCCGCAACGAGTCCGAGCCACACCGTGATGGCGGCCGCGACGAGTGCCAGCAACACGGTCGCCAGCGGGGTGACCTTCTTGCGGCGGTGGGACGCCCGTGACATCAGGACACCGGTGCCCCGGTAGTCGATGGGCGTACCCGCGGGCCGGTGCGGCTGCGGACCGCGCCGCGCACCAGGCGAGGTACGCCGCACCGGCCGCATGGGCCGCACGACGAGGTCGGTGGGGTCTTCTCGGGTGATGATCGTCATCTCGCGGGCCTTTCCAGTGGGTCTCGGTTCGCTCTTGTGTTCGAATGTTAATCGCTCAGGTGTTCGATGACTAGAACACGTGATCGAACTGTTGCAAACCGTAGCGGGACCCACCGACAAGTCCGCGCGTGACGACTGGAGCGCGACACGCGTCGAACACATGTTTGATTCCGTGCCGTGGGGCGACTACATTCGGCGCCATGAGCGACAGCAACGACACGGTTCTGACCGAACGTCAGCGCACCATCCTGGAGGTCATCCGCACGTCGGTGATGACCCGTGGATATCCGCCCAGCATCCGCGAGATCGGCGACGCCGTCGGTTTGACCTCGACGTCGTCGGTCGCCCACCAACTCCGCACGCTGGAGCGCAAGGGCTACCTACGTCGCGACGCGAACCGGCCCCGCGCCGTCGACGTCCGCGCGGTCGACGATCCGTCGCGGCAGCCTCCCGCCACGGTCACCACCGACGTCGCCGGGTCCGACGCACTGCCCGTACCGACGTTCGTGCCAGTCTTGGGCCGCATCGCGGCCGGCGGACCGATCCTGGCCGAGGAAGCCGTCGAAGACGTCTTCCCACTGCCGCGTGAACTCGTCGGCGAGGGTTCCTTGTTCCTGCTGAAGGTGGTCGGCGAATCGATGGTCGACGCAGCGATCTGCGATGGTGACTGGGTCGTGATCCGTCAGCAGAACGTCGCCGACAACGGCGACATCGTGGCGGCCATGATCGACGGCGAGGCCACCGTCAAGACCTTCAAACGCACGAGCGGCCAGGTGTGGTTGATGCCGCACAACCCGGCCTTCGACCCGATTCCCGGCAACGACGCAGCCATCCTCGGCAAGGTGGTCACCGTGATCCGCAAGGTCTAGCTCACCGCTAGCCCTTGGCGAAACCGTTCGTCAGCGCGAATTCCTCACTGGCGAACCATATCTCGGGTTCGACGTCGTCGTACCCGCCGCTGCCCGGTGTCCAATACAGGCCCGTCTTGGTATCGGCCTTGATCGGATACCCGGAGGGGGCGTCACGGTCACCTCGGGCGAGTCGCAGCGACGGCTCGGCCACCACCGGCTCCGCGAGGTGGATGGCCGCATGCCGACCGCTGGGCGGGCCACTGTCGAATTCCGGTTCGGGCTGCGCCTCATCGTCCACGACGGGCTCCTCGACGACGGGCTCGACCATGATGACGGGATCGGCGGTGGTGACGGAATCAGGCTCGTCCAGATCGGAGAACCACGGCGCCTCGGGTTCGTCCCCGGTCGTCGCGACGATCGGTGTCGGGGCGGTGTCGATGGCGTCCTGGTCGTCCGACAGATCGGCTACGAAGCCGTCGTGGGTCTCCCCGTCGGCCGTCGGGGAACCGTCCCCGTGCTCATCGGCGGGCATCGCCCAGCTGCTGCGTCGCCCCTCCGAGTCGGCGCCGTGCTCGCCCACGGGGATGGGTCCGGAGTGTTCCTCCAGGTAGTCGTCCTCGTCGTAATCGTCGTCGTAATCGTCGTCGAACTCGTCGCGCGAGGCGCGGTCATGGCGGCGGCGGTTCAGCAGCACGGCGGCCGCCACCACCCCGATCAGGATCAGCACCGGCACGATGCCCAGCAGCCACCACACGTTGGGCCGGAACCACCCGGACCCGCCGTCCGAGCTCGCGGCGGGGGCGGCCGACGCCTCCGGCGACGTGGCACCGGGCACCTCGAGCCCCTTGAGCTGAGACTGCAGGCTGGCCGGCTCGGTGGTGAACTCGTTGGTCGTCTTGTTCCACGAGACGGCACCGCCGCTGAACTTCTGGGTGACGACGTCGCCGTCGACGCTCTGGTCGGCCGTCGGAGCGCCCAGCTGCCCCGTGGCGCCACCGAGCTTCGTCCAGGCCGCGTTCATCGCCCCCCGCACGATCACCGCGCCGAAGTCGGGCGTCCAGAAGATCACCGGCTTGTCCGCGGCAGCGAAGCTGGCGACCTTGCTCATGGGCGCCAGACCACCGTCGGTTTCGTCGCCGGTGGGGAATCCGAGGTCACCCTCGGGCCCGCCCACGCTTTCGTACTTGGCCAGTACCTGTCCGGTCAGGACGTTGGCGCCCGTCGCGGGGCTGTAGTAGATCTTGCCGCCCGCGAAGTTCTGGCCGGCGCCGTCGGACCCGATGGCGTACTGGTCGCCGTCGGAGGCGCCCAGCGGCCCCAGCGGACCGCCCGCTGCCCTGCGCGCCGTGGCGATGGCCGTCGTCACGTCCCCGGGAATCTCCAGCCCGGCGAGTTGGTCGGCCAGCTCCGGCGGAACGGTGGTGAAGGCGTTGGTCTTGCGGTTCCAGGTGATCTGGCCGCCGGTGAAGGTTTGGCCAATCTCGTCGCCGCGGTAGGTCTCGTCGTCGGTGGGGACGCCGAGCACCCCGGCCGAACCGCCCAGCTTGTCCCACGCGGAGTTGACCGCGCCGCGCACCACGTGCGCACCCGTGTCGGGAGTCCAGAAGATCACCGGACGATCGGCCGCGCTGAAGGTCGTGTTCCGGCTTCCCGGTGCCTTGCCGTCCCCTTCGTCGATGGTCGGAAAGCCGAGGTCGCCGTCGGCCGGCCCGCCCAACGCCTGATACTCGTCGAGGATTGCGCCGGTCATGGCATGCGCACCGGTTTCAGGGGTGAAGAAGATCTTGCCGCCGGCGAAGTTCTGGCCGAAGCCGGCACCCGCCGGATACACGCCGCCGTCCTTGACGCCGAGGGGTCCGGTCGGACCCCCGCCGGCGTCCCAGGCCTGGGTGATCGCGGAGTCGGCGTCGCCCTCGGGCGTGGCCGCCGCGAGGGGTGCGACGAGCAGCACCGCACCCATCACCGCGACGACGACGACGCCTGCGCGTCCGATCGTCCTGCCGAGCCGGGTTCCAAGCCCCGTCATTGCGTGTCCTCCCCAACGAGTTGCGCCGGACTCCCGTGAGTTCCGCGTGCGTCAACTTTGCGTCAGCCGACGTCCATCTTGAGGGATATCCAACCCGTCGGGGCATGTGTCGCGCCAACGGGCCGGCCCAACACGGTGCAGGAAAGTGCGCTAGACACCCAGGCTGCGGCCGATGATCTCCTTCATGATCTCGGTGGTCCCGCCGTAGATCGTCTGAATGCGGGCGTCCAGGAAAGCCCTGGCCACGGGATATTCACGCATGTAGCCATAGCCGCCGTGCAGCTGCAGGCAGCGGTCGTTGAGCTTCACCTGAGCCTCCGTGGCGTACCACTTCGCCATCGCGGCCTGCTCGACGGTCAACTTCTCCTCGAGGTGCAGTCTCACGAACTCGTCGACCATCATCCGGACCACGGTGGCCTCGGTGGCCAGCTCCGCGAGGGTGAACCTGCTGTTTTGGAAGCTTCCGATGGGCTTGCCGAACGCCTTGCGGTCCTTGGCGTACTGCAGCGTCTGCTCGAGCACGGCCTCCATGCCGGCGGCGGCCATGACGGCGATGCTGATGCGCTCCTGGGGCAGGTTCTGCATCAGGTAGACGAATCCCGACCCCTCCTCGCCGAGCAGGTTCTCAGCCGGTACGTGCACGTCGGTGAAGGACAACTCCGCCGTGTCCTGCGCCTCGAGGCCGATCTTGTCGAGATGGCGCCCGCGTTCGAACCCCTCCATCCCCCGCTCGACGACGAGCAGCGAGAAGCCCAGCGCGCCCTTCTCGGGATCGGTGCAGGCGACGACGATGACCAGATCGGCGTTGATGCCGTTGGTGATGAACGTCTTCGAGCCGTTGAGCACCCAGCTGCCGTCCTCCTGCTTGACGGCTCGGGTCTTGATGCCTTGCAGGTCGCTGCCGGTGCCCGGCTCGGTCATGGCGATCGCGGTGATGTACTCACCGGAGCAGAAGCCGGGCAGCCAGCGCTGCTTCTGCTCCTCGGTGGTCAGGCGCAGGAAGTACGGTGCCATGACGTCGTTCTGCAAGGGAAAGCCCAGTCCGCTGAAGCGGCTGGCCGACGTTTCCTCGGTGACGATGACGTTGTAGCGGAAGTCGTCGTTGCCGCCGCCGCCGTACTCCTCGGGCACGGCCATGCCGAGGAACCCCTGCTTGCCGGCCTCCAACCACACCTGCCGGTCGACGATCTTGTTCTTCTCCCACTCGTCGTGGAACGGCGCGACGTGCCGCTCCAGGAACGCGCGGTAGGACTCGCGGAACATGTCGTGCTCCGGCTCGAACAACGTGCGGTCGTACTTGACGGCGCCCATGGCCGACCTCCGTAGGGGGTGAGGGGTGCGAGGTGAGTGGCCTCGACGATATACCACCCAACCGGATGGTTGGCGGATCGCGACCGTGGCGAATTGGTGACCGTCCGCCGATGCCCGCGGCACCCTAGGATCGGCCTGATGGCGAACCCTCCGACGTCACTGACCCACTGGGGTGCGTTCACCGCAGACGTCCGCGACGGCGACATCGCGTCGGTCCAACCGTTCTCCGCCGACGCCGACCCCTCTCCCCTTCTCGGCAATCTCGCGGGCTCGATCCGGCACCGCTCCCGGGTGCAGACACCCGCCATCCGCCGCGGCTGGCTCGAGGACGGGCCAGGCCCCACGACGCGCCGCGGGTCCGACGAGTTCGTGGCCGTGTCGTGGGACGAGCTCACCGAACGGCTCTCCGACGAGCTTCGTCGCATCGTCGACGTCCACGGCAACGAGGCCATCTACGGCGGGTCCTACGGATGGGCCAGTGCCGGCCGCTTCCACCACGCGCAGAGCCAGGTGCACCGGTTCCTCAAGATGCTTGGTGGATATACGTTTTCGCGTCACTCCTACAGCCTGGGTGCGACGGGAGTCATCATGCCGCGCGTCGTCGGCACCCACGACGACCTCTTCCAACGCTCCACCTCGTGGGACGTCGTCGCCGAGCACACCGAGCTGATCGTGGCCTTCGGTGGCATCGGGGTGAAGAACGCCGCCGTCAACGCCGGTGGCACCACCGAGCATCCGACCCGCCATGGGCTGCAACGGGTTCGCGACCGCGGCGGCCAAATCGTGTCGGTGAGCCCGCTGCGCGACGACACCACCGGCGACTGCGACTGGCTGGCCCCCGTGCCCGGCACCGACGTGGCGATCATGCTGGGACTGGCCCACGTATTGGCCACCGAGGGACTCGCCGACCGCGCCTTCCTCGACGGCCACTGCACCGGCTACCCGCGCTTCGAGCGGTACCTTCTGGGCCTCGACGACGGGGTGGCCAAGTCGCCGGGGTGGGCGGCCGAGATCAGCGGGGTTCCCGCCGAGACGCTGGTGGCCCTGGCCCGCCGCATGGCGGCCGCGCGGACGTTGGTGACGGTGAGTTGGTCGCTGCAACGCGCCCGCCATGGCGAGCAAGCACCCTGGATGGGACTGACGCTCGCCGCGATGCTCGGCCAGATCGGCGTGCCGGGCGGCGGATTCGGCCACGGGTACGGATCGCAGAACGAGGTCGGCATGGCGCCGATCCGCTGCCGATTGCCCACGCTGCCACAGGGTCTCAACCCGGTGTCGACGTTCATCCCCGTGGCCGCGGTCAGCGACATGCTGTTGCACCCCGGCGAGGAGTTCGACTTCAACGGCCGCCGACTCACCTACCCGGACGTCAAGTGCGTGTACTGGGCCGGCGGAAACCCGTTCCACCACCACCAGAATCTGCCCCGGCTTCGCCGCGCCCTCGGGCGGGTCGACACCGTCGTCGTGCACGACCCGTACTGGACCGCGATGGCCAAGCACGCCGACGTCGTCGTGCCCTCGACGACGCCGTTCGAACGCGACGACTACTCCGGGTCGCGCAACGACCCGCGTCTGATGGCGATGCCTGCCCTCGCCGAGCCGTACGCCCAGTCCCGCGACGACTACGCGACGTTCTCGGCGATGGCCGACAGACTGGGGTTCGGCGGCGAGTTCACCGAGGGCCGCACCGCCCACGAATGGCTGGTGCACCTGTACCAGACCTGGTCGGCCCAGCTCGACTTCGAGGTGCCGACCTTCGACGAGTTCTGGGCCGCCGGGCACGTCGTGCTGCCGACCGAGGACGGACTCTCACTGCTGGCCGATTTCCGGGCCGACCCGGCGGCCCACCGCCTCGGCACACCCAGCGGGCGCATCGAGATCTTCTCCGAGGACATCGACGGGTTCGGCTACGACGACTGCGCGGGCCATCCCACGTGGTACGAACCGGAGGAATGGCTCCGCGGACCCCGGGCGGCGATCTATCCGCTGCACCTGCTGGCCAACCAGCCCGCGACGCGCCTGCACGGTCAGCTCGACGGCGGGAAGACCAGCCTGGACGCCAAGATCCACGGGCGCGAACCGATTCGCATGCACCCCGACGATGCGCGCGACCGCGGCCTCGTGGCGGGCGAGGTGGTGCGGGTGTTCAACGACCGCGGCGCGTGCCTGGCCGGAGTCGTCGTCGACGACGATCTGCGGCCGGCGGTGGTGCAGTTGTCGACCGGCGCCTGGTACGACCCGCAGGACCCGGCCGACCCGGACGCGATGTGCGTGCACGGCAACCCCAACGTCCTCACCGCGGACGTCGGCACGTCGTCGTTGGCCAAGGGCTGCACCGGCGCTCACGTGCTGGTGGAGGTGGAACGGTACGACGGCCCGCTGCCACCGGTACGCGCCCACCAACCGCCAACCCTCCTCGGGCGGCCCGAAGGCCACCCGAGGGTCGACGACTAGGAGCCGGTCTGTGCCCGGCCGGAGCCGGAGCGCGAACGACGGGGACCGCCGCCGCGACGAGCGTCGCCGCCCGGTCGACCGCCGGCCGCGTTGCCCCGGAACGGAGCACCGTTGCCGCGGCCCGATCCACCGGTGCGACGGTTGCCACCGCGCGAGGTCGGCGGCGTGGCCGGGCGCACCGGCGGCTCGCGGTGGGGTGCGATCTCGCCGACGAGTTCGAGAACGCTCGCCGAGTCCGCTCGCACCTGCTGCGGCGCCGCGGTGATGCCGGCCTTTCGCAGCAATTGCTGGGTGTCCCTGCGCTGGTCGGGCAGCACGACGGTCACGACGTCGCCTGCGCTGCCGGCGCGTGCGGTCCGCCCCGACCGGTGCAGGTAGGCCTTGTGCTCGACGGGCGGGTCGACGTGCACGACGAGTTCGACGTCGTCGACGTGGACGCCGCGTGCGGCGATGTCGGTGGCGACGAGCACGCGCGCGTCACCGGAACTGAACGCCGCGAGGTTGCGGTCGCGGGCCGGCTGGGACAGGTTGCCGTGCAGGTCGACCGACGGAACCCCGGCGTCGGTGAGCTGCTTGGCGAGCTTGCGCGCCTGATGCTTGGTGCGCATGAACAGGATTCGGCGACCGGTGCCCGAGGCGAGCAGGTGCACCAGCTGAGTCTTCTCCTGGGCACCGGCGACGTGGAACACGTGGTGGGTCATGGCCACCGGCGGCGCGTCGATCTCGTCGACGGAGTGCGTGACGGGGTTGCGCAGGAAGCGGTTGACGAGCTTGTCGACGCCGTTGTCCAGGGTCGCCGAGAACAGCAGCCGCTGACCGTTGGCCGGGGTGGCCGCCAGGATGCGCGTCACGCCGGGCAGGAAGCCGAGATCGGCCATGTGGTCGGCCTCGTCGAGCACGGTGATCTGCACCGAGTCCAGCGAGATGTGGCGTTGCTTCATCAGGTCTTCCAGACGTCCGGGGCAGGCGACGACGATGTCGACGCCGGCGCGCAGTGCGGACACCTGACGGCTCTGGGAGACCCCGCCGAAGATGGTGGTGACGTTCATGCCGAGCGCGGCGGCGAGCGGCGCGATGACGGCGGTGATCTGGGTGGCCAGCTCGCGGGTCGGCGCGAGCACCAGACCGGTCGGTTGCGACGGGCGGCGGTGGCCGCCGGCCAGGCGCGACACCAGCGGGATGGAGAAGGCCAGCGTCTTGCCGCTGCCGGTCTTGCCGCGGCCGAGCACGTCGCGCCCGCCGAGCGTGTCGGGCAGTGTGCCGGTCTGGATCGGGAACGGGCTGGCGATGCCCTGGTCGGCGAGGACGCGGCTGACGCGCTCTGGCACACCGAGGGATTCGAAGGTGGGTGCAGCTGAAGTCATGTGTGTGAAGTGCCTTTCGGGCATGGGTGCGGCCGCGTCTGCGCAAGACGTAGAGGGGTCAGGCGAATCCGTGGCTCGATGGGCGAGATTGCCGGTGGGCAAAATCGATCGCCGCGAGAAGAGCTAGTGCTATGCACTGATCACCGATGTGCAGTGGGCCACGTCACTGTGGCCGAAAGCACCGGGAAGATCGAGCGTTCCACGACGTGTTGACGGCGCGAAGCGACACCAACATCGACTCGAACTCTACCGCACGCGAGGGCCGTTGCCGCCGTAGCGGCCTACAACGTGACGAAGTCGGCAAGTGCGGCGGCCAGTGCCGCCGGTACGCGTGCCTTCAACCGGGTGCCGGTCTCGGTGTGCTCGGTCGCGTCGACCCGACCCTCGGCGTGCATGCGGGCGATGAGTTCACCACGTTCGTAGGGAATCGTGACGTCGACGGTGACGTCGGTGGGCTCGACCATCTCGCTCATCCGGCTACGTAGACGGTCGAGTCCGTCGCCGGTGCGGGCCGAGACGAATACGGCGTCGGGCAGCGCGCGTCGCAACTGCGCCAGGCCGAGACCCGTCGCGGCGTCGGTCTTGTTGACCACCAACAACTCTGGGGGTGGGGCGATGTCGTACTCCCGCACCACCTCGTTGACGACCTGACGGACCGCGTTGACCTGAGCCAGCGGGTTGACGTCGGAGCCGTCGATCACGTGGATCAACAGATCGGCGTCGACGACCTCTTCCAGCGTCGACCGGAAGGCCTCCACCAACTGGGTGGGCAGGTGCCGGACGAACCCGACGGTGTCGGTCAGGACGAAGGGCCGACCGTCCTCGAAATATCCACGGCGCGTAGTGGGTTCGAGCGTGGCGAACAACGCGTTCTCGACGAGCACGCCCGCGCCGGTGAGCGCGTTGAGCAGACTCGACTTGCCCGCGTTGGTGTACCCGACGATGGCGACCGACGCCGCGTCACTGCGCAGCCGGCGCCCGCGCTGCGTGTCACGGATCTTCTTCATGTCCTTGATCTCGCGCCGCAGCTTGGACATTCGTTCGCGGATCCGGCGTCGGTCGGTCTCGATCTTCGTCTCACCGGGTCCGCGGGTGCCCACTCCCCCGCCGCTGCCGCCGGCGCCGCCACCTTGGCGCGACATCGACTCGCCCCAGCCGCGCAGCCGCGGCAGCATGTACTCCATCTGCGCGAAGGCGACCTGAGCCTTGCCCTCGGCGGAGGTGGCGTGCTGGGCGAAGATGTCCAGGATCAGCGCGGTGCGGTCGACGACCTTGACCTTGACCGCCTTCTCCAGCGCGTTGAGCTGCCCGGGGGTCAGTTCGCCGTCACAGATGACGGTGTCGGCGCCGGTCGCCACGACGACGTCGCGCAACTCCTTGGCCTTGCCCGAGCCGATGTAGGTTCCCGCGTCTGGCTTGTCGCGCCGCTGCACCATGCCCTCGAGGACCTCGGAGCCGGCCGTCTCGGCGAGTGCGGCGAGTTCGGCCATGCTGGCATCGGCATCGGCAGCGGTCCCGTCGGTCCAGACGCCGACCAGGACGACGCGTTCGAGCCGCAGTTGCCGGTATTCGACCTCGGTGACGTCGGTCAGCTCGGTGGACAGGCCTGCCACCCGGCGCAGCGCCGAGCGGTCGTCGAGGTCGAGTTCGCCCGTGCTGGGCAGTCTGGGAGTCGTCATGTAGTTGGAGATATTGCCCCTCTTAGGTGGTCTCGTGCATCCGAATTTTCACAGCTGGGCTCGCCACCAGTGCTCCGACAGCTCGCCCTGGGCCACCATCACCGACGGTCCGCGAAGGTGGCTGGTGGCGTCGGTGACCGTCACGGTCACCTCCCCGCCGGGTATCCGCACGGTGAGCGTGCCCGTCTCATCGCCCCGATGACGAAGGGCGGCGACCGCGGCCGCCACCGTTCCCGTTCCGCACGAACGGGTTTCGCCGACCCCGCGCTCGTGCACCCGCATCGTCACCACGCCGCCGACCGGTGCGGTGAGCACTTCGACGTTGACGCCGTCGGGAAAGAGGCCCGCGTCGAAGGTGACCGGCGCGGCGACGTCGAGGTCGGCGAGCTCCGGGACGCTGAGTGAGCCGTCGACGCAGGCCAGGTGCGGGTTTCCGACGTCGACCGCCACCCCGTGGAATTCACGTCCGCCGACCGTGGCCGTCGCCGTGCCGAACGCGTTGGCCTTGCCCATGTCGACCGTGACGTCGGCGGACAGGTCGGTGACATCGCGCAGCACCACCTGACGCGGTCCGGCCAACGAGCCGACCACGAATTCGTCGCGGTGCTCGAGTCCGCTCACGCGCAGATAGTGGGCGAACACCCGCACGCCGTTGCCGCACATCTGGGCGATCGACCCGTCGGCGTTGCGGTAGTCCATGTACCAGTCGTCGGGGGCGACGCCGTCGGGAATCCGGTCGAAGACGCCGGCGGCCAGGGCGGCGTCGGCGGTGGTGACCCGCAGGACGCCGTCGGCGCCGAGACCGCGGCGGCGGTCACACAGCGCCGAGACCGACCCCGGGGTCAACGTCACGCGGGCGCCGACGTCGGGCAGCACGACGAAGTCGTTCTCCGTCCCGTGCCCCTTGGCGAACATCACCTGATCAGGATACGTGTCGCCACAGTGCGAGGACGGCGTCGAGGTTGCCGGCGGCGGACCCGTCGAACCAATGGATGCGGTGGTCGCGGCGAAACCAGGATCGCTGTCGCCGCACGTAACGCCTGGTGCCCAGGAAGGTCCGCTCCCTGGCCTCGGCGAGCGCGGCGTCGACGTCCCCGTCCCCGGGGGTCTGGCCGAGCGCGTCGAGCACCTGTGCGTAACCCAGGGCCCGTGAGGCCGTCGTCCCCTCGCGCAGCCCGCGCCGCTGCAGCGCCGCGACCTCCTCGACCAGGCCGTCGTCGAACATCGCGTCGGTACGGCGCCGCAGTCGGTCGTCGAGACACTCTGTCTCCCAATCCAATCCGACGATCAACGTGTCCCAGCGGGGGTCGCCGATCACCGGCGCGCTGGCCGCGAACGGCTGGCCCGTCAACTCGCCGACCTCCAGCGCGCGCACGATGCGGCGGCCGTCGGTGGCCAGGATCGACGCCGCGGCCTCGGGGTCGAGGGTGGCCAGTTCGGCGTGCAGGGCGGTGACGCCGACGTCGGCGAGCCTGGCCTCCCACCGGGCGCGCACGCCGGGGTCGGTCGCGGGGAACGCCCACTCGTCGAGCAGCGACTGAACGTAGAGCATGGAGCCGCCGACGATCACCGGCACCGCCCCGCGAGCCAGGATGCCCTCGACGTCGGCGGTGGCCGCGGTCTGGTAGCGACCGACGGTCGCGGTCTCGGTGACGTCCAGGACGTCGAGCTGGTGGTGCTCGATCCCCCGTCGGCGGTCCACCGGCAGCTTCGCGGTGCCGATGTCCATGCCGCGGTAGAGCTGCATCGCGTCGGCGTTGACGATCTCCCCGCCGAGCCGCTCCGCGAGGTCCAATGCCAAGTCGCTCTTGCCGGTGCCCGTCGGCCCGACGACGGCGACGGGCCGGGTGGTCGCGGTGGGGGTCACCGCCGCCAGGTCCCGACCGCGTACCCGACGCCGTAGGGGGCGCCGCGGTACAGCTCGCCCGTGCGCCACGGCGAGGACCCGGCCAGACCAGCGAGCACCTGGTAGGCCACCCGGCCGACGACGGCGTCGGGCAAACGCGTCAGAGCGTCGACGTCGCCCGCCGCGAGCGCGTCGTCGAGGCCGGTCTGGACGGCGACCGACGCGGGGTCGTACCCGCCCGGCGCCGAGGCGGTGAGCGTGTTCGCCCCGTCGGCGACGACCAGCACCCCGACGGGATCGGAGATCGCGTCGGCCTCGGCGCGCAGGGCCCGGCCGCGGGCCAGTGCGGCCTCGACGGTGTGGTCGTGGGCGTAGACCCACGCCTCGGCGCTGGCCGCCGATGCGTACGTCGTGCGGATCCACGCCGCGACGAGGGCACACAGCGGCAGGGGCTTCGGGGCGGCGGCGACGTGCTCGGACAGCGCGACCCGGACGTCGGCGCCGTAGCCACCGAAGGTTCCTACCGTCGCGGGACCGATCACGTCGTCTCGCGCGCCGACACCGACGACGAACCAGCGGTCGGGCAGCTCGGCGGCCGCGTGCGCCACCGCGGTCGCGAGATCGCGCAGTTCAGGGGCCGCGCCGGTCGCCAGTTCGGGGACCAGGACGGGCGCCGACGGGACGTGGGCGATGGCGGTGAGCACGCCTTCACGCTAGCCAGTGCGGTGGCCGGGGAGCCCCTCGAGGGCAACTGCTCGTGCAAAGCCGTGGGCGCACCCCGGCCCAACCTGTTTGAATGTCACGAGCAAGCCATCAGGAGCACAGGCGCCGCGTTGCGCGGCAGGAGCGTGGGTCACCCACGCGGAGGGCACGAGGTTCGAGAACATGACGACGAGCGAATCCAGCGACGCACCAAAGCCCACACCCCGGCCCGTGCCCCGGCCAGGACCTGCGCGCCCGGCGCCGCGACCAGGCGCCGCCCCGGCGGCGGTGGTGGCGCCGCCGTCCGGCGATCCGCACCGCTTCGGCCGCGTGGACGACGACGGCACGGTGTGGCTGGTGACCGCCGACGGCGAGCGCGTCGTGGGTTCGTGGCAGGCCGGCGAGCACGAAGCCGCCTACGCCCACTTCGGCCGGCGCTACGACGACCTGGCCACCGAGGTGGCGCTGATGGAGCGCCGACTGGCCTCGGGCACCGGCGACGCCCGCAAGATCAAGGCAGCCGCCGCCACACTGGCCGAGACGCTGCCGACGGCGTCGGTGCTCGGTGACGTCGACGCCCTGGCCGCTCGCCTCGACGCCATCGTCGAGCAGGCCGATTCCCATGCCGCCGAGGAACGTCAGAAGCGCGACGAGCACCGGGCGGCGCAGACCGCGCGCAAGGAGGCGCTGGCCGCCGAGGCCGAGGACATCGCAGTCAACGCCACCCAGTGGAAGGCCGCGGGTGACCGGCTGCGCGAGATCCTCGACGAGTGGCGCACGGTGACGGGCCTGGACCGCAAGACCGACGACGCGCTGTGGAAGCGCTACTCGGCGGCGCGCGAGACGTTCAACCGCCGCCGCGGCTCCCACTTCGCCGAGCTGGACCGCGAACGCGTGGGCACCCGCCAGGCCAAGGAGGCGCTGTGCGAGCGCGCCGAGAAGCTCGCCGACTCGACCGACTGGGGCGCCACGGCGGCGACGTTCCGCGACATGCTGACGGAGTGGAAGGCGGCCGGCCGCGCCGCCAAGGACGTCGACGACGCCCTGTGGAAGCGGTTCAAGGCCGCCCAGGACAAGTTCTTCAAGGCACGCAACGCCGTCAACGCTGAGCGGGACGCGGAGTTCGAGGCGAACGCCACGCTGAAGGAGGCGCTGCTCGCCGAGGCCGAGGCCATCGACCTGTCCAACCCGGAGGCCGCCCGGACGGCGCTGCGTACCGTGGGCGCCAAGTGGGACGCCGTCGGCAAGGTTCCCCGCGAGAAGGCGCCGGAGTTCGAGCGCCGAATGAAGGCCGTCGAGAAGAAGATCCGCGACACGACGTCATCCGGTGGTGGCACCGACCCGGAGGCACAGGCCAGGGCCGATCAGTTCCGGCTGCGCGCCGAACAGTTCGAGCAGCAGGCCGTCAAGGCCGAGGCCGCCGGTCGCACGAAGGACGCCGAGCAGGCCAGGGCCAGCGCGACGCAGTGGCGAGAGTGGGCCGAGGCCGCCGTGGCCGCGCTGAGCAAGAAGCGCTAACCGGCGCCCGGCTCGGGCCCCGGCGCCGAGGGGCCCCGCTTCTCGGGCGGTCCTTGGCCGAGGTCCAGGATCGTCGTCCGCTGGCGTTCGGCGGCCAAGCGGCGCCGTTCCTCCTCGGCGGCGAGGTGGACCGCCGTGCGCGACCAGACCACCCGTGCCCAGTGGAACGACAGCAGGATGACCGCGATCCACGCGACGATCAGACCGATGCCCGGGCCGGGATGCGGCTCGGCGACCGTCTGCCGCGACCAGACCGCCAGCATCCCGATCGGGCATGCCACGGCAGACCCCGCCAGCGCGATCCAGGCCAGGCCCCAGCGGCGGGTCAGCAGCGCCAGGATCGAGAACCCGACGCTGAACACCAGGATCAGCCAGGTGAACACGCGTGAAGGCAGGGCGATGGCCTCGCGTAGGGCGGCGTCGGAACCGACCAGGACGTCGAGCCCCCGGGCGCTGCCGGTGTGGGGCAACACGAACGAGAGCAGGATGACGAAGACCAGGACGGCGACCACCAAAGCCCGTGCGCCCGGGTCGATTTCACGGGCCACCCGGCGTTCGGCCTCTTCGATGTCGCCCTTGAACTCGTCGAAGTTCGGCTGACGCTCCTCGCGGCTCATCGGCTGCACCCGGCCGTGACGGGTTGCGCCGGCGGCATGCCGATGCGCGGCAGCCCGAGACCGACGGCCTTCGTGCCGCCCGTGGTGACCTGACGGCCGGCCTCGTGGGCGTCACCGGCTCTGGTGCGGCGGTGCTCGAGGAGGACGGCGTCGGCGATGAGGTGGTGCGGTGCGGCGCTGGTCACCGTGGTGGTGACGACGTCACCCGGACGGACGTCGCGCCCGCCGGGGGCGAAGTGCACCAGCCGGCCGTCGCGGGCCCGGCCGGACATCCGGGCGGTGGCGACGTCCTTGCGTCCCTCCCCGGTGGCGACGAGGAGTTCGACTCGCGTACCGATCTGGGCGGCGTTCTCCTCGAGCGAGATTCGCTCCTGAAGTTCGATCAGGCGCATGTATCTCTCTTGCACGACGGCCTTTGGTAGTTGGTCGGGGAGGTCGGCGGCGGGGGTTCCCGGCCGCTTGGAGTACTGGAAGGTGAACGCACTGGCGAAGCGGGCCCGCTCCACCACCTCGAGGGTGGCGGCGAAGTCGTCCTCGGTCTCGCCCGGGAATCCCACGATCAGGTCGGTCGTGATGGCCGCGTGCGGGATGGCCGCGCGCACTCGGTCGATGATGCCGAGGTACCGCTCGGCGCGGTAGGACCGCCGCATCGCCCGCAGGATGCGGTCCGAACCGGACTGCAGCGGCATGTGCAGCGTGGGGCACACGTTCGGAGTGTCGGCCATCGCCTCGATCACGTCGTCGGTGAACTCGGCCGGGTGCGGCGAGGTGAAGCGCACGCGCTCCAGACCCTCGATGCGGCCGCAGGCGCGCAGCAGCTTCGCAAAGGCGCCGCGATCGGCCGGCTGGTCCCGCCAGGTCGTCGGGTCCTCGCGCAGGCGCTCGTCAGTGGCGAACGACACGCCGTAGGCGTTGACGTTCTGCCCCAGCAGCGTCACCTCCACGACACCCTGGTCGACCAGGGACTGCACCTCGGCGAGGATGTCACCGGGTCGCCGGTCGGTCTCCTTGCCACGGAGGGACGGCACGATGCAGAACGTGCAGGTGTTGTTGCACCCGACAGAGATGGAAACCCAAGCCGCGTAGGAGGATTCACGCGAGGCCGGCAGCGTGGAGGGGAACTCCTGCAGCGACTCGACGATCTCGACCTGCGCCTCCCGGTTGTGCCGGGCCCGGTCGAGCAATGCCGGCAGCGACCCGATGTTGTGGGTGCCGAAGACGACGTCGACCCACGGCGCCCGGACGAGCACCGCGTCTCGATCCTTCTGCGCCAGGCAGCCACCGACGGCGATCTGCATGTCCGGGTTGGCCTCCTTGCGGGGCACCAGGTGGCTGATGTTGCCGTACAGCTTGTTGTCGGCGTTCTCCCGGACCGCACAGGTGTTGAACACCACGACGTCGGCGTCGGCGCCGTCGGGTGCGCGCTGGTAACCGGCCTGCTCGAGAAGGCCGGAAAGGCGCTCGGAGTCGTGCACGTTCATCTGGCAGCCGTAGGTGCGCACCTGGAAGGTGCGCGCGGACGCACCGTTGGCCACCGTCGAAGTCACCCCCCGATCCTACGGCGGGCCCAGCTGCAACCAAACTTGCCGGACGTGGCGCCGGACCTCCGGGTTCGTCCAGAGCCCTGCCAGCTGATCGTTACCTGGGTAAGGTCTGTGCGCATGCAGACCGACAGGTCGGAGGCCGACGCACTCGAGCCGACTCCGACGACCGCGCCGATGATCTCAATCAAGGGCGTCAACAAGCATTTCGGGAGTCTTCACGTCCTCAAGGACATCGACCTCGAGGTGGATCGCGGCCAGGTCGTGGTGGTGCTGGGACCGTCGGGCTCGGGCAAGTCGACGTTGTGCCGCACCATCAATCGGCTCGAACCGGTCGACTCGGGCACCATCGAGATCGACGGCGAGAAGTTGCCCGAGGAAGGCCGCAAACTCGCTCAGCTGCGCTCCGACGTCGGCATGGTGTTCCAGTCCTTCAACCTGTTCGCGCACAAGACGATTCTGCAAAACGTGACCCTCGCCCCGATGAAGGTCCGCAAGTCCTCCAAGGACGAGGCACACGCGGCGGCGATGGCGTTGTTGGAGCGCGTCGGGATCGCCAACCAGGCCGACAAGTACCCCGCCCAGCTCTCGGGTGGTCAGCAGCAACGCGTGGCGATCGCCCGCTCGCTGGCCATGCACCCCAAGGTCATGTTGTTCGACGAACCCACCAGCGCGCTGGACCCCGAGATGATCAACGAGGTGCTGGCCGTGATGACCTCCCTCGCCGAGGACGGCATGACCATGGTGGTGGTGACCCACGAGATGGGCTTCGCCCGCCGCGCGTCCAACCGGATCGTGTTCATGGCCGACGGCGCCATCGTCGAAGACGCCGAACCTCAGGAATTCTTCTCCAACCCCAAATCCGAACGCGCCAGGGACTTCCTCGGCAAGATCCTCAACCACTGAACGCTCGGCGAAAGGAATACTGCTGTGCCCTCACGCAAGCCGTCTCTTCGATTCAGGGTGGTCGCCGCCCTGGCGCTCGCCGTCGCACTGCCACTGTCGGTCACCGCGTGCGGTGGCGGGGGCTCCGGCGGTGACGACGGCAAGATCGTCATCGGCACCAAGTTCGACCAGCCCGGCCTCGGGCTGAAGAACCCCGACGGGACGATGAGCGGGTTCGACGTCGACGTCGCGACCTACGTCGCGGGCCAGCTCGGCTTCACCCCCGACAAGATCGAATGGAAGGAATCCCCTTCCGCGCAGCGCGAGACACTGATCCAGAACGACCAGGTCAAGTTCATCGCGGCGACCTACTCGATCACCGACGCCCGCAAGGAGAAGGTGTCCTTCGCCGGCCCGTATCTGGTCACCGGGCAGAGCCTGCTGGTCAAGGCCGACAACACCGACATCACCGGACCCGATTCGCTGCAGAACAACAAGAAGCTGTGCTCGGTGTCGGGGTCCACACCTGCCCAGCGCATCAAGGACAAGTACCCGGGCGTGCAGTTGCAGCAGTACGACACCTACTCCGCCTGCATCGAGGCGCTCAAGAACGGCGCGATCGACGCGGTCACCACCGACGAGGTCATCCTGGCCGGTTACGCCGCCCAAAGCCCCGGCACGTTCAAGATCGTCGGGCAGCCGTTCTCCGAGGAGAACTACGGCATCGGCCTCAAGAAGGACGACACCGACCTCCAAACCAAGATCAGCGACGCGATCACCAAGATGGAGAAGGACGGCGACTGGGCCAAGGCGTTCGAGAAGAACCTCGGCCCGGCTGGCATCGCGACGCCTGCGCCGCCGGCCCTGGCCAAGTGATTCGCCGGCCCTGACGCAGCGGAGAAAACGTGGAGATCTTCTCCGAATATCAAGCTCAGATCTTCGAGGCGTTCTGGACCACCATCCAGTTGACGGTGTTCTCCGCCGTCGGAGCGTTGATCCTCGGCACGGTGCTGGCCGCGATGCGGCTGGCACCGGTGCCGATGCTCAACTGGGTGGGCACCACCTACGTCAACGTCATCCGCAACACCCCGTTGACGCTGATCATCCTGTTCTGCTCGTTCGGACTGGCCCAGACGTTGGGCATCACCCTGGTCGACTCACAATCCAGGACCTCGATCGAGGACAGCAACTTCCGCCTGGCCGTCCTGGGCCTGACCGTCTACACCGCGGCGTTCGTCTGTGAGACGGTGCGCGCCGGGGTGAACACCGTCCCGCTCGGGCAGGCCGAGGCAGCCCGCTCACTCGGGTTCACCTTCGGTCAAAACCTGCGGATGGTGATGCTGCCGCAAGCCTTTCGCGCGGTCGTCATCCCCCTGGGTTCGGTGCTGATCGCGCTGACCAAGAACACCACGATCGCCTCGGCCATCGGCGTCGCCGAAGCGGCGTTGCTGATGAAGGAGATGATCGAGAACACGGCCGCCCTTGCCACCATCGGCGCCATCTTCGCGTTGGGCTTCGTGATCCTGACTTTGCCGCTGGGCTTGTTGTTCGGCTGGCTGGGCCGACGGTTGGCGGTAGCACGATGAGCGGCGCATCGGTCCTCTTCGACGCCCCGGGTCCCCGTGCCCGGGTGCGCAACCGGGTCATCAGCGCCGTCACGGTGGTACTCGTGGCGGCCGTGGCGTGGGTGGTCTACTCCCGACTCGAGGCCAAGGGCCAGCTGACGGCCGCTAAGTGGGAACCATTCCTGACCGGCAACCTCTGGAAGACCTACGTGCTGCCCGGCGTGCAGGGCACGCTGACGGCGGCCGCGGTGTCGATCGTGCTCGCACTACTGCTGGGCTTCGCGCTGGGCATCGGGCGCCTGTCCCACCGCGACGCGATACGCCGCCCATGCGCGGTGATCGTCGAATTCTTCCGTGCCGTACCTGTGCTGATCATGATGATCTTCGCGTACTTCCTCTACGCCACCTACGACGTCTTCCCGTCGAAGTACCTGGCACTCGCCGGCGTCATCACGGGTTTGACGCTCTACAACGGCGCAGTGATCGCCGAGATCGTCCGCGCCGGCGTCAACGCCCTGCCCCGCGGTCAATCCGAGGCCGCCGAAGCCCTGGGCCTGCGGTGGGGTCAGGTCATGCGGTCGATTCTGCTGCCCCAAGCCGTCACCTCGATGCTCCCGGTCCTGGTGTCCCAAATGGTGGTGGTGCTCAAGGACACCGCCATCGGCTACCAGATCACGTTCCTGGAGATGGTCCGCCAAGGCACCCAGGTGGGTTCCGCCTACGGCAACTACGTTCCGGCGTTGATCGTCATCGCCGTCCTCATGATTTGTGTGAACTTCAGCCTCGGCGCCTTCGCGACGTGGCTGGAAGGCCGACTACGCCGTTCCAAGCGCGGACCCGAACCCCTGCACGCCGCCCCGGTCACCCAGGGCACCTTCGGGGCGGGTGCCGGCGGGACGATCTAGGTGTACTGCCCAGGCAACGCCGACGGCTAGACCCGGCGACGTTCCCGTTCGCTGGCCAACGCGACCTTCACGACGTCGAAGGCCATAGACTGGGCGTATCCCTTGCGGGCCAACATCCCGACCAGCCGACGCGTGACCTTCACGTCGTCACCGTCGTCGTCGAGGCGCTCGCGTCGCAACTTGTCGGCGACGAGTTGCTCGGCACGAACCCTCTCGGCGTCGGAGTCGACGTCGGCCAGCGCATCGGCGATCACGTCGTCATCGACGCCCTTGGTGCGCAATTCGGCAGCCAAGGCGCGCTTGCCCTTTCCGGCGTGGACGTGTCGCGACCGGACCCACTGCTCGGCGAAGTCCTGGTCGTCGACGAGCCCGACCGTCGCCAGTCTGTCGAGCACCCGTTCACCGACGTCGTCGGGAAATCCCCGCTTGGTCAGTCGCTCGGCGAGCTCGGCCCGGGTGCGGGCCCGCACGGTGAGCAGACGCAGGCACAGGTTGCGTGCCTGCTCCTCGCGTTCGCGGGGATCCTGCGTCTGCTCCTCGTCGGACTCAGAAGTCGACTGGGGCGGGAAGGGCTTCGACATTGCTGGCGTCGTCGGTCAGCACGGCACCAATGCCGAGCTTCTCCTTGATCTTCTTCTCGATCTCGGCGGCCACTTCGGGATTCTGGAGCAGGAAGTTGCGCGCGTTCTCCTTGCCCTGCCCCAGTTGCTCACCCTCGTAGGTGAACCAGGAACCGGACTTGCGCACGAATCCGTGCTCGACGCCCATGTCGATGAGCGAGCCCTCCTTGGAGATGCCCTTGCCGTAGAGGATGTCGAACTCGGCCTGCTTGAACGGTGGCGCCATCTTGTTCTTGACGATCTTGCAGCGGGTACGGTTGCCGACCGCGTCGGTGCCGTCCTTGAGCGTCTCGATGCGGCGGACGTCCAACCGAATGGAGGCGTAGAACTTCAACGCCTTTCCACCGGTGGTGGTTTCGGGCGAGCCGAACATGACGCCGATCTTCTCGCGCAGCTGGTTGATGAAGATCGCCGTGGTGTTCGAATTGCTCAGGGCACCGGTGATCTTGCGGAGCGCCTGGCTCATCAGCCGGGCCTGCAGACCGACGTGGCTGTCGCCCATCTCGCCCTCGATCTCGGCGCGGGGCACCAAGGCGGCCACGGAGTCGATGACCAGGATGTCCAGCGCGCCGGACCGGATCAGCATGTCGGCGATCTCGAGGGCCTGCTCACCGGTGTCCGGCTGCGAGACCAGCAGTGAATCGGTGTCCACGCCAAGCCTCTTGGCGTATTCCGGGTCCAGCGCGTGCTCCGCGTCGATGAACGCCGCGATGCCGCCGGCGGCCTGGGCGTTGGCCACCGCATGCAGCGCGACGGTGGTCTTGCCCGAGGATTCCGGACCGTAGATCTCGACGACGCGGCCGCGGGGCAACCCGCCGATGCCGAGTGCCACGTCCAAGGCAATCGACCCCGTCGGGATGACCGAGATCGGCTGACGCACCTCCTCGCCGAGTCGCATCACCGACCCCTTGCCGTGACTCTTCTCGATCTGAGCGAGGGCCAGCTCGAGGGCCTTCTCGCGATCTGGGGCTTGTGGCATGGTGCTCTCCGTCCTGGTGAGTTCTCGATCGGTTCCGATCGGTTGGCCGTGACGCTAGAGGAGGCCACCGACAAGATGTCCGTCGAACAGAGCCCACAGTAGACGAACACGTGTTCGATTCAAGAGGACACGCCGGTGACGTTGCGAGCTAGCGGTTCACCACTGGTCGCGGGGCACGTCGAAGTCGGCGCACAGCGCCCGCCAGACCTCGCGCGGGTCGACGCCCTCCTCGATGGCCTGAAGGGCGGTTCGACCGCCGATGCCGCTGAGGACGTGGTCGACGAGCAGTGAGGCGCCGCGCACTCGGCCAAACTGTCCGTCGACCAACTCGTGGAATTCCGTCAGCCGCACGCCCACCAACTTACCGAGAGGACACCAGCGCGTCGTGGCACACCCGTACCGGATCGGCGACGGAGTCGACGCTTCCGCCGGCCCGCCGGGCCCGTTCGCGATATCCGGGTGAGGTCAGCACCTCGTCGACGGCGGCGGTCAACGCACCGGCGGTCAGCGGTCGGACGAGTCGGCCAAAGCCTTGGCGCGCAACGCGATTGGAGATCTCCCACTGGTCTCCCCCGCCCGGTACCACGACCATCGGCACGCCGGCCAGCAGCGCCTTGGCCACCAGACCGTGCCCACCGCCGCAGACGACCACGTCCGCCCGGGAGAGCAGCTCGTCCTGACGGCCGAGTCCCACGACGGCCCATGGCGGCACCGCGGCCCCCTCGCCCCCGAGGCGCGAGACGACCACCCGTGCGCCGGTGGGCACCGTGCGCCCCGGCGTCAACGCCTCCAGTGCCAGTTCGGCGAGACCCTGCGTGCCGGTCACCGCCGTCGACGGAGCGACCACGATCACGGGCCCGGCGCCCTTGGGAATCTCGAGGACCGTCGACGTGGGTTCGAAGTGCAGGGGCCCGACGACGACGGCCTCGGCGGGCCAATCCGGGCGCGGCACCTCGAGTGCGGGCAGGGTGGCGATCAGGCGGCGCACCGGGCCGGGATCCGAGGCCGGCAGACCGATCTCGACGCGGGCGGCGCTGCGTTGCCGCTGCCCCGCGCGCCACGACCGCGCGGTCAGCGCCCGCATCACCGTGTCGCGCAGGTGTCCTCGCACGCCCACCCCCGGCGCCAGCCCCGAGCCCAGCGGCGGAAGGCCCGTCGACGGTCGGTACAGCGGGTGCGGATTGAGCTCCACCCACGGCAGGCCCAGCATCTCGGCGGCCATCCCGCCACAGGAGGTGATGACGTCGGACACCACCAGGTCGAGGTCGAGGTCGGCGAGCCCGCGCTCGTTGGCCACCGCCATGCGCGCCGCCCGCCGGTGCAGCTTGGCACCGGAGTCGGTGTCGTCGTCACCGTCGACGGGGTCCAGCCCGGCCAACGGCATGGCCCGCAGACCATGGTCTCTGGCCAGGTCCAGCCACGGGGCTCCGGTCAGCAGTATCGGCTCGTCCCCCGCGGCCAGGAACTTCAGGCACAGCGCCATGGCGGGGAAGGCGTGTCCCGGGTCGGGTCCGGCCACCACCGCCACGCGCATCGCCCTACCCTGCCACAGTGCTCGCCAACTACCCTTAGTCCATGACCGACCAGAATTCAGTCGTCGCGAGCACCACCAACGCCCACACCGTCGAGGCGTTCCTGTTCGCGCTGAGGGACGAGGACTTCGACGGGGCCGACGCACTGCTCGCCGACGACCTGGTCTACGAGAACGTCGGGCTGCCGACCATCCGTGGTCGTGCCCGCGCGATGAAGCTGTTTCGTGCCATGCAGGGCCGCGCGCGCTTCGACGTCGTGTTCCACCGCAACGTCGGCGAGGGCTCGACGGTCCTCAACGAACGCACCGACGCGCTCATCCTCGGCCCGTTGCGCCTGCAGTTCTGGGTGTGTGGCGTCTTCGAGGTTCACGACGGACGAATCACGCTGTGGCGGGACTACTTCGACACCCTCGACATGGTCAAGGCGACGGTGCGCGGTATCGCCGGAGTCGCGGTACCCGCCCTGCGCCCCCGGTTCCGGTGACCTCGCCGGCCGGGCGCAGCACGCCCAATCTCCTGCAGTACGTCGGCTACTGCTACGGAAGGCGCCTGCCGACGTCGATGCGCCAGTGGGTGGCCGACGACCTCGCCGGCCCCGGTGCCACGCGACGCATGATGGTCCGCATGATCGTCCCGGCGGTGTTGATACTGACGCCGTTCTGGATCGTTCCGATGTCGTTGTACCTGCATCTGTCGACGACGTTGCCGATCCTGATTCCGTTCGTCTTCTTCTCGCACGCGCTCAACAAGGTGTGGCGTCGCCACATGCTGCGCAAGCACGGACTGGACACCAGCCTGGTGGACTATCGAAACCGCCAGCGCGACGCCCACATTCACGACGCGTACGCCGAGAAGTACGGTCCCCGCTCGGGCCCGCCGAGCAGCAGCGCCGTCTGAGCCCTCAGGCGCCGCGCCGGTGCCCGAGTTCGTCGAAGGCCTGCGCCCAACCCGCGAGCCGGTCCGTCGCGTTGCCCAGTTCGTGACGCTGCCGCTGCGCAGACATCGCCGAGTTGGACATCGACCCGGAGCTGGCAGCCGACACCAATTGGGCTGCGGCCTCGACCATTTCGTCGTATTGCCGCACGCCGCCGTCGAGTTGGGCCGCGAACGCCCGGATCGTCGGGGTCAGGTGAACGCGAGACTGGGGTGCGGCATTGGCCGCCTTCTCCATCGACACCACCTCGTTGGCCGTCGCCATCATGGCCGCCGAGGTCTGGTTGGCGACGGCCGCGATCTCGGACAGTTCGTCGGCCGGGAGCATGTGACCCCGCTCCATCACCCCGAGGAGCGAGAACAGCCCCCGCTCAGCCGAATTCAGTGCCGCGATCGGCTGGCGGGCCGCAGAGCCCCACGGCGGCAACCGGCGCACCCGTCGTTCCGCAGGTAACGGGGACCGCTTGAGCCACCGATACCGCAGCACGGCCAGGGTGGCGAGGAAGGCGGCGCCGACGGCGATGGAGGCCGGGATCGGGAGCACCCAGGCGGGGATGACGTCCCAGGACGCGAGCACACAGGTCACGGCGATCCACAGCCCCGTCGAGAAGGCGAGGAACACCGCCGCGCGAAGCGCCCACTTACGCTTGCGCAGCAGCTTGGCTCGCGGGTCGGCGGCGAGGCCGAGTCGCTGCGCCACGACGTCGGACAACTCCGCCGCGGTGTCGACGCCCCGCTGGGCCAGCGTGCGCCACCCGTCGACCCGTCCGGTTCGAGGTTCCGCTGCCATGGCCCACCTACCTTCGAGAACTATTGCGAGAGCGGATTTTCCGGCGTGGCCGCCGGCGGATTGGTCGCAGGCGTCGCGGGTGCCGAGGTGCCGTCACCGGCGGGCAGCGCATCGCCACGCATGGACGCGCGAATCTGCTCCAGGCGAGAGTGTCCGGCCATCTGCACGCTGGCCTGCTGGACCTCCATCATGCGACCCTGCACGGAGTTCTGGGCCAGCTCCGCCGACCCCATGGCGTTGGCGTAACGGCGTTCGATCTTGTCGCGCACCTGATCGAGGCTGGGAGTGTTGCCCGGCGCGGCGATCTCGCTCATCGACTGCAGCGAGGCGCTGACCTGTTCCTGCATCTTGGCCTGCTCGAGCTGGCTGAGCAGCTTGCTGCGCTCGGCGATCTTCTGCTGCAGCACCATGGCGTTCTGCTCGACGGCCTTCTTGGCCTGGCCGGCTGCCTGCAACGCCTGGTCGTGCAGCGTCTTGAGGTCCTCGACGCTCTGCTCGGCGGTGACGAGCTGGGCGGCGAACGCCTCGGCGGCATTGTTGTACTCGGTAGCCTTGGCGGCGTCACCCGACGTCGCGGCCTGATCGGCGAGCGTCAGCGCCTGGCGCACGTTGACCTGGAGCTTCTCGATGTCGGCCAACTGGCGGTTGAGACGCATCTCCAGCTGACGCTGGTTGCCGATCACCGACGCCGCCTGCTGGGTGAGGCCCTGGTGCTGGCGCTGCGCGTCCTCGATGGCCTGCTGGATCTGCACCTTGGGGTCGGCGTACTCGTCGACCTTGGAGCTGAACAGCGCCATGAGGTACTTCCACGCCTTGCTGAACGGGTTGGCCATCAGTGCGTTCCGCCTTCGTGTTGGAGTAAGTCCAGTGTGCCCGTCCCACGGCTCACCGACATGCGTTCGAATTCGCTGACTGCCAACTTATCGGTTGCGCGCAGATCACCACACCCCCTGCTCGCGTTTCCGACGTGGCAGAGCAGCTGAACGGCCCTCAGGCCACCGCCATCGACACGGCCTGCGGAATCACCACGCGCGTGGAGTAGTCGATGGTGGCTCCACTGGCCGTGGCCACCGGGCGGGCAGCGGTCTTCTCCTGCCGTTCCATGGTCTCTCCGGCATTGGTCAGCACCCGGGACAGCGGAACCTCCAAAGCCCCACAGATGGCGCTGAGCAACTCGCTCGAGGCCTCCTTGCGGCCGCGCTCCACCTCGGACAGGTAGCCGAGGCTGACCCGGGCGTCGTCGGACACTTCTCGTAGCGTCCGCCCTTGCGAGAGCCGGACTTGACGCAGCACGTCGCCGATCACTTCGCGAAGCAATGTCGTCATCGCGGTCTCCTCACAACGAAGGACGTGGTAACTGATCTTTTCGGTTTCACTATCAACCAGAACGCCCGCGGCTGCCAGATTGGTTCCCGAACGCCGCTCGGATCACGTGCGGACGCCGCGCACCGCGGAGACCAGGTAGTCCACGCCGGTGAGGACCGTGAGCACGATCGCGGCCCACATGAACACCCATGCCCCCGTCAGCCACGCCCCGCCAAGGGGCAGCACGAACAGGCCGATGGCCACCGACTGCACCAGCGTCTTGACCTTGCCGCCCCGGCTGGCGGGGATCACGCCGCTGCGGATGACGACGAGTCGCAGGATCGTCACGCCGATCTCGCGGACCAGGATCAGGATGGTGACCCACCACGGCAGGTCACCGAGCATGCTGAGACCGACCAGGGCCGCCCCGATGAGCGCCTTGTCGGCGATCGGGTCGGCGAGCTTGCCGAACTCGGTGACCATGCCGTAGCTGCGGGCGATGGCACCGTCGACGCGGTCGGTGACGACCGCCACCGTGAAGACGATGAACGCGACTACGCGCCAGTACGTTTCGTGGCCGTCCCCGACGAAAAGCGCCGCGAGGAACACCGGGACGAGCACGATGCGCACGCCGGTGAGCGCGTTGGCGACGTTGACCACACTCACGCGCGGGGTCAACGGATCGACGTCTGACTGACCCGGCACGTGACCAGAATATCGGTAGCGTGAACCGATACCCTCACTGCTGTGACCGGAGCTCCCATCGACGACGATCTGGTGGTCCGTCGCGCCCGCACGTCGGACGTCCCTCAGATCAAGGCACTGGTCGACGTCTACGCCGGAAAGATCCTGCTGGAGAAGAATCTCGTCACCCTCTACGAGTCGGTCCAGGAGTTCTGGGTGGCCGAAGTGGACGGCGAGTTGGTGGGGTGCGGAGCGCTGCACGTGCTGTGGGCCGACCTCGGCGAAGTGCGCACCGTCGCGGCGCACCCGCGGATGCGGGGCCGCGGGGTCGGGCACGCCGTGGTGACCCGCCTACTGGACGTGGCCAGGGAGCTGCGGCTCAAGCGGATCTTCGTGCTGACCTTCGAGACCGAGTTCTTCGGCAGCCACGGCTTCCAGGAGATCGAGGGCACCCCGGTGACGTCTGAGGTGTACGACGAGATGCGCCGCTCCTACGACATCGGCGTGGCCGAATTCCTGGACCTGTCCTACGTCAAGCCCAACATCCTAGGTAACACCCGAATGCTGCGGACCTTGTAAGCGCCGAACGTGACGCCACTGCGAGAATCCGGCCCGAAAGCCGCAGTGGGTTCACGTTCGGCGTTGGGGGTCAATCCTCGTCGTCGGCGTCGGCTCCGTTGGCGTCGGCACCGCCGCGGATCAGCATCAGGGTGCCCGCCAGCTCGTCGGGTTTGACCAGCACCTCTCGAGCCTTGGAACCCTCGCTCGGGCCGACGATGTTGCGGGTCTCCATGAGGTCCATCAGGCGACCGGCCTTCGCGAACCCGACCCGCAGCTTGCGCTGCAACATCGAGGTGGACCCGAACTGCGACGAGACCACCAGCTCGACGGCCTGCAGGAAGACGTCCATGTCGTCCCCGATGTCGGGGTCGACGTCGGTGCGCTCGCCGCTCGGCTTGGCCGCGGTGACACCCTCGGTGTAGTCGGGCTCGGCCTGGTCCTTGCAGGCGGCGACGACGGAGTAGATCTCCTCGTCGCTGATGTAGGCGCCCTGGAACCGGACGGGCTTGTTGGCGCCCATCGGGAGGAACAGCCCGTCGCCCATGCCGATCAGCTTCTCGGCGCCCGGCTGGTCGAGGATCACCCGGCTGTCGGTCAGCGACGACGTCGCGAACGCCAGACGCGACGGCACGTTGGTCTTGATCAGACCCGTGACGACGTCCACCGACGGCCGCTGGGTGGCCAGGATCAGGTGGATGCCGGCGGCACGAGCCTTCTGGGTGATGCGCACGATGGCGTCCTCGACGTCGCGCGGCGCGGTCATCATGAGGTCGGCGAGCTCGTCGACGATGGCGATGATGTACGGGTAGGTCTTGTAGACCCGTTCGCTGCCCAGCGGCGCGGTGATGACGCCGGACCTGACGTTCTTGTTGAAGTCGTCGATGTGGCGGACCTTGTTGGCCTGCATGTCCTGGTAGCGCTGCTCCATCTCCTCGACGAGCCAGGCGAGCGCGGCCGCGGCCTTCTTGGGCTGCGTGACGATCGGGGTGATGAGGTGCGGAATGCCTTCGTACGGCGTGAGTTCCACCATCTTGGGGTCGATCAGGATCATCCTGACCTCTTCGGGGGTGGCCCGCGACAGCAACGACACCAGCATGGAGTTGACGAAGCTGGACTTGCCGGAGCCGGTGGAACCGGCGACCAGCAGGTGCGGCATCTTGGCCAGGTTCGCCGAGATGAAGTTGCCCTCGATGTCCTTGCCGAGGCCGATGACCAGCGGGTGGTGGTCGCGGCGAGTGGTCGGCGCGGTGAGGACGTCGGACAGCCGCACCATCTCGCGGTCGGTGTTGGGCACCTCGATGCCGACGGCGGACTTGCCGGGGATCGGGGCCAGCATGCGGACGCTCTCGGTGGCCACCGCGTAGGCGATGTTCTTCTGCAGCGCGGTGATCTTCTCCACCTTGACGCCGGGCCCGAGTTCCACCTCGTAACGGGTGACGGTCGGCCCGCGGGTCAGTCCCGTCACCGCGGCGTCGACCTTGAACTGGTCGAGCACCGACTGGATGACGTCCATCATCTTGTCGTTGGCCGCGCTGCGCAGCTTCGGCGGATCCCCCGCGACCAGGAGGTCCAGGGACGGCAAGGTGTAGGGCCCCTCCACCACGCGATCCAGGGAGAGGGTCTCCTCGGCGACGGGCATGGCGGCTGGCGCCTCGGGCTTCTTGCGCTTGGCCCGGACCTTGGGCTCGGGCGCCGTGGGCGTCTCGTCGGCTTCTGCCCAATCCCCGGTCGCGGCGCTCCTGCCCGCCGGGGGTTCGTCGAGCGGGTAGTTGTCCATCGGTGTGCCGAGGCGGCTGGCCGAGGCTGCCGCGCCGGCACGAGGGGCGCCGGGCCACTGCGCCTCGTCGGCGCGGGTCGACGCGGGATCGTCGTAGTAGCCGTCGGAGTAGTCGTCGGCGGGATGGGCCCCCGCGTCGTCGTAGTCCGCGTCGTCGTCGTAGTCGTCGTACTCGTCACGGGTGTCGCCGCGGTAGGCGCCCATGAACATGTCCTGCAGGGCGCCGGGCACTTCCCGAATCGTCGTGCCGGTCACCAGCAGAAGGCCGAACAGGATGCCGATGATCAACAGCGGCGTGGCGATCCACGGGGTCAGGCCGTCCGAGAGCGGCCCGCCGATGGCGAAGCCGACGAACCCGGCCACCCGCTGCCGGTCGGCCGGGTCGGTGGGGGCGCCGGACCACAGGTGCCACAGGCCGAGCACGGGCAGCGCGATCATCGACGTGCCCAGGACCAGCCGGGGCCGCGCCTCGGGGTTCGGTTCGGTGCGCATCAGCAGGATCGCCACCGCAATCAGGGCGACGGGCAGCAGCACGACGGCGGACCCGATGACGGTACGGACGCTCGCGTCGATCCAGCCGCCGACTGGGCGCGCGGCGTCGAACCACGAACTGGCGGCGAGCACGACGGCCAGCGCGAGGAGGCCGAGTGCGATGCCGTCGCGGCGGTGGCCCGGCTCGAGTTCCCGGGCCCGTCCGACGGACCGGGCGGTGGAGCCCGCACCCTTGGCGAGCATCAGCCAGCTCGCACGTGCCCCCTTGCCGATCGCGGTGCCAGCGACGGCCACCGGAGAGGGGTTGCGTCGCGGCGCGGGTTTGCGCCGCGGAGCGGCGGGGCGCGTCGTGCGCGCTCGGGGCTTTGAGCTGCTCGAACGAGCCCCCGAGCGGGCGGCGGTCTTACTAGCCATGGGGAAAGACTAGTCGCTTTAGCCCCAATTTCACCATTAGCCACACAGGTAACGAATAGCCAACGATGCCACCACGAATTCGCTGGCCGACTTGACGCCGCGAGGACCATTCGAGGTACTCCCGTGATCCCGCCGACGGCTGGGTAATGTGATGCGCGCCGACCTCACTCGGCGCCAACCCACTCGATGAGGAGTACCCGCCCATGCCCGTCGTCGTCGTCGCCACCATGACCGCCAAGCCCGAGTCCGTCGACGCCGTGCGAACCGCGTGCACGCAGGCGATCGAGGCGGTTCACTCCGAGCCGGGATGCGAGCTGTACTCCTTGCACGAGGCCGACGGCACCTTCGTCTTCGTCGAGCAGTGGGCCGACGAGGAAGCGCTGAAGGCGCACGGCACCGCCCCGGCGATCGGCACCCTCTTCGGCGCCATCGGCGAACACCTCGACGGCGCCCCGGACATCAAGATGCTGAAGCCGATCGTCGCGGGTGACCCCACCAAGGGTCAGCTGCGTCCCTAGCCATGGGAACCCTCGAGGGCAAAGTCGCCTTCATCACGGGTGCGGCTCGCGGCCAGGGTCGCGCCCACGCGCTGAAGCTGGCGTCCGAGGGCGCCGACGTCATCGCCGTGGACCTGTGCGACCAGATCGCTTCGGTGCCCTACCCGATGGCAACCCCCGACGACCTCGCCGACACCGTGAAGCTGGTGCAGGACACCGGCGCTCGCATCGTGGCGCTGCGGGCCGACGTGCGGGACCGGACGGCGCTCAAGACGGCGTTGCGGACCGGGGTCGAGGAACTCGGCGGCCGCCTCGACGTCGTGGTTGCCAACGCCGGCATCGCGCCGATGGCCGACGAGAACGCATGGCACGACGTGATCGACGTCAACCTCACCGGCGTGCACCACACGGTGGACGTCGCGATGCGGCCAATGGTCAAGGCGGGCAACGGCGGTGCCATCGTGCTGATCAGCTCGGTGATGGGATTGGTCGGCCTCGGATCGCCGTTCGCGGGGTCGATCGGATACGCGGCCGCCAAGCACGGCGTGGTCGGGCTGATGCGCTCCTATGCCAATCTGCTCTCGCCGCAAGGAATTCGGGTGAACTCGATCCACCCTGCGGGCGTGCGAACGCCGATGATCGACAACGAGTTCACCCGGAAGTGGCTCTCGGACATGACCGACGGCAACGCCGACGGACTGGACATGGCAAGTGTCGCCAACATGGAGACCGTCGAGCCCGAGGTCATCGCGGACACCGTCGCATGGTTGGTGTCCGACGCCGGCAAGCACATCACCGGGGTGGCCCTGCCCGTCGACGACGGGTACGTCAACAAGCGCTGATCGGCGACGTGGCTGATCCAGCCGGGTTCAGCCCCGGCAGGGCGATCCCGGCGCACGACTCGTCGCGCCGACAATAGTCCGAGGCGCAAATTGCAGCTAACTTCAGGACTAGCGTCGAGACCACGCATGTGGATATGCTGCGATCTGCCTGTCATTAGCTGAATGTGGGCAATTGCATCATCCAGCTGTTGGTTCAATACAGCGAACACAGGTAGATGATTAGCTGTGCCGTCTCCGACACCAGCGTCGGGGCATCATCCGGGGGGATTGACGTGTCACAGGCAAACGAAACATCGACGAGCATCGCGAGCAGGGCTCGAGTCGGTACCCATAGCAGCTACGTCGGCCGCGTCGGCGCGCTGGCACTCGCGCTTGGCATCGGCGTCGCTTTCGGCGCCTCCCCGGGGATGGCGTGGGCCAGCCCGGAGGCCGCGTCGGACGAAGCCGGGGCGGCGCCCGCGTCGGCCCCGGAGTCGCCCGGACCCCAAGCAGTCGGCGCCGGCGGATCGTCCAATGCAGGGAAGACACGCTCGCCTGGAACGGGAACCAAGGACGACGACGAGCATCCGCGCGCCACCGTCGACGTTTCCGGCGGAGCCAAAGCCACCGTCAACGGTCAAGCCGCCACGTCCACCAGCGACGACCCGATTGATGAAGCGGTGGACGACCCGGTGACGGAGCCCGAGAAGTCCGCCGTCGACGACGACGACTCTTCAGACGACGCTTCGACGGATACCGAGGAGTCGCCTTCGAACACCGGACCCATCCGAAGATCCAAGAACGACGACATCCGACGGCAAGCCACGTCATCGCAGGCAGCTCCCGTGACCACCGTCGCCGACACGGGGACCAGCGTCGCGCCTGCTGCGCCGACCGCGGACGCACCCACCACCACGCCGACACCCGCGAGCCCGACCGTGGCGGCGACACCCGCCATGGCCATGCGCGTTACGTCAGAATCCGAAAACCCAACCACCGCAACTCATTACACCGGGGTTAGCGCCACCTTCACGCAGCTGGTGGCCAACGCGCTGTCCCCGTTCGTCACCCCCGGACCCGAATCACCTGCGACACCCCCCGTCATGTTCGCCATTCTGGCCTTCGTGCGTCGCGAATTCGACTCCCTTGCAAACGATGTCGGCTTGCGATCTCGGGCTCGAACCGCGACCACCCAGACCATCGCGCCGGCATCCACGGCGGCACCGGTTGCCCGTGCCGCCGCGGCGGCGCCGGCACCACAGGCAACCAATACCGTCGGCTCAACGCTCGGGTTCGTGGTCACCGGCGTGGGCAATGTCGTCGGCGGCATCCTCGGATTTCTCGGCGGCGTCATCGGGGGTGTCTTCAATGCGCCTCCGACCGCGTCACCGCAGATCACCAACATCGACGGCACTTCCGGCGTCGTCACCGGACAACTCAACGCCACCGACCCCAACAACGACGCGTTGACCTATCAGGTCACCACCCAAGCCGGGAAGGGCACCGCAACGGTCGATCCCGCGGGCACCTTCAGCTACACGCCTACGGCGCCGGCCCGCGCCACCGCACTGACCACGCCAGGGCCGGACTACGACACCTTCACCATCACCATCACTGACGCCAGAGGCGCCAGGACGGCCGTCACCATCAACGACGTACCCGTGACCCCAGCCAACAGAGCGCCGGTCACGTCGGGCCCACCGAGCATCACGGGCATGACTCCGGCTGGAGTCGTCACGGGCAATCTCAACATCAGCGATCCCGACGGCGACCCGTTGCGCTACACCTTCACCAGCACGCCCACCAAGGGCATCCTCAACCTTCAATCCAACGGTGTGTTCACCTATACGCCCACACCTCAGAGCCGAGTCGACGCCTTCAACTCCGTTGGACCGGACAGTGATTCGTTCACGGTGGTGGCCAGCGACGGACGCGGAGGGACCAAGACCGTCGACGTCGGGAACATTCCGGTCCTGCCCAGCGCCGGCGCCTATACCGCGACGATCGACCTTCAACCCAACAGCATGCCGCGTTCTGAGGCGATTTCCCCCGACGGGACGCGCGTATACGTGACGCACGACAATGCCAACCTGATATCGGTGATCGACACCGCGTCCAACACCGTCACCGCAGTGCCCGTCAACGACCGACCCCGAGCGATCGTGATCTCGCCGGACGGCAAGCGGGTGTACTACACCGCCTACGGGCACGTTTCGGTGTTCGACACCCAGTCGTACTCCGTCGTCGCACAGGCCGACGTGACGCCCGATGGAGCGTCGAATTCCCTGTTTGCCTACGACGTTGCCCTCTCCGCCGACGGAACACGCGGATTCGTCGGCGCGGGCACCGACGACTCGACCGCCATGGATGGGCAGCTGGCGGTACTCGACACCGCGACGAATCAGATCGTCGACCGAATTCCGCTTCACGACGCAACGCCGATCGCGGTCGAAGCATCGTCGGACGGCCGGCACGTGTACGTCATCAGCCAGGCGAGCGCCGGCCCCTACGAGGCTCACCTGCTCGTCGTCGATACCACCACCAGGCAGGTCCAGAGAACGATCGTCTTCCGGCAGCAGGATGGATTCGTCGACGACCTGACGCTCAGCCCCGACGGCAAGAAACTCTACGTGACGGGGTCCTCGCTCCTCACCGTCGACACCGCGACGAATCAGGTGGTCGGCAGGACGGACACGGTGAACAGGAAGGTCACCGTCAGCAGCGACGGCAAGAGGATCTACTACGGAGAGAGCACCAGGTTGTCCGTCTTCGACGTGGCGACCGGCATGCTGGTGGACAGGATCGCGATACCGACTGCCACCCCGAATCAATCGAGCGATGCCGAAGTGGTGCTCGCGCCGGACGGTTCGAGAGCCTACGTCACGGGCTACTACGAGAACACGGTGTCCGTCGTCTCGCTGACACCTCGTTAGGGCCGGTCGACGCGGATCAGACCTCGAGGACCGTCGGCACGATCATCGGCTGCCGGCGGTACTTCTCCCCCACCCACTTGCCGATCGCACGTCGGGCGGCCTGAGCCAGACGGGTCGGGTCGGTGACCTTCTCCGCGGCCAGCGATGCCAAGGCCTCTTCGACGAGCCGGGTGACGGGCTCGAGTGCCTTGGGATCCTCGGAGAAGCCGCGCGACTGCAGGTGCACCGGTGCCACGACCTTGCCCGTGGCCCGGTCGACGGCGATGGTGACGGCGATGAATCCGGACGACAGCACGAGCCGCTCGCCCAACGTGGCGTCCCCCACGTCGCCGGTGACCAGACCGTCGATGAACATCTTTCCGACCGGCACGGCTCCGGAGATCTTGGCCCGACCCTTGACCAGGTCGACGCTGACGCCGTTCTCGGCGAGCACGATGTTCTCCTCGGGCACACCGGACTTGGCCGCAAGTGCCGCGTTGGCGCGCATGTGGCGCCAGGTGCCGTGTACCGGCATCACGTTGCGTGGTCGCACCCCGTTGTAGAGGAACAGCAGCTCACCGGCGTAGGCATGGCCTGAAACGTGAATGCGCACTTGGGCATTGGTGACGACGCGCACCCCGATCTTGGCCAGCGAGTCGAGCACGTCGAAGATGGCCTCTTCGTTGCCCGGGATCTGCGACGACGACATGATGATGAGGTCGCCCTGGGTGAGGGTGATGCTGCGGTGCTCGCCGCGCGACATCCGCGACAACGCGGCCATCGTCTCACCCTGCGTGCCCGTGGTGACGAGCGTGACCCGCTCGGCCGGCAGCATCTCCGCCGCCGCGATGTCGACCACGTCGTCGTCGTCGACGGTGAGGAAGCCCAGATCCTTGGCGATGCCCATGTTGCGCACCATCGACCGCCCGACGAAGGACACCTTGCGCCCCAAGGCCACCGACGCGTCGATGATCTGCTGGACGCGAGCGACGTTGGAGGCGAAGCACGCGACGATGACGCGCCCCTCGGCACCGCGGATCAGCCGGTGCATGTTCGGCCCGATCTCGCTCTCCGACGGTCCCACGCCGGGGATCTCGGCGTTCGTCGAGTCGCACAGGAACAGGTCGACGCCGGCGTCGCCGAGCCGCGACATGCCGGGCAGGTCGGTGGGTCGGCCGTCGAGCGGCAGCTGGTCGAGCTTGATGTCACCGGTGTGCAGCAGCGTGCCCGCCCCGGTGTAGACGGCGATGGCCAGCGCGTCGGGGATGGAGTGGTTGACGGCGAAGTACTCGCACTCGAAGACGCCGTGGTTGCTGCTCTGCTTCTCGGCGACCTCGACGAAGACGGGTTTGATGCGGTGTTCGCGACACTTCGCGGCGATCAGTGCCAGGGTGAACTTCGATCCGACCACGGGGATGTCGGGCCGCAGCTTCAGCAGGTGCGGGATGGCACCGATGTGGTCCTCGTGGGCGTGGGTCACCACCAGCGCCTCGATGTCGTCGAGACGGCCCTCGACGTGGCGCAGATCCGGCAGGATCAGGTCGACGCCGGGTTCGTCGTTGCCGGGGAAGAGCACTCCGCAGTCGATGATCAAGAGGCGCCCGAGGTGCTCGAGAACGGTCATGTTGCGGCCGATTTCGCTGATGCCGCCCAACGCGGTCACCCGCAATCCGCCCGGCTCCAGCGGCCCGGGGGGCGCCAGTTCGGTGGTCATCGGAGCACGCCGGCTGTCCGCATGTCTGCCTCCAGCGCCTCGACTTGGGCGCTCGTCGCGGGGACCTGCGGAAGGCGCGGATCCCCAGTGTTGAAGCCCAACGAGCGAAGGCCCGTCTTGGCCATGGTCACGCCGCCGAGGCGGTTCTGGGCGTCGTTGAGGACGCCGAGGCTCACGTGAATCTTGCGCGCGGTCGCGGGATCACCGGAGGTGAACGCCGACAGCATGTCTCGCAACTGGCTGGCCGCGAAGTGGCCCCAGACGCTGATGAATCCGGTCGCACCCATCGCCAGCCACGGCAGGTTGAGGGCGTCGTCGCCGGAGTAGTAGGCCAGTCCGGTCTCGGCCATGATCATCGCGCCGCCGTGCAGGTCGCCCTTGGCGTCCTTGATGGCGACGATGTTCGGGTGCGGCGCGATCTCGCGCACGGTGTCCCATTCGATGGGCACGCACGACCGGGGCGGGATGTCGTAGAGCACGTTGGGCAACGCGGTGGCGTCGGCCACGGCGCGGAAGTGCGCGACGAGCCCGGCCTGCGGCGGCCGAGAGTAGTAGGGCGTGACGACGAGGAGACCGTGGGCACCCTCGGCCTCGCAGGCCTTGGCGAGGTGCACGCTGTGCGCGGTGTCGTAGGACCCCGCCCCGGCGACGACCCTGGCGCGGTCCCCGACCGCCTCGAGTACGGCGGCGAGCAACGCGAGCTTCTCGGCGTCGGTGGTCGTCGGCGACTCGCCGGTGGTTCCCGAGACAACCAGCCCGTCGCACCCGGAGTCGACGAGGTGCTTGGCGAGCTTCTTGGCGACGGCCAGGTCCAACGAGCCGTCCGGGCCGAACGGCGTCACCATGGCCGTCAGCACGGTGCCCAGACGTGCGCTGACATCGAATCCGCTGGTGGTCACGCGGTTGAGATTACCCGCTCGACCCCGGCGATCACGAGCACCGGTGCTAGTCGTCGAGCACTCCGGCGCGGCGCATCGCGGCGGAGATCAGTTCGAAGTCGATGCCGACGTGGGCACGGGCCACGGCGTCGGCGTCGTCGGCGCGACCGTCGGCGATCGCACTGACCAACTCCTCGTGCTCGTGCAGCGAGCGCAACTCCATGTCCCGCATGGTCAGGGGCTCGCCCCACAGATGGGCCGGCGCGCCGATGCTGACCGAGGCCTCGAGGTCGACGAGCACCTGGGTGAGCACAGCGTTGTGGGCCGCGTCCATGATCGCCAGGTGCAACCGGCTGTCGGCCTGCTGGGAGGCCAAGCCGGTGTCGGCGGTGCGATACGCCTCGAGCGCGGCCCACAACCGGTCGACGTCGGCCGCGGTCCGGGCGTCGGCCGCGGCGCGGCAGACCGCACCGTGGAGTCGCGCGATGGCGTCGCACCGGTCGCGCAGCTCGCCGAGCCGCATCGCCAGCGTGCGACGCACCGCCTCGGTGGAGGACTCCGGCCATTGGTCGACGACGTAGGAACCGCCACCCCGGCCGCGGCGCGTCTCGAGCAGGCCCCGCTCGACCAGTCTGGCGAGCGCGGCACGCACCGTCATGCGTCCGACGCCCAGCGCACCGGCGAGGTCGCGTTCGACGGGAAGGCGGGCACCGGGCAGGTATTCGCCGATCGCGATGGCCGTGACGAGCCGGTCGGTGATCTCGTCGACCCGCGTCGGCATGTCCAATTGCTGGGCGAGCAGTCCCGGCCGCGTGGCGGCTGCCGTCGGGGATGCCTCGGCCATGCGTGCCCTCCCCCGCTCGTCGGTACCGAAATGTTAATTCCCATCGATTGGTCTTGCAGCAAGACCATTGTGGGTACATGCTGAGCGCCATGCCCGTCCAGACCCGCACGGTGCCCTTCCTCGACGGCGAGACCTGGGTACAGATCACCAGTCCCGACTCCCCCCGCGCAGACGCCATCCCACTTCTCGTGTTGCACGGCGGTCCCGGCATGGCGCACGACTACGTACGCAACATCGCGGCCCTCGCCGACGAGACCGGCCGCGTCGTCGTCCATTACGACCAGATCGGCTGCGGCCGGAGCACGCATCTGCCCGACGCTCCTCGCGACTTCTGGACCCCGGCCCTGTTCGTCGACGAGTTCCACGCCGTGCGTGCGGCCTTGGGAATCGACCGCTACCACGTGCTCGGTCAGTCGTGGGGTGGCATGCTCGGCGCCGAGATCGCCGTTCGCCGGCCCGACGGCCTGGCTTCCCTGTCGATCTGCAACTCGCCGGCGTCGATGGAGCTGTGGATGGCAGCCGCGGCCCTGCTGCGCTCCGAACTGCCCGAGGACACCCAGCGAGCACTCGACCGCCACGAGGAAGCGGGCACCGTCACCGACCCGGAGTATCTCGCCGCGACGCAGGAGTTCTACCAACGCCACGTCTGCCGTCTGACGCCCACGCCGCGGGACTTCCTCGACAGCGAGGCCCAGATGGAAGCCGAGCCCACGGTGTACCACACCATGAACGGCCCCAACGAGTTCCACGTCCTCGGCACGCTCAAGTCGTGGTCGATCGAAGACCGCCTCGACCAGGTCGCGGCGCCGACGCTGGTGGTCGCCGGCGAGTTCGACGAGGCCACTCCCGCCACCTGGAAGCCGTTCGTCGACCGGATCCCCGACGTACGCAGTCACGTCTTCCCCGGTGCCAGCCACTGCACGCATCTCGAGCAACCGGCGGAGTTCCGGGCCGTCATCTCCTCCTTCCTCTCCGAACACGACCGATAGGAACCCTCGTGGTCAACTCCGACGCGCAGCCCGCACAGGGACAGCGCACCCTCGAATCCTTCGGCTACACACAGGAACTCAACCGCTCCGTGTCGACGGTGGACCTGCTGGTGTACGGGCTGGTGTTCATGGTGCCCATCGCACCGTGGGCCATCTTCGGCACCGTGTACAACAGCGCGTCGGGCATGGTGCCGCTGGTCTACCTGATCGGCCTGATCGCGATGATCTTCACCGCGCTGGCCTACTCGCAGATGGCGAAGTCGTTTCCGCTCGCCGGCTCGGTGTTCTCCTACGTCGGCCGCGGCATCCACCCCAGCGTGGGATTCTTCGCGGGGTGGGCGATCCTGCTGGACTACCTGCTGGTGCCCACGCTGCTGTACGTGTTCGCGGCCGAGTCGATGGTGGGACTGTTCCCCGACAGCCCGAGGTGGGTGTGGGCGATCGTCTTCGTCATCGTCAACACCATCATCAACCTCGCCGGGATCAGCCTCCTGAAGTTCGCCAACCGGGTGTTCCTGGCCATCGAACTCGTCTTCGTCGTGGTCTTCGTCGTCATCGCGGTGCGCGCCATCAACGGCCAGACTCTGCCGAACGTGGGGTGGAGCACGCTGCCGATCTGGGACTCGAGCACCGTCACCGCGCCGCTGATCGCGACCGCGCTGTCGATCGCCGTGCTGAGCTTCCTTGGCTTCGACGGCATTTCGACGCTGGCCGAGGAGTCGACGGGTCGCAAGAACCCCGCGGGTCGAGCGATGATCATCGCGCTGTTCGTGGTCGCGTTCCTGTTCATCACGCAGACGTGGCTGGCGAGCCTGCTGGCCGGTGGTCGAGAGTCCTTCAGCGACGACGAGGCGGGCAACGCGTTCTTCACGCTGGTGCAGGCGGCGTCCAACACCGGCTGGATGAACGCGTTCTTCGCGGTCAACGTCATGGCGGTGGGCTTCGCCAACGCGATGGCCGCTCAGGCCGCGACGAGCCGGCTGCTGTACTCGATGAGCCGCGACGGCCAACTGCCCCACTTCCTGTCGAAGATCAGCGCCCGCAAGGTGCCCGTCGCGGCCATCCTCGTGGTCAGTGCGCTGAGCCTGGTGCTGGTGCTCTTCTTCGTCGGTCAGATCGGCCTGATCTCCTCGCTGGTCAACTTCGGCGCCCTGTTCGGCTTCTGCCTGCTGCACGTGTCGGTGGTCTGGTACTACCTGGTGCGCCAGAAGTCCAAGAACTACCTGCTGCATCTGGTGGTGCCGACTCTGGGCTTCCTGATCATCGGCTACGTGCTGTTCAACGCGGACTCGCTGGCCAAGATCGGCGGATTGGTGTGGCTGGTGATCGGCGCAATCGTGTTCGGCATCAACGTGTTCCGCGGCAAGGGTGTACCAGAGCTGGCCGAGGAGAAGGCTTGACCATCGCCGCTCGCCTACTCGCCGTCGTCGCCGACGACATCCTTCCGCTGACCGAGCAGGGGGTCGCCGCGGGCAACAAGGTGTTCGGCGCGGCGATCTTGCGCAAGTCCGACCTTTCGCTCGTGGTGGCGGGTACCAACGACGAGACCGACAACCCGCTGCTGCACGGGGAGATCAACACCCTCAACCAGTTCTACGGGTTGGCGCAACGCCTGCCAACCAGTGAGTTGGTGTTCCTCACCACCCACGAACCGTGCACGTTGTGCATGTCGGCGATTACGTGGGCGGGATTCGACAACTTCTACTACTTCTACAGTCACGAGGACTCCCGGGACAGCTTCGCCATTCCCCACGACCTGGTGATCCTCAAGGAGCTCTTCGGGCTCGAGCCCGGCGGCTACCGGCGGTCCAACGCGTTCTGGACCGC
The DNA here is from genome assembly GCF_040614235.1 of Mycobacterium sp. NPDC006124. NCBI lineage: Bacteria > Bacillati > Actinomycetota > Actinomycetes > Mycobacteriales > Mycobacteriaceae > Mycobacterium > Mycobacterium sp. NPDC006124. Next base: position 605,336 of record NZ_JBEXUA010000001.1, on the reverse strand, counting down.
GTACGCGCTGGCCGACCTCGTCGAGTCCGAGGAGGAACCGCTGCGGTCGGAGTTGCGCATGCAGACCGCGCGGATCAAGAGTCGCTACGCCGCGCTGTCGGATCGCTATCAGGAGTCCAAGGGCGACAACGACATCCCGTTGAGCTGACGGAGGCGCGCCCGTCGCCGCGCGTGGGTCTCGTGGCGAGAATCGGACCGAATCTCGACCGTCAGCCACACGCTCGGCGCAGCTCGCCCACCAGGTCGCCGCGGTCCCCCACCACGACGTCGTCGAGCTCCAACCACGTCGCCATCGTGCGCAACTCACCGGCGAGCGCCTCGGCCACCCGACCTGGATCCTGACCGGGCTCCGCGAACGCGCCGACCGCGTTCAGCGCACCCCGGGCACGGTCGGCCTTGAGGTCCACCCGGCCCACCAGCTCCCCGTCGAGCATCAGCGGCCAGACGTAGTACCCGAACTGCCGCTTGGGCTCCGGAACGTAGATCTCGATGCGGTAGTGGAAGTCGAACAGCCGCTCGACGCGCGGCCGGAAGAAGATCAACGGGTCGAACGGGCACAGCAACGCCGTCCCCCGATTCGTCCGCGGCACGGTCTGACCCGCCCGCAGGTACGCCGGTGCAGTCCACCCCTGCACCTCGACGGGCTCCAGCTCCCCCTCGGCGACCAAGTCGGCGATCACCGGCTTGGCCTGACCCGCACCCAACCGAAAGTAATCCCGGATGTCGGTCTCGGTACCGACGCCGAGCGCCGTGGCCGACCGAAGCACCAACGCCCGCACCGCCTCGGCGTCGGGCACCTCACGCGCGAACACCTCCGGTGGCAACACCCGCTCGCTGAGGTCGTAGTGCCGGGCGAACCCCACCCGGGTCGCCGTCGTCAGCGTTCCCGACGCGAACAGCGCCTCGGCCACCCACTTGGTGTCGCTGCGGTCCCACCACGGGCCCTTGCGCCCACGCGGTTCGGCGGCGAGGTGCGCCTCGATCTGACCCGCGGTCGACGGACCGATCTCGGCGACCGCCGCGACGACGTCGGCGGCCAGTCTCCGGTTCTTGCGGACGATCTCCTTACCCCACCTGCCGTCGGCGTATTCGCGCATGCGCCAACGCAACAACGGCCAATCGTCGACCGCCATCAGGGCCGCCTCGTGGGCCCAGTACTCGACGAGAAGGCGCGGCGACCGAGCGGAATGACTCCAGGCCGCCCGCTCCAGGAGACCGCGGTCATACGGCCCGAGCCGACTGAAGATCGGCGCGTAGTGCGCCCGCACGGCCACCGACACCGAATCGAGTTGCAGTACCTGAATGCGGGACACCAGGCGCTTGAGGTGGGCACGCGTCACCGCCCCGGTGGGCTTGGGCTCGGTGAACCCCTGGGCAGCGACGGCGATTCGGCGCGCCTGCCCGCTCGTGAGCCTCATGCCCGTACGTAGCTGGAGAACCGGTAGCGCAGGCCCGAGGTACTGCTGAGCCACTCACCGTCAGTGCCTACCCAGCCCTCGTCGAGCACGGGTGCGACAGCGTCGTCGTCGTCGCGGGTCAGTTCGACGTCGACCTCGGTGACCTCGCAGCGGTCCGCACACGCCAGCGCGAGTGCGTAGATCTGCGCGCCGCCGATCACCCAGACGTCGCCGTCGCCGAGCGCTTCCTCCACGCTGCCGACGACCGTCGCCCCGTCGGCCTCGTAAGCGGCGTCCCGGCTGACGACGACGTTGTGGCGTCCTGGCAGCGGCCGCACCTTCGGCGGCAGGGACTCCCACGTCAGCCGACCCATCACGACGGTCTGGCCCAGGGTCAATTCCTTGAAGCGCGCCTGGTCCTCGGGCAGTCGCCACGGGATGCCGCCGTCGCGCCCGATGACGCCGGAGGTCGACTGCGCCCAGATGAGACCAACGCTCATGAACGACGCTCCGACCTGCAAGCAGTCCTCATACGGCGACGGGGGCCTTGATCCCCGGATGCGGATCGTAGTCGACCACCGCGATGTCGTCGTAGGTGTAGTCGAAGATCGAATCACGTGGAGCCAGAACGAGTTTCGGATATGGCCGGGGATCACGGGTCAGCTGCAGCCGGACTTGGTCGACGTGGTTGTCGTAGACGTGGCAGTCACCGCCGGTCCAGACGAACTCGCCCACGTCGAGACCGGACTGGGCGGCCATCATGTGGGTCAGCAGCGCGTAGCTGGCGATGTTGAACGGTACGCCGAGGAACAGATCCGCACTGCGCTGGTAGAGCTGACACGACAACCGTCCGTCGGCGACGTAGAACTGGAAGAACGCGTGACACGGCGGCAGCGCCATCTGCGGGATCTCGCCGACGTTCCAGGCCGAGACGATGTTGCGCCGCGAGTCCGGGTCGGCCCTGAGCAATTCGAGCGCTGCGCTGATCTGGTCGACGTGCTCACCAGAGGGCGTCGGCCAGGATCGCCACTGGACGCCGTACACCGGGCCCAGTTCACCTGTCGGACTTGCCCATTCGTCCCAGATCGTCACGCCGTGCTCCTGCAACCAGCGCACGTTGGAGTCACCGCGCAGGAACCACAGCAGCTCGTAGACGACGGACTTGAGGTGCACCTTCTTGGTGGTGATCAGCGGGAAGCCCTCGGCCAGGTCGTACCGGAGCTGATGCCCGAACAGGCTGCGGGTTCCGGTGCCCGTGCGATCCGACTTGGGCGTCCCGGTCTCCAGCACCAGTCGCAGCAGATCCTCGTACGGCGTCCGGAGGGCAGGAGCGGAGCGACCCGGGACATCAGACGGCACCTGGCCAGTTTACGGGCAGCGTCGGGGAGTACAACGGAGGCCATGCCCACCATTACCGACACCATCGAGACCGACGACGGAACGTGTTCGGTCACCCTGGCCACACCCGACGGCGACGGGCCGTGGCCGGGGGTCGTGATGTACCCCGACGCCGGCAGCCGACGCCCGGTCTTCGACGAGATGGCCCAGAAGCTGGCCGACTACGGCTACGCCGTGCTGGTCCCCGACGTGTACTACCGCCACGGCGACTACGCACCCTTCGACCTCAACACCGCCTTCAGCGACCCCGACGAACGCGCCCGGGTCATGTCGATGATGGGCAGCGTCACTCCCGACCGGATGGCGCAGGACGCGATCGCGTTCTTCGACTACCTCGAATCGCGGCCCGAGGTCACCGGCACGACGTTCGCCACCACCGGGTACTGCATGGGCGGACGCACGTCCCTCGTCGTCGCCGGGCGGGTCCCGCAGCGGGTGGCGGCGGCGATGTCCTTCCACGGCGGCGGTCTGGCATCCGACGATCCGGGCAGCCCGCACCTGCTGGCCGATCAGATCACCGCCGCGGTATACGTCGCCGGCGCAGAGAACGACGGCTCCTTCACCGCCGAGCAGGCGCAGACCCTCGAGAAGGCGCTCACGGCCGCGGGTGTCGAGCACACCATCGAGACCTATCCCGCCGCGCACGGATTCGCCGTCTCCGACCACGACGCGGTCTACGATCCCGACGCCGCCCAGCGGCACTGGGAGGCCATGAAGAGCTTCTTCGGCGCCAAGCTGGGCTGAGGTCGCCGACGGGGCCGTTTTGCCTAGTCGTCGCGCCGTAGGCGACCATTGACCCGTGTACGACCAAGCCTCCTCCGAAACCGATCCCTCCGACCCGGGATTTCGCATCGATCCGGTCCTGGCCAGGAGCTGGCTGCTGGTCAACGGAGCACAGGCCGACCGGTTCGCGCCGGCCGCGCACTCTCGCGCCGACATCGTCGTCCTCGACATCGAGGACGCCGTCGCACCGAAGGACAAGGATGCCGCGCGCGACAACGTGCACACCTGGCTGACCTCGGGGAACGACGATTGGGTGCGCATCAACGGCTTCGGCACCCGGTGGTGGGCCGACGATCTGGAGATGCTGGCCGGCACGTCGGTCGGCGGGGTGATGCTGGCGATGGTGGAATCCGTCGACCACGTCATCGAGACCGCCAAGCGGCTGCCGGACGTTCCGATCGTGGCGCTGGTCGAGACCGCCCGGGGTTTGGAGCGGATCACCGAGATCGCCGCGACCAAGGGCACGTTCCGGCTCGCCTTCGGCATCGGCGACTTCCGCCGCGACACCGGCTTCGGCGACAACCCGGCCACACTGGCCTACGCCCGGTCGCGCTTCACCATCGCCGCCAAGGCCGCCCATCTGCCCAGTGCCATCGACGGACCGACCATCGGGTCGAGCGCGCTCAAGCTGATCGAGGCCAGCGCCGTCTCCGTCGAGTTCGGCATGACCGGCAAGATCTGCCTGACACCGGACCAATGTCCCGCGGTGAACGAGGGACTGTCACCCTCCCAAGACGAAATCAGTTGGGCTAGAGAGTTCTTCGCCGAGTTTCAGCGCGACGGCGGGGAGATCCGCAACGGCTCGGACCTACCGCGCATCGCGCGGGCCACGAAGATCCTCGATCTCGCCAAGGCCTATGGCATCCACACCTCGGAGTACGGTGACGAACCCGATCACGCCCCGGCCCCGTCGGACACCTATCACTTCTGATCGCGGTGACGCCCAAATGACGCCAGCGCGCGGAAGATCCCGCGGGCGGCGTAGACGGCCGCGACCACCGACACCACGATCATCAGGACGAACATCACCAGCCAGTTGGTGCGGCTGTGGCTCACGTTCCACCACACGATGGTGAACAGCACCGCGCACACGAACACCACGATGTCGCGCCAGTTTCCCCGGTAGGACTGGGCGACCTCCAGCAGAGACCGGTTCTTGTCGACCGCGGCGATCAGGTCGTCGACCCGAAGGTCGATGACGCGTTGGAGTTCGGCTCGCCGCTCGGTCTGTTCGGGCGGCAGCCGTTCCAGCAGATCCATGTCCTGCTTGATCAAGCCCCTGACGTCGGGCCCCCGCAGATTGCCCGCGACGACCCCAAGCAGTGCGCCACCGGCGATCGGCGCCCCTGCGAGGGCGAAATCGGCGATCCCCATCTGCGGCCCCTTCGTCGTGGATGAGCGTGGCCGTCAGCGTAGACGTCGACGAGCGCAATGATGCATGAAACGCGTCCGGTCACGCGTCCGTCTCCATCAGCTGGGCGGCGACCGTGGCGCCGAGGTTCCAGCACGCCTGTAGGTGCGCCTTGGTCGGCCGGCCCGAAACCACGACGTACTCAGCAGCTTTCACCCAGCCGAGCCCGGTGGTGATGGTCGAGACACCTCGTTGGGCACCCTCGGTCCCCTCGTTGCCGTGCAGGTACAGGCCGAACGGCCGCCCCCGGGTGGTGTCGAGGCAGGGGTAGTAGCAGACGTCGAAGGCGTGCTTGAGAGCCCCGCTCATGTAGCCAAGGTTGGCGGGCGTGCCCAACACGTACCCGTCCGCGTCGAGCACGTCGGTCGGCGACACCGTCAGCGCGGCCCGACGCACCACGTCCACGCCCTCGATCTCCGGGGTGGTGGCCCCGGCGAGCACCGCCTCGAACATCTCCTGGGCGTGCGGCGACGGCGTGTGGTGAAGGATCAGTAGCGTCCTGCTCACCGCTCTTGCTCCTGCATGGCGACGGCCTTGCGCATCGTCTCCCTGGCGCGGCCGCGGTCACCGGCATAGTCGTAGGCGCGGGCCAGGCGGTACCACCGCACCCAGTCGTCGGGGTGTTCCTCGACCTCGGTGCGCACGCTGTCGAAGAGTTCGTCGGCGGCCGCGCGTTCGATGCGTCCCGACGGCCGCCGCGGCAACGCGTCGACGTCGAGTTCCATGCCCCTCTCCCTCGCGAGGCGGGCCAGGCGTTGATGCGCGAAACCGGCACGCAGCGTGGCGATCAGGGCCCACAGACCCACCACCGGCAGCAGGAAGATCGCAATGCCGAGACCGATCGCCGCGGGTCGACCGGACGCGACGAGGAGCACCCCGGCCCGGCCCAGCAACACGAAGTACACCAGCATCGCCAGGGACATGAAGCCGATGAGAACCTGGATGCGCAGCGCCCGCGAACCCTCGCCGGAGGCGGACTTCGTCACGATCGTCGGTTCCTCGCGCTAGCGCTCGTCACAATCCCATGAGGGGTTCGATCCCCACCGTCAGCCCCGGGTGGTCGGCGACGTTGCGTACGCCCAGCAGGACACCCGGCACGAACGACGTGCGGTCCAGGCTGTCGTGGCGGATCGTCAGCGTCTCCCCCATGGTGCCGAACAACACTTCCTGGTGGGCGACGAGTCCCGCGAGACGCACGGAGTGCACCCGCACCCCGTCGACGTCGGCGCCGCGGGCGCCGTCGATGCCGGTGCTGGTCGCATCCGGACTGGGCGCCATCCCCCGGCGGGCCTCGGCGATCATCCGCGCGGTGCGAGTCGCGGTGCCCGACGGAGCATCGGCCTTGTGCGGGTGGTGCAGTTCGACGACCTCGGCGGATTCGAAGAAGCGGGCGGCCTGCCGGGCGAACTCCATCGACAGCACGGCGCCGATCGCGAAGTTGGGTGCGACGAGCACCGAGACGCCGGGCGCGTCCTCGAGCCACGACCGCACCCGGGCCAACCGCTCGTCGGTGAATCCGGTGGTACCGACGACGGCGTGGATACCGGCGCCGACCAGGAACTCCAGGTTGTCCATCACCACGTCGGGGTGGGTGAAGTCGACGACGACCTCGGTCCGGTGGTCGGTGAGCAGGGTCAGCGGATCGCCGGCGTCGACGCCCACCGTGAAGGTCAGATCGTCGGCGGCCGCGACGGCGTCGACGATGGTGGCCCCGACCTTGCCCTTGGCACCCAGCACTCCCACACGCATGGGGGCAGCCTACTTCCCGACAGGGTCCTCAGCGGGGCAGGGCGGCCCTGGCCTTGAGCGCCAACCACAGCTCCATCCGGTCGTCACCGTCGTCGAGGCGCCGGCCCGTCAACGCGGCGATCCGGTCGACCCGATTGCGAACGGTGTTGCGGTGCAACGACAGTCGTTGTGCCGCCGGGTCCCAGGCGCCGTTGACACGCAGCCATTGGTCCAAGGTGCGCAGTAGTTCCAACCGGTCGCGGGGATCGAGGTGGTCCAACGGGGCCAGCACGGCGTCTGCGAACCCGCGCACCACCTCGGGCGGACCCAACGACAGCAGCAGCGACACCGTCTCCCCCTCGCTGGCGCTGACCACGCGGCCGAGCTGTTCGCTGATCGGCAACAGCGAGCGCGCCTGCATCGCCGAGACCGCCAGCGTCTCGGGTGCGGTGGCCGCACCGATGCCCGCGGGCCTCCCGTCGGCGTGGGTCGCGACCGCTTGGGCCAGCGTCGCCGGGTCGGAGTGCGCGACCTCCACCGTGGCGCCGTGCACCCGCACCAGGGCGCCGTCGAGGCCCAGGTGCACGCGGAACGCCAGCGCGTCCGGGTCCCCGGCCGAGATCACGGCGACCTGGTAGTGGCTGCCGGTCAAACCGATGCTCGCCGAGAGATGTTGGGCGCGTTCGGGTTTGATCCCGGGGCGCAGCAGCTGGGTCAGTACCTGCCCGCGTCGGCGCCACTCGGTCTGGTCGGAGAGGTTGCGCCGCTCGACGTCCAACGCGATCAGCGACACCAACACGGTCGAGGAATTGCGCGAGGTCGCATCCATGTCCGCCCCGAGCACCACGTAGGCCAGCGTGACGTCGGCCCCCACGCGGTGGACCTCCACGTCCCCGACCATCGCCCAACTCCCGCGTCCGGCCCGCGGGTCGAACGGGGCCCGGCAGGCCCGGTCGACGAAGTCGGGGTCGGCGCTCTCCGTCGCCGCCATCAGACGCCCCCGGCTGTCGCAGACCACGCACGGCGTGTCGCTGGCCGCCGACCACGCCGCCAGCAGCGCTGCCAACGGCGCCGCATCGGTGGCCACCGCCGTCAGCGTGCGGTTGATCTCCATCGCGGTCTGCAGGTCGTGGCGTTCCTGGGCGGCGATGGTCTCGAAGACCCACTTGGTGACGGCGATGAAGGGCGTCTCGTCGGGGACCACCAGCAGCGGCACGCCGACCTCCCCGGCGGCCCGCCGCAGCGCATCGGGGCAGTCTCGATAGGGCAGGCCGTGCCCCAACCCCAGGGCGACACCCGCGACGCCGGCCTGGTCGCACTCGGAGAGGTAGTCCCGGCACCGCGGCACGGTCATCGGCAACAGCAGGCCGACGGTCATGAGCAGTTCACCGCCGCGCAGCCAGTCGCGTGGGGACGTCAGTTCGGACACGTGCGCGGAGGTGACCTGGCGGTTGAGGCCGGTCGATCCGGCGACGACCTGGAGATTCAGGGTGGGATCGGTGACGACGTCGGCGACGGTGATCATCTCGCGAACCTCCGGGCCACGCGGCAATTGTGCAATTCGCCCAATCGTAATGGATGGATTGAACACTTCGGCCATGGCGCCGCGCCGGCGACTGGCGCAAGGTGACGTGCACCACCTTCGCCGTCAGGCGAAGACCGACACCAGACCTGCGGGAGACAGCATGTCCACCACGTCCGCGGCCGCCGACGGCCGCGCGGGTTCGATGATCGAGACCAGGTCCATCGACTACGTACCCGACGACGAACGCCACGGGAAGGTGTCCCACCAGGGCCCGTTCTGGTTCGTCGGCAACTTCCAGCCGTTCACCCTCGCCCTCGGGTTCGTCGGCCCCAGCCTCGGGCTGTCCCTGTCGTGGACCATCGTCGCGGGCCTGGCGGGCATCGCCTTCGGCACGCTGTTCATGGCATTCCACGCCACCCAGGGACCAGTGCTCGGCCTGCCACAGATGATTCAGTCCCGGGCCCAGTTCGGCTACCGCGGCGTGCTGCTGCCGCTGATCGGCACGCTGTTCACCTTCGTCGGCTTCAACGTGGTCGACGTGGTGATCATCAAATCAGGTCTCGAATCGATCTTCGGCTGGAACCCCGTCGTGGTGGCCGTGGTCATCACCGTCATCGCAGCACTGGTCGCGATCTTCGGACACGATCTGCTGCACAAGAGCTTTCGCGTGCTGTTCTGGGTCTCACTGCCGCTGTGGATCGTGTTGACCTGTGGCGTGTTGTTCGGCGGAGTGATCGGAACTGCCTCCAATCCGGGCGGTTTCACGTTCGTCGCGTTCCTGGTCCAGTTCAGCGTGGCGGCGTCCTACAACATCACCTACGCGCCGTACGTGTCCGACTACAGCCGCTATCTGCCACGAAACACCAAGCCGGCCGCGATCATCGGCTCGGTGTTCGTCGGCGCCGCCGCGTCGCCAGCCTGGCTCATCCCGCTCGGCGCCTGGATGGCCACCTACCTCGGCGCGAGCGACGCGTTGGCCGGCATCAACCAGACCGGCAACGACGTCTTCTCCTACCTGGGCAGCGTGCTGGCGGTCGTCTCGACCCTGGTGCTGGTGGCCACGATGGGACTCAACGCCTACAGCGGAATGCTCACCGTCGTCACGGGTCTGGACTCGCTGAGATCGGTGACGCCGACGCGCAACCTGCGCGTCGTGACCATCACCGTGTTGGCGGTGGCGTGGTTGGTGATGAGCCTGCTGCTGTCCGACGCGACCACGGCGCTCAACACGACGCTGCTGATCATGCTCTATCTGCTCGCCCCCTGGACCGCCGTCAACCTGACCGACTACTTCTTCGTCCGCCGCGGGCACTACGCAATCGCCGACCTGTTCACGCCCAACGGCATCTACGGTGCGTGGTCGTGGCGCGGGTTGGTCGCCTTCGGCGCCGGCGTGCTGGCCGAGATTCCCTTCGTCGACCTGCCGTTCTTCGTCGGCCCGGCCGCCGAGGCGCTCGGCGAGGTCGACATCGCCTTCATCGTCGGCCTCGTCGTCTCCGGTCTGGTCTACGTCGCCGTCACCCGATCGCTGGACGTGTCCGGCGAACTCGCCTCCGTCGACTCCAAGGAGATCTCGTGACAGACCGTCCCGTCGTCGGTCCCCCCGATGCCAGCCGCGTCCCCAGGTACACCGACCCGGCCACCTTCGCCCGCCTACCTCGCGCCGACCAGATCACCGATCCCGACGTGTGCATCGTCGGCATCCCGTTCGACAGCGGTGTGTCCTACCGGCCCGGCGCGCGCTTCGGCCCGGGCCACGTGCGGGCGGCCTCGAAGTTGTTGCGGCCCTACAACCCCGCCCTCGACGTCTCGCCATTCGCCAGCCAACAGGTCGCCGACTGCGGTGACATCGCCGTCAACCCGTTCGACATCGAGGACGCGATCACCACGATCGACTCCTCGATGACCGACCTGCGCAAGCACGGGTCGACGGTGCTCACCATCGGCGGCGACCACACCATCGCCCTGCCCATCCTGCGCTCGCTGGCGCGCGACCACGGACCGATCGCGGTGCTGCACTTCGACGCTCACCTCGACACCTGGGACACCTACTTCGGCGCCCCCTACACCCACGGCACGCCGTTCCGCCGGGCCAGCGAAGAGGGCCTGATCGACATGGAACGCTCCCAGCACATCGGCATCCGCGGCCCGCTCTACGGCAAGCAGGACCTCGAGGACGACGCCGTACTGGGATTCCAGGTGATCCGTTCCGACGACTACCAATTCGACGGGGTCAAGAGCATCGTCGACCGGATGCGGGCCCGCCTGGACGGCGGCCCGGTGTACGTCTCGGTCGACATCGACGTCCTCGACCCAGCTCACGCGCCGGGGACCGGGACCCCGGAGGCCGGCGGCATGACCTCGCGCGAACTGCTCAACACTCTGCGCGGACTGGTCGGGCTCAACGTGGTCGGCGCGGACATCGTCGAGGTGGCCCCGGCCTACGACCATGCCGAGATCACCGGCATCGCCGCTGCACACGTCGGCTACGAGCTGTTGTCGGTGCTCGCCGCCAACCGCTGACAGTCGGCCTCGGCGCCGGCGAGTTCGGTCTCCGCCGCGGCGGTCCGCCCGGCCACGTCCGCGGCGTCCCGCGTGGCTTGCTCCAACGCCTCGTCGGCGGCGTTCAGCGCCTGCTCGGCGGCGTCGACGGATTCGAGCAGCTTCTCGTACCGGCGGCGTGCGGTGGCGAGCGCCGCGGTGCGTTCGGACACCTGCTCGACCGCGGCGGCATTCGCCGCCTCGGCGGCCTCGAGGTCCGCCGCAGCCCTGGACCGGCGCTCCCGCGCTGCGGCGAGCTCCGCTCCGCGATCGGCCGGGGCCCCGCGCTTCGGCGGCGGCGGAGTGCGCTTGGTGGGCCCCACCGCGGTGACCGTGCCGAATTCGCCGAAGCCCGACCACCTCTCGGCCTTCGCGAGGCGGCCCAGCCGGCCCGCGACGTCGGGATCGGCGACGGCTGCCTGCAACGTGCCCACGACGTCGTCGCGCAGCGCGGCCGACGGGTGCAGCACGCCCGCAGCGGCGAATCCCGCGCGCACCAGCTCGTCGATCAGCCGGCGTTGCGCCGCCGACGCCTCGCGGATGCCGCTGCCGTTCATGGCCGCGTGCGCGGCACGCAGCCGGTTTCCGAGGTCGTCAAGCCTGCCCCTGGCGGTGGGGTCGGCCCGGACCAATGCGTTGACCACCCACGCGGCGGTCGTCGGTCGCCGTGACGCACCGATCACCTTGGCGCCGTCGACGTCGCCACGGGCCTTTGCCGCCGCCGCCAATTCCTTGCGCAATTCGGTGAACTCGGCCGGGTCGACGCCATAGAGCCGGTCGAGGTCACCGCCGGACCCCACCCCCGGGTCGCTCCGCTCCTGCCCGCCGGACCCAATCCCCGGGTCGCTCCGCTCCTGCCCGCCGGACCCAATCCCCGGGTCGCTCCGCTCCTGCCCGCCGGACCTCACAGCGGCGAAGCTCCGCGAAGGTGCTCGAAGATCAGCGACGTCTGGGTGCCGGCCACGTCGGCGTCGGAGTTGAGGTTCTCCACGACGAACGAGCGGAGGTCGTCGGTGTCGCGCGCCGCCACGTGTAGCAGGAAGTCGTCGGCGCCGGCGAGGAAGTAGACGTCCATCACCTGCGGCCGGGTGCGGATGTTCTGGATGAAGCTGCCTATCTTGCCGCGGGCGCTGGCCTGCAGGCTGACCGAGATCATCGCCTGCATCGGCAGTCCTATCGACGACGGGTCGATGTCAGCGTGAAATCCGCGGATGACGCCGATGTCCTGCAGGCGCCGCACCCGCCCGTGACACGTCGACGGCGCGATCCCGACCAGGTCGGCCAGGGCGGTGTTCGACATCCTCGCGTCACGGTGCAGAGCGGTCAGCAGGCGACGATCGGTGGCATCCAGATCCGCGCCGCGAACATTCTTCGGCGGCTCCGGCGTTGCGCCGACGATTTTCGAAGATCGTTCTGACATGAAGCGACTTTATCGAATCTATCTCGATCCCGTTGCCATCGAATCGCACGTTCTTCACAATTCAACCCAAGAGATGTCGACTGAAGGAGCTGTCATGCGCGTCGGAGTCCCGACCGAGATCAAGAACAACGAGTACCGGGTGGCGATCACCCCGGCCGGCGTGGCCGAACTGACCCGCCGCGGCCATGACGTGCTCGTTCAGACCGGCGCCGGCGACGGCTCGGCCATCTCCGACACCGACTTCAAGGCTGCCGGCGCGCAGATCGTCGACGGTGCCGAGCAGGTCTGGGCCGAGGCCGACCTGCTGCTCAAGGTCAAGGAGCCCATCGAGGCCGAATACGGCCGGATGCGCAAGGGGCAGACGCTGTTCACCTACCTGCACCTCGCGGCGTCGCGGCCCTGCACCGACGCGCTGATGGCGTCGGGCACCACGTCGATCGCCTACGAGACGGTGCAGACCGGTGACGGCGCACTGCCGCTGCTGGCACCGATGAGCGAGGTCGCCGGTCGGCTGTCGGCCCAGGTCGGCGCGTATCACCTCATGCGCACCCAGGGCGGCCGCGGCGTTCTGATGGGCGGCGTTCCCGGCGTCGCCCCGGCCAAGGTCGTCGTGATCGGCGGCGGCATGGCGGGCGACAACGCCGCTGCCGTGGCGTGGGGCATGGGTGCGCACGTCACCGTGTTCGACCTCAACGTCAACACGCTGCGCAAGATCGACGCGGAGTACGGCGGCGCCATCGAGACCCGCTACTCCTCGGCGCTCGAACTCGAGGAGGCCGTCAAGCAGGCCGACCTCGTCATCGGCGCCGTGCTCGTCCCCGGGGCCAAGGCGCCCAAGCTGGTCACCAACTCGACCGTGGCCGGCATGAAGTCGGGTGCCGTGCTGGTCGACATCGCCATCGACCAGGGTGGGTGCTTCGAGGACTCCCGTCCGACGACGCACGACGACCCCACGTTCGCCGTCCACGACACGGTGTTCTATTGCGTCGCCAACATGCCCGGAGCCGTGCCGCGGACGTCGACGTTCGCGTTGACGAATGCGACCATGCCGTACGTGGTCAAGCTCGCCGACAAGGGCTGGAAGGCCGCCTGCGCCGCCGATTCAGCTCTGGCCAAGGGGCTTTCGACCCACGAGGGCGCACTGGTCTCCGAGCAGGTCGCCGCCGACCTCGGTCTGCCGTTCACCGATCCGGCGGGGCTGCTGGTCTAGCCGCCCGATTGGGCGGTCGTCGAACTTGACACCTGTCAAGTACGCTGTGGGCATGCTGCTGACCGACGTTCTGCCCGACGCACCCGCGACGGCCTCCGAGGCACTGACGATCTTCGACGCCGCGCCCGCCGCCGACCCGGACTTCATGATCGGTACCTGGCGCGGCGCCGAACTGCCGACCAACCACCCCCTCGACGGCCTGCTGGCGGCCAGCGGATGGTGGGGCAAGCAGTTCGTCGACGCCGAGACCGTCCACCCCCTGCTGTTCCCGACCGCCGACGGCTCGGCGCTGTGGGCTCTCAACCCCGCGCTGGCCTTCGGCGGCCTCGGCGTAGTCACCCGCATCCCCGGGCTCAAGGGTCTCGACTTCTCCGGTCCGATCGCCAAGCTCAAGCCCGTCCTCGGCACCACCGCACCCAAGGCGCGGTTGCGTACGACGCGCTATCGCGGGGTCGAGGCGGCCACCATGGTCTACGACCAGTTGCCCATCAACGACGTGTTCCGGGTGCTCGACGACACGCCTGGATCGCAGACCGTGCTCGGAGCCATGGATTTGCGCGGCTCGTCGCGCCCGTACTTCTTCGTGCTCCGGCGCGACGACTCGCTGCCGGTACGCTAAGCCGCCGTCAGCCGGCGATCGACCGAAGGGCGCGGGGCAGAGACCTCTTGGACCGGTGCGGCCCGAGCACGGCGGCACCGTAGGGACGGCTCAACAACTGCTTCGCCACGGTGTTGACCTCCTCGAGACTTACCGCGTCGATCATGGCCAGCGTCTCGTCGATACTGCGGTGTTTGCCAAAATTCAATTCGCTGCGGCCAATTCGGTGCATGCGTGATCCCGAGTCCTCTAGTCCCAGCACCAGGCCGCCACGCAGCGAGCCCTTGGCGATCCGGCACTCGGCCTCGGTGATGCCGTCGCGGGCCACCTCGGCCAGCACGTCGGCGGCGACTTGGGTGACCTCGTCGAACCGTTCCGGCAGGCACGCGGCGTACACCGACAGCGCTCCCGAGTCCGAGAACGTGTCGATGCTGGAGTAGACCGAGTAGGCCAGCCCGCGAGTTTCCCGAATCTGTTGGAACAGACGCGAACTCAGGCCGCCACCGAGGGCACTGTTGAGCACCGAGAGCGCCCAGCGATGGTTCCAGTGCCGGCCGGGTGTCCGCACGCCGAGGAACACGTGCGTCTGCTCGCCGTCGCGGTTGACCAGTTCCACGCTCGGCCGCCCGGGCACCCGGCCGGTGCCCTTGCGGGGCGCGACGGGTTCACGACCGTCGAGTAGCCGCGGACCGAAGTGTTCGCGCACCAGCGCGACGACCTCGTCGTGGTCGACGTTTCCGGCGACCGCGACGACCATGCGCTCCGGCGTATAGCGCCGGACGTGGAACGAATGCAGTTGCGTGCGAGTCATCGTAGAGATCGACTCCACGCTGCCGATCACCGGACGGCCGACCGGATGGTGGCCGAACATCGCCGAGAGGAAGACGTCGCCGAGGGTGTCCTCGGGATCGTCGTCGCGCATGGCGATCTCCTCGAGCACGACGTCGCGCTCGACCTCCACGTCCTCGGCGGCGCACCGACCCCGCAGCACCACGTCGGCCACCAGGTCGACGGCCAACTCGAGGTCGGTGTCGAGCACGTGGGCGTAGTAGCACGTGTGCTCACGCGAGGTGAACGCGTTCAGCTCACCACCGACGGCGTCGACCGCCTGGGCGATCTGCACCGCCGACCGCGTCGGAGTCGACTTGAACAGGAGGTGTTCGAGGAAGTGGGCGGCCCCGGCCACGCTTTGACCCTCGTCGCGCGAACCGACGCCCACCCACACCCCCACGGACGCCGAGCGCACCGACGGGACGAACTCCGTGACTACCCGGAGCCCGCCCGGCAGTGTGCTGCGGCGGACGTGGTTGCTGACAGGTGCGGACGTGTGGTGCGACGAGTCAGTTGATCGTGGCATCGGCGGGTTCGGCACCCGTGTCCGTCGCGACGTCCGACGGGGCGTCGGTCGGCTCCGCTGCACCTTCCTCGGCCACCAGAACCAAGGAGATCTTCCCGCGGTTGTCGATGTCGGCGATCTCGACGCGCAACTTGTCGCCGACCTTGACCACGTCCTCGACCTTGTTGATCCGCTTGCCGCGGCCCAACTTCGAGATGTGGACCAGGCCGTCACGACCGGGCAGCAGCGAGACGAACGCACCGAAGTCGGTCGTCTTGACCACGGTTCCGAGGAACCGCTCGCCGATCTTGGGCAGCTGCGGGTTGGCGATGGCGTTGATCAGGTCGATCGCCGCCTGCGCCGCTTCGCCGTTGGAGGCGCCGACGAACACGGTGCCGTCGTCCTCGATCGAGATCGACGCACCGGTCTGCTCGGTGATCGAGTTGATCATCTTGCCCTTGGGCCCGATGACCTCGCCGATCTTGTCGATCGGCACCTTGATCGTGGTGATGCGCGGCGCGTAGAGGCTCATCTCGTCGGGCTCGTCGATGGCCTCGGCCATGACCTCGAGAATGGTGATGCGCGCGTCCTTGGCCTGGGCCAGCGCACCCGCGAGCACCTTGGACGGAATGCCGTCGAGCTTGGTGTCGAGCTGCAGGGCGGTGACGAAGTCCTTGGTGCCGGCGCACTTGAAGTCCATGTCGCCGAAGGCATCCTCGGCGCCCAGGATGTCGGTCAGGGTGACGAAGCGACGCTCGGTCTTTCCGTCCACCTCGACGTCGTCGGACACCAGACCCATCGCGATGCCCGCAACCGGTGCCTTCAACGGCACACCGGCGTTCAGCAGCGACAGCGTCGAGGCACACACCGAGCCCATCGAGGTGGAACCGTTGGAGCTCAACGCCTCCGAGACCTGACGGATGGCGTACGGGAACTCCTCGATGCTCGGCAGCACCGGCATCAGGGCGCGCTCGGCGAGCGCTCCGTGGCCGATCTCGCGACGCTTGGGCGAACCCACGCGACCGGTCTCACCGGTCGAGAACGGCGGGAAGTTGTAGTGGTGCATGTAGCGCTTGGACGTCTCCGGTCCCAGCGAGTCGATCTGCTGGGCCATCTTGACCATGTCGAGCGTGGTGACGCCCATGATCTGGGTCTCGCCACGCTCGAACAGCGCGCTACCGTGCGCACGCGGGATGACGGCCACCTCGGCCGACAGCGCGCGGATGTCGGTGATGCCGCGGCCGTCGATGCGGAAGTGATCGGTCAGGATGCGCTGGCGGACCAGCTTCTTGGTCAGCGACCGGAACGCCGCACCGATCTCCTTCTCACGACCGGCGTAGGTCTCGCCGAGACGCTCGAGCACCTCGCCCTTGATCTGGTCGGTGCGCTCGTCGCGCTCTTCCTTGCCCGCGATGGTGAGCGCCTTGGCCAGCTCGGCGGTGGCCACCGAGGACACCGCGTAGAACACGTCGTCCTGGTAGTCGGGGAACACCGGGTAGTCGGCGGTGGGCTTCGCAGCGGACTCGGCCAGCTCCTGCTGGGCGTTGCACAGCGCGGCGATGAACGGCTTGGCGGCCTCCAGGCCCTCGGCCACGACGGCCTCGGTAGGCGCACCTGCGCCCGCGGCGATCAGCTCGATGACCTTGTCGGTGGCCTCGGCCTCGACCATCATGATCGCAACATCGTCACCGGCCTTACGACCCGCGACGACCATGTCGAAGACCGCACCCTCGAGCTGCTCGACCGTCGGGAAGGCGACCCACTGGCCGTCGATCAGCGCGACGCGGACGCCGCCGACGGGGCCCGAGAACGGGATGCCCGAGATCTGCGTGGACGCCGACGCGGCGTTGATCGCCAGCACGTCGTACAGGTCCTTGGGATCCAGGCTCAGAATCGTGACGACGACCTGGATCTCGTTGCGCAGGCCGGAGATGAACGTCGGCCGCAGCGGCCGGTCGATCAGGCGGCAGGTCAGGATCGCATCGGTGGAGGGACGACCCTCACGGCGAAAGAACGAACCGGGGATGCGGCCCGCGGCGTACATGCGCTCTTCGACGTCGATGGTCAACGGGAAGAAGTCGAAGTGGTCCTTGGGCTGCTTGCTGGCCGTGGTGGCGCTCAGCAGCATGGTCTCGTCGTCCAGGTAGGCGACGACCGAGCCGGCGGCCTGCTTGGCCAGCCGGCCGGTCTCGAAGCGAATGGTGCGGGTGCCGAAGCTCCCGTTGTCGATCACGGCGGTCGATTCGAATACGCCGTCTTCGATTTCAGTTGCAGACATACGTGTGTCAGGCCTCTTTGGTTCTCGTGTGGTGCCCAGTGGCACCCCTTTTTCGAGCGCCACGCAGGAGAACCCGGGAAATGCCGACGGCCGTCGATCGAAGCGGTCGGAGCCTCCCCGGTGTGGGGGGCTCCGGCAGCCACTACCGAAGACCGCCCATTCGAAGACGGATCCTGCCGGTGACGCACTGGAACGGTGCCCGCGGATATGCGCGAACCGCACCGACGTTAGAGCCAGAACAGGCTCAAAACACGTTCATGTTACACCGGGGCAACCTCGGAACCCGCCGGTGGGCGTCCCGCGTCACCCTCACCGCGTCCCCGAGCGGGGCCGGTTACGACACGTCCTCCACGCACACCGTGAACCGGCGCTCGCCGTAGGCATAACCGGTGCCGGTCGCGCACTGGTCGACGTTGGCGACGTTGCGCATGATCTGGGTGGCTCGCTGGCGATTCGACGCCGACCGGTCACGGCAGTCGACGCGGACCGGGTCATGGGAGTTCTCGGGGTCGACGCTCATGCAACCGCCGACCACCCAGTCGACGTCCAGGCAGATGGTCGAACCAGATCCACTGAACGAACTGCGCGTCGAATAGTAGGTGTCGACGTCGCCGGGGCAGTCGTCGGAGTCCTGCACCACGTCGACGACGCGGAAGTTCGATTCCGAACTGCCGCACTGAACTCGAGCGGTCTCCGGCCGGTCGGGCGGACCGCCAACCTGAAGACAGTCACCGGCCCGGACGTCGGCTTCCGCCGCCGACGAACACCCCGCCAGGGCCATCGCCACGACGACGACCGCAGGCAGGGCCTTCATGGAAGGGGACTAGCGGCGCAGACCCAGGCGCTCGATCAGGGAGCGGTACCGCGCCACGTCGACCTGCGCGATGTACTTGAGCAGACGGCGACGACGACCCACGAGCAGCAGCAGACCGCGACGCGAGTGGTGGTCGTGCTTGTGCATCTTGAGGTGCTCGGTCAGATCGGAGATGCGCTTGGTCAGCATGGCGATCTGGGCTTCCGGAGAACCGGTGTCGGTCTCGTGCAGGCCGTACTGGCCGAGGATTTCCTTCTTCTGCTCTGTGGTGAGCGACATTAGACAAACTCCATCCATGGGTTCGCGAGTTACAACTGAGGCGAGGCCGCCGCGAACTGCAGCACACGCTGGGTCGCCCGGGAGTCTAACAGCGACTCGGGGCGTGAACCGAATCCTCAGGACTGGGCGAGCACCGTCCGGGCCCGCTTGGTGTCGCGGTCCATCGCGACCACGAGGTCGTCGACCGAGCCGAACTTCTCCTGCCCACGGAGCCGCGAGACGAAGTCGACCGCGACGTGCTGGCCGTAGAGATCGGCCTCGGTGTCCAGGACGAAGGCCTCGACGGTCCGGGTGCGACCGGAGAAGGTGGGGTTGGTGCCCACCGACACCGCGGCCTGATACCGCTCACCCGGGGTGACGGTGCCCATCACGGGACCGTGCCCGAGCACGGTGAACCAGGCCGCGTAGACGCCGTCGGCGGGAATGGCCGAGTACATCGGCGGGGCGACGTTGGCGGTCGGGTACCCCAGGCCTCGGCCACGGCCGTCGCCGCGAACCACGACGCCCTCGACGCGGTGCGGCCGGCCCAACGCCTCCGCCGCCGCGACGACGTCCCCGGCGTCGACGCAGGACCGGATGTAGGTCGAGGAGAAGGTGACGGTCTCGTCGCGGGCGGTGCCCGACGCCTCGGCGACCAGGGACATGCCCTCCACCGCGAACCCGGCCCGTTCGCCGGCCTTGCGCAGCATGTTCACGTTGCCGCCGGCCTTCTTGCCGAAGGTGAAGTTCTCCCCCACGACGACTTCGACCACGTGCAACCGCTCGACGAGCAGTTCGTGGATGTAGCGCTCCGGGGTGAGCTTCATGAAGTCCGAGGTGAACGGCATGACGAGGAAGACGTCGACGCCCATCTCCTCGACGAGTTCGGCACGCCGCGTCAGCGTGGTGAGCTGAGCGGGGTGGTTGCCGGGGAACACGACTTCCATGGGGTGCGGGTCGAAGGTCATCAGCACCGTCGGCACGTCCCGGGAGCGGCCCGCCTTGACCGCGTGGTTGATCAGTTCGGCGTGACCGCGATGGACACCGTCGAACACACCGATCGTGAGGACGCACCTGCCCCAGTCCGTGGGGATCTCGTCTTGGCCCCGCCAGCGCTGCACGACGGCAAGCCTACGACGCCCCCGCCCGGCTGGCACCGTCAGATGCCCGGACGGGCGGCGGATTGCCTAAACTTCTCTGATTATGAGCGCCGAGGACACCGCACGCGACTTGTCATCGGTTGCCGAGGACTACCTGAAGGTGATCTGGACCGCCCAGGAATGGTCCGTCGACAAGGTCAGCACCAAGATGCTGGCCGAGCGCATCGGGGTGTCGGCCAGCACGGCCTCGGAATCCATTCGCAAGCTCGCCGACCAAGGTCTGGTCGACCACGAGAAGTACGGTGCGGTGACGCTCACCGACGCCGGCCGTCTCGCCGCACTCGCCATGGTGCGCCGCCACCGGTTGATGGAGACGTTCCTGGTGCGCGAGCTCGGATACGGCTGGGACGAGGTTCACGACGAGGCCGAGGTGCTCGAGCACGCCGTGTCCGACCGCATGCTGGACCGCATCGACGCCAAGCTCGGCTTCCCCACCCGTGACCCGCACGGTGACCCGATTCCCGCCCGCGACGGTCGGGTGCCGACCCCCGCCGCCCGCCAGCTGTCGATGTGTCACGACGGTGACACGGCCACCGTGGCCCGCATCTCCGACGCCGACCCGGAGATGCTGCGTTACTTCTCCGACGTCGGCATCACCTTGGATTCGCAGCTGACGGTGCTGGCGCGACGAGACTTCGCCGGGATGATCTCCGTCGGCGTGACGACGCCCGGTGCGGCCGAGACCACCGTCGACCTGGGAAATCCTGCGGCAGAAGCAATCTGGGTGGTCTGACCGAACGAGCAACGCTCGGCCGCAGAGCCAGCCGAGGCCAACTCTGCGGCCGTCCACCGTTGGCGGACAACGCGTTACACGTCTTGCGACTACCGCCCGGCGGTCGCGGGCGTCGACGGCGGCTCGACCCGTTCGACGACGGCTTCCTCGTCCGACCCCTCCAGTGAGCCGAACCCCGGGTCGTCGGCGAAGGACTTGAGCCGGGCGATCCGGAAGACGAGCAGACCGTAGAGCGCCTTGGCCAGGATGTCGGCGATCGAGTAGCCGGCCTGCTTGCCCACCCAGGCGTCGGCACCGTCGAAGCCCAGCAACGGAATCAGGTAGGCGATGGGGTAGACACCCCACGTCGCGAACAGCAGGATCCTCATCCGGCTCACGGTTTGGCGCACCGCCGGTGGCTGACGATCCAGCGAGCGGGTCAACTCCACGAACAGCACGTACAGGATGTAGAGGAACGGGATGGTCGACAGCAGCCCGAAGACGTTGCGCGTCAGGTTGTCTCCGCTGATCTCACCGGGATAGCCCAGGGCGATCATCAGAGCCGAAGCGGGGATCAGTCGCAACAGCAACGAGGTTTGAAGCTTCCTGGCCAGTGCCAGCACCACGACGAGTTCGAGCAGAAGCAACGGCACGGTCAGAAACCAGTCCACGTAGCGGTAGCCCTCGTTGAACTCCGCGCCCGGCGCCTGGGTGTAGATCCCGCGGCCGCCGACCGAGTCGGTGACGAAGGCCGCCTTGAAGGAGTCGAAGATACGGAAGTAGTGGTAGGCCGCGATCCCGCAGACGATGGCGGCGACGACCAGCGCCTGCCGGTACCGCGGAAGTACTCGAGGCTGGACCACGAGCAGGTAGATCGAGGTGAACAGCTGCGCCGCGATCACCAGCGACAGCAGGTTGTAGACCGTGTTGAACTGACCCTGGGTCAATTGTTCGGGAATCATTGCACTCCTTTTGTGGCACTACGACTTTCGCGCACGGCGAATTCGACGCAGAGGGGCGATGCACGTGGGGCAGGGTGGACGCAGCGAGTCGGCGAATAGCGGTCGTTGGCTCGATGAGCCGTCGTGTTCGAGCGACCTCGTCCGACGTCGGGAGCAGCCCCGGTCAATTCCACTGTTGGTCCGGATCCTTTGTCGCCGCGGCTTCGTGGCGACCGGAGGAAGTGGCTGTGACCCGACATTCGTGACGTTACACCTGCGACAATTAGGACTGTCATTACGCAATGGTGACGCATGGCGGGGGACGTCACATTTGACGGCCATTTCATGTTCCGGCGTCAAATCGATTGGCATGGTCCCACTTTGGCCATATGCGGTGAAGGAACGAGAGCGTAGAGTCGCGCTGTGCTCCCGCCACGCCGCACCGGCATCCTGGTCGACGCCCCCTCGCGGCTCCGGTGACCGCGACGGCGGGGCTGACGACCCGGACGTCGCCGCCGCCGCATGCCCTCGACCGGTGGGCGACGCTACTGAGCCTGACCGCGGTCGCCGCGATCGTCGGATGGGCGTGCGTCGACCGCAGCGGCCTGGAGACGGTCGCCCCGGCCGTCGCCGCCGCAGGCATCGTCGCCGGAGTGCCGCACGGCGCGATGGATCATCTGGTGCCGGGGCTGACGTCGCGGCGCTGGCAGGCGCCCGCCCGGATGGCGCTCGTCGCCGGGGTGTACGTCGTCATCGCCGCGGTGGCGAGCGTGGGGACGCTGTTGGCCCCCAGCTTCGGATTCGCCACGTTCCTCGTGGTGTCGGCGTGGCACTTCGGGTGGGCGGAGACGACCTACGTGGCAGAACGCCACGACCGCCCCGTGCCCCGGTTGCGCGAGGGCTGGTGGGATGCCGTCACCCACGGCGTGGTCGTGGTGGCGTTGCCGCTCTGGTCGGTCGACGGTCGATCCGCCATGAAGCCGCTCCTGCCCCAGCTGGTCGACTGGGTGAACGCGATTCCCGCACAGGCGGTTACGGTCGCCGTCGTCTCGATGTGCACCGTCTCCACGCTTCGCCAACTCTGGCGGCGACACGTTCTCGAGGCGGTGGAGTCGGTCGCCCTGCTGACGTTGTTCCTCACCGTGCCCGTGTTCGCGGCATTCGGGGTGTACTTCGGCCTCTGGCACGCCCTCCGACACACGACCAGACTGATGGACGCCCTCGCTCCCGGTCAGCCAATTCGACTGCAGGCCAGGTCGTTCGCCCGTTCGGCGGCCCTGCCCACCGCAGCGGCGCTGATCGTGCTCGCCATCCTCTTCGCCTACCGATCCGACGTCGGCGTGGTGATGACCGGGGTGTCGGTCCTACTCGCCCTCACCTTCCCGCACGTCGTCGTGGTCGCATGGCTCGACCACGACCGCCGGGTGTCTAGAGCGTCGACGGACGGATGACGACGACCGACGTCGTCCGAGCACCGTCGTCGGACAGCAGCGCGATCACCCGACCGTCGGCGGCCGTTGCGGCGTACACGCCGTCGATGCCGGCCGGCGCCAACGCGCGGCCGTTGGACGCGGCGTCGACTTCCTCGTCGCTCAGCTCACGGCGCGCGAACCCCAGCAGGCAGGCCTCGTCGAGCGAGTAGCTCAGCTGCGGCGCGTCGGCGAGCTGGTCGAGGGTGCGCGCCTCCTGCAGCCCGTAGCGGCCCACCTTGGTCCGGCGCAACGTGGTGAGGTGCCCGCCGACGCCGATCCTCGCTCCGACGTCGCGTGCCAACGCCCTAACGTAGGTGCCCGACGAACAGTCGACCTCCACGTCGACGTCGACGAAGGACTCGACCCGACGCACCGCGACGACCTCGAAGCGTGAGATACGCACCCGGCGGGCGGCCAACTCGACCACCTTGCCCTCGCGCGCCAGCTTGTAGGCCCGCTGCCCGTCGACCTTGATGGCGCTGACCGCCGACGGGATCTGGTCGACCTCGCCACGGAGGGTGGCGACCGCCGCCTCGACCTCGGCGTCGGTGACGTGCCGGGCCGAGACCGTCTGCAGGACTTCGCCTTCGGCGTCCTCGGTGGAGGTGGTCCGACCCAGCCGGATGGTGGCGGCGTAGGACTTGTCGGTCGCGGTCAGCAACCCGAGGATCTTGGTGGCGCGTTCGATGCCCACCACCAGCACGCCGGTGGCCATCGGATCCAACGTGCCGGCGTGTCCGACCTTGCGGGTGCCGAAGACCCGGCGACAACGGCCGACCACGTCGTGGCTGGTCATCCCGGCGGGTTTGTCGACGATCACCAGACCGGGGCGGGGAGGGCTCACAGCACGATCGCCGTCAGCACCAGCCCGCCGTCGACCGACCAGCGTCCCGACAGCGAAGTCAGCGGCGGCCCCGACTCGGCCCGGGGGTCGACCAGGATCTCCGAGGTGAAGGTGCCGGTGGCACCGGATCCGTCGACGGTGAAGGTGATGCGCGCGTCCTCGAAGCCCAGCCACCGATGCGTCATCGGGAACCACGCCTTGTAGGTTGCCTCCTTGGCGCAGAACAGGATCCGGTCCCAATGCGCGCCGCCGGGCAGCGTCCCCATCTCGGCGCGCTCGGCGGGCAGGCTGATCGCGTCGAGCACGCCCTTCGGCAGCACCGCGTGCGGTTCGGCGTCGATGCCGACGGAACGCACCTCGCCGGCCCGTCCCACCACCGCGCCCCGGAAACCCTCGCAGTGCGTCAGGCTGCCGACCACCCCGTCGGGCCAGCACGGTTCGCCCTTGTCGCCCTTGAGGATCGGCACCGGGGGCAACCCCAGCTCGGCGAGCGCCTGACGGGCGCAGTGGCGCACCGTGACGAACTCGTTGCGCCGCTTGGCCACCGAACGCGCGATCAGCGGCTCCTCCTCGGGGAGCGGCACAAGGTCGACGGGGTCGGCGTACATCTCGGCCGACGCGATCACGGCGGGGACGACGTGGGACAGCAACGTGCCCGTCACGAGCGCCGGCTCCTGATCTTCTCCTGCATCTTCTCCGCGTTGGCGCGCATCTCGGGGGTGATCTCGAAGTGCCCACCGAAGTCGTTGAGATAGCCGGGTGGATACTGCGGGTCGGGCAGGATTTGGCGCATCCATCGATAGGGCTTGCGGCGCCGCCACTCTCGCGGATAGCCTACCGACACCTCCTCGAACCGCACCCCGTCGTACCAGGTGGTGCGCGGAATGTGCAGGTGCCCGTACACCGAGCACAGGGCGTTGTACCGGGTGTGCCAGTCCTTGGTCGCGGTGGTGCCGCACCACAGCGCGAACTCGGGGTAGAACATCGCGTCGCAGGGCTCGCGCACCAGCGGGAAGTGGTTGACCAGGATCGACGGCGTCAGCCAGTCCAGGTCCTCGAGCCGCTCCCGCGTCACCTTGACCCGCTCGCGGCACCACGCGTCGCGGGTGGCGTACGGCTCGGCTGAGAGCAGGAACTCGTCGGTGCCGACGACGTTGCGCTCCCGCGCGATGGCCAGACCCTCGGCCTTGGTGGCCGTGCCCTCGGGCAGGAACGAGTAGTCGTAGAGCAGGAACATCGGCACGATGGTCGCCGGACCGCCCTCGTCGTTCCACACCGGATACGGGTGCTCGGGGGTCACGATGCCCATCTCGTCGCACATGGTGACCAGGTAGTCGTAGCGGGCCTTGCCGAAGATCTGCATGGGGTCCTTGGCGGTGGTCCACAGCTCGTGGTTGCCGGGCACCCAGATCACCTTCGCGAACCGCTTGCGCAGCAGGTCCAGCGACCACCGGATCTCGTCGGTGCGTTCACCGACGTCGCCGGCGACGATCAACCAGTCGTCGGGCGAGGACGGATGAAGCGACTCGGTGACGGGCTTGTTGCCGGTGTGGCCGACGTGGAGGTCGCTGATCGCCCACAGCGTGGGATGGCGACGGTCGTGAGACTGCGGAGACACAACGCTCCAGCCTACGTGCGCCGCGGCGCGAACTTCACCCGGCAACTAGAACGTGTTCTGCTTTTCGGTCAGATCGCGGTCGTGACGCTTGTACACTCCCGGCAATGGACGACGTGCGCGAGACGGCTGCCCCGCGGGGTGGCGTAGCCCCCCGACTGCGCCTGTTGTCGGCGATGTGCGCACTGGTCGCAGCCGTGATCGTCGTCTGGCAGACCAACCCGCTCACCCCGGCCGACACCGGGTCCGTCCAGCTGCGGTCGACCTCGATTCCCATCAGCGGGGTGTCCAGCAGCATCAAGTGGCCCGTGATCGAAACCACCGATCCGCGCCCGTTCGACCCCTGCGAGGACATCCCGGTCGACGTGATCAACGGCCTGGGCCTGGGCTTCACCCCGCCCGAGCACGAAGACGGCCTGCGCTGCCACTACGACGCGGGCAACTACCAAATGGCCGTCGAGGCGTTCGTCTGGCGCACCTACGAGCAGACGCTGCCCGCCGACGCCGTCGAGATGGACATCGCCGGCCACCGGGCGGCGCAGTACTGGATCCTCAAGCCCTCGGACCGCAACAATCGGTTCTGGTTCAGCTGCATGATCGCCTTCGACACCAGCTACGGCGTGTTGCAGCAGTCGCTCTTCTACGCCCCGGTCTACAGCGCCGACGACGTCGACTGCATGCAGACCAACCTGCAGCGCGCTCAGCAGCTGGTGCCGTACTACAAGTTCTGAGCACCTGATCGGGTTGCGTAACGTGCACGGCGTGGCTTCCCGACTGACCGCCAAGCGCATCGCCTCGCACGCCCTGAGCCGAGTCCTGCACCTCCCCCCACCCACCACGGACTTCACCGTGACACGCCGACTGCCGGTGCCGATGCGCGACGGCGTCGACCTCCTCGCCGATCACTACGCACCGCGCACGGCCGAACCGAGGGGAACGCTGCTGGTGCGCTGCCCCTACGGCCGCGCCTTCCCGTTCTCGAGCCTGTTCGGCACCGTCTACGCCGCCCGCGGGTACCACGTGGTCATCCAGAGCGTGCGGGGCACGTTCGGGTCCGGCGGAGAGTTCACCCCCATGGTCCACGAGGTCGCCGACGGGGCCGACACCGTCGAATGGCTGCGCCGCCAGACTTGGTTCACCGGAACCTTCGCCACCATCGGGTTGTCCTATCTCGGCTTCACCCAGTGGGCGATCCTGATGGATCCCCCGCCGGAGCTGAAGGCCGCGATCATCACCGTCGGCCCCCACGACTTCAGCGAGTCGAGTTGGGGAACCGGCTCGTTCACGCTCAACGACTTCCTCGGATGGAGCGACATGATGTCGCACCAGGAGGACGGCAACCGCCTGCTCGACGCGCTCGGGCAGGCCCGGTCGCGGCGCCGGGTGGCCCGCACCGCCAACGAGGCGCCGATGGGACCCTCTGGACGCGCCATGCTGGGGACCGGCGCGCCGTGGTGGGAGTCGTGGGTCGAGCATCCCGACCGCAAGGACCCGTTCTGGGAACCGTTGCGGCTCACCGACGCCCTGGACCGCGTCGACGCCCCGGTCCTGTTGTTCGGCGGCTGGCAAGACCTCTTCCTCGACCAGACCCTCGGCCAGTTCGCCCACCTGCGCGAGCGCGGCGTCACGACGGCGCTGACCGTCGGCTCGTGGACCCATACCCAGGTGATGACCAAGGGCGCACCGATCGTCCTGCGCGAGTCGCTCGCGTGGCTCGACGAGCACCTCGGCGGACGGCCCGCCCCGCCGCGAAGCCCGGTGCGCGCCCACGTGCACGGCGGGGACTGGCTCGACCTCGACGCGTGGCCCCCGACGATGCCGGAGCGGGTGTCCTACCTCCATCCGGCACACCGGCTCTGCGACGAGCCACCGCAGGATTGCGCGCCGTCCTCGGAGTCGTCCACGTTCACCTTCGACCCGGCCGCGCCGACCCCCACCGTCGGTGGTCGCCTGCTCTCACCCGACGGCGGCTACCGCGACGACAGTGGACTGTCGCTGCGCTCCGACGTCCTCGACTTCACCGGTGACCCCCTGGCCGCGGATCTCTACCTCGTCGGCAGCCCGGTCGTCGAGCTGGCCCATTCCTGCGACAACCCCCACCACGACGTCTTCGTGCGGCTGAGCCAAGTGGATCCCGACGGTCGTTCGACCAACGTCACCGAGGGATTCCTCCGGCGCAACACGCATTCCGGCGAGGACATCGAGGTTCTTCGGCTCACCCTCGACGCGGTCGCACACCGGTTCCCCGTCGGGTCCCGGCTGCGCGTCGCGGTCGCCGGCGGCTCGCATCCGCGGTTCGTGCGCAACCTCGGCACCGACGAGCCGGCAGTCTCCGGCACGACGATGGCGGTGCAACGACACACGGTGCACCACGGCGCGGGCAGGGTGTCCAAGCTGGTACTGCCCGCCGGGACGCAGCCACCGTCAGCCCACTGACGCCCTGACCCGCTCGACGACCGACGCCAGCACCGCGTCGTCGTGGACGGGATCGCCCCACCTCGGCGTAACCGGCACGTCGACCCAACTCTTGCATCCGGCGTAGGACGAGTCGCGGGGCAACCGCACCGGTTCGAGCAGTGGGCGCGCTTGGACCACGAGCACCGTCAGCCGGTGCCGCGGCCGGAAGTCCAGCCGATCCGTGCGCACCGACTCCGCCGTCCACACGTGGGCGTCGGCCACCTCCTCGAGCCCGTCGGGCCGCTCGACGGGGATCGCGGCGACGACGCGCGCACCGGCCCGCAACATCACCCCGTCCTCGGTGCTGTCCGGTGCGGCGCTCTCGAGCAGATGGCGGTACTCGGGGCGGACGCGTTCGGCGTGGCCGTGGGCGACGGTCGGAAAGAAGACGAATTCGCGGGCCGAGACGTCGAAGCGCTTCTCGTGGATGCCGCCCTTGCGCAGCAGCACCGTCTGGTGACCGTCGAGCATGGCGTGGACGGCCGCACTCCACTCCTTGAGCGCGGGCGTGCTCACGTGGCGGCGAGCCTCGCCCGCACCTCGGGTCGCCGCAGCGGCGGCACCGTCTTCGGGGGCTGACGGCGCGGCGGCAATGCGGCCAGCAGACGCGTCGTCGTGGCGGTCACCTCGGCGACGGCGGCCTCGAATGCCTCGGCGTTGGCGGCCGTCGGACGCGTGATGCCGCTGACCTTGCGGACGTACTGACGTGAGGCGGCCTCGATCTCCTCGGCCGTCGCCGAGGGCTCCAGGCCGCGCAGTTCGGTGATGTTGCGGCACATGCCGTCAACGATAGGTCGAGCGGTCGATACGGTGAAGGCATGCCGAGCACCGAAGCCGATTCCGTCCTGCTGGTCGACACCGCCGACCGGGTGCGCACCCTGACGCTGAACCGACCGCAGGCCCGCAACGCGCTGTCGGCGGAGCTGCGCACCCAGTTCTACGCCGCGCTCGCCGAGGCCGAGGCCGACGAGGCGGTCGACGTCGTCATCGTCACCGGTGCCGACCCCGTGTTCTGCGCGGGCCTGGACCTCAAGGAACTCGGCAACACGACCCAGCTCCCCGACATCTCGCCGAAGTGGCCCGCGATGGGCACGCCCGTCATCGGTGCGATCAACGGTGCCGCCGTCACCGGCGGCCTCGAATTGGCGCTCTACTGCGACATCCTGATCGCCTCGGAGAACGCCCGGTTCGCCGACACCCATGCCCGCGTCGGACTGCTGCCGACCTGGGGCCTCAGCGTCCGACTGCCGCAGAAGGTCGGCATCGGGATGGCCCGGCGGATGAGCCTGACCGGTGACTACCTCTCGGCCGGGGACGCCCTGCGGGCCGGGCTGGTGACCGAGGTCGTCGCCCACGACGACCTGCTGCCCAAGGCCCGCGCGGTGGCGGCCGCCATCGTCGGCAACAACCGCAAGGCCGTTCGCGCGCTGCTCGAGTCCTACCACCGCATCGACCAGGAGCAGACCGACGCCGGTCTGTGGATCGAGGCCACCTCGGCCACGCGGTGGATGCAGGTCGCCACCGGAGACGACATCGCCTCGAGCCGGGCGGCCGTGCTGGAACGCGGACGCACCCAGGTCCGCTGACCGATGTCGGGAGTCTCACGCAGGACGTTGTTGACCGGTGGCGCCGTCGTCGCGGGCGGGGCGGCCGCGTTCGGTGGGTACGAGTTCCTTCGTCGGCCCGGTCGCACCGAGTCGGCAGCGGGTGGGGGTGCCAAGCCCAACATCCTGGTCATCCTCGTCGACCAGATGCGAGCACCCCAGTGGTTTCCCGGCACGGGTGATCTCGACGCCTACCTGCCCAACCTCGCGCGGCTGCGGCAGAGCAGCGTGTCCTTCGGCGCGCACTACACCGCCTCCAACGCCTGCACCCCGTCTCGCGGCGTGCTGACCACCGGGCTGTATTCACATCAGACCGGTTGCCTGTACACCGGCGAGGGCCCGAGCGAGTCGAGCCTCGCCCCGCAGTTCCCCACCTGGGGCACGATGCTGCGCGAGCAGGGCTACCGGACGTGGTGGTGGGGGAAGTGGCACCTCGGTGCGGCCGCCGACACCACCCCCGACGGTCTCGACGCGCACGGCTTCGCCGGCGGCACCTACCCGTCCCCCAACGGCGCGCCCAATCAGGGCCTGCGCAAGGATCCTGGCATCACCGACCAGTTCGTCGAGTGGTTCGACCAGCACGCCGCCGACGGGCCATGGTGCACGACGGTCTCGCTGGTCAACCCGCACGACATCATGTGGTGGCCGAAGACGCCTCTGCCGCAAGACGTTCCGCGGGTGTTCACCGCCACGCCACCCAACTTCGAGACACCCGAGGACCTCCGGCGGCGCGGCAAACCCCGGTTGCAGCTCGACTACGTCGACTTCATCGCTCCGCTGCTCGCCGGCGCGCTGCCGTTCAGCGGTCCCGACGTCGACGAGCAGTGGGCCCGCGGCCTCGACGTCTACCTGTGGCTGCAGCAACAGGTCGACCACCAGATCGGCAGGGTCCTCGACACGCTGGCGGCGCGTCCCGACGTCGACCGTGACACCGTCGTCGTCTTCACCTCCGATCACGGCGAATACGGCGGATCCCACGGCATGCGTGGCAAGGGGGCCGCGGTCTACGACGAGGCGATCCGGGTACCGCTCTACATCCGAGATCCCGCCGGAGCACTCACGCCCTCCCCCGGCGACGTGCGCACCCAGTTGACCTCGAGCGTCGACCTCGCACCGCTGCTGCTGACGATCGGCACCGGAGGCAACGGGTGGCGCAGCGATCCCCGCTACGCGCACCTGGTGACCCGCGCCGACATCGCCTCGATAGCAGCGAGGCCGGGTGAGCGGGGTCGGCCGTGGGTCGCCCACGTCACCGACGACATCACCGTGGAGGAAATGGCCACGATGCTGCCCACGGCGGGGATGCCGAACGCGCCCAGCGTGCGGGCCGGCGAGGTGCCGACCGCGGCACCCAGCCACATCGTCGCCGTCCGCACCGCGGCCGGGAAGCTCGGCGTCTACTCCCACTGGAAGCCGGGCACCACGGTCGTCGACCCCACTCGCGAGGTGCAACGGGAGTTGTACGACTACTCGACCCCGGACGGCCTCCGGGAGATCGACAACCAGGCAGGGCGCAGCCCGTTGCAGCAGAAGCTCCAGGGTCTTCTCGACGGCGAGGTCAAATCCGAGATCGAGGCGCCGCTGCCCGCGGGGCTGCAAAGGGCCCAAGAGCTCGGGCTGGCCAACATGGCGCAGGTGAGCGCGGCCCGCGGAGGGTGACCGTCACGCCGCGCCCGGCACCAGCCACCGACCCGAGAACGCCCGCCACCCGACGAACACCAGGCGCAACGACATGAACGTCGTCAGCCCCGACCAGATCCCCACCAGCCCCCAGCCGTAGATCAGCGACAGCCAGATCAACGGCAGGAATCCGACGAGCGCACTGGCCAGCGTGGCGTTGCGCATGAACTTCGCGTCGCCCGCGCCGAGCAGCACTCCGTCGAGGGCGAACACGACACCGGCGATCGGCAACTGCGCCACCAGGAACCACCACGGCACCCCGATGGCGTCGAGTACCGACTCGTCGGAGGTGAACAACCGTGGCAGCGCCGAGGACCCCACCGCGAACACCGCCGCCAAGACCGCCGCGGCGATCGTGGAGAAGACGCTGACCCGCCATGCGACCGACTTGGCCTGCGCCAGCAGACCCGCGCCCAGCGCCGCCCCGACCAGGGACTGCGCGGCGATCGCCAACGAATCGAGCACCAGCGCAAGGAAACTCCACAGCTGCAGCACCACCTGGTGCGCGGCCACCGCGGCCGCGCCGAAACGCGCGGCCACCGCCGCAGCCGAGACGAAGCAGGCTTGGAACGCCAGCGTCCGGACCACCAGATCGCGGCCCATCACCACCTGCGCGCGCAGCACCGCGAGGTCCAGCCGCAGTGGCACCCCCTCGGCCAGCAGAGCCCGGCAGAACAACGACCCCGCCAACCACTGGCCAACCAGATTGGCCACCGCCGACCCGCTCAACCCCAGGCGCGGCGCACCCAGCCAGCCGAACACCAGCACCGGGCACAGCACCGTCGACACCGCGAAGCCGGCGACGACGTACCGCAACGGTCGCGCGGTGTCCTGAACGCCCCGCATCCACCCGTTGCCAGCCAGCGAGACCAGGATGGCGGGTGCCCCGAAGATGGCGATTCGCACCCACGGCAGGGCCTCGTCGGCGATCTCGCCCCCATCGGCGATCACCGCCAGGATCGGCACGGCCGCCGCCTGCACGACCACCACCACGACCGTCCCCAACCCGACGGCGAGCCAGGTGGCCTGCACACCCTCACCGACGGCCGCCGCGCGGTCACCCACCCCGAAGAACCGGGCGGCCCGCGCAGTCGTGCCGTAGGACAGGAACGTCAGCTGCGACGACAGCAGCGACAGGATCAGCCCGCCGATGGCCAGCCCGGCAAGGGCCACCGCGCCAAGGCGCCCCACCACGGCGACGTCGAATAACAGATACAGCGGCTCGGCGGCCAGCACCCCGAGTGCGGGCAACGCCAACCCGGCGATGCGACGGCCGGTGACCGATTCAGCCAACGTGCGCGCTGGGGGTCTCAGCCAAGAGCATTTGCCAGCGCCTTCACCACGGCCTCTGCGGGCCCGGTCGCCGAGTAGCCCGCCGCAAGGCGATGACCGCCACCGCCGAAGCCGCTCGCGACCGCGGCCAGGTCGATCTCGGACTTGGCGCGCATCGACACCGTCCACTGCTGCGGCTCGATCTCCTTGAACACCGCGGCAACCTCGGCCTGGGCCGTCGTCCGGACGATGTCGACGACGCTCTCGACCTCTTCGGGCCGAGCGTCGCACCAATCCTTATGTCTCACAACGGCATACACCAGACCGCGACCGGCCGCGGCCTCCGGTACCAATTGCGCGGAACCCAGTACCCGCGACAGCATCGGCAGCCAGGAGAACGGGTGGGTGTCGAGCAGCGTCCGACTGATCGAGGCGTTGTCGATC
Source organism: Mycobacterium sp. NPDC006124 (assembly GCF_040614235.1). Taxonomy (NCBI): domain Bacteria; kingdom Bacillati; phylum Actinomycetota; class Actinomycetes; order Mycobacteriales; family Mycobacteriaceae; genus Mycobacterium; species Mycobacterium sp. NPDC006124. The sequence goes on along the minus strand of NZ_JBEXUA010000001.1, from coordinate 572,438 downwards.
CCGAGCCGCAACAGACGCGCGGCCAACTGATGAGCACGTTCGCTGGCCCAGCGGAAGGACCCGGTGTCGGTGGTCAGGCCGGCGTACAGACAGTGGGCGACCCGCTCGTCGATGGGCTTGCCCCACGCGTCGAGGAGGTCGGCGATCAGCATCGTCGTCGAGTCGGCGGTCGGGTCGACGAAGTGGGCCGTGCCGAACAGCTGATTGGAGGCGTGATGGTCGATGACCAGCACCTCACGGCCCGATGCGGCCAGCGCGGACAATTCACCGAGCCGGTTGACACTCGGGACGTCGACGGTCACCACCAGGTCGGCGTCGTCGCGCATCCCGCCGGGCTCGACGAGCAAATGCCCACCGGGCAGCGACTGCAGCGACTCCGGAAGGCGAGCCGGTGCGGCGAAGCCGACCTCGACCCGCCTGCCGGACCGCTCGAGGACCAGCGCCAGCGCGAGACCGGCGCCGATGGTGTCGGCGTCCGGGAAGACGTGGCACACCACGCTGACCGAGTCCGCCGCGTCGAGGAGCTCGGCAGCTCCCCGACCGTCGACGCTCGACGATGACCGAGTTGGATCAGTCTTCGGGTCGATCGCGGTCATTGGTGTCCTCAGGGTCGAGCACGTCGGTGTTGTCCTCGGGCCCCCCGGCCACGTCGTCGGTCTCCGTCACACGGTACGGGTCAGGATCCCCGGCCGGAGTGGCACCCTGTCGAATCCGCGCCAGATCGGCATCCGCCTGCCGCGCACGCGCCAACAGGTCCTCCATGTCGCGTGCCGTGTCCGGCAGCTTGTCGAGGACGAACGTCAACGTCGGCGTGAACCGCACACCCGTGCCGGCTCCGACCTTGGAGCGCAACACGCCCTTGGCGCGCTCCAGCGCCGCGGCCGCACCCTCGTAGTCCGGTTCCTCGGACAGGGTCTCGCCCCGAACCGTGTAGAACACCGTCGCATCGTGGAGGTCGCCCGTGACCTTCGTGTCTGTGACGGTCACGAAGGCCAGGGGCGGATCCTTGATCTCGAACTCGATGGCCGAGGCGACGATGGTGGCGATGCGTTTGGAGAGCTTTCGGGCCCGCCCCTCGTCAACCATCAATCCTCCTCGCGCAAGCGCTCGTCAACCATCAATCCTCCTCGCGCAAGCGCTCGTCAACCATCTACGTGCGCGCCTTTTCCACGAGCTCGTACGCCTCGATGACGTCGCCTTCCTTGATGTCGTTGTACGTCACGGTCAGACCGCACTCGTACCCGTCGCGCACCTCGGTGACGTCGTCCTTCTCCCGCTTGAGCGAGGAGATGGTGACCGTCTCGGCCACCACGACGTTGTCGCGGATGAGGCGTGCCTTCGCGTTGCGACGGATGATGCCCGAGGTGACGAGGCAGCCGGCGATGTTGCCGACCTTCGACGACCGGAAGATCGCCCGGATCTCGGCGCGGCCGAGCTCCTTCTCCTCGTAGACAGGCTTGAGCATGCCCTTGAGCGCGGACTGGATCTCGTCGATGGCCTGGTAGATCACCGAGTAGTACCGGATGTCGACGCCCTCGCGGTTGGCCAGCTCGGTGGCCTTGCCCTCCGCACGGACGTTGAACCCGATGATGATCGCGTTGGACGCCGACGCCAAGTTGACGTTGGTCTCGGTGACGCCACCGACACCGCGGTCGATGACACGCAGTTCGACCTCGTCGCCGATCTCGATGCCCAGCAGGGCCTCCTCCAGCGCCTCGACGGTGCCGGAGTTGTCGCCCTTGAGGATCAGGTTGAGCTGGCTGGTCTCCTTCAGCGCGGCATCCAGATCGTCCAGGCTGATGCGCTTGCGGCTGCGCGCGGCCAGCGCGTTGCGCTTACGCGCACTGCGCCGGTCGGCGATCTGGCGGGCGATCCGGTCCTCGTCGACGACCAGCAGGTTGTCACCGGCACCCGGCACCGACGTGAAGCCGATGACCTGCACCGGCCGCGACGGGGTCGCCTCCTCGACGTCCTCGCCGTGCTCGTCGACCATCCGTCGGACACGCCCGTAGGCGTCGCCGGAGACGATCGAGTCGCCGACCCGCAGCGTGCCGCGCTGGATGAGCACGGTGGCCACGGGGCCGCGGCCACGGTCGAGGTGCGCCTCGATCGCGACGCCCTGGGCCTCCATGTCGGGATTGGCCCGCAGGTCCAGCGAGGCGTCGGCGGTCAGCAGAACCGCTTCGAGCAGCGCGTCGATGTTGGTGCCCTGCTTGGCGGAGATGTCGACGAACATGGTGTCGCCGCCATACTCCTCGGCCACCAGGTTGTACTCGGTGAGCTGCGCCCGGATCTTGGCCGGGTCGGCGCCTTCCTTGTCGATCTTGTTGACCGCCACCACGATCGGCACGTCGGCCGCCTGCGCGTGGTTGAGGGCCTCCACCGTCTGCGGCATGACGCCGTCGTCGGCGGCGACCACCAGGATCGCGATGTCGGTGGCCTTCGCACCGCGGGCACGCATGGCGGTGAACGCCTCGTGACCCGGGGTGTCGATGAAGGTGACCAGTCGCTCGTTGCCGTCCAGTTCGGTGAGGACCTGGTAGGCGCCGATGTGCTGGGTGATGCCACCGGCCTCGCCCTCGCGGACGGTGGCGTCGCGGATCGTGTCCAGCAGTCGGGTCTTGCCGTGGTCGACGTGACCCATCACGGTGACGACCGGCGGCCGGAACTCGAGGTCCTCCTCGCCGCCCTCGTCCTCGCCGTAGGTGAGGTCGAACGACGACAGCAGCTCGCGGTCCTCGTCCTCCGGGGACACGACCTGCACGACGTAGTTCATCTCGCTGCCGAGCAGTTCCAGCGTCGAGTCGTCCACCGACTGGGTCGCGGTGACCATCTCACCGAGGTTGAACAGCGCCTGGACCAGAGCGGCCGGGTTGGCGTTGATCTTGTCGGCGAAGTCCACCAGCGACGCGCCACGGGCCAACCGGATGGTCTCGCCGTTGCCGTGCGGCAACCGCACGCCACCGACGACCGGTGCCTGCATGTTCTCGTATTCGGCGCGTTTTGCCCGCTTCGACTTGCGGCCGCGGCGCACCGCGCCACCGGGGCGACCGAACGCACCTGCGGCGCCGCCACGCTGACCGGGACGGCCACCGCCGCCGCCGCCACCTGGGCGACCGCGGAAACCACCGGCGGGCGCGCCACCGGGGGCACCGGCGCCACCGGCGCCGCCACCGCGGTAGTTACCGCCACCCGCGCCGGGGGGACCACCGGGACGACCGCCACCACCGGGGCCACGGGCACCGGGGCCGGGACGGGGCCCGCCGGGACGACCGGCCGCACCTGGTCGGGCGCCGGGCGGACGGGGAGGCATGTTGCCGGGCGTCGCACCCGGGCGAGGTCCGCCACCCGGACGCGGAGGACCACCCGGGCGAGGCGGACCGGCCGGCCCACCCTGCGGTGGGCGCGGTGCGGGCCGCTCGACGGGCACCTGGGTGGAGAACGGGTTGTTGCCGACGCGGGGTGCGCGTCCTGCGGGCTTGGGCGCCGGGCCCGGTCGAGGACCGGGCGTGGGGCCGGCCGGCGAGGCCGGTGCGGTGGGAGCTGCGGGGGTTGCCGATGCCGCCTCGGCCTGCGGGGCGGCGGCCGGCGGTGCGGCGGCCACCTCTGGTGGGGCGACCGGCGGGGCCGGGGGTGCCGAGGGCGGTTCCGGCGCGGCGGCCGGCTTCGGGGCCGACGGGCGGGGGCCTCCGGGCTTGGGTGCCGATCCGGACGACGCGGAACCGCCGTTGGACGACGGGGCCGCCGGCGCCTTGGGGGCTGCGGGGGCGGCGTTCGACGACGCGGGCTTGCCGCCGCCACCCAGTGCCTCACGGAGGCGACGGGCGACGGGCGCTTCGACGGTCGAGGATGCCGATTTGACGAATTCGCCTTGCTCGCTCAGCCGGGCGAGTACTTCCTTGCTGGTGACACCGAGTTCTTTTGCCAACTCGTGCACGCGGGCCTTGCCTGCCACTACATCTCCTGTCTAGGAGGCGACAGCAGTGGGCCGCGCCTCGGGTTTAGCTATGACGCATGGTCATTCGAACTTCACGGTGTGCTCATGTTCTTGACTACCTGTTCTGTTGCCGGGCGGACCGAGCTTCCGGTGAGGAACTCGACCACCGCGGAGGTGTTCGGCGAACCGGTGATGCGCAACGCTCGAACGAAGGCTCGCCGCCGGATTGCCAGGTGTAGACACTGCTCGTCGGAGTGCAACCACGCACCCCGCCCAGGCAGGTTACCCGCTGCGTCGACGGTGACGGCGGCTTCGCCATCTCCATCGTGAACAGCGGCCACCCGAATCAAGTCGGCGGCCAGCTCACGCTTTCGGCATCCCACACACGTACGCACTGGTCCTTCGGGACTTTTGTGCTGCCGCGCGCGGGGAACCGAACTCTCGCGCTGGATCACGGCTCAGTCTACCGTCACGATCGCAGGAGAAAGAAACGCCTGCCTGCTACCCGTCGCGGGAGGCGCCGCTGGCCGCCTCCTCCTCGGTTTCGGGAGCCGCGTCGCTGCGAATGTCGATGCGCCAGCCGGTCAGCCGGGCGGCGAGCCGCGCGTTCTGGCCCTCCTTGCCGATCGCCAGGGACAACTGGAAGTCCGGCACCACCACGCGGGCGGCCTTGGCGACCTCGTCGATGACCGTCACCGACACCACCTTCGCCGGGGACAGCGCATTGGCCACGAACCTGGCCGGGTCCTCGTCGAAGTCGATGATGTCGATCTTCTCGCCCGACAGCTCGCTCATGACGTTGCGCACCCGTTGTCCCATGGGGCCGATGCACGCGCCCTTGGCGTTGAGGCCCGCCGTCCGGGACCGGACCGCGATCTTCGAGCGGTGCCCCGCCTCGCGGGCGACCGCGGCGATCTCCACGGAGTTGTCCGCGATCTCCGGCACCTCCAGCGAGAACAGCTTGCGCACCAGGTTGGGGTGGGTGCGGGACAGTTCGATCTTGGGCTCACGCGCCCCGCGGGTCACCCCGATGACATAGCAGCGCAGCCGATCCCCGTGCGTGTAGGACTCCCCCGGCACCTGCTCGGCCGGCCGGATGACGCCCTCGGAGCCCTTGGCCTCGGTGCCGAGGCGCACGATGACGTTGCCGCGCGTGTTCTCCCGGGCGTCGCGCTGGACCACGCCGGCGACGATGTCGCCCTCGTGGGCCGAGAACTCACCGAACATCCGTTCGTTCTCGGCGTCGCGGAACCGCTGCAGCATCACCTGACGAGCAGTGGTCGCGGCGACCCGGCCGAAACCCTCTGGGGTGTCGTCCCATTCGTTGACGAGGTTGCCGTCTTCGTCGGTCTCCCTGGCGAGCACCTTGACGATGCCGCTCTTGCGGTCGATGTCGATGCGCGCCGAGGCTTCGTGGCCCTCGGTGTGCCGGTATGCGGTCAGCAGCGCGGACTTGATGGTCTCGAGCAGTTCGTCGACCGGTATCCCCCGGTCCACTTCGATGGCATGCAGCGCACCCATGTCGATGTTCACTCTTCAACCTCCTGTACGGACATCCCGGCCAGCTCGAGCTCGAGCGGGTTCGGCGATGAGAATTCCACCTGGACAACGGCTTTGGCGACGTCGTCGATGGAAAGTTCACGAATCTTGGGCTTGGCGCCACGGTCGGTGACGACCAGACGCAGGACGCCGTCGCCGGTCTCGCCCAACCGTCCGGTCACCTGCGTGCCGTCGGTCGAGGTCACCTCGACCTTGCGGCCCTGGGCACGGCGGAAGTGCCGCTCGGTGGTCAACGGGCGGTCGACGCCCCGCGAGGTGACCTCCAACACGTAGGCGGCCTCGTCGGGTCCGTCGTCGATGTGGTCGAGCAGCTCCGAGGCCAGTCGCGACAAGGTGCCCAGGGAATCCAGGTCGAGCCCGCCGTCAGCGTCGGCGACCACGACGATGCGTGGCGGTCGCGCGCCCGATTCGACGACCACCTCGTCGACGTCGTAGCCCGCGCGGGCGAATTCGGCTTCGAGCAGCTCGGTCACCTGCTGCGGGGACGGCAACAGCGCCACGGTGAGCTCCTCGTCTTGAGTTGTATGGACCCGATCCCGCCACGAACTGCGCGGAACCAAGTGACAAGGATACGCCAGCCCCGGGCCTGCTCTCGGCAAACGCAGAGCGAGACGGCCGCGGCCGAGTCCAGCCGGGACCGTCGGCGCGAGATGGCAGGATGCTTGTGTGCCGAGCGCCCATCTCCCCGTCAGCAGACGGCGCGTGCTCGTCGGCGCGGCCGCGTTGGCCCTGCTTGGTGGCACCGCGGTCACCGCCTGCGGGTCGACCCCGCCCGTCAAGGACGTCGACGCCCTGATCGGCGCGCTGGACCGGGCCCACCAGGACAGTCGCCTCGCCGGCAACGCCGCGGCGGCCGCACCGCCCACGCTCGCAGCGGCGCTGACGGCCGTCGCCGACCAGCGCGCGGCGCACGCCACTGCGCTCACCGAGGAGATCACCAGGATCTCCGGCGAGACGCCGACGACCTCGACGACCGCCCCGTCGAGCGCCTCGTCGACTGCGGCACCGACGACGTCCGGTCCGCCCCCTCGACCACCGACCGCCGCCGAGGTGGTCGCCGCGCTGAAGGAATCCGCCGACGGCGCCACCCTGCTCGCGACCCAGCAGTCCGGGTACCGGGCCGGGCTGCTCGGCTCCGTCGCCGCGGCGTGCGCGGCCGCAGCCACGGTCGCGCTGGCCAATGCCGGGGTGACGCCGTGACCTCGCCCGCCGGCGGTTCCTCGGCGACGCCGTCGCGTCCCTCCGACGCCGCCGACGCCGCACTGTGGGACGCGGTCGCCGTCGAACACGGGGTGATCTACGGCTACGGCATCGTGTCCGCGCACTCGACTCCGGACGCCAATCAGCTCGTGTCGGATTCGCTTGCCGGACACCGCGAATTGCGCGAGGAGGGCATCGCCCGGCTCGTCGAACGCAAGATGACGCCGCCGATTCCCGCACTGGGCTACCAGTTGCCGTTCCCCGTCGAGGATCCGACTGCGGCCGCCAAACTCGCCGTGCGAATGGAGGAGGACTGCGCGGTCGCCTGGCGGGCGGTGCTCGAGCAGGCGACCGCCGCCGACGACCGGCAGCTGGCCGTCACCGCGCTGACCCGCGCCGCGGTCACGGCCGCCAGGTGGCGGGCGGTACTGGGCGTCGCCCCGGTCACCGTCGCCTTCCCCGGCGGCAGCGAAGGCGCCTAGCCAGCCAACCTGGCCGCGATCGCCGCGGCCGCCCCGTCGACGGGGATCTCCTCGGTCTGGCCGCTGAACCGATTGCGCAGTTCCACCACGCCGTTGGCCCAGCCGCGTCCGACCACGACCAGCCATGGCACCCCGAGCAGTTCGGCGTCCTTGAACTTGACGCCGGGTGACATCTTGCGGTCGTCGAGAAGGGGCTCCACCCCGAGCAGGTCGAGCTGCTCGGCGAGTTCGGTTGCACCGGTGCGGGCTTCGGCGTCCTTGTTCGCGATGACGACGTGCACGTCGAACGGCGACACCGACGACGGCCAGCGCAGGCCGAAGTCGTCGTGGCTCTGCTCGGCGATGACGGCCACCATCCGCGACACCCCGATGCCGTAGGACCCCATGGTCAGCCGCAACGGCTTTCCGTCCTCGCCGAGGACGTCGACGGTGAACGCGTCGGCGTACTTTCGGCCGAGTTGGAAGATGTGTCCGATCTCGATGCCACGGGCCGACACCAGCGGCCCGGCGCCGTCGGGCGACGGGTCTCCGTCGCGCACCTCGGCCGCCTCGATGGTGCCGTCGGCGACGAAGTCGCGTCCGGCCACCAGGCCCACGACGTGCTTGCCGTCTTGGTCGGCGCCAGTGATCCAACTGGTGCCGTCGACCACCCTGGGGTCGACCAGGAAGCGAACACCGTTGTCCAGCAACGCCCGTGGACCGATGTAACCCTTGGCCAGGAACGGATACTTGGGAAAGTCCTCAGCGGGCAGCATCACGTACTCGGCGGGGTCGAGCGCCGCACCGAGGCGCTTGTCGTCGACCTCGCGGTCACCCGGCACGCCGATCGCCAGCAGTTCCCAGTCGCCGCCGGGCTCGCGAATCTTGAGCAGGACGTTCTTGAGGGTGTCGGCGGCCACCACCGTTCGGCCCGCGAACTGGGGCAGGTCCGCCCCGTTGGCCCAGTCGACCAAGGTGGCGATGGTCGGGGTGTTCTCGGTGTCGTGGACGACCGGTTCGGGCAGGCCGTCGATCGGAAGCTCCTCGGGCCGCTGGGTGATGACCGCCTCGACGTTGGCGGCATACCCGGACTCCAGGCAGCGGACGTAGGTGTCCTCACCGACCTCGCTCTCGGCGAGGAACTCCTCCGACGCGCTGCCGCCCATGGCTCCCGACACCGCCGAGACGATGACGTACTGGACGCCCAACCGGGCGAAGATGCGCTGATAAGCCTCCCGGTGGGCGTGGTAGGCGGCCTTGAGCCCGTCGTCGTCCACGTCGAAGGAGTAGGAGTCCTTCATCACGAACTCGCGACCGCGCAGGATGCCCGCCCGCGGGCGGGCCTCGTCGCGGTACTTGGTCTGGATTTGGTAGAGCCGCAGCGGGAAGTCCTTGTAGGAGGAGTACTCCCCCTTCACCGTGAGGGCGAAGATCTCCTCGTGGGTGGGCCCCAGCAGATAGTCGTTACCGCGCCGGTCCTTCAGGCGAAAGAGGCCGTCGCCGTACTCGGTCCACCGGTTGGTGGTCTCGTACGGCGCCCGCGGAAGCAGCGCGGGCAGCAGGATCTCTTGTCCGCCAATGGCATTCATCTCTTCGCGGATGACCTGCTCGATCTTGCGGAATACACGCAGACCCAGCGGCAGCCAGCTGTACAACCCCGGTCCGATGGGACGGACGTAGCCCGCCCTGATGAGCAGCTTGTGGCTGGGCACCTCGGCGTCGGCGGGGTCGTCGCGCAGGGTGCGGAGGAACAGTTCGGACATGCGGGTGATCACAGCCGACAACCTTAGCTACCCGCGCGAACTAGTCCCTACCTTGCCAGGTGCAGACGCACACCTCGTTGCCCTCGGGATCGGCCAGCACCCAGAACGCGGGGGCGTGGGCCTCGGACACCAGCGTGCCGCCCGCCGCGAGCGCCGCGTCGATGCGCGGGCGGGCCAACTCCGGGGCGACCTCGAGGTCGAGGTGGATGCGGTTGCGCTGCAGTCGCGGCGCGTCCATCCGTTGAAACCAGATGGCCGGGCCCCGGCCGAGCGGGTCGACCAGCGCGGCGTCCGGTCCGTCCGCGCCCGGTTGGTCGACGTAACCGGTGGCGGCCTGCCAGAAGGGCCGCACCAGCGCGATGTCGAGTGCATCGACGGCGATCTCGATCGTCTGGGGCACCGCGGCCAGGTCTCCCGCGCTCGGCACCAGGGAACGCTCGCCGAGTGCCTCCGTCACGCGCTGCGCCAACCGCAGGTCCTGATCGGTGACGGTCCAGGTGGCGGCCGTCTGGAGCCGGAGCACCACGCGGTCGGGCTGCAGTTCGGCGGTCAGGTGCCCGTTGGCACCGGGCCCGGCCGCGACGACGGCCGCCAACGCGGCGTCGGCCGCGGCGGCCAGCGACGGCACGGGGACGTGGGTGAGCAACTCGGCCTGGATCAGGCGCCAGCCCAGCGAGTCGACGACGTCGGAGATCTGTTGTCCGGTGAGCATGGCGACACGCTAGCGCCGGACACCGACACCCCGAGGGGTCAGAGCTCGCCTGCCTCCACGGCTTCCTTGGTGTGCTGGGCCCGGGCGATGTCACGCGCGGAGAACCCGATCCAGAAGGCCGCGACGCCGACGAGGATCGAGATGCCGGCCACCCACAGCAGGGAGTAGGTGTAGCCGGCGCCGAGCGCGTCGAGTTGGGCGGGCGTCATGTTCTTCACCGGTCCCGTGGTGCCGCCCAGGTAGAGCGTGCGTGAGGTTTGCACCGCCATGATGGCGACCAGCACCAGCGGCCCACCGAGGTTCTGCACCATCAGGGTGATCGCCGACACCGGCCCGATCTCGCGCGGCCCGACCCCGGCGACCGCGCACAGGGGCAGGACCACCGAGATGATCCCGATGCCGAAGCCGCCGAGCACGATCGGAATGAACAGGTTGGGAAAGTAGGGAATGCTGCGGTCCAGGGTCGAGCCGTAGAGCATGGCCGCGAGCACGTAGACGCCGCCGCCGATGATCAGCCAGCGCGGCGCGACCAGGGGCGCCAACTTGGTGGCCAGCACGTTGCCGACACCGACCGCGACGGCGAAGGGCAGGAAGCAGACGCCTGCCCGCAACGCGGAGTACCCGAGGACGTCCTGGGCGAGCAGGCCCACCATGACGGTGACGGTGAGCAGCACGCCGCCGCCAAGGAACCACGCGGTCAGCGTCATCACCCGGTTGCGGTCGTTGAAGATCGAGAATGGCACCAGCGGGTTCTCGGCCGTGCGTTCGGCGAAGAGGAACGCCACGAAGAACACGACCGCACCGACGGCCGCGCCGACCACCCATGGATCGAGCCAGCCGCGCGGCGGACCCTGGGTGAAGACGAGCACCGCCGACGTGCAGCCGAGGGTGGCCAACAACGCGCCGGTGATGTCGAGTTTGAGCCGTTCGTGGTGCGTCTCGCCGATCCGCAGCCACGCGATCACCACGATCACGATGCCGATGGGGACGTTCATGAGGAACGCCAGCCGCCACGAGATGACGGTGAGCAGGCCGCCGAGCACGAGGCCCATGACCGACCCGATGGCCTGCATGCCCGCCGACACGGCCATCGCCTGATTGCGCGCCTGGCCCACGGCATAGGTCGTCGCGATGAGCGCCAGCCCGGTGGGAGCGGCGACGGCGGCGCCGATGCCCTGCAGGGCGCGGGCGGCGATCAGCGTGAACTCGTCGCCGGCCAGGCCGCACACCAGCGAGGCGATGGTGAAGACCCCGACGCCGGACAGGAAGGCCCGCTTCTGGCCGATCGCGTCACCGACCCGGCCGCCGAGGAGCAGCAACCCGCCGAAGGTCAGGACGTAGGCGGTGATCACCCAGCTCTTGCCGGCGTCGGAGAGGTCGAGTTCGGCCTGCATGCGCGGCAGCGCGACGATGACGATGGTGCCGTCGAGCGTCGACATCAACTGCATGCCGGTGATGGCGACGATGGCGATGCCGAGCACCGACGACGCCAGGGGCGCGGTCGAGTTCTCCGTCGAACCGGAGGACGAACCTGAGGGACCTCCCACGGCAGACATTGCCGACACCCTACCCAGCGGGACCGATCGTGAAACCGATGTCGGCGGTGGCGGCGTTGGCGCGCTGGGCAGTCACGTCGTCGAGACGGGCGCGCAGGGCGTCGGTGACGAGCTGCCACGCGTCCGAGCCGAGTACCAGTCGCCGTGGCGGATTCGGAGAATCAGCGGCCCGGATCATCGCCGCGACGGTGTTCTCCTGGCCGTCGACCATGTCGTCGGTCGTCAGCGGCGGTCGGTCGGCGGGGCCCCCGCGGTAGGGCGGGCTGGGTGGCACGCGCGTCGAGGCGTCGAAGAACCCCGTGCGCACCACACCCGGCTCGACCAGCGTGGTCCGGATGCCGAACGGTTCGACCTCCTGGGCCAACGATTCGTAGAAGCCCTCGATGCCCCACTTGGTCACGTGGTAGAGCGAGAAGGCCGGGAAGGCTATCTGGGCTCCCATGCTGGACATCTGCATCAGCAGACCACCGCCCTGGACCCGCAGGTGGGGCACGGCCGCCCTGGCCAGTTGGATGGATCCGGTCAGGTTGGTCGCGATCATTGCGTCGATCTGCGCGTCGCCGAGGTCCTCGGCGGTGCCGAAGACGCCGTATCCGGCGTTGGCCACCACCACGTCGACGCGCCCGAGGGCGGCGAATGCCTCGTCGGTGACGGCACGCACGGCGGCGGTGTCGGTGACGTCGAGGGACCGTACCCAGAACGCGTGGTCGTACCGGTCGGTGAGGTCGGCGACGTGGTCGAGGTCGCGGACGGTCGCCGCGACGTGGTCCCCGCGGGCAAGCAGTCGTTCGGTCAGTTCGCGGCCCATGCCGCGGGATGCCCCGACGACGAACCAGTTCTTGGGCATGAGTCCTCTTCTCTCGAATGGGTGTTCATGCCGTTCCAACCCTCGGTGGGTGGGTGCGCAATCCATGTTTGGGATGAGGGTCTCTGATCTCAGCCATACCGATTTCTTATGGCTATGGTGAGTCGGTGGACGAGGTGACCCTCCTGGGCCTGCGGGTGTGTCGCGAGGTGGCGACCGTGGGCTCGTTCACCGCGGCCGCTCGGTCGCTGGGCTATTCGCAACCTGCCGTCTCGCGACAGATCGCCGCGATGGAGGCCGCCGCGGGTACACCGCTGTTCGTGCGCACCGCGCGTGGGGTCAGTCCCAGTGCCGCCGGCGCCGCGTTGCTCGCGCGCGCCGGCCGCATCCTGGCCGACGTCGACGCGTTGCGGCGCGAGCTCGACGGGTTGGGCGACCGGTTGGCCGGCCGGGTGCGACTGGGCGTCTTTCCCGCTGCCGCAGCGGTTCTCGCGCCGCGTGCCATCGCCAGGCTGACCGGCGAGCACCCGGGCCTAGAGGTGCGACTGACCGAGGCGTCGACGCCCGCGTTGCTGCGCGACGTGCGCAGCGGACGGGTGACGGTGGCCGTCATCGGGACGGGAACCGGGCTGGCGGACTACGACCTCGAGGGGTTGTCGGTGCGGCAGGTGTTCGCCGGCGACCTCTGCGTCGCCGTCCCCGTCGGGCACCGGCTGGCGGCAACGACGAGGGTCGCGGTCCGTGCGCTGGAGGGGGAACCGTGGGTGGTCGGCGAGGGACCCGCCGGCGACCCGCAGTTCGGGGCGTGGCCGACGCTGAGCGACCCGCTCGTCGCCTTCCGGGCCAAGGGCTGGCCGGCTCGACTGGGGCTGGTCGCCGCCGGACTCGGCATCTGCCTGCTGCCCGAACTGGCCGCGGCGTCGGTACCGGACGGGGTGACGACCGTCCGCGTCGACGACCCGGACTGGCTCGGCCGCCTCACCCTCGCGGTCACCGGACCGGATCCGGGGAACGCTGCGCGGGCCGCCGTGGGCGCGCTCGTCGCCGCCGGTGACGGCCTCCGTGCGGCCCGGCCGGGCTAGATCTCGCCGGCGTCGATCGCTTCCTTGACTTCCTGCGCCTGGGCGACCTGCTGGGCGGTGTATCCGATGAACAGCGCGACGACGCCCACGATGACCGCCACCGCCGCCACCCACAGCAGTCCGTAGGTGTACCCCTGGTCCAGCGCGTGCATCTGCGCCTCGTTCATGTTCTTGACCGGGCCGGTGGTGCCGCCGAGGTACAGCGTCCGCGAGGTGATGACCGCCTGGATGACCGCCAGCACCACGGGACCGCCGAGGCTTTGCAGCATCAACGCGATGGCGGACACCGGGCCGATCTCGTCGAACGCGACGCCGGCGATGGCCGACACCGTCAACGGCACGACGATCATGCCGATGCCGAAGCCGCCGACCGTGATCGGCAGGACCAGGTTCGGGAAGTACGGGATGTCGCCGTTGAGAGTGGAGCCGTAGATCATCGCCGCCAGGACGAAGACGCCGCCGATGATGACCAGCACCCGCGGCGGCAGGATCGACACCAGGTAGGACGACAGGCCCAGGCCGATACCGAGCGCGATCACGAACGGGATGAAGCCGATCCCCGCGCGAAGGGCGCTGTAGCCCATGATGTCCTGCACGTAGAGCCCGATCAGCACGGTCAGCGTGAACATCACGCCGCCGGCGAGGAACACCGCGGCGAAGGTGGCCACCCGGTTGCGGTCGCGGAAGAGGCTGAACGGCACCACGGGATTGACCGCGGTGCGTTCGACGTAGAGGAATGCGCCGAAGAGGACGAACGCGGCCAGGCAGGAGGCGAGGGTGAGCGGCGAGAGCCAGCCCATCTCGGGACCCATCGAGAAGCCGAAGACGGCGGCCGTGCACGCCAGCGTGGCCAGAATGGCGCCGGTGGCGTCGAGCTTCATGGGTTCGCGGTGGGTCTCCCGCAGCGTCCGACGGGCCAGGTAGATCATCAGCAGGCCGACCGGCACGTTCACCAGGAACGCCCAGCGCCAGGAGAATTCGGTGAGGAAACCGCCGACGACGAGGCCCATGACCGAACCGACGCCGGTCATCGCGGCGAACACGGCCGTGGCGGTGTTGCGGGCCGGACCCTTGGGGAACGTGGTCGCGATCAGAGCCAGCCCGGTGGGTGAGGCGATCGCCGCGCCCACGCCCTGGGCCAGCCGGGCGATGACGAGCGTCGTCTCGTCCCAGGCCACGCCGCACAGGATCGAGGCGATGGTGAACAGTCCGACGCCGACGATGAACGTGCGCTTGCGGCCGATGGTGTCGCCGAGACGACCACCGAGCAGCATCAGTCCGCCGAAGGTCAGCACGTAGGCGGTGATGACCCAGCTGCGCCCGGCGTCGGAGAGGTTGAGCTCGTCCTGGATCTTGGGCAGCGCCACGATTGCGACGGTGCTGTCCATCGTGGCGAGGAGTTGCATGCCGCCGATCGCGATGACCGCGGCGATGAACCGCCGCGACGGGAGCCAGGTGGGATACCACTTGCTCGGCACGATCTGGGTCGTCGTGATGGGCATCGGCATGGGTGCCTGCGCAACGCTCTCGTCGTCGCCCGCGTCGCGATCGATGGCGGCGCGCTCTGCATCGTGGGGAGCCGTCATGTCGGGTTACCCTACAGTAATCTTAAGAGCTCTTTAAGTAGCGAAGGCCGCCACCGCCCCGATCACGATGATTGCGGGCGGCCGAATGCCGTCCTCGCGGATGTGTTGCGGTGCCTCTGCCAGCGTCGTACGCAGGGTCCGCTGCGCACTGGTGGTGCCGTGCTGTACCACCAGCACCGGCGTATCCGCAGGTCGGCCGCCTTCCAGCAGAACCTTGGCAAACAGTTCGATGCGCTCGACCGCCATGAGCAACACGATCGTGCCCGACAACGCCGCCAGCGCATCCCAATTCACTAACGATTCGGGGTGCCCCGGCGCAAGATGGCCGCTGACCACCACGAACTCATGGGTGACGCCGCGGTGGGTGACCGGAACGCCCGCGGCGGCAGGAACTGCTATGGCACTGGTCACACCGGGCACCACGGTGACCGGAATGCCGGCCTCGGCGCACGCCAGAAGCTCTTCGTGGCCGCGCGCGAAGACGTATGGATCGCCGCCCTTGAGCCGTACGACGAACTTGCCCGCCTTGGCCCGGTCGACGAGGACGGCGTTGATTGCGTCCTGCGCCATGTAGCGGCCGTAGGGAATCTTGGCGGCGTCGATGACCTCGACGTGTGGGGCGAGCTCGGCGATCAGCTCCTGGGGGGCCAGTCGGTCGGCGACCACCACGTCGGCCCGCGCGAGGAGTCTGCGACCGCGGACGGTGATGAGCTCGGGGTCACCGGGTCCGCCACCGACCAGGGCCACGCCGGCGTGCAGCGTGCCGGGCGCCCGAACGTCGCCGCTGTCGCCGATCACGCCCTGCTGCAGGGCGTCCTGAATGGCCGACCGGATGGCAGCCGACCGCCGGTGCTCGCCGCCGGCGAGCACTCCCACGTTCAAGCCGTCGTACTCGAACGAGGCGGGCGTCACCGCGGTGCCGTCGACGGCGGCGTCGGCGCGGACGCAGAAGATTCTGGACTGCTCGGCTTCGGCGACGATCGCCGCGTTCACGGTGGGGTCGTCGGTCGCAGCCAACGCGTACCAGGCGCCGTCGAGGTCACCCGGACGGTAGTCGCGCAGGTCGAGGGTGATTCCGTCGAACGCCTCGACCGCGGGCGTCGCCGCCCTGGCGATGACGTGCACGTCGGCTCCGTTGGCGAGCAGCAGCGGGATGCGCCGTTGCGCGACGCTGCCGCCGCCGACGACCACCACCCTTCTGCCGTTGAGGCGCAGGCCGACGAGATAGGCGTTGTCGGTCACCCGGCGAGTTTAGAGGTAGCGCCAGACCGGACGAACCGGCTCGCCGCCTCGGGATGCGCCGCCGCATGCGCGTGCAGGTAGGCGGCGTGGACGCCCCCGATGACCGCGCCGTCGGTGACGGAGGCGCCGGCACCGTCGCGAAAGCCCCACGCGGGCTCGTACCCGTCGGCGAATGTGACTGCCGTGCGGTGGAATTCGTGTCCCATTACTCGCGCGCCCGCCCGGTGCAGGGACGAGTCCCCCAGTGCCACCGCGTCCCGGTAGCCCAGCGTCAGGCGCTCGGTGAACCGGGCGCTGCCGGGCACCACCCCGCACATCGGGTGACCGTCGAGGTCGTCGACGAGGTAGGTCAGCCCCGCGCACTCCGCGTGGACGGGCGCACCCCGGTGGGCGAGCTCCCGGATCTGGCGGCGGACGACGTCGTTGACGGAGAGCTCGGCGGTGAACTGTTCGGGGAAGCCGCCCGGGATCACCAGTGCGTCGGTGCCGGTCGGCAGACCGTCGGTCATGGGGTCGAATGCGACGACGTCCGCGCCTGCGGCGGCCAGCAGCTCCGCGTGCTCCGGGTAGCCGAAGGTGAACGCCCGGCCGGCCGCGAGCGCGACCGTCACGTGTCCGGTGACCGGTTCGGCGCACTCCGGCGTCCACGGCTGCGCGCCGACGTGGGACCGGGCGACGGCGGCCACTGCGTCGAGGTCTACGTGTCGGGCCACCAGGGTGGTCATCGCATCCACGGCCGCCACGGCGTGCCTGCCGTGCTCGGTGGCGGTCACGAGACCCAAATGCCGTGACGGCACCGCGAGTTCGTCGGCGCGCGGGATCGCCCCGAGCACCGGCACCCCGGCCTGCTCGCATCCCTGCCGCAGCACGGCCTCGTGCCGCGCCGAACCGACCCTGTTGAGGATCACCCCGGCCAGATGCACCGAGGTGTCGAACGTCGAGAAGCCGTGCACCACCGCGCCGATGCTGTGACTTTGCCCCCGCGCGTCCACCAACAGGATCACCGGCGCCCCGAGAAGGCTGGCCACGTGCGCCGTGGAGCCGTGGGCAGGCCCGGATGACGAGGGGTCGATGCGGCCGTCGAACAGACCCATGACGCCCTCGACCACCGCGAGGTCGGCGTCGTCGCTGCCGTGGCGGAAGAGCGGACCGATCAGGTGGTCGCCGACCAGGACGGGGTCCAGGTTGCGGCCCGGCCGTCCGGAGGCGAGCGCGTGGTACCCCGGGTCGATGAAGTCCGGCCCCACCTTGAAGGGGGCGACGGTGCGACCGGCGCGACGGAATGCACCCATCAGTCCGGTGGCGACGGTGGTCTTGCCGCTGCCAGAGGACGGCGCGGCGATGACGACGGCCGGGGTGCTCACCATTCGATCCCGCGCTGACCCTTGCGTCCAACGTCCATGGGGTGCTTCACCTTCGTCATCTCGGTCACCAGATCCGCGGCATCGAGGAGTCGCTGCGGGGCGTCGCGACCGGTGATCACGACGTGTTGGGTGCCGGGCCGGGTGACGAGCACCTCGACTACCTCTTCGATGTCGACCCAGCCCCACTTCAACGGGTAGGTGAACTCGTCGAGCACGTAGAAGTCGTGGCGTTGATCGCTCAGTCGGCGCGCGATCTCGGCCCACCCGTCGGCGGCGGCCGCGGCGTGGTCGACCTCGGACCCGGACTTGCGCGACCACGACCATCCGGAGCCCATCTTGTGCCACTCGACGGGCCCGCCGGCGCCGTGTTCGTCGTGCAGGCGGCCGAGTTCACGAAAAGCGGCTTCCTCCCCCACCTTCCACTTGGCGCTCTTGACGAACTGAAACACCCCGACGTCGAAACCCTGGTTCCACGCGCGCAGGGCCATTCCGAACGCGGCGGTGGACTTGCCCTTGCCGGGACCGGTGTGGACGGCCAGCAGCGGGGCGTTGCGACGCACCCGCGTCGTCAGACCGTCGGCCGGGACGGCGACTGGTTGACCCTGTGGCATCAGCATCTCCTCCGTCGGGGATCACGCCGCGCGGTCGTCGGCGTGCGAACGGACCAACCGCGTCAGACCGTCGGCGCGGAGCTGGGCCAGCCGCACGGCCGGGGCGCCGAGCTGGGTGGCCAGCACCTCCGCGAGACCCAAACGTACATAGGAGGTCTCGCAGTCGACCACGACGGCCGCCGCGCCCTCGGCGAGCAACATCGCCGCCGCGGTGCGGGCCCGGCCGAGCGGATCGGGTCCGCCCGTGGCCCTGCCGTCGGTGAGCACCACGACCAGACTGCGACGTGCCCGGTCGCGTGCCTTCTCCCGGATCACCACGTCCCTGGCCGCGAGCAGTCCCTGGGCCAGCGGTGTCCGGCCGCCCGTGTCGAACCGCGACAGTCGCCTGCCCGCGATGTGCACCGACGTGGTGGGCGGCAGCAGCACCTGGGCCTGATCGCCGCGGAAGGTGATCACGGCGACCTTGTCACGGCGCTGGTAGGCGTCGCGTAGCAACGACATGGTCGCCCCACCCACGGCGGCCAACCGGTCTCGTGCGGCCATCGAGCCAGACGCGTCGACCAGGAAGACGACCAGGTTGCCCTCTCGACCCTCACGGATCGAGCGCCGCAGGTCGGCCGCACCCAATCGTGGTCGGCCGGGCCGGGTTTGCCGCTCGGCGGCCGCCAACAGCGTGCCGAACACGTGCAGACCGTGCCCCTCGCGTGGATCCTCGGTCGCGGCGATCGGGGTGCCGGTGCGGTTGCGGGCGCGGGACCGTCGCCCGGGCGCGCCCTCCCCCACTCCGGGTACGACGAGTGCCTTCGCCCGGAACGTGGCCGCGGGCGGGGCGTTCGGCCGGGGCGCGGACGCCGGTGACTGCCGTGGCTGGGCGGGGCCGTCGGTGGCCTCGGCCCCAGATTCCTCCACCGAACCGCCGCCGCCGCCGGGCGGGTCGGGCTCCGGGTCCGGTTCGGGACCGGGATCGCCGGCGGCCTCGCCGGCCTGGTTCATCGCCTCGTCGAGCTGGTCTTGGTCGAGGCCTGGATCGTCGAAGGGGTCGCGCCGCCGGCGGTGCGGGAGCGCCAGTTCCGCGGCGACCCGCACGTCCTGCTCCTCCACGCGGTCGCCGCCACGCCACGCCGCGTGTGCGACCGCCGTGCGCGCGACCACCAGATCGGCCCGCATCCCGTCCACGTCGAACGACGCGCACAGTGCCGCGATCCGCCGTAACTCGTTGTCCGACAAGATGATCGACGGCACCATGGCACGAGCCAGCACGATGCGGCGCGCCAGGTCGGCATCCTCGGCGGCGTAGCGGGCGGCGAAACCGTCCGGATCGGCTTCGAAGTCCATCCGCCGCCGGATCACCGCCACCCGGACGTCGACGTCACGGGAGGCGTGCACGTCGACGGTCAGGCCGAACCGGTCGAGCAGCTGAGGCCGCAGCTCGCCCTCTTCGGGGTTCATGGTGCCGACGAGCATGAACTTGGCCTCGTGGCTGTGGGAGACACCGTCGCGTTCGACGTGCACCCGACCCATCGCCGCCGCGTCGAGCAGCACGTCGACCAGGTGATCGTGCAGCAGGTTGACCTCGTCGACGTAGAGCACGCCGCCGTGGGCCCGGGCCAGCAGACCGGGTGAGAACGCGTGCTCGCCGTCGCGCAGCACGCGTTGCAGGTCCAGCGATCCGACGACCCTGTCCTCGGTGGCGCCGATGGGCAGCTCGACCAACCGGGCCCCCTCGTCGACGTCGGCGAGCACGGCGGCCAGCGCGCGCACCGCCGTCGACTTTGCCGTCCCCTTCTCCCCCCGGATCAGCACGCCGCCGATCTCGGGGCGCACCGCGCAGAGGATCAGGGCCAGCCTGAGCTGATCCTGGCCGACGAGCGCTGAGAACGGATAGGGCGTCGGGAGTGTGGAAGTCATCGCCTGTCAGCTTGCCCCATGCGGCCCGCCACGCCGCACCATGGGGATGTGGGGCACCCCGTCGTCGAGGAACTCCTCACCGTCGCGGACGAATCCGTGCTTGGCGTACATCTCCTCGAGGTAGGTCTGAGCGTCGATGCGACAGGGGTCGTCACCCACCTCCGCGAGAGCGGCCTTCATCAGGCGGCTGGTGTGGCCCTGCCCACGGTTGCTGCGCCTGGTGCACACCCGGCCGATGCGAAATACCTTCTCGCCGCCCGGATGTTCCTCCATCAGACGCAGAGTGGAGATCACGTGGCCGTCGGAGTCCTCGAGCCAGAAGTGGCGCGTCTCGGCGAGCAGGTCGCGGCCGTCCAACTCGGGATACGGCGTGGCCTGTTCGACCACGAACACCTCGACGCGAAGCTTCAGCAACTCATACAGCGTGGCGGCGTCGAGGTCCTTGGCCCAGCTGCGGCGGGGAATGACCGTCACGGCACCACCGTCATACGGTGACCGCGGGCACGTCGGTGGCCGCGTGGTCGAGCTTGAGAACCTTGGTGCCCCAGTCCCAGACCTCGGTGAAGAGCTTGGGTTCGCCGGACAGCTCGGTGCCGAACGACGGCACCATCTCCTTGATCTTGGGCTGCCAGCTCGAGAAGCGGTCGGGGAAGCAGCGTTCGAGCACGTCGAACATCGCCGGGACGGCCGTCGAGGCGCCGGGTGAGGCACCGAGCAGACCGGCGATGCTGCCGTCGGCGGCCGCGAGCACCGTGGTGCCGAACTCGAGCACCCCGCCGGCGCCCTTGCGCCGGATCACCTGCACGCGCTGACCGGCGATGTCGAGCTCCCAGTCGGAATCCTGGGCGCTGGGGGCGAATTCGCGAAGCGCTTCGACCCGGTCGGCCTCGCTGAGCGCCAGCTGGCCGACGAGGTACTTGACCAGGCTCATCTCGGTCAGGCCGACGCCAAGCATGGAGGCCAGGTTGTTGGGCTTGACCGAGAGCGGAAGGTCGGTGACCTTGCCCTGCTTGAGGAACTTCGGCGACCATCCCGCGAATGGTCCGAAGAGCAGGTAGGACCGGCCGTTGATGACGCGGGTGTCCAAGTGCGGCACCGACATTGGAGGCGCGCCCAGGGGCGGCGCGCCGTAGACCTTGGCCTGGTGCGCGGCGGCGAGCTCGTGGTTGCCGGTGCGCAGCCACTGGCCGCCGACGGGGAAGCCGCCGAAGCCCTTGGCCTCCTCGATGCCCGACTTCTGCAGCAGCGGCAGCGCTCCGCCGCCGGCGCCGACGAAGACGAACTTGGCGTTGAGCTTGCGCTTCTGACGGGTGCGGCGGTTGGTGACCTTCAGCGTCCAGCTTCCGTCGGACTCCTTGGACAGGTCGCGCACCTCGTGGCCGAACAGCGTCGTCATGCCGCCCTCGACGGCGTAGCCGATGAGTTGACGGGTCAGCGATCCGAAGTTGACGTCGGTGCCGTCCTGGGTCCAGTTCAGTGCCACCGGCTCGGTGAAGTTGCGCTTCTCGGCCATCAGCGGCAGTCGACGGGCGAACTCGTCGGCGGAGTCGATGTACTCCATCGACGCGAAGAGCGGGTTCTTGACCAAGGTCTCGCGACGACGCTTGAGGTAGTCGAGGTGCTTGGCCCCGTGCACGAAGCTGACGTGCGGGATGGGGTTGAGGAAGCTGCGAACGTCCGGCAGGACCCCACTCTCGACGGCGTGCGCCCAGAACTGTCGTGACACCTGGAACTGTTCGTTGACGTGGACGGCCTTGCTGATCTCGATCGTGCCGTCGGCGCGCTGCGGGGTGTAGTTCAACTCACACAGGGCCGAGTGCCCGGTGCCGGCGTTGTTCCACGGATCGCTGCTCTCGGCGGCGGCGCCGTCGAGACGCTCGACGAGCGTGATGGACCAGTCCGGTTCCATCAGCTTGAGCAGAGTGGCGAGCGTGGCGCTCATGATGCCCGCTCCCACCAGGACGACGTCGGTTTTGGCTACCTCAGACACGTGATCCTCGACCCTTCGTGGCACGAATTCCGCTCGTCGCGGCTTTCCGAATGTCCAGGTTATCCCGTCAACGTCGGCGGTCGTCGGTCGGCCGACATCCCTGCCGCGCCATCGCGCGGTACGGGGGTCCGCATAGAGTGAGGACGTGACACCGATGGGGCCCGGCGAGGAGCCCACGTGGGAGCCGGACGCGCTGCCCGGGTACTGGCAGCAAACCCTTCCCCTGGGTCCCGATCCGGACGGCGAGGGCGACCTGGTGGCGACGCTGGTGCGGCGCGGCGACGAAGCCCGCGGCAGGCACGCGGTGCTGGCGTTGCACGGCTACACCGACTACTTCTTCAACACCGAGCTGGCCGACCACTTCTCCGATCACGGCTTCACGTTCTACGCGCTGGATCTGCACAAGTGCGGCCGCTCGCGCCGCGACGGTCAGACGCCGCACTTCACCACCGACCTGGCCCGTTACGACGCCGAACTCGACCGCGCGCTGGCGATCATCGCCGCCGACGGTGCCGACGCGCCCCGGGTGTGCGTGTACGGGCATTCCGCGGGTGGCCTGGTCGCGAGCCTGTGGCTGGACCGGTTGCGCCGACGCGGTGCGGCGACCCAGGTCGGCGCCCTGGTGCTCAACAGTCCGTTCTTCGATCTGCACGGGCCGGCGATCCTTCGCAGCGCACCGACATCGGCGGCACTGGTCGCCCTGGCCCGGTTGCGCAAGCGGCAGGTGATCCGCAAGCCCACCCAGGGTGGCTACGGCACCACCCTGCACCGCGACTACGCCGGTGAATTCGACTACGACCTGGGGATGAAGCCCGTCGGCGGATTCCCCATCACGTTCGGGTGGATCAACGCGGTCCGGCGGGGGCAGGCGAGGTTGCACCGCGGCCTGGACGTCGGAGTGCCCAATCTGGTGCTGCGCTCGGATCATTCGGTCGCCGAAGCGCCCCACCCGGAGGCCATTCAACGCGGCGACGCGGTCCTCGACGTGGCGCAGATCGCCCGCTGGGCGGGTTGCGTCGGGAACCGGCAGACGATCACGCCGATCACGGACGCCAAGCACGACGTGTTCCTGTCGCTGGCCGAGCCGCGCGCGGCGGCATACCGGGAGCTGGCTCGCTGGCTCGACGACTACCTGGGCGCTGAATCTCGGCGTCCGACAATGAACTTCGGACAGGACTAGACACGTGGAACACTTCGACCTGGCAATCATCGGTACGGGCTCGGGCAACAGCATTCCCGATCCCGGCGTCGACTCCAGGTACGGCCAGATGCGGGTGGCGATCTGCGAGCAGGGCACGTTCGGGGGCACGTGCCTCAACGTCGGGTGCATTCCCACCAAGATGTTCGTCTACGCCGCCGAGGTCGCCGACACGATCAGGCGGAGCGCGCGTTACGGCGTCGACGCGACGATCGAGAAGGTGCGCTGGAGCGACATCGTCGAGCGCGTGTTCGCGCGTCGCATCGACCCGATTGCGGCGGGCGGCGAGGAGTACAAGCGGGGCCTGTCCAACGTGCGGGTGTACGGCAGCCACACCAGGTTTGGCCCGACGCAGCCCGACGGCCGGTACACGTTGCGCACCGATGACGGCGAGGAGTTCACCGCCGACAAGGTCGTCATCGCCGCGGGCTCGCGGGTGCGCGTCCCGCCGGCGATCGCCGACTGCGGCGTGACGTATCACACCAGTGACGACGTGATGCGCATCCCCGAGCTGCCGGAGCATCTGGTGATCGTGGGCGGCGGATTCGTGGCCGCGGAGTTCGCGCACGTCTTTTCCGCCCTCGGAGTCCGCGTCACCATCGTCGTGCGCGGCGACGGCCTGCTGACCCATTGCGACGAGTCGATCTGTTACCCGTTCACCGATCTCGCCACCAAGAAGTGGGACCTGAGGACCCACGAGAACGTCGTCGGCGTGCACCAGAGCGGTGACCAATGCGTGCTGGAGCTCGACGACGGCAAGACCATCGAGGCCGACATGTTGCTGGTGGCCACCGGACGCGTACCCAACGGTGATCAGCTCGACGCGCACTTGGCCGGCGTGGAGGTCGACGATTCCGGCCTGGTGGTGGTCGACGAATACCAAAGGACCACGGCGCGCGGCATCTTCGCCCTCGGTGACGTGTCGTCGGACTACCAGCTCAAGCACGTTGCCAACCACGAGATGCGGATCGTGCGCCACAACCTGCTTCTCGACTGGGACGACACCGACGCGATGCGCGTGACCGATCACCGCTTCGTCCCGTCGGCGGTGTTCACCGATCCTCAGATCGCGATGGTCGGCTTGACCGAGGACGAGGCCAGGGACGGTGGTTACGACGTCGTCACCAAGGTGCAGAAGTACGGCGACACCGCCTACGGCTGGGCGATGGAGGACGAGCACGGCATCGTGAAGCTGATCGGCGACCGAGCGACCGGCAAGATCCTCGGCGCTCACGTCATGGGACACCAGGCGTCGTCGATCATCCAGCCGATCATTCAGGCGATGAGTTTTGGTCAGACCGCCAAAGAGGTTGCCGAGAATCAATATTGGATTCATCCGGCGTTGCCCGAGGTGATCGAGAACGCCCTGCTCGGGTTGTCGTAGTCGAAGGCGGGCCGGGCCGTGACGTCGACTCCCGCTCGGAAGTGAGTGGTTCAGATGCTTCCTCAACGCCAACCCACGGCCCGACCGCGCCTCCCGACTCTAACATGAACACCTGAACAGGTGGACAGATTACGTGCCGCGACCCTAGGCTGGCGGTCGACCGAAGCATCCGTCGATGACGAAGGAAAACGCATGGCCGAGTACGCATTACCCGATCTTGGTTACGACTACGGAGCGCTCGAACCCCACATCTCCGGTGAGATCAACGAAATCCACCACTCCAAGCACCACGCCACCTACGTCAAGGGCGTCAACGACGCCGTCGCCAAGCTCGAGGAGGCGCGGGCCAAGGACGACCACGCCGCAATCTTCCTCAACGAGAAGAACCTCGCCTTCCACCTCGGCGGCCACGTCAACCACTCGATCTGGTGGAAGAACCTGTCCCCCAACGGCGGTGACAAGCCCACCGGCGAACTGGCCGCCGCCCTCGACGACCAGTTCGGGTCGTTCGACGGGTTCCGGGCACAGTTCACCGCCGCCGCCAACGGATTACAGGGCTCGGGCTGGGCGGTGCTCGGCTACGACACGCTGGGACGGCGCCTGCTGACCTTTCAACTGTACGATCAGCAGGCCAACGTGCCCCTCGGCATCATCCCCCTGCTGCAGGTGGACATGTGGGAGCACGCCTACTACCTGCAGTACGAGAACGTGAAGGCCGACTACGTCAAGGCCTTCTGGAACGTCGTCGACTGGGCCGACGTCCAAGACCGCTTCGCCAAGGCCACCACGGCGGCACAGGGGTTGATCTTCTAGGAAGTCGAGGCGCCACGTGCTCATCGCGCAACTGTCGGACCCGCACGTTCGGCCCAAGGGCGTCGACTACCACGGCGTCGTGGATTCGAACGCCGGTCTGGCAGCGGCCGTCGAGCACGTGTGCGCGCTGACCACGCGCCCGGACCTGGTGCTGGTCACCGGCGACCTGGTCGACCACGGCGAACCCTCGGAATACGAGCACGTCCGAGAGATCCTGGGGCGCCTGCCGATTCCTTTTCTCGTCATCCCCGGCAACCACGACGACCGCGAGAACTTTCGTCTCGCCTTCGCCGATCATCACTACCTGCCTCGGACCGGGCCGCTGCACTACTGCGTCGACGACCATCCGGTGCGCGTCATCGGACTGGACTCCACGGTGCCCGGCCGGCACCACGGACACGTCGACCGCGCCGGGTTGGACTGGCTGGCTGCCACGTTGGCGAAGGACACCTCCACGCCGACTCTGATCATGCTGCACCACCCGCCCTTCGTCAGCGGCATCCCGTACCTGGACGAGTACCGGTACTTCGAGGGCGCCGCACTTGCCGCCGTCGTCGAGCGCGCTCCCAACGTCGAGATCGTGGTGTGCGGACACGTCCACCGGTCGATGGTCAGACGCTGGGCGGGGACCGTGATCGTCACGTGCCCGAGCACCGCGACCGAGATCGACCTCCGACTGGAGGGGTCGGCCCAACCGTCGAGTCACGATGGGCCGCGGGGTTACCTGCTGCACCTCTGGGACGAGCACGAGGGAATGCTGAGTCACGTCAACCAGATTGGCGACTTCGCCGGGCCCTACCCGTTCGCCTGAGGCTCCCAGCGTTCCTCGATCCGACCGAAGTGCCACACCGCGAGGGCGACCAACCACACCACCACGAACAGCCCGACGATGGTGAAGCCGACGAACTCCAGGTCGGCCGAGCCGATGACCGCCAGCGGTCCGGACTGGATGCCGAGGCGGTCGACCAGTAACCCGATCAACACGATCACACCGATCACCAGGGCGACGAACACCGACAGCAGCGTGACGGTCAGGTTGTAGTACACCTTGCGAATCGGCTTGAGGAACGCCCAGCCGTAGGCCCGCGCCATGAACATTCCGTCGGCCGCGTCGAACAGGCTCATGCCGGCGGCGAACAGCACCGGCAGCACCATGATCGCGTACCACGGCAGCGTGAAGGCGGCGGTGCCGGCAGCCAGCACCAGCAACGCCACCTGCGTCGCGGTGTCGAAGCCCAGGCCCATCAGCAGGCCCACCGGGTAGAGGTGCCACGGCTTGTTCACCCGCCGCATGACGCGCCCGAGCAGCCGCGCCATGAATCCACGGCTGTGCAGTTGGCGTTCCAGCTCGGCCTCGTCGAACTCACCGGTGCGCATCTCGCGGAACACCTTGGCGATGCCGACGACGGCGAACAGATTGGTCAGACCGATGAGGATGAGGAACGTTCCCGCCACCAGCGACCCGATGAGGCCGAGCGTCTGAAGCATCGAGGAGTTCTCGTCCTGCACCGGTCCGATCAGCGCCTTGACCCCTAGTGCCAGCAGGAAGGCCAGCCCGAACACCACGCTCGAATGACCCAGCGAGAACCAGAACCCCGTCGACAGCGACCGCTTGCCCTCACCGACCAGCTTGCGGGTGGTGTTGTCGATGACGGCGATGTGGTCGGCGTCGAAGGCATGCCGCACGCCGAGCAGATACGCGGTCACGCCCAGGCCCACACCGAACACCCCGGTCGAACCCAGCGTGATGTGCTGCGGGGCCACCCCGAACACCAGCACACCCCAACCGAATACGTGCAGGAAGACGACGACGGCGACCATGCCGGCGACGGTGAACCAGTCGGTGCGATCCAGCCTGCCCATCGCGGTCGGACTGGACGGGGACTCCGACGACGTACCGAGGATCACGGGTTCGAGACTATGGCGACGCGCCCACGCCTGTCTAGCTGTACAGATGTTCAGGTCGACGGATCAACAAGCGGCCTGGTCACCCGTGCGCGGCACCGATCCAGTGCAGCAGATCGTGGACGATCTCGTCGTCGAGTCGGTAGGCCACCGACCGCCCCACCCGGGTGCTGCTCACCCAGCCCTGCTGCCGAAGCACCCGAAGAGCCTGCGACACGGCGTTCTCCGACCGGCCGACGACGGCGGCCAGGTCGCTGACGCAGATGCCGGGCGCCCGGTGCAGGCTCAGCAGGATCTCGAGCCGGTTCGGGTCCGACAGCAGGTCGAAGCGCAGCGTCCAGCCGGTGATGTCGACGTCGGACAGCGCGGACGACGCCCGTTGCACCATCGCCTCGCCGCCGGCTTCCATGCCTGCAATTTAGTCGACCGAGTGACGCAGTGGTCTAGCTGTCCAAAAACCCGTGCAGCAGCGCCGCCGAACCCCACACGTGCGCCGCCATCGTCTCGGCGGCGCCGTCGGCGTCCCCGGCCAGGATCGCCATCACGATTGCCTCGTGCTGTTCGTCGGAGTGGACGATGTTGCGCGCGAGCAGCGGAATGTGGTCGAGCAACTCGTTGAGGCGCATCCGGTTCTCGGCCACCAGCGGTACCAACGACGGGGTCCCGGCGGCCTCGGCGATCGCGAGGTGCAACCGCGAGTCCAACCGGCGGTAGTCCTCCAGCGCGGCTCCGCGGACGTCGGCCAGTCTGGCCCACAGGGTTTCGCGTTCGGCTGCGGTCAACGTCCGGCCCGCCGCCATCCGGGCCGCCCCCACCTCGAGGACCTCGCGCAACCGTAGCGCGTCGTCGATGTCCGCACGGCTGAAGCGCACGCCGTCGGCACTGGGGGCGGGCAGGTCCTCGGCCAGGAAGGTGCCGCCGTACCGACCGCGGCGCGACACCAGATACCCCGCGTCGGACAACGACCTGATGGCGTCGCGAACGGTGTCGCGGCTGACGCCGAGTCGCGCGGCGAGCTCGCGTTCCGGCGGCAGCGACTCACCCGGCTCCAGCAGGCCGAGCCGGATCGTCTCGAGCAACCGCCCCACGGTGTCCTCGAAGGCGTTGCCCAGCCTAACCGGCCGCAGCAGCGACGTCGATGCCGCCTCCGCGGCGGGGCACTCGCTGGCTGGCTGCTGCGGATCCGGTGTCGGGTGGGCGGTCACGGCGTCTACAGCGGGGTGACGTAGTGGCCGGTGATGCCTCCGTCGACCAGGAAGGTCGACCCGGTGATGAAGGATGCGTCGTCGCTGGCGAGGAAGGTCACGGCGGCGGCGAGTTCGTCGGGTTCGGCGAAACGGCCCATCGGCACGTGGACCAGCCGTCGCGCCGCGCGCTCCGGATCCTTGGCGAAGAGCTCCTGCAACAACGGGGTGTTCACCGGTCCGGGACACAGGGCGTTGACCCGGATGCCCTGGCGGGCGTACTGGATGCCGAGCTCCCGCGACATCGCCAGGACGCCGCCCTTGGACGCGGTGTAGGAGATCTGCGAGGTCGCCGACCCGTTCACCGCGACGAACGAGGCGGTGTTGACGATCGACCCCTTCTGCGCGGGGACCATGTGCCGCAGCGCGGCCTTGCAGCAGAAGAACACCGACTTCAGGTTGATGTCCTGCACCCGGTCCCAGGCGTCGATGCCGGTGACCTCGATCAGGTCGTCCTCCGGCGGGCTGATGCCGGCGTTGTTGAACGCGATGTCGACCGAGCCGTGGGTCTCGGCGGCGGTGTCGAACAGGTTGTCCACTGCAGCCTGGTCGGAGACGTCGACCTGGACGAAGGTGCCGTTGAGATCGGCGGCGACGCTCTTGCCCGTGGTGGGGTCGATGTCGCCGATCACGATCGTCGCGCCCTCGGCCCGCATCCGCTTTGCCGTCGCGAGACCGATCCCGCTGGCGCCGCCGGTGATGACGGCGACCTTGCCCGCCAGCCGCTGGGTCAGATCCATCTAGAGCTCTCCGATCTTGAAGAAGACGTTCTTGGTCTCGGTGAAGTGAAGCGGTGCGTCGGGGCCGAGCTCGCGCCCGAGCCCCGACTGCTTGAAGCCGCCGAACGGCGTGTTGTAGCGGACCGAGGAGTGCGAGTTCACCGACAGGTTGCCCGATTCCACGGCGCGGGAGACTCGCATCGCGCGCGACAGGTCGTCCGTCCAAATCGAGCCGGACAATCCGTAGGGGCTGTCGTTGGCGAGCTCGATGGCGTCGGCCTCGTCGTCGAACGGCAGGACGGTCACGACCGGGCCGAAGATTTCCTCGGTCACGGTGCGGTCTGTCCGCTTGGGGGTGAGAACCGTTGGCGGGAACCAGTATCCGGGGCCGCTGGGGGCGGAACCGCGGAAGGCGACGGGCGCGTCGTCGGGCACGTAGGACGACACCGTCTCGAAGTGCGGCCGCGACACGAGCGGACCCATCTCGCTGTCGCGCGACGACGGATCGCCGACGACCACGCCCTTGACCGCGGGCTCGAGCAGTTCCATGAACCGGTCGTAGACGTTGCGCTGCACCAGGATTCGGCTGCGTGCGCAACAGTCCTGGCCGGCGTTGTCGAACACTCCGTAGGGAGCGGTGGCCGCGGCCTCCGCCAGATCGCAGTCGTCGAAGACGATGTTGGCGCTCTTGCCGCCCAGTTCCAGCGTGACCCGCTTGACCTGCTGGGCCGCGCCGGCCATCACCCTGATGCCGACCTCGGTGGAGCCGGTGAAGACGATCTTGCGGACGTCCGGATGGCTGATGAACCGCTCCCCCACGACCGAACCCTTGCCCGGCAGCACCTGGAACAGCCCGTCGGGCAGACCCGCCTGCAGGCCCAGTTCGGCGAGTCGCATCGTCGTCAGCGGGGTGATCTCGGCCGGCTTGACCAGCACGGCGTTGCCGGCGGCCAGGGCGGGTACGAAGCCCCACGACGCGATGGTCATCGGGAAGTTCCACGGTGCGATCACCGCGACCACACCGAGCGGCTCGTTGAACGTGACGTCGAGACCACCGGCGACGGGAATTTGCTTGCCCGACATGCGTTCCGGGCTGGCCGAGTAGAACTGCAGGACGTCGCGGACGTGGCCTGCCTCCCACTCGGCGTTACCGATCACGTGGCCGGAGTTGGCCACCTCCAGCGAGGCCAACTCTGCGACGTGGGCGTCGACCACTGCCGCGAACGAGCGCAGCGCGGCGGCCCGTTCGGCGGGGGCGAGCTTGGCCCACAGCTTCTGGGCCGACCTGGCGCGCGCCACCGCGTCGTCGACCGCGGGCACGTCGAGCATCTCGACGGTGCGCAGCACCTCCTCGGTCGCCGGGTTGATCAGTGTGGACGTGCTCACGCGGTATTCCTCTCCAACCTCGAGTGCTTCTTCGATGCGTACTTCGTCGCGGCCTCGACGACACCGGCGAACAGTCGCAGGTCGTCGAGGCGTTCTTCGGGATGCCACTGGACGGCCACCACGAAGTCGGGGCCGGGAATCTCGACGGCCTCCACCACGCCGTCGGGATCCCACGCGCTGGCCATCAGCCCGTCGCCCAGTTCGGCGATCGCTTGGTGGTGATAGCACTGGGCGTCGGTGGACGTGCCGATCAGCGCGGCGACCCGGGTACCCGGCACCGTCTCGATCTTCGAGGTGCTGAACACCGCGTTGCCGAGCTGATGCTGGTAGTGCCCGACCACGTCGGGCAGGTGCTGGTGCAGCGTGCCGCCGAGAGCGACGTTGAGGACCTGCGCACCGCGGCAGATGCCCAGCAGCGGCAACCCGCGCGCCAATGCGCCTCGCACCAGGGCGAACTCCCACGCGTCGCGGTCCAGCGCCGGCTCGTCGGTGCTGGCGTGCGGAGCCTGACCGTATCGGGCCGGGTCGACGTCGCGTCCACCGGTGATCACCAGGCCGTCCAGACCGCCGAGCACGCGGTCGACGACGGCGTCGTCGACCGGTTGCGGCGGCAGGAGCATGGCGATGCCGCCGGCCGAGGTCACCCCCTCGACGTAGACCGCGGGCAAAAAGCTGGCACGGACGTCCCAGACGCCCGTCTGGGCCTGCTGCAAGTAGGTGGTCAGCCCGACCGCCGGCGGGCAGGAGCGCAGCGACTCGGGGGATGTCTCAGGTCTGGTGCCAGGCCTAGAGCCGTTCGAAGCCACGGCGCCTCTCCCAGTCGGTCACCGCCGAATTGAAGGCCTTCAATTCGATGCGGGCATTGTTGAGGTAGTGCTCGACGACGTCGTCACCGAACGCCTCCCGGGCCACGGTCGACGCCTCGAACAGTTCGGCCGCCTCGGCGAGGGTGGTCGGAAGTCGTTCGGCACCACTGGTGTAGGCATTGCCCGCGCACGGTTCGGGCAGCTCGAGTCGTTGGTCGATGCCGTGCAGTCCACCGGCGATCAGCGCGGCGACGGCCAAATACTGGTTGACGTCACCACCCGGGGCGCGGCACTCCATCCGCATCCCGTGCCCGTGACCGACCACCCGCAGCGCACACGTGCGGTTGTCCAGGCCCCACGCGACGGCGGTGGGGGCGAAGCTGCCGTCGACGAAGCGCTTGTAGGAGTTCACGTTTGGTGCATAGAACAGCGTCAGCTCACGCAGCGTGGCGAGTTGGCCCGCCAGGAAGCTGCGGAACATCGACGACATTCCGAGCTCGTCGTCGTCGTCGGCGAACACGGCCGAACCGTCCGTTCCGCGGAACGACAGATGGATGTGGCAGCTGTTGCCCTCCCGCTCGTCGAACTTGGCCATGAAGGTCAGGCTCTTGCCGTGCTGGTCGGCGATCTCCTTGGCGCCGTTCTTGTAGATCGTGTGGTTGTCACAGGTGACCAGCGCGTCGTCGTAGCGGAAGCCGATTTCCTGCTGGCCGAGGTTGCACTCGCCCTTGACGCCCTCGCAGTAGAGGCCCGCACCCTCCATGCCGTTGCGGATGTCGCGCAGCAACGGCTCCATCCGGGTGGACGCCAGCATGTTGTAGTCGATGTTGTAGTCGGTGGCGGCGGTCAGCCTGGTGTACCCCTTCGCCCACGCCTCGCGGTAGGAGTCGTCGAACACGATGAACTCGAGTTCGGTGGCCGCGACGGCTTCCATCCCCCGCTGGGCCAGCCGGTCGAGTTGCGCGCGCAGGATCCCGCGGGGCGACGGCCGCACCGGCGAGCCGTCATGCCAGCCGAGATCGGCCATCACCAACGCCGTGGCCGGCAGCCATGGGATGCGCCGCAGCGTGGTGAAGTCCGGCGTCATCACCATGTCGCCGTAGCCAGCCTCCCAGCTCGACATCTGGTATCCGTCGACGGTGTTCATGTCGACGTCGACGGCCAGCAGGTAGTTGCAGCACTCGGCGCCGTGGGCGATCACGTCGTCGACGAACAGCCGGGCGGAGATCCGTTTGCCGGTCAACCGGCCCTGCATGTCGGTGAAGGCGACGATGACGGTGTCGACGTCCCCCTCGGCGACCATCTTCTTCAACTCGGAGAGTTCCAACGTCACGTGCCCCGCCTCTCGAAACCGACGAACATGGGTGTGAGTCAACCATTGGATCCGGTTCACCGCGCATTTCGGTCATAGATTTACACAACCGTCACTGCCAAAGGTAGGACACCAGACCATTGCGGATCTATTGTCCCTACTCAGTGAGCGCGCTCGTGCGCTGCCCCGAGAAGGAGAATCACCGTGCCAGAGGGTCACGAAGAACTGTCAGACGACGAGAAGCACCTCGCGTCACTCGGCTACACCCAGGAGCTCAACCGCTCGTGGTCCAGCTTCAGCAACTTCGCCATCTCGTTCTCGATCATCTCGATCCTGGCGGGTTGCTTCACCTCGTTCGGCCTCGGATGGAACAACGGCGGTCCGGCCGCCATCGCCTGGGGTTGGCCCATCGTGTCGGTGTTCATCCTCGTCATCGGGTTGTGCATGTCCGAACTGGTGTCGGCCTACCCCACCTCCGGTGGCATCTACTGGTGGGCGAGCAAACTCGGGGGCGCCAAGGCCGGCTTCTACACCGGCTGGCTGAACCTGATCGGCCTGATCGCGATCCTCGCGTCGGTGGCCTACGGGTCGGCGACGTTCCTCGACCTCACCATCGGCACGTTCAGCGAGACGTGGCTGGCCGGCTACAGCCTCACCCGCGTCTTCGTCATCTTCCTCGTCATCCTCGCGCTCGCCGCAACGGTCAACATCTTCTCCTCGCACCTTCTGGCGGTCATCAACAACATCTCGGTCTGGTGGCACGTCGCCGGCGCAGCCATCGTCATCGTCATCCTCATCGTGGTGCCCGAGCAGCACGCGAGCCTGTCCGACGTCTTCGCCAAGACCATCAACAACACGGGCATGTTCGGCGGCGCCACCTCGGGCGTCGGCTGGCTCCTGTTCGTCCTGCCGATCTCGGCGATCCTGACCCAGTACACGATCACCGGCTACGACGCCTCGGCCCACCTGTCCGAGGAGACCAAGAGTGCGGCCGACGGTGCGGCCAAGGGCATCTGGCGATCGATCTTCTACTCCGCCATCGGTGGCTGGATCCTGCTGCTCACCTTCCTGTTCGCGGTCAACGACTCCGACGCCGTCTCCGCGGGTGGCGGTGCGGTCGCGGTGATCTTCAGCCAGGCTATGAGCTCACCGTGGGTGGGTGTCGTGCTGCTCATCTCGACGGCCGGTCAGCTCTTCTGCACCACCGCCTGCCAGACCAGTTGCTCGCGAATGTTGTTCGCGTTCAGCCGCGACCGTGCCGTGCCCGGGCATCAGCTGTGGTCGAAGGTCAGCAAGAACAAGATCCCGGCCAACGGCGTGATGATCACCGCCGTCGTAGCGGCCATCATCACCCTGCCCGCCCTGGTTCAGGTCGACGTCAACGGCGCTCCCGTGCCGGTCGCCTTCTTCGCGGTGGTCTCCATCGGCGTCGTAGGTCTCTACCTCTGCTTCGCGGTGCCGATCTACTACCGCTGGAAGGCCGGCGACTCGTTCCCCGTGGGCAAGTGGAACCTGCGCGGTCACCACAAGTGGATGGCACCGGTCGCACTCGTCGAGATCGTCGTCACCTCGATCATCGCCATGTTCCCGACGTCGATGGGCGGCATGCCGTGGGACCCGAGCTTCGAGTGGAAGTTCGTCAACTACACCCCGCTGCTCGTCGGCGGCGTGCTGATCCTGCTGTTCATCTACTGGCACGTGTCGGTGAAGAAGTGGTTCACCGGGCCGATCAAGCAGGTGACGACCGTTGCCGAGGAGCTCGACCTGACCTAGCCGAACAGTTCCCGCACGTCGGAATCGGTGATGGCAGAACCGAACACGTCACCCTCGTCGACGACGGCGGCGAACAGTTCGCGCTTGCGCTCCTGCAACGTGACGACCTTCTCCTCGATGGTGCCCGCGGAGACCAGGCGGTAGACGGTGACCGGGCGGGTCTGACCGATCCGATGCGTGCGGTCCACCGCCTGGGCCTCTGCGGCGGGGTTCCACCAGGGGTCACAGATGAAGCAGTAGTCGGCCTCGGTGAGGTTCAGCCCGAAGCCACCGGCCTTGAGGCTGATGAGGAACACCTGGGTCAGGCCCGATCTGAAGTCCCGGATCGCGGCGTCGCGCTGCTGGGAGCTCGACGACCCGTCGAGGTAGGCGTAACGCACCCCGACCGCGTCCAGGTGGGTGCGAAGGATGCCGAGAAATCCGGTGAACTGGCTGAAGACCAGGGCGCTGTGCCCCTCGGCGACCAGCTCGGGCAGTTGCTCGACCAGGAAGTCGACCTTCGCCGCGGCGACGTCCATCTTCGTGTCGTCGACCAGTCCGACGTGCAGGCTGAGCTGCCGCAGCAGCGTCAGCGACCGGAAGATCTGGAACCGGTTCTTCTCCCAATCCCCCAGCAGCCCAAGCACCTTCTGACGCTCACGGGCCATGTGCGTGTCGTAGATGCGTCGATGCTTGGGACCGAGGTCGAGTGCGAGGAGCTGCTCCTGCTTCGGGGGCAGCTCACCGGCGACCTGACCCTTGGTGCGCCGCAGCATCATCGGCTTGATCCGGCGGCGCAGCACGGTCAGCCGCTCGGGGTTGGTCCCAGACTCGATCGGCTTGCGGAAGTGCTGGGTGAACACCGCGGGCGACGGGAACAGGCCGGGCGCGGTGACCGACAGCAGGGACCACAACTCCATCAGATTGTTCTCCATCGGCGTGCCGGTGATGGCGAGCTTGAACGGGGCGTCCAACCGGCGCACGCACTGATGGGTCTTGCTGTTGTGGTTCTTGACGAACTGCGCCTCGTCGAGAATGACTCCGGCCCAGTCGATTCCGGCATAGG
The DNA here is from genome assembly GCF_040614235.1 of Mycobacterium sp. NPDC006124. Taxonomy (NCBI): domain Bacteria; kingdom Bacillati; phylum Actinomycetota; class Actinomycetes; order Mycobacteriales; family Mycobacteriaceae; genus Mycobacterium; species Mycobacterium sp. NPDC006124. The sequence continues at coordinate 537,076 of NZ_JBEXUA010000001.1, read as the reverse complement.
CCTCGAAGTCGATGCGCAGGATGGCATAGGAGGTGACCACGACGTCGGCCCCCGCGGCACGTTCCGCCAGCGAGGTACCCGACCTGGCCTCGGTGCTGGTGACCGCCAACGCCGTCAGCCCCGGGGTGAAGCGTCCGCACTCGGCGACCCAGTTGGTGACCACGCTCGTGGGGGCGACGACCAGGAAGCGACGGGATCCCTGCTCGGCCACGCGCGCGATGAGAGCCAGGGTCTGCACGGTCTTGCCGAGCCCCATGTCGTCGGCCAGCACCCCGCCGAGCTGGTTGTCCCACAGGAAGGACAGCCAGCTCAGTCCGTCGCGCTGGTAGTCGCGCAACGTGGCCGCCAGTCCCGCCGGCACCTCGACCGGCGCCGGCGGCCGGGCCGCCGTCCTCGAGGCAAGACTCTGCTGCCAGGCGGCCAGCTGCTCGTCCACCACGCCGAGGGCAAGCAGCTCCTCCCACAGGGTGACGTTGTGAGATCCGGCGTTCACCCGGTCGCCGTCGATCTCCCCGAGTGCGCGGGCCTCCTCGATCAGGTCACGCAGCCGTAGGAGCTCCGGGGTGTCGAGCCGAAAGTAGACTCCGTTGGGCAGCAGCATGTGCGTTGCGCCCGTGGCCAATTCGGCGATGACCGAGGCGATGGGCACCTCGTGCCCGTCGATGGTCAGCGTGATGCCGAGGTCGAACCAGTCGTTGCGCACCGGCTCGTCGGCGTCGCTGCCGAATCGGAGCCGGGGTGCGTCGTCGGCGGGCCGGAAGTCGGGCACGCCCTGCTCGACCTCCACGGTGAAACCGTCTCGGCAGTCCAGGACCGGCAGCGTCTCACCGACCAGCACCGCCGCCTCGGCCAGGGTGAGGTCGACCCCGGCGCGCAGTGTGGTCGGCGACGCGGCCGTCGCGGCACCGGTCGACCCGTCGGCCCTGGCGACCGAGGTCATCTCCTCGACCAGGGCGGCGGTGACGACTCTGTTGACCAACCGTCGAAGATGCTGTGCGGCTTGCTGTTTCCAGGTGTGGGAGGCTGCCGCGACGGCTCGGAGCGCAGGCGTCACCGCGTCCCAGACGAGGGCTTCGGCGTCGGCGTCGCGGTAACCCGTGCGCGCCGCCAGGGAATCGGGGTCGAAGTCGTGGTGGCGGTCGTCGACCAGATACCGCGTGCTCCACGACGCGCGCACACCGCTCGCGGTCGCCGTCAGCGTCAACACCACCGTCGGGCCACTGACGGTTGGCGGCGTGAAGAGGCCGTCGGTCACGTCCACCGGCGTCGCCTCGACCAGTCGCGGAAGCACGTCCATCGAGAATTCCGGCACCATGTCGGCGGGGATGCGCACGACCTCGTTGCGCAGCACCAGGTCCAGCGCCGTGCGGGCGGGCACCGGGTCGAAACGGCCCAGGCGCAGGACGTCGTCGACGACGGTGTACATCCCGTGCGGTGTCGGAGATCCGATGAGCCCGACCGCGTCGGTCGGGCAGCGTTCGCCGTCGACGACCATCGCGACCGACATCACCGCGCCACCGGTGTCGTCGGCGACGAAGTCGAGCCGCAATTGCGCGCTCTTGATCAGGTCGACCCCCGTCAGACCGCTGCCGCCGTGGGCGACGATGACGACCCCGGCGTCCAGCGCGTCGTTCAGCCGGGCCCAAAAGCCCACGGGCACCCGAGAAATGGTCATCACGTCGTTGACCGGCACGATGCCGGAGCGCTGCGCGTCGCTGACGAGGGCGCGCAGAGCGTCGTACTGTGCACGGTCGAACTCACCGGCGGCCGCGTGATAGGACAGGCGCTGCCAGTTGACCCCGGCCCTGATCCAGGTCCCACGCTTGCCGAGGCTGACCGGACGCAACGCGATGTCGGCGCGCGGCCGGTACCGCGTCGGCGGGGTGACGGAGAACTCGAGGCCCAGCGGCGCGGCGTTCTCGGTTCCCGGCGGCGCCAGTTCGTCGAGCATCTTGGTCAGCACGACGCGCCACCGGTCGGCGGCCTGCGCGGGCGACTGATGGTTGCTCGAGGCGGTCAGCAGGAGGGCGACGGCGTGCTTGCAGTAGACCCCGACCGGGCAGGAACACTCGGCCCAGGCCAGTGCGAGGTCTTCGCCGGAGCGTCGGAATCCGGCGGCGACCCGATACCGGTGGCCGTCGGACCCCGAACACAGGCCGATCAGCTCGAGGTCGTCCTCGTCCCAGTCCACGTCGCTGACGCGCCCGAGGTCGGCGTACCTGGTGCCACGGCTGACCGTCGCCGAACCGAACTCGGCGACCAATTCACCGATGTTCAGGACGAGGCCCAGGGGCGGCACCATGCTCCGAGAATAGGCAAGCCCGCCGACAGGACGCCGACGAACGGGTCACCAGGTGCTGGTGCGCAGCACGATCTCGGCGGCGAGTTGCGCCGTGGATTCCTGGGCGTTGCGACGGCCGAGCAACTCCACGATGCGGTAGTCGCCGTAGACGTAGCGCTGGCTGGCCTTGGCCACGTTGCGCGCCGCGGGCGAACTCACCAGCGCGGTGGTGTTGACCTCCACCGGCGGGCAGTGCTCGTCACGAACCTCCCCCGCCTGGTCGGGCACGCGTGGGTGGCCGCGGTCGACGACGACCAAGCCGATGAACCGGTCCAGACGGGTGGCGGCCAGTTCCCAGGCGAGCTCGCCCCCGATGCGATCGCCCACCAGGAGCGCCCAGCGCACGCCGACGGCATCGAGGATCCCGACCACCGACTTGGCGCTCAACCGTGGGTCGGGCGAGATGACGACGGTCCGCAGCGACGCCGTGTGCAGTCGTTCGCAGATCGCGTCGTACGCCGACGGGCCTTGATGGGTGGCCCCCAGCAGCACGACGACCGAGCCCTTCTCCGGGCCCGACACGTCGACGGTCGCCGGGAACCCGTCGACGGTGAGCACGGTCGATGGCATTGCGTCACGCTACAGGGATCACCCGTGTTCGGTGCCGGTTTTCACGGGCTCGTGCTCCGGCGTTCAGCGATGCCCGAGGCGCTCGGCCTGCTTGGCGGTGATGTCCAGAAACGTTTGCGGCAGCGACCCTTTGACGGCGATGGAGGGATCGGGCGTAGGGAACGCGATGCCGAACATGCCCGACTCGCCGATGTTCTCGAACGTGAAGTACACGCTGCTCTCGGTTCCCCGCAACTGCATGGTCTGCTGGTAGGTCAGAGCCTGCGGCCGCGGTGAACTCATCCTGGTGGTCGTCATCTGGATGGGTTGGGACTCCCTGTCGAAGAACGTCGTGTAGGCCTCGCACCGTGTTGCGGTGGCGTCGAGCCGGTCCAGGTCCAGGGTGTCGGCCAGGATCGTCATCACGATCCGGGCGCCGTCGTAGGCGACGGCGTACTTCGCCGAACTCCCCGGTCCGCGTTCGACGGACGCCGCGATGTCGCGGGTCAACCCGTCGGTGCAGCCGGCGGGTTCCGAGGCCATCGGCGGCGGGCGGTTGGCGCCGCCGGGTTGACCGGGCCGTTCGTCGACGCGATCGAACCGGACCCCCGCCGGGAAGTCCTCGGCGCTCAGCACGCTCGCGTTCAGCCGGGCGCCGGGCCACGTGGGAGTGCCCTCGACGGCACAGCCGCTCAGCAAGACGACCATGCCCGCCGCCAGGACGACCAGTTTCGACGTCACCGCCATGCAGTAAGGCTACTCAGCCGCCGTCGAGGCGGGAGGTGATCACGGGCCGGGGCGGCGCCCCCGAGGCGAGCAGGTCCAGTACCGCGTCGAGGTCGAGGTGCTCGACGAGCAGGTCGGCCATCGCGTCGAGTTGGGCGTCGCGACGTCCCGCGACGTCGACGTCGTCGGCGACGACGAACCCGTGCCGGCCGGCCGCGGTTGCGGCGTCGACGAGCCACTGCCGCCGTACGTCGTCGTTGTCGAACAGCCCGTGCCAGTGCGTGCCGTACACCGCGCCACGGCGGATGCCGACGTCCAGCCAGGGTTCGTCGGCCGTCCGCGTGACCTGGCCGTGGTGAATCTCGTACCCCCGCAACGGCGTCGACCAGTGCTCGAGGGTCTTGTCCACCGCGAAGGCGATGTCGGCGTCGAGGAGGCCAAGCCCCTCGACGCGTCCCGCGCCCGACTCGACCGGGTCGTCGATGGTGCGGCAGAGCATCTGGAATCCGCCGCAGACGCCCACCACGGCGCGCCCGGCCGCCGCGTGCGCGAGAACGCCGTCGGCGAGACCGCGATCCCGCAACCAGCCGAGGTCGGCGACGGTCGCCTTGCTGCCGGGCAGCACCACGACGTCGGCGTCGGCGAGGTCGGCGACGTCGGTGACCCACCGGACCACCACGCCGGGTTCGCACGCCAACGCCTCGACGTCGGTGGAGTTGGAGATCCGGGGCAGCCGCACGGCGGCCACCCGCAGCGTGTCGGCCCCGCGTGCTGGCTCCGGGATGCCGACGATGCGGTGGGCCTGCACCGACAGGGAGTCCTCCGCGTCGAGCCACAGGCCGTCGTCGTAGGGGACGACGCCGTAGGTGGGGCGCCCCGAGAGTCGTTCGAGCTGGTCGAGTCCCGGGGTCAGTAGTGCCGGGTCACCGCGGAACTTGTTCACCACGAACCCCGCGACCAGCCGCTGGTCGGCGGGCTCGAGGACCGCGACGGTGCCGAAGAAGTGGGCCAGCACCCCGCCGCGGTCGATGTCTCCAACGATCAGCACGGGCAGGTCCGCGGCCCGGGCCAGCCCCATGTTGGCCAGATCGGTTGCCCGCAGGTTGATCTCGGCGGGCGACCCGGCTCCCTCACAGATGACGACGTCGAATTCGGCTCGTAGCGAGTTGAGTTCGTCGGCGACGACCGCCGCGAGCATGTCGCGGTGCCGGAAGTAGTCCCCCGCGGCGACCGTGCCCGCCACCCGTCCCTTGACCACGAGTTGGGAGGTCCGGTCCCCGCCCGGCTTGAGTAAGACGGGATTGAACCGCACGCTCGGCTCCAAGCCCGCTGCCCGCGCCTGCATCGCCTGGGCGCGGCCGATCTCGCCACCCTCGACCGTCACGGCCGAGTTGTTGGACATGTTCTGCGCCTTGAACGGCGCAACGCGAATGCCCTTGCGCAGCAACAGCCGACACAACCCGGCGACGACCGTCGACTTGCCGGCGTCAGACGTGGTGCCCGCGACCAGGAGCGCCCCGCTCACTCCGGGAGCGTCAGGATCTCGGCCCCGTCGTCGGTGACCACCAGGGTGTGCTCGAACTGGGCGGTCCACTTCTTGTCCACCGTGGCAACCGTCCAGCCGTCGTCCCAGATCTCGTAGTCCAAGGCGCCCAGGTTGATCATCGGTTCGATGGTGAACGTCATGCCCGGCTCGAGGACCGTGTCGACGGCGGGTTGGTCGTAGTGCAGGACCACCAGCCCGTTGTGAAAGGTCGTGCCGATGCCGTGCCCGGTGAAGTCACGGACGACGTTGTAGCCGAACCTGTTTGCGTAGGCCTCGATGACGCGTCCGACGACCGAGAGTTGGCGGCCCGGCTTGACGGCCTTGATCGCCCGCATGGTCGCTTCGTGGGTGCGCTCGACGAGGAGGCGGTGCTCCTCGGAGACCGCACCGGCGAGGAAGGTGGCGTTGGTGTCGCCGTGGACGCCGTCGACGTAGGCGGTCACGTCGATGTTGACGATGTCGCCGTCCTGGACGACCGTCGAGTCGGGGATGCCGTGGCAGATCACTTCGTTGAGCGACGTGCAGCACGACTTCGGGAAGCTCTTGTAACCCAGCGTCGAGGGGTAGGCCCCGTGGTCGACCATGTACTGGTGGGCGATGCGGTCGAGTTCGTCGGTGGTGACGCCGGGCGCGACTGCCTTGCCGGCCTCGGCCAGTGCGTTGGCGGCGATGCGTCCGGCCACCCGCATCTTCTCGATCACCTCGGGTGTCTGCACCCACGGCTCGGAGCCCTCCTGCACGCTGGACTTCCAGGCGTACTCGGGGCGCGAGATCGACTTGGGCACCGGGAGCGTCGGGGAGAGCTCGCCGGGGCGGAGGGCGGTGCGAACGGACATCGTCCCAGCCTAACTAACCCCTGCCGAACAGCGACTTTCGCGGTCCGCGGACGTCGACGGACCCGCACACGCAGCGGCCGGTCAGGATGACGTGCGGTGACCCCTCCGCGGGCGCGTCCTTCCGGTGGTCGCGGGCACTGCCGACGAGCACCTCGACGTCGTCGATCGACGCGCTGGCGCCCTCGGGCAGCCGGATGTCCACCGAGCCGAACTTCATGTCGAGTTCGATCACGACGATGGGCCCGGCGAAGCGCGCCCTGGTGAGGTCGAGGTCGACCGACCCCATCCGTCGCACCAGCGACAGCCTGGTGGGCACGATCCACTCGCCCTGACGTTTCAGCGAGCCCAGCACGCCGCGCAATTCGACGCGGTCGGTGGCCGTGGTGACGATCGCACCGGGGCCGGGCAGGTCTTCGACGAGCGCGGCGAGCTCGGAGTGCAGTCGGGCCTGCGACACCGCGGCCGACCGCTCCTCGAACTCGCCGATGTCGATGAGCCCGAGCGCCACCGCGTTGTGCAGTCGCCGCAGGGTGCCGTTGCGGTCGGCGTCGGAGATGCGAAGCACCATGGCCTCTGCTCCGGGTGCCCCCGGGTCCGGATTGCTGCTCGTCACGATTCCCGTCCTTTCCGGGACCAGGCTACTCAGACGAGGTAGTCGGGGGGCAGGCCGCCGAGCATGTCCTTGCACATCCGGACGGCGTACTCCGAACTGCCGCCGCCGACGATCAGGGCGGCGAAGGCCAGATCGCCGCGGTAGCCGGCGAACCAGGCGTGCGAGCCGCCGTCGAACTCGGCCTCACCGGTCTTGCCGCGGACGTCGCCGCTGCCGTTGAGTTCCTTGGCCGTGCCGTTGGTCACCACCAACTGCATCATCGGGCGCAGTCCGTCGACCATCTTCGGCGTGATGGTCGGGGTGTCCCCCGACACCTCGGTGTGCCTGCCCTCGATCAGGGTCGGCACCGGCGTCTTGCCCGCGGCCACGGTGGCTGCGGCCAGCGCCATGCCGAAGGGGCTGACCAGGACCTTGCCCTGTCCGAAGCCGTCCTCCGTGCGCTCGGTGAGGTTGACCGTCGGCGGGACCGTTCCGGTGACGGTGCTGATGCCGTCGACGACGTAGTCGGTGCCGATGCCGTACTGCGCGGCGGCGGTGGTCAGCCCGCGCGGCGGCATCTTGCTCGCCAGTTCGGCGAAGGTCGTGTTGCAGGAGTTGGCGAACGCGCGCGACATCGGCACGGTGCCGAGGTCGAACCCTCCGTAGTTGGGGATGGTCCGCTGCCCGATGTCGATGTGCCCGGGGCAACCCAGAAGTGTGTTGGGCGTCGCCATGTCACGATCGATGGCCGCGCCGGCGGTGATGATCTTGAACGTCGACCCCGGCGGGTAGAGGCCGGTGGTGGCCGCGGGTCCGTCGACGTCGGCGGCGGCGTTCTGGGCGACGGCCAGGATCTCGCCGGTGGACGGCTTGATGGCGACGATCATGGCCTTGCGCCCGACCATGTCGACGGCGTCCTGGGCCGCGTTCTGCACCGAGCGGTCCAGGCTGATGGTGACCGAAGGTGCTGGAGCACCCGGGGTTTCGTCGAGGACCTCGACGTCGGCGCCGTTCTGGTTGACGCTGACCACACGCCAGCCGGCCTGACCGTCGAGCTCGTCGGAGACCGACTTCTTGACCTGGTTGATGATGTCGGGCGCGAAGCGGTCGTCGACGGGCAGCAATTCGGCGTGCGGCGTGATGACGACGCCCGGAAGGTTGCCGATCGCCGGCGCCACCGCGTCGCGGTCGGATTGACGCAGCGTGATGAGGTTCAGCGGAGTGGTCGACGAGCTGGCCGTCTCGGCGAGACGTTGGGCGTCCATCGTGGAGTCGAAGCGGCGCAGCGTGTCGGCGACGATCCGGGCCGTCGGCATCAGATCGCCGCCGGCGGCCTTGGCATCGAGCGCGTAGTTGTACAGGAATCCCGGCCGCAGCACGTCGCTGCCGCCACGCTCGTTGACCGACGCGCGCGGTGGGGCGTCCGCACGCAGGGCCAACGTCTGATTCTCACCGAGGTTGGGATGCAATCCCGTTGCGCTCCAACGCACTTCCCACCGACCCTCGTCGCGCACCATGTTCAGCTGCCCGTCGTAGGTCCAGGTCCGCTTCTTCGGCAGGTGCCAGGTGTAGCGGTAGGTGACGCTGCCGGTGTCCTCGGCGTACTTGGAGCCGAGGATCTGTGCGTCGAGCTTGGTCGCCTGCAGGCCGGCCCATGCCTCGTTGAGGGCGGCACGCGCCTGGGCGGGGTGGTCGCTGAAGTCGGCGGCCGCGCCGGTGTCGCCCTTGGCGAGCGCGGTGAAGAAGGCCGTCGCCACCGGTTCGGGCCCGTTGGGGCGTGGGGTGCAGGCGCTCAGTCCACCGGCGGCCGCCATCAGCGCGAGAACCGTCAGGAGACCAGTGACCCGTGATGCGGATGAGGTTCGTGTTGCCATTGAGGCTGATGTTAGAAGCCGCGACGACCCAATTCCCGGAGGCGCACCGAGACGAATTCGTGATTGGCCGGGAACCTCGCCGTGATCAGTCGAGCAACACGGTGGCGAACGTACCCACCTCGGTGAAACCGATGCGAGCGTAGGTGGCCCGCGCAATCGTGTTGTACCCGTTGACGTAGAGGCTGGCGGTGCGCCCGCTACGGACGACCGCCCGGGCCAGCGCCGCGGTGCCGGCGACGCCGAGTCCGCGGCCGCGCCAGTCCGGATGCACCCAGACGCCCTGGATCTGACCGACCGACGGCGACTGCGACCCGACCTCGGCCTTGAAGACGACCTGGCCGTGTTCGAAGCGGGCCCAGGCCCGGCCCGCGGTGATGAGTCCGGCGACCCGACGCCGGTAGCCGCGACCGCCGTCCCCCATCCGGGGGTCTACGCCCACCTCCCCGATGAACATGTCGATCGCCGCCACCAGATAGGCGTCGAGTTCCTCGATGCGCACCGGGCGCACCTGCGGGTCGACGGGACACTGCGGCGGCGTGGACAGCGCCATCAGGGGCTGGTGTTCGCGGACGTCACGCGCCGGACCCCAGGACCGCTCGAGGCGGTGCCACATCGGCATCACCAACTCGGTGCGGCCGACCAGCGACGAACAGCGCCGGGGCGTGCTGGCGGCCTTGTCGGCGAATGCCAAGAGGTCCGACACCTCACCGCGCAGCGGAATCAGGTTGGCGCCGGCGAAGCACAGCGAATCGCTCGGTCGCCGCCGCGTCCACATCTCGCCGCCGATCGACGTCGGGTCCACCCCGTGGTCGGCCACCCTGGAGGCGACCATGCACGAACCGACCGGATCCTCGTCGAGCACCCGGCGCACCATGGTGGCGTCACGGACCACCGTCACACGTCGCTCCTCGGCGAGGCGAAACAGTGGCGGAGCGGACATCTGAACCTTCTAGGAAACAGCGGCGGTGACCCTGCTCACAGGGTCGAGTTCAGCTTACGGTCACAACGGGAGCGCCGCTGACATCTGGTCCACTGGCCGGATCCATCTCGGCGGCGATCTTCATCGCCTCTTCGATGAGCGTCTCGACGATCATCTGCTCGGGAACCGTCTTGATGACCTCGCCCTTGACGAAGATCTGGCCCTTGCCGTTGCCGGACGCGACGCCGAGATCGGCCTCTCGGGCCTCGCCGGGACCGTTGACGACGCAGCCCATGACCGCCACCCGCAGCGGAATGTCCATGCCCTCCAAGCCCGCCGACACCTCGTTGGCGAGTGTGTAGACGTCGACCTGAGCGCGTCCGCAGGACGGACAGGACACGATCTCCAACCCGCGCGGACGCAGATTGAGCGATTCCAGGATCTGGTTGCCGACCTTGATCTCCTCGACCGGCGGCGCCGAGAGGGAGACCCTGATCGTGTCGCCGATGCCCTTGGCGAGCAGCGCGCCGAAGGCGACCGCGGACTTGATCGTGCCCTGGAACGCCGGTCCGGCCTCGGTCACCCCGAGGTGCAGCGGGTAGTCGCACTGTTCGGCGAGCAGTTCGTAGGCGGCGACCATGATGACGGGGTCGTTGTGCTTGACGCTGATCTTGATGTCGCCGAAGCCATGCTCCTCGAACAGCGACGCCTCCCAGAGCGCCGACTCGACGAGCGCTTCGGGAGTGGCCCTGCCGTACTTCCTCATCAGGCGCGGGTCGAGGGAGCCGGCGTTGACGCCGATGCGGATCGGGATGCCGGCGTCACCGGCGGCCTTGGCGACCTCCTTGACCCGGCCGTCGAACTCCTTGATGTTGCCGGGGTTGACGCGCACCGCGGCGCAGCCTGCGTCGATCGCGGCGAAGATGTACTTCGGCTGGAAGTGGATGTCGGCGATGACCGGGATGTTGGCCTTCTTGGCGATCGCCGGCAGCGCGTCGGCGTCCTCCTGCCGTGGGCAGGCGACGCGCACGATGTCGCAGCCGGACGCCGTCAGTTCGGCGATCTGCTGCAGCGTGGAGTTGATGTCATGGGTCTTGGTGGTGCACATCGACTGCACGGCGATCGGGTAGTCGCTGCCGACGCCCACGTTGCCCACCATCAGCTGGCGCGTCTTGCGGCGCGGAGACAACGTGGGGGGCGGCGGTACCGGCAATCCCAGACCGACGGTCATGATGACTTCCTTCTCCTGCTATTGGAACAACTTGATCGGATTGACCAGGTCGGCTGTGACGGTCAGCAACATGTATCCACCCACGACCACCAGGACGACGTAGGTCGCGGGCATCAGCTTGAGGTAGTTGACCGGGGCGCCGGCGACTTTGCCGCGCGCGGAGCGAATCAGGTTGCGGATCTTCTCGTAGACGGCGATGGCGATGTGTCCGCCGTCGAAGGGCAGCAACGGCAGCAGGTTCACCGCGCCGAGGACGAAGTTCAGCTGGGCCAGGAAGAACCAGAACATCACCCACAGACCGTGGTCGACGGTCTCGCCGCCGATGATGCTGGCCCCGACGACGCTGATCGGCGTCTCCTTGTCCCGCTCACCGCCGCCGATGGCGTCGACGAGCGCGCCCATCTTGCTGGGGATCTTGGCCAGCGACTTGCCGAGCTCGACCATCAGGTCGCCGGTGAAGGCGAAGGTGCCGGGCACTGCCGAGAGCGGGTTGTACTGCGTGGGCTCGAAGCGGGCGGGGGCGATCCCGACGGCGCCGACCGTGGTGGGCGCGGCGGCGTCCTCCTTGGTGAAGCGCTGGGTCTGCGTGACGTCGACGGTGGTGGTGAACTCCTCCGTGCGGCCGTTCTCGGTGCGCTGCACGACGAATGGCGTCGGCGCGTCCAGTTTGCGGACGGCGGCGACCATCTGCTCGAAGGTGTTCACGTCGGTGTCGCCGACCTTGACCACGGTGTCGCCGGGTTCGATGCCGGCCGCCGCTGCCGGACCGGGACCGGTGCACTCCCCCAACTTCTCCTTGGACACCTGCGAGGCGACGCAGGCCGTCTCCCCAACGATGGCCGTGGTCGGCGGATGCAGGTTGGGCAGTCCCCACACGATGGCGATGCCGTAGATCAGCACCAGACCGATGACGAAGTTCATCGCGGGACCGGCGAACAGCACGGCCACGCGCTTCCACACCTTCTGGCGGAACATCGCGTAGGGGCGGTCCTCGGGCGAGAGTTCCTCCACTGACGTCATGCCCGCGATATCGCAGAAGCCGCCGAGCGGTACGGCCTTCACGCCGTATTCGGTGTAGCCGAGCCGGTTGCGGCGCTTGGTCGACCACAGCGTCGGTCCGAATCCGACGAAGTATCGACGGACCTTCATCCCGGTGGCGCGCGCGATCCACATGTGACCGCATTCGTGCAGCGCGACCGACAGCAAGATGGCCAGTGCGAACAGCACAATGCCCAGTGCGAACATCATCTGGTTGCCAAGACCTCCCGTGCTGCCCTCTCCACCGCGGTGCCGGCCGTGGCCTTGGCCCAGTCCTGCGCAGCGAGTACGTCGTCCACGGTAGCCGGTTCCGCCGACCACTGGTCGGCAGCGCGCAGGACCTCGGCGACGATTCGGACGATGGCGGGAAAGCGGATGCGCCCGGCGAGGAAGGCCTCGGCCGCCTCTTCGTTGGCGGCGTTGTAGACGGCGGTCAAGCAGCCGCCCCTGGTGCCCGCTTCACGCGCGAGCGCCACCGCGGGAAACACCTCGTCGTCGAGCGGTTCGAAGGTCCAGGTGGAGGCCGTGGTCCAGTCACACGCCCGCGCGGCGCCGGGAACGCGCGCCGGCCACCCCAGCGCCAGGGCGATCGGCAGCTTCATGTCGGGTGGACTGGCCTGAGCGATCGTCGAACCGTCGACGAACGTGACCATCGAGTGCACGATCGACTGCGGGTGGACCACGACGTCGATGCGGTCATACGGCACGCCGAACAGCAGGTGCGTCTCGATCAGCTCGAGACCCTTGTTGACCAGCGAGGCCGAGTTGAGCGTGTTCATCGGCCCCATCGACCACGTGGGGTGTGCGCCAGCCTGCTCGGGTGTGACGCCCTCCAGGTCGGCGGCGACCCAGCCGCGGAAGGGACCACCCGAGGCCGTCAGCACCAGCCGGTCGACTTCGTCGGCGGTGCCGCCGCGCAGGCACTGTGCCAGGGCCGAATGCTCGGAGTCCACCGGGACGATCTGGTCCGGCTTGGCCGCCTTCAGCACCAGGGGGCCGCCGGCGATCAACGATTCCTTGTTGGCCAAGGCCAGTCGCGCACCCGACTCCAGGGCGGCCAGGGTGGGCCGCAGTCCAAGCGCCCCGACGAGGGCGTTGAGCACGACGTCGGCCTCGGTGTTCTCGACCAGGTGTGTGGCCGCGTCGGCGCCGACGTAGGTGACGTCGTCGAGTTTCGCGGCGGCATTGGAGGAGGCCACCGCGACGTTGGTGACGCCGGTCTCGGCACGCTGGCGGGCCAGGAGGTCGGGGTTGGCACCGCCGGCGGCCAGCCCGACGACCTCGAAGCGGTCGGGGTTTGCGGCGATGACCTCGAGGGCCTGGGTGCCGATCGAACCGGTGCTGCCGAGGACCAGTACGCGCACGCGATCCGAACTCACCCGTCCATTGTGCCGCGTCACCCGGCCCGTGACGAAAGCGCAATCCGAATGTGACGCGGATATGACGGACCGGCCCGTATTCCCATCCGTGATCACAGTCACCGCGAATGCCCCATGAGGACGGCGGCACGTGCCGTCCCTGACACATTGGAGTGATCACGTCATGAACTCAGCACACCGCAAGGCGATTGCTGCGCTAGGCCTGACCGCCGTAGCCGTCATGGGCACCGCCGCGTGCTCGAAGGAAGAGGCCAGCTCGACCGCGAGTTCCGTCTCCAGCAGTGCCAGCAGCATCTCCTCCAGCGTGATGAGCAGCTCGACGTCGAGCGCGCCCATGACCGGTGCGGCCGACCCTGCCGCGGGCCTGGTCGGCAGTGGTTGCGCTGGCTACGCCGAGAAGGTGCCCGAGGGCGCCGGCTCCGTCGCCGGCATGGCCAAGGACCCGGTGGCGACGGCTGCCTCGAACAACCCGCTCCTCACCACGCTGACCGCTGCGGTGTCCGGAAAGCTCAACCCCGGCGTCAACCTGGTCGACACCCTCAACGGTGGCCAGTTCACCGTGATCGCGCCGACCGACGACGCATTCGCCAAGATCGACGCGGCCACCCTCGAGAAGCTCAAGACCGACGCGCCGTTGCTCACCAGCATCCTGACCTACCACGTGATCCCGGGTCAGCTGAGCCCGGAGCAGGTCGCCGGCACGCACAAGACGGTCGAGGGTGCCGACGTCACCGTGACCGGCGCCGGTGAAGGCCTCAAGTTCGATTCCTCGGGCCTGGTGTGTGGCGGTGTCAAGACCGCCAACGCGACCGTCTACATGGTCGACACCGTGATGATGCCTCCGGCCAAGTAACAAGAGCCACAACGGATTCAACGGGTGGTGTCCCGCTGCACGCTCCTGCGCCCGCGGGGCACCACCCGTGTCTGCTTCACCAACGAAGAAAGTTGAAACACATGAAACTGTCCGAGAAGACCAAGAAGGCCGTCACCGGCACCTCGATCGCAGCACTGGCCGTCGCCGGGCTGCTTGCCTCCACCGGCATTGCCCAGGCAAGCCCCGCCGAGGGCTTGGTCGGCAACAGCTGCGCCGCCTACGCCAAGGAAGTTCCGACCGGCCCCGGCTCGGTGCAGGGCATGTCGATGGATCCCGTGGCTACCGCGGCGTCCAACAACCCGATGCTGACCACGCTGACCGCCGCGGTCTCGGGCCAGCTCAACCCTCAGGTCAACCTGGTCGACACGCTGAACAGCGGTGACTTCACCGTGTTCGCCCCGACCGACGACGCGTTCAAGAAGATCGATCCGGCGACCATCGACAAGCTCAAGACCGATGCGCCGCTGCTGACCAGCATCCTGACCTACCACGTGGTTCCGGGTCGGCTCAGCCCCGAGCAGGTCGTCGGCACCCACAAGACGGTCGAGGGCGGCGAAGTCACCGTGACCGGCATGGGACCGGACCTCAAGGTCAACGACGCCGGCCTGGTGTGCGGTGGCGTGCAGACCGCCAACGCCACGGTCTACATGATCGACACCGTTCTGATGCCGCCGGCTCCCCCGGCGATGTAATCGCACACCTTTCGGCTGCAGGGCGGTCCGGGCTTCGGCTCGGGCCGCCCTGTTGCGTTGGCGGTCACGGGCTTCACTCGCCCTCCCCGTTCACGTGGCGTTCTCGGCGGACGCGGTCAGTGTGGGCCTGAGTGCGGGTGGTTCTGCGGCGGGGCATGGTGAGTCCGGCGGTGTGAGCCGTGGGCCCTCCGGTCGTCGTCACCGTGGCAGTGGGTCTACTGAGTTCGGGGAAGAGCAGCCTGCTGCCTGGTGTGGTGATGAATTCCTGGCCATCCGGCGCGGTCCAAAGAACCGTGCCGTCGTCGAGTTGTCTGTCGCGCCAGCCATTCTCGCCGCCCCAGAAGGTCTTGAGCAGGTGGTGTCGACGGCATGGGCATTTGAGGTTGGATGCCGTGGTAGGTCCGTGGGGCCAGGGGATGGTGTGGTCGATGTCTGTTTGGGTGGCGGGCATGCGGCAGCCGGGGAAGCGGCAGGTCATGTCGCGGCAGCGGATGAAGTCGGCCAGTTTCTTGGATGGTCGGTACCGGTTCTCGGGTGGGGCTTGGCCGGGGTGCACGATCGGGGTGATCATCGCTCCGATGGTGGCGCGGCAGGCGATCGCCCCCGGCAGGAACTGGCCACCCATCAACGCCGCGGGGCGAAGCTGCGCGAGGTGTCCCGGTGTCGGGGTGAGGGCCTCGGTGAGGGTGAGGTCGCGCAGGGGCTTGTCGAATAGCGGTGGGTGGTGGCCGTCGAGGGCGGCGGATTCGTCGGTGGGCGGGGTCTCGTGTGTCGGTGCGGGGGTCTCGGGTCTCGGTGCGGGAGTCTCGGGCTCGGGGTCGGCCAGCGTCTCTTCACTGGCGATGACGTAGACCACCACTCCCGACGCGGGTGGGTTTTGGGCGGCGGGGCAGTCGTCGGTGCCGCACAGGCAGGCCATGCGGTCGTTCCCACCAGCGCCGAAGGCGTCGGCGCGGAGTTGATCAGCGGTCCGCGGGTCGGCGGGGCACACCGTGGCGGCCAGGGCTCGCAGTCGGGCCTGCAACGCCTTCGCGTCATGGGCGAAGAGGGTGGCGTACAGGGTGGCCATACCGCTGCCGTCCTCGTCGATGGAGATCTCCACCGACCGACTCCGCGCCTTGGTCTCGTTGCGCCGCACCGCCTGCGGGTCGACGCGCGCGACATGGGCGTCGATCGTCTTCTCGGTCTTGTCCACCGACATGGGCTCCCAGTCCCCGAACGCCTCGGCCAGGAGTGCATCCAGGGTCCGTAGGGCGTCGGGGTCGATGACCAGGGCGGCGCGTGTGACCACCGTCTTCACCAACGCATAGGTGATGAGCCCTTGGGCGAAGACTGCGGCCACCTTCGGGAAGCGTTCGTGCAACGCGACGGCAATCAGCAATTGGTGGGAGGCCGCTCCGGGGGTGATGCGTTGCGCGGCGCCGATATGCGCGGCGACGGCGTCGAAATCGTCCAGACACCACTGGTCCCGATCCGCCGATCCCGACGCGGCATAGGCCTCGTCGAGCATCGCGGCCATCGACGCCACCCGACGGGCGCACGCCGCGTTCTCCACCCGCGACCACGACCACAGCGCCCCGGCACCGCGGGTGCCGGTCGTGACGTCCACCAACTGATCGAACATGTGTTCGATTCTATCGGTCGACACCGACGCTTGACAGACGGCGAGTCAGGCCTGTGGATAACTCCAAAACACCTGCGCCGCAGCCTCATCACCGACTGCCAGTAGGTCACGCATCCGGCGGGAAATTCTCCTGCCAATGCCGGGCGACGTCCACCCGGCGGGCGACCCACACCCCGTCGTGCGCCTGCACGTGGTCGAGGAATCTGCCGAGCGCGGCGATGCGCGCAGGCCGGCCGACGAGTCGACAATGCAGACCCACCGACAACATCTTCGGAGCGCCCGCCACCCCCTCGGCGTACAGCACGTCGAACGCGTCACGCAGATAGGTGAAGAACTCGCCGCCGGAGGGAAATCCGCTCGCCGAGACGTACTTCATGTCGTTGGTGTCCAGCGTGTAGGGCACGACGAGGTGGTCGCGCCCAGAGACCCGCGTCCAGTACGGCAGGTCGTCGGCATAGGAGTCGGAGTCATACAGAAAACCCCCGTGCTCGACGACGAGCCTGCGGGTGTTGGGCGAATCCCGACCGGTGTACCAGCCCAGCGGCGGCTCTCCGGTGAGCTCGGTCAGGATGCGCACCGCCTCCGCCATGTCGGCGCGTTCGACCTCCTCGTCGACCAATTGGTAGCTACGCCACTTGAGGCCGTGGCAGGCGATCTCATCACCGCGGGACCGGAAGGCCGCCACCGCCTCGGGGTTACGGGCCAGCGCCGTGGCCACGCCGAAGATGGTCAGCGGCAGCCCGCGCTCGTCGAACATTCGCAGCACGCGCCACAGACCCGCCCGCGACCCGTACTCGTACAGCGACTCCATGCTCATATGCCGGTTCGGAAATGCTTGTGCACCAATGATTTCCGACAGAAACGTCTCCGACGCCTCGTCACCGTGCAGGACGTTGTTCTCGCCACCCTCCTCGTAGTTGAGCACGAACTGCACGGCGACGTGGGCGCCACCGGGCCAGTTCGGATTCGGCGGATGCGGCCCGTACCCCACCATGTCGCGGGGATAGTCGTCGGTCGTCGGCGTCATGGTGGGATTGTCGCAGTGGACCGTGTCCAAATCCTGACGACCACCGACCTCGAGGTTTTCTCGTTGCGCGCGACGGGGAAGATCAGGGGCATGCCAACGTTGCTGTGGTTTCGTCGCGACCTGCGCCTGCACGATCTGCCCGCCCTGCTCGACGCCGCCAAGGAGGACGAGGAAGTCCTGGCCTGCTACGTGCTCGACCCCCGGCTGAAGAAGTCCGCCGGCCCCCGTCGGCTGCAGTACCTCTACGACTCGCTGCGGGAGTTGCGCGACGGTCTCGACGGCCGGCTGCTGGTCGTCCGGGGCGACCCCGTGGACCGCATTCCGGCGCTGGTGAAGAAGACCAAGGCCACCTCGGTTCACGTGTCGGCTGACTATCTCGACTTCGGCAAGCGCAGGGATGACGCCGTCCGCAAGGCGCTGGGCGACATTCCCCTCGAAGAGTCCGGGTCGCCGTATCTGGTGTCCCCCGGAAGGGTGACGAAGGACGACGGCACCCCGTACAAGGTGTTCACGCCGTTCTACTCGGCGTGGAAGGCCCACGGCTGGCGGGCGCCCGCCCGCACCTCGGCGAAGTCGGCCCGCTGGATCGACCCCGCCGACGTGGGCGGGGGCGTCGACGTTCCCGCGGGGGACGCCGAACTCGACCACCCGGCCGGTGAGGCGGCGGCGCGCAAGGCGTGGAAGAAGTTCGTCGGCTCGGCGCTCGAGGACTACGCCGACGATCGCGACCGGCCCGACCACGACGGCACCAGCCGGATGTCGGCGCACCTCAAGTTCGGCACCATCCACCCTCGCACGATGGCCGCCGACCTCGGTGGCGGCAAGGGAGCCCAGGCCTATCTGCGCGAGCTCGCATTCCGGGACTTCTACGCCACCGTGGTGCACGCGTGGCCCGAGAGCACGTGGTGGAACTGGAACAAGAACTTCGACCGCATCGAGGTCGACGAGGACGCGGACGCCAAGAAGAAGTTCGAGGCCTGGAAGGCGGGCAAGACCGGGTTCCCGATCGTGGACGCCGGCATGCGTCAGCTCGCCGAGACCGGCTTCATGCACAATCGCGTCCGGATGATCACCGCGTCGTTCCTGGTGAAGGATCTGCACCTCCCGTGGCAGTGGGGAGCGCGCTGGTTCCTCGAGCAGCTCACCGACGGCGACCTGGCCAGCAATCAACACGGCTGGCAGTGGGCGGCCGGCTGCGGCACCGACGCCGCCCCGTACTTCCGCGTGTTCAACCCGACCACCCAGGGCAACAAGTTCGATCCCGACGGCGCCTACGTCAAGCGCTGGGTGCCGGAGTACGGGGGTGACGACTATCCCGAGCCGATGGTCGACCACGCCGCCGAGCGCGTCGAGGCACTGCGCCGCTACGAGGCCGTCCGCTAAATACGACGCCGTGTCGTATGCCAGAATGGGCACAGTTGACCGCACCCCTGAGGAGCTATCGTGGCGAACACCGAGGTCGAACGGCATACCGGCGTTGACGTCGAGGACGTGCCGTCGGCTGATTGGGGTTGGTCGAAGCAGAGTCACCGCGCGATCCAGATCGGCGGCATCCTCGCCGGCTTCTTCATGCTCGCGATGCTGCGGGGCAACCACGTCGGCCACGTCGAGGACATATTCCTCGTCGGCTTCGCGCTGACGATCTGGGGCATCGTCTTTCGCGACTGGTGGCTGCGCCGTCGCGGCTGGACTCGCTAACCCGACATCGTCGCCGCCGCGAGCGGCATGACGTCACTCACCTCGGTGAGCACGTCGGACAACCCCGCGGCACTGCGCAGGGCGACGAAGGACCGGAAGATCGCCTCGGTGACCTCGTGCGGATCGTCGGTAGTCTGGTCGTCGGTGAGTACCGAGACGTCGAGTTGGTCGACGTAGCTCCACACCGTGACGTTCATGGCGCTGCCGGCGACCAAGGGGCCGACGGAGTAGATCTCGCTGATCACCGCTCCCCCGAACGATCCCCGCTCCCGCGGGCCGGGCACGTTGGACACGGTCAGGTTGAAGATCATGCTCGACTCCATCCGCTTGGACTGCCAGCGGAACGCCGGCGGCGCCATGGCCGGCGGCAGGAAGTTCAGCCAGCTGGGGATCAGTCCGGGGCCCAGCAGATCGTTGTTCTCCTTGGCGATGGCCGTCGCGGTCGCCGTCAGCCGGAGTCGTTCGAGTGGATCGTCGACGTGCACGGCCAATGACGGTGTCATGTAGGTGAATTCGTTGCCCGCCAGCCGGTCTGGGTCACCGTAGCTGACCGGAACCCCGGCGATCAGCGGCGTGTCGGCGGCGCCGTCGTACTTCAGCAGCAGTTCCCGCAACGCACCCGCGACCGTGGTGAGCACGACGTCGTTGATGGTGACGCCGAGCGTCTTCGCCGTCTCCTTTACGTCGGCGAGCGCCAGCGGCGCGGTCGCGAAGCGGCGGGTCGGCGAGACGACGTGGTTGATGAACGTCGGCGGCGGAGCGAAGTTCGAGGCGAGCTCGGGGTGCGAGCCGCGTTCCTTGGCGCGACGGCGCACCTTGGAGACGCCGTCGACGGTGTCGGCCAGCAACTTCGGTAATCGCCGGATCTGGCGGGCGTGGTCTCGTCCGGCAGCCATCACCAGCCCGCTCCTGGTCCGCTCGCGCGGTTCGGTGCGGATCGGTTGGGCGGGGAACTCGGGCGGTTCGGGTTGGATCGCCCAGCCGAGCTGGTTGGCCGAGGCGACGCCGTCGGCGAGCACGTGGTGCACCTTGTGGATGATCGCGACGCGATCGCCGGCGAGACCGTCGGCGACGTACATCTCCCACAGCGGGCGGCTGCGATCCAGTGGCGTACCGGCGATTTCACCGATGACCTGGTCGAGTTCGCGGCGGCCGCCGGGCGCCGGTACCGACACACGGCGGATGTGGTGGTCGAAGTCGATGTCCGGATTCTCGACCCACATGGGATGGTGCAGCTTCAGCGGAATGTCGACCAGCTGGTAGCGCAGCGGCTTGAGCGCCAGCAGACGCGGCTCGGCCACCCGGCGGAACAGCTCGAAGGTGAAGGCCCCGTCGAGACCCGAGACGTCCAGGATTCCGATCTTGAGGGTGTGCATGTGAATCTCGGGGGCCTCGGTGTACAGCAGTAGGGCGTCCACGCCGTTGAGCCGTCTCATCGCTCCCTCGCTTCGCTAGCCCTCGGCGGCGAGTTGGCCGCAGGCAGCGGCAATTTCACGACCCCGGGTATCGCGCACGGTACAGGACACCCCGCGCTCGCGGACGCGTCTGACGAACTCCCGCTCGGCAGGCTTGGGACTGGCGTCCCACTTGCTTCCAGGCGTCGGGTTGAGCGGGATGACGTTGACGTGCACCAGCGGCCCCAGCGCCCCGTGCAGCTTCTTGCCCAGCAGATCACCCCGCCAGGCCTGATCGTTGACGTCGCGGATGAGGGCGTACTCGATCGACACGCGCCGTCCGGTGGTGTCTGCGTAATACCTTGCGGCGTCGAGGGCTTCGCCGACGTTCCACCGGTTGTTCACCGGCACCAGGGTGTCGCGCAGTTCGTCGTCGGGGGCGTGCAGCGAGAGCGCCAGCGTCACCCCGAGTCGTTCGTCGGCCAGCTTGCGGATGGCGGGCGCCAGCCCGACCGTGGACACCGTGACCGAGCGCGCCGAGATGCCGAACCCATGCGGCGCCGGTGCGATGATGCGCTTGACCGCGGCCAGCACGCGGTTGTAGTTGGCCAGTGGCTCGCCCATGCCCATGAACACGATGTTGGACAGCCGGCCGCGCGCCAAGTGCCCCGAGTCGCCGCGCTCCTGCCCGCCGAAGTCGTCGCGCATGACGGCCGCGGCCGCACGCACCTGTTCGAGGATCTCCGCGGTGGTCAGGTTCCTCGTCAGACCGCCTTGCCCGGTGGCGCAGAACGGACACGCCATGCCGCAGCCCGCCTGCGACGACAGGCACAGGGTGCTGCGGTTGGGGTATCGCATCAGCACCGACTCGATGGTGGTGCCGTCGATCGCACGCCACAACGTCTTTCGGGTCTCCGCGCCGTCGCACTCGACGGAGCGCACCACGTCGAGCAGCCGCGGGAACAACGCCTGGGCCACCTGGTCGCGCAGAGCGGCGGGCAGGTCGGTCATCTCGCGTGGATCGGCGATCAGTCTGCCGAAGTACTGGTTGGCCAGCTGCTTGCCGCGGAACGCCGGCAGCCCCAGTTCGGCGAGGGCGGCACCGCGCGCGTCGTCGTCGAGATCGGCGAAGTGGCGCGGGGGCTTCCCGCGCGTGGGCGCGTCGAACACCAGGGGAAGTTTCATGGTCTCGCTCATTATCAGGCCTGTTCACTCAAGACGTCACGTACCGCACCCTCGACGGCTTCCAGAGCGGTGGCGTCGACCCCGGCGCGGCCCCGCACGAACACCGTCGCACGACTCGTCGGAGGCAATCCCTCGGTGAGGCACAGTCCGTCGGGAAGTCGACCGATCATCGGCAAGAGCGCGACGCCCAGGCCCGACCGCACGGCGGCGAACAGGCCGGACAGATCGGAGCTGTCGGCGGCGATGCGGTAGGGCGAGCCGATGCGGTCCAGCGCGGCGAAGGTCGGCTCGCGCAGCGTGCACGGTTCGGAGAACATCACCACGGGCAGCGGATCATTGGCCGGCATCGCGAACGTTCGGCTCGAAACCCACTTCAGCGCAACGATTCCCGACGCATTGGCCGGATCGAGGCCGCTGCCGTCCAGCATCACCGCCACATCGACGGTGCCGTGCTCGATTGCGTCGGCGAGCATCACGTTGCGGTCCAGCCGGAAACGCAGCCGCCACTGCGGGAGTCGCTGCCCCAGCGCTGCGGTCAGGCCGGGCAGCATGACGTCGGCGCCGTGCTCGGTCGCGCCGATGACCATTACGCGCTCCTCGGCGGCGCCCAGGTCGGTGAGGGCGGCATCGTGTGCGGCCAGGATCGTCCGGGCATGGGACAGCAGCCGGTAACCCAGTTCGGTGAAGGCGACGCCGCGGCCCGACTTCTCGACCACGGGTCCCCCGACGACGGCCTCGACGCGCCGGACGTGCTGGCTGACCGCGGACTGGGTGAGGTGCAGGACCGTCGCGGCGCGGTGAAATCCGCCACAGTCGGCGACGGCGACCACGCTGCGCAAGGGCGCGATGTCCAGGACCTGACTCACCCCGTCAAGGTACTCCGATCAGCATCGACGATCAAAGCGCCGGTACTACGAGCGACGAACGCAAACCTCGTCCATGGATCGATCAGCATGACTGATCGAATGTGATCGCCGATATTCGTTGGACGACGGCGACGTGTAATGCCGACGATGAGATCCATGTCCCCGACACGCATGCCCATGACCACTGCGGCCGCCGTGACGTTCTTCTACGCCCTGGGCTACCCCATCGGGAATCTGGCGGTGAACGCCATGTCGCCGATGGCGGTGGTCGCGTTCCGCTTCGTCCTGGCCGGATTGATCCTCGGCACCTGGGCGAAGGTGGCCGGCGTGCGGTGGCCAACCGGTCGCGCGCTGGGCCACGTCGCGGTGTCGGGCCTGCTGATGCAGGCGTTGCAGTTCTGCGCCCTCTACTTCGCCATCGAGCACGGCGCACCGGCGGTCCTGTGCGCGGTGGTGGTCGCGATGAATCCCGTCGCGACGGCGATGCTCGCCGCAGCGTTCCTCGGGGACCGCCTGACGCCCCTGCGCATCCTGGCTCTGGCGCTCGGCGTGGTCGCCGTGCTCGCGGCCTGCGCCAGCCGATTGGTCGCCGAGCACGGCGTCGACCCGGCGGTGTTGCTGCTCCTGGTGGCGCTCGTCGGCCTGGCGGCAGGCGGGGTGTATCAGCAGCGGTTCTGCGCCGACGTCGACTTCCGCGCCTCCACCGCCGTGCAGAACGCGGTCGCGGCGATTCCCGCGATTGCACTGAGCCTCACCACGCCCTTCGTGGTGCACGACGTGACTCACGCGGTGGTGGGCGTGGCGGGGGTGGTGCTGCTCAACGCGACGCTGGGCGTCTCGCTCTACGTGCGCGCGATCAACCTTCACGGCGCCGCGGCGGTGTCGATGCTGTTCTGCGTCATCCCCGCGGTGGCCGGCGTGCTCTCTTGGCTGATGCTCGGGCAACGGGTCGACGTGGGCGTCGGGGTGGGCCTGATACTCGGCGCGTTGGCGTGCTGGGTCAACTCGCGAGCGTCCCGGTCAGGCGAGAAGCGTCAGGACGACCCACACCGCGACGGCCGAGGGCAGGACCGAGTCCAGGCGGTCCATGAGGCCCCCGTGGCCCGGTAGCAGCGTGCCCATGTCCTTGATGCCCAGGTCGCGCTTGACCTGAGATTCGATCAGGTCGCCGAGCGTGCCGGTGAGGACCAGCATCAGACCCAGCGGAATGCCGACCCAGGCGGGCTTCTCCAACAGGAAGGTCACGGCGAGCACCGACGCGGCGGTCCCGAAGATCAACGAACCGGTGAAGCCCTCCCAGGACTTCTTCGGGCTGATCGCCGGCACCATGGGGTGCTTGCCAAACAGCACGCCCGCCGCGTAGCCGCCGATGTCGGAGAACACGACGCCGAGCATCAGACACAGCACGCGCCAGCGGCCGTCCTCCGGGTAGACCAGCAGTACGCCGAACGCGCCGAACAACGGAATCCAGGCGGCCAGGAAGATCGTCGTGGTGACGTCGCGAAGGTAGTTCTGCGGTGGGTTCTTGAGCCCACCCGACAGCAGCCGCCAGATCATGCACACCACGACCGTGGCACCGAACGCACCCAGGGCGCCGGCCGGGCCGAAGGGCCACGTCAACCAGACGATGGCCTGCCCGCCGACGAGCAGCGGGACGATCGGAATGGCGTACCCCGCCGTCCGAAGTCGCTTGACGACCTCGTGGGTGGCGACGGCCATCGCGACCGCCACCACCGGAACCCAGCCCAGTGGCGCGAACACCAGGATCGCGATGACGCCGAAGCCGAGGAAGGCCCCGACGCCGATGGCGGCGGGGAGGTTGCGTCCGGCCCGGCCGCCCGTCTTCTTGGGTGCCGGGGTCTCGGGCCCGTCGGTGGACGCCGTGTCGGTGTCTGCCACCGTGCTGTCGCTGAAGGTCTGGTCTGCTGCGACCTAGACCTCCAGCAGCTCGCCTTCTTTGTGCTTCACCAGGTCGTCGATCTGCGCGGTGTAGGTCTGGGTGCTCTTGTCCAGGTCCTTCTCCGCGCGACCGACCTCGTCCTCGCCCGCCTCGCCGTCCTTCTTGATCCGGGCGAGCTCCTCCATGGCCTTACGGCGGATGTTGCGCACCGTGACCTTGGCGTCCTCGCCCTTGCCCTTGGCCTGCTTGACCAGGTCACGGCGGCGCTCTTCGGTCAATTGCGGGATGGAGATCCGGATGACGTTGCCGTCGTTGCCCGGGTTCACGCCGAGATCGGAATTGCGGATCGCGTCCTCGATGGGCTTGAGCTGGTTGGCCTCGTAGGGCTTGATGACGACCAGCCGGGCCTCGGGAACGTTGATGCTGGAGAGCTGGGTGATCGGCGTCGGCGAACCGTAATACTCGATCTTGATTCGGTTGAACATGCCGGGGTTGGCGCGACCGGTGCGGATGGACGACAGGTCGTCCCGGGCGACCGAGACCGCCTTCTCCATCTTCTCCTCTGCTTCGAAGAGGGTTTCGTCGATCACTTCATCTTCTCCCGTCGGTGTCGCTCGTCCACCCGTTAGGTGGTGACCAGCGTCCCAATCCTCTCACCCGCCACCGCGCGCGCGATATTGCCGTCGACGAGCAGGTTGAACACCAGGATGGGCATGCGGTTGTCCATGCAGAGGCTGAACGCCGTCGCGTCGGCCACCTGCAGGCCCCGGTCGATGACCTCCCGGTGGGTGATGTTCTTGAGCAGCTCGGCATCCGGGTTGGTCCGCGGGTCGTCGGTGTAGACGCCGTCGACGGCCTTGGCCATCAGCACGACCTCGGCGCCGATCTCGAGCGCGCGCTGCGCGGCTGTGGTGTCGGTCGAGAAGTACGGCAGGCCCATGCCTGCGCCGAAGATGACGACGCGCCCCTTCTCCAGATGCCTGCGGGCGCGACCAGGGATGTAGGGCTCGGCGACCTGCCCCATCGTGATGGCGGTCTGCACGCGGGTGTCGATGCCTTCCTTCTCCAGGAAGTCCTGCAGCGCAAGGCTGTTCATCACGGTGCCGAGCATGCCCATGTAGTCGGACCGGCTGCGCTCCATGCCACGCTGCTGAAGCTGGGCGCCGCGGAAGAAGTTTCCGCCACCGATGACCACCGCGACGTGCACGCCGCCGCGCACGACTTCGGCGATCTGCCGCGCCACCAGGGCGACGACGTCGGGATCGAGGCCGACCTGTCCCCCGCCGAACATCTCACCACCCAGTTTGAGCAGAACGCGCGAATAGCCGGGCCGCTGACCGGGGTCCGCCAGGACCGTTTCCGCCATGTCACTCCTTCGGTCCGCACGCGAGTGCCCCCAATCCTGCCAAACGGCTGGATCGGGAGCGCGCAGGGGTGAGTGCTACCCCAGATGTGCCGACAACAGCCAGGCGGGCATCGACACGCGGCCGTCGCCCTCGTCGCGGATGCCCGAACCCGCGAAGTCGTCCGACGCGGCAGGGTTCCGTGCGGCGGTGGCGTGGATGCGGGCGTGCCGGACGTCGTCGACGATCCAATACGGGGAGACCGCGGCGCGCAGTTCCGCCTCGGTGACGGGGTTCATCGGGACGCCCTCGGGCATGCCGGCACGGTCGAACACCAGGACGTAGTACGACGCGCCGGGCGCGGCGGCGCGCACGATCGACCGCTGATATCCGTCGCGGAGTTCGACCGGCATGGAGTGGAACAGGGTGCAGTCCACGATCGTGCCGAAGCGTCCGTCGTATCCGGTGAACGCACTGATGTCGGCGACGTCGAAGGTGGCGGTGGTCAGGCCGCGCCGGGCGGCCTCCGCGCGGGCCAGTTCGATGGCGGTCGCGGACTGGTCGAGCCCGACGGCGGTGAAACCGCGGGCCGCGAGTTCCAGCGCCGTCGCGGCCTCGCCGCAGCCGGCGTCCAGGACGTCGCCGTGGAACTCGTCGGCGTCGATCAGGGCGGCGATCTCGGGTTGCGGCTCGCCGATGCTCCACGGCGGCTTGGTGCCGAGACCCAATTGTTCGGCCTCGCCCCGGTATGCGGCGTCGAACATGACTTCGAGGGGATTACTCATGCCGTCATGCTTATCAACCTAGTTGATATATGTCAACATAGTTGACATGAGTGCACGCGACGACCAACCGCTGGGCATGCTCTTGATCCGGGTCGCGACCGCCCTGCGCAACGAGGTCGTCGCCAGTGTGCTCGAACCGCTGAACCTGTCCTTCCCGCAATACATCTGCATGCGGATCCTGTCCCACTCGCCGGGCCGCTCCAACGCCGACCTGGCCCGCGACGCCAACGTCTCACCCCAGGCGATGAACTTGGTGCTGCGCGGCCTTCAGGAGCGCGGACTCGTCACCCGGCCCGACGCCGTACCGTCGGGGCGCTCCCTGCCCGCCGAACTGACGCGGGAGGGGGCCGCCCTGCTGCACGACGTCGACCCCGGCGTGCGGAACGCCGAACAGAAGGTGTTGGCGCCCTTGGGTGAGGACGACCGCCGACGGTTCCGCACGCTCCTCGCCGAACTCGGCTAGCCGCCGCTAGGACTCCATCGCCCGCTCGGCGACCGGCAGGCCGGCGTGGTGGGCACCGTGGCACGCCTTCGGTGGCGACGGCGGAACGTCGAGTGCCGGGTTGCCGTCGAAGAATCCGATGGGCTTGAGGTGGAAGCCCGTATACGCGCACGGCATCACCGGCCAATCCTCCGGCCGCACCACGTGGTGCGCACCCAGGGTGTACCAGAGCACCACGTCGGTGTCCTCCAACGGCGCGTCGTCGGCGACGAACTCGGGCAGGCCCTGCGCGTCGGCCGACTGGTACATGTAGTCCCCCGCCGCGAACTTCTCCGCCTCGTCGTACTTGGTGACCCACAGGTTGTGCTGCACGAACCGAGCCCGGTCGTAGATGGAGGAACCCTCCTGCACCATGACGGGCACGATGTCCTTGGGCACCAGCTTGTAGGCGACGGGTGAGCCGAGTTCGTTCTTCTTCGACGGGTTGACGACCTTCCAGTACCGGCCGGTCTTCCAGTCCCAGTCCCGCGCACCGTCGGCTTCGGAGGCCACCAGGGTGTCCTGGGTGATCCACGCGTTGTGATGCGGGTTGAGCGCCGGATCCGGTTCGGGAACCGAATCGACCTCGT
This sequence comes from Mycobacterium sp. NPDC006124, assembly GCF_040614235.1. Classification (NCBI taxonomy): domain Bacteria; kingdom Bacillati; phylum Actinomycetota; class Actinomycetes; order Mycobacteriales; family Mycobacteriaceae; genus Mycobacterium; species Mycobacterium sp. NPDC006124. Next base: position 509,586 of record NZ_JBEXUA010000001.1, on the reverse strand, counting down.
AGACACTGTTTCCCGGACCGTCGATGCTCATGTCGAGCCGGAAGTTGAAGAAGTGCTGATGGTTCGGCCCGTAGACCCCGGGGGCGACGAGCTTGCCCCAGCGCGGGACCTCGCCCTCGGCGATCGAGCCGGTGGTGAGCACCCCGGACAGCTTGACCTCGACCTCGATCGACGCGTCGTTGTAGAAGTACCAGAAGAACCCGTACTCGTAGTTGCCGACGGTGCAGATCATCGACACCACCAGCCGTCGCGAACGACGCACCTCTACCTCACCGGTGCGAAAGTCGGTGTGCTTCCAGGAGATTCCGTAGTCCTCCTCGTGCATGCAGATGGCATTCGGGATCGTGACGGCGTTGCCGTCGGAGTCGTTGACCATGCCGTCGAAGTAGTGGATCTCGCCGAGACAGTCACACCCCAGCGTCAACGGGTTGGCGGAGAAGCCCATCCCGACCTCACCCATGTCGAAGACGTTCTTGTTCCAGTGCGTCGGTGAGGTGTCACCGTAGGGAACCACCATCTCCGAGAGCGACCCGCGGTACAGGATCGGCCTGGTCTCCCCGCGGTCGGTGTAGGTCACCTCGTGCAGAGTGACACCCTCGCGCGGGTTGAACCCGATGCGCATCGACCACTTCTGCCACGTGACCTGCCATCCGTCGACGGTGAAGCTGGGCCCCTCGGGCTGGGTGATCTCGATTGGCTTGACGTCGCCGCGGAACTCGGTGAACGCCGGCCGGTTGTTCGGATCGAACATGAAGCGGGGGTCGTAGTTTCCCGCCGTCGGCGGCATCGGCACCACGCCGTGGTCCTCGATGTCCACGACCTTCATGTGGTCGAGGTCGAAGGTGACGATCAGACCCTCGACCGGCCGGGCGTAACCGTGTTCCGACGGCGCCGCACGCATGAACGTCAACGGACGGCAGAGCAGCGGTGAGTTGTCGTAGTGGTCGCCGGCACCGTAGTAGCCGGCCGGCCACGGGTCGATCATCGCGAGGCTGAAGTCGGTGATGCCTCGCTTGCGCATCGCCTCCTGCCACCGCGGGTCCTCGCGGACCTTCTCCTCCACACCGGTCATGTGTTCGACCAGATAGGACGGGAAGCGCCCGGGGATGGACTTCCACGACTCGATCATGCTGGCGCCGAGATCGACCACCGCCTCGTAGATCATCTTCGCCGCGGCGTCGTACATCGTCGCGAACGCGCAGCGGGCCACGTCGGCGCCGGTGAAGGTCAACTCGGCGGTCTTCGCCGGCTCCGCGAGGTGGATCATCACGAACTTCAATGTGGGCGTGGCGAATTCGGACGCCATGACGATGGCCGCCGCCGACTGGATCTCCTCCCCCGTCAGCGGGTCGAGCGGATAGCTCGTCGAGTCCGCGGTGGCGTCTCCGCTCCTGGTGGTGCTGTCGAGTGTCATCGTTCAGACTCCGTCGGTGGTCGAGGTTTCCTTGGTGAGGTCGAAGACGGCGAGGTGCGCCAGCGAATCCTCCTTGCTCATCTTGCGGGCCGAGCGCTTGCCGAAGACGAACACGATCAGGCCGAGGGCGAACATGCCCAGGCTGATCCCGCCGACCCAGGTCATCCAGGTGGCCTGCGGCACGTCGATCCACGGTGTCACGAACGAGTAGTAGATGCCGGCGACGGTGGCGATCGAGCCCACGATGACCACGATCCACACGCCGACCATGCCGCCGGGGATGCGCCAGAACTTCTCGTCGTCGTAGCGGTCGGCGTACTTCTTGCGCGCCACGACCACCGGGATCAGGAAGAAGAAGCCCGACAGCAGCCATACGGTGCTCAAGCCACCCTGCAGGTAGATGGTCACGTTGGCCATGCTGCTCTGCGAGTAGAGCCCCACCAGGATCAACGAGGACAGCACACCCTGAATGAGGATGGCCGTCACCGGGTTTCGGGTGCGTGGGTTGAGATGGGTGAAGATGCGCGGCAGGTGCCGCTCCAGACCCGAGACGAAGATCAGCCTCGAGTAGGCCACCTGGTAGGTCATCAGTGCCACCACGATGATGCCCGCGAGCACGACCGCACAGACCTCCATCAGGCCGGGGAAGCCGGATGCGCCGAGGGCGGCGATGACGCCGGTGACGGGGTCGATCTGGTCACCGGGCAGCGCCATCATTGTGCCGAGTGTCGTCAGCAGGTAGATGGCGACCAGAGCCGTCGAACCCCACAGGATCATCTTGGGTCCGCTCTTGCGCACCGAGAGGAATTCCGCACCCATGTTGTAGGGCGTCTCGACGCCGAGCAGGTAGAGCAGCACCGTCCCGTAGAGGAAGCCCGCGACGGCGAAGTTGGGCACCGTCGCCTCGTGCCAGTCGAACGGCGTGGCCGAGCCGTTCTTGACGGCGAACAGCAGACCGCAGACGAAGATCGTCAGTGTCAGCACGCCGTAGACCACGAACACGACGTTCATGATCTTCTGGTTGGCGGCGAGTTTGGCCAACGCCAACCCGATCACCGTCCACATGATGACCAACTGCAGGATGATGCTGGTCGTCAATCCGAGTTCGGTGTGGAAGGCCAGCAGCAGGAACTGCAGCACCACGGCCGGTGAGGATGCGGCGTTGAGGATCACCGGCACCCATGACAGGTATCCGCCGATGAATCCCCAGGTTTCGCCCATCGTGCGGTGGGCCCAGATGTACACCCCACCCTGGCCCGGCCACAGGTTGCCCAGTTCGACGACGGCCATCCCGGCGGGCACCAGGAAGCTCACGATGCCGAGCACCCACATGGGGATCGCCGTCCAGCCGCCGGCGGCCATCACCGACGATCCGGTGACCCAGCAGATGATGAACACGTACGCCGAGGTGAGGCCGAACGTGCTCATCACCTTGGGCAGGATCTGCTCGGGGACGAGTTCGGTCGTCATCAGCGCGTCGCGCTCGGCAGTGCCCGACGACCGCGCTTCCATTTCTTGAGTCACAGGTGTTTCCTTCGATTTCGTCGGGTCAACGGATCAGTCGACGATCTGGCCGTCGCGCATCCGGACGACCCGACTGGCCTCTTCGGCGACGATCGGGTCGTGGGTGCTGGCGACGACGGTGACGCCCATGGTCGAGCACAGGTCGCGCAGCATGCGCACGACCGTCTCGCCCGTCTTGTGGTCCAGGTTCGCCGTCGGCTCGTCGGCGAGGACCAGTGTCGGATTGCTGATCAGCGAGCGCGCGATCGCCGTGCGCTGCTGTTCACCTCCTGACATCTTGGTGGGCTGGTGGTGCACCCGATGACTCAGGCCGACCAGCTCGAGGAGTTCGGCTGCCCTGGTGCGCAACGCCTTGCGGTCATATGGCTCGAACATCAGGGGAAGCTCGACGTTCTCGACCGCGGAGAGGAACGGAATCAGGTTGTAGCTCTGGAAGATGAAGCCGATGGTGTCGTGGCGCAGGGCGGCGAACTGGCTCTCGGTCAGCTTGCCGGTGTCCTTGCCCGCGACGCTGACCGATCCCTTGGTGGGCCGGTCGAGTCCGCCGATGATGTTGAGCAGCGTGGACTTTCCGCTACCGCTGGGGCCCATCAGGCAGACGAATTCTCCGGGCATGACCGTGAGGTCGGCGGCGACGAGGGCCTTGACCACCTCGTCGCCGAGCTGGTGCAGCTTCCACACGTCGGACACCGCGATGACCGGTGCGGCCGGCCCGTCGGCCGTGGTCACCTCGGTGACCTTCGCGGTGACCTCCGCGGTGACCTCCGTGTCCTTCTTGTCGTTGACGACGGTCATGGATCAACCTCCCCCGGAGAGCGAACGAATGGGTGGCCGCGACGCTGCGGTCCAGGTGGGCAGGATGCTGGTCACCACCGCGGCGACGATGCTGACCGCAATGGCGACGCCCGAGCCCAGCAGCAGTCCGCCGACGGCGACGCCGGTGGGCACGAAACCCGTTGCGCCAAGCCCCAAGGCGACGGCGACGGCGAGCGCCGCGCCGACGATCGCGCCGAGGACGGCCGCCACCAACGGTTCGACGAGCAGGGCCGCGACGACGGGTCCGCGGGGTACCCCGTTGGCGCCCAGCACCCCGAGCTCCCTGGTGCGGTGTGCGACGGTCCTGGTGGTGGCCACGGCCACCTCCACGACGCCGACCAGCAGCACGGTCACCGCGATGAGGACGACGGCCCGGCCGATCTCGTCGGCGTGCCCGAGTGACGCGGACTGCGCGCGAATGCCGTCCTGCATCCCGAACACCAGGACGACGAGGAACGAGCCCGTGGCCGTGGTGACGACGGGCAGGATCATCTCGCCGATCCGTCGCCGGGCGGCGAGCCAGCCGTAGGCCAAACCCTTGGTCAACATGACTAGCGCGTCCCCATTCTCTTCGCGCGAGCGCTCATGGTCGTATCCTCTTCGCGCAAGCGCTCATCAGCGGTCCCCCAACAGGTCGACGGGACGCTGCTGAAGCAGCCGGTGCACCGGCACCAGCGCGCCGACGATCGCCATGGCGGGGAGGAAGGCCGCGACCATGGCCGAGGCCTGCAGCCAGGCAGTCGGGGTCGCGATACCCGGAATCACCAGTGCCACTGCGGCTCCCGCTCCGGCGATGCCGACGAGATAGGCGACGACGAAGACCACGGCCGACTCGACGAGGAAGAAGTAGAGCACCTCGTCGGCGAGCCCGATGCTCGACATGATGCCGAACTCGCGCTTGCGTTCCTGCACGGCGGCCAGGAACGAGGACACCGCGATGACGAAGCCCAACCCGAGGCCGATGGTCGAGATGAGCCCCAGCGTCGAACTGGTCACCTTGCCCGAGAACAGCGCGGAGAACTTCTGCTCGAACGTCAGCGGGCCGTTGCCGCCAACGGTGTCGTAGATCAAGCCGGTGCCACCCGCATCCGGCAGCACCGCCGGGTCGGCGGTGAACGGCAGACCTGTCGCCGCGCCGAACGACTGCGCCAGGGTGCGGTCCTTCTCGCGCCCCTGCGGCGCGAACACCGTCCACCATCCCCTCTCGCCGACGATCGACCGCGCCAGGTCGGTCGACACCACGGCGGACTGCCCGTCCCCCGACACGTCGACCACCAGGCTCTGGCCACCGATCGACACCCGCTCACCGGGGCCGACGCCGAGGCGGTCGGCCAGAGCCGACCCCAACGTGGCTTGGCCCGAGGGTGTTTCGTCACTTCCGCGCAGCGAGACCGCGTTGCCGTCGACCGTCGTGAGCCCCGACAACGTGTGCACGCCCCGCCAGCCGGCGGGCAGCGCGAGGTCCGGTGCAGCTCCGTCGGCAACCAGTGCCTGCGCGTCCGGGTCGAAGTGGACCCCGGCGGCCGGCACTGCCCACAGTTGGGCCCCGTCCAGTACGTCGGTGACCGAATCGGCGCCGGTGATGGCGAAGCTCGAGGAGATCGTGCGGACGATGGTGACGCACGCAATCGCGAGCGCGATGCCGAGCACCGACAGTACGAATCGTTCGGGGCGTCGCCGAATGTTGGCCAGCGCGAACCGAACCAGGTACCCGAAGGTGTTGCCGGACGCGGCGGCGATCGCCGGAGGTCGTGCGGTGGTGGCGGCTGTTGACTCCACGACGGCGATGTTCGGCTCGCCGTGTTTCTTCGGTTACGACCCGTGATGTCCGGAAGGTTAACTACGCCGGCGACAGATTAAGGTGAGGTGTCGTCAACTCGACGAATTTCGTCGACGCCGGCGTGGCCCGAAACGAAACGTCTTGTCGATCAGCGTGTTCGGGCTTGGGAATCCGCAGTGACCGCGGAGGTGATGAGGGGGAAGGGCACGGCCTCCTCGATCTCGTAGGCCAATTCGAGCAGAGTCTTCTCCCGGCCCATCCGCGCGCTGAGCATCATGCCGACGGGCAGGCCCTCGACCGACTGGCCCAGCGGCAAGGAGATCGCCGGGTCACCGGTGACGTTCTGCAGCGGCGTGAAGGCCACCCAGTCCACCAGTCGCTCGATGATCTGGTCGTAGTCGGCGGTCGGGTCGAGGTGCCCGACGAGCGGCGGCACCTCGGCCAAGGTCGGCGTCAGCAGCACGTCGTAGTCGCGCACCCGCGGCAGCATCCGGCGGCGCAGCGTCGCCAGTCGGGCCACCGCCAACGGCAGCCGGCGCAGGTTCGCCGCCGCGAACGCTTCGAGTCCGAGGGTGAGGTTGTCGAGCTTGCCGCGGTCGAACGTCGCACCGAACCGGCTCTTGCCACCGCGCACCAGCGCGAAGGACAGCAGCGCCCAGTACAGCAGGAAGTCGTCGATGAAGGACACGGGCACCGGTGGTGCGTCGAGGTATTCGACGCGGTGCCCCATCCGCTCGAGCAGGTCGGCGGTACGCAGGGTGTGCTCGCGTACCTCCGGACTGCACTCCCGCTTGACCGACTTGGTGAACACGGCGACCCGCAACCGGGCGCGCCCCGGCCGCGTCACGTCGCCGATCGGCGGCAGCTTCGGGCTGCGCCACACCTTCTCGGCCTCGCAGTAGAACGCCGCGGTGTCGCGCACCGAGCGGGTCACCACGCCGTTGGCCACGATCCGGATCGGCATCTGGCGCATGTCGGCGTCCAGCGGCAGCCGGCCCCGTGACGGCTTGAGACCTACCAGGCCGTTGCAGGAGGCGGGGATGCGGATCGACCCGCCGCCGTCGTTGGCGTGGGCGATCGGCACCGCACCCGCAGCGACGAAGGCACCGGCGCCCGACGACGACGCCCCGGCGGTGTGGTCGACGTTCCACGGATTGCGGACCGCCCCGAGGCGGGCGTGTTCGGCGACGGCGCTGAAGCCGAACTCCGAGAGCTGGGACTTGCCCAGCGCCACCAGGCCGGTCGACAGGTACACCCGGGCGAAGTCACCGTGGGCGGGCTCGGGCCGCGGCTCCCAGGCGTCGGTGCCCTCCATCGTCGGCATGCCCTCGACCGCGGCGTTGTCCTTGACGAACGTCGGCACCCCGTCGAAGAAGCCGCCGTAGCGGGTGGGCGACGCGGCGCGGGCCCGGGCAGCACCGAAGGCCTCGAACGCCAGACCGTTGAGCTGGGGGTTGACCTTCTCCGTGCGGGCGATCGCCGCTTGGACGACCTCCGCTCGCGACACTGCTCCGGACGCGATGGCCTCGGTGACGCCCACCGCGTCGAGCCGTCCGAGTGCGTCGTCGCCAAAGGCCGAAACGAGGGTCATGCGACGACGCTAGCAATGCGCGCCGGGAACGAAGAAACCCCGCGTCCGCCGGGTTACCGGCGAAGACGCGGGGTCTCCTGGTGTCGTGCGGGCTAGCTGCGACCGACCTCGAAGCGGACGAACCGCGTCACGGTCAGTCCGGCGTCCTCGATCAGCGCCTTGACGCTCTTCTTGTCGTCGGCGATGGCCGACTGCTCGAGAAGGACGACGTCCTTGAAGTAGCCGGTCAGACGACCTTCGATGATCTTCGGCATGGCCTGCTCCGGCTTGCCCTCTTCGCGGGCGGTCTCCTCGGCGATGCGACGCTCGTTGGCGACCGCTTCGGCGGGGACGTCCTCACGCGTGAGGTATTTGGCCTTCATCGACGCCACCTGCAGGGCCACGGCGTGCGCGACCTCGGGGTTGCCACCGGTGTACTCGACGAGCACGCCCACCGCGGGCGGCAGGTCCGAGGACCGCTTGTGCAGGTACGCCTCGACCGTGCCGTCGAAGTAGGCGACGCGGCGAAGTTCGAGCTTCTCGCCGATCTTGGCCGAGAGGTCGGCGATGACCTGCTCGACGGTCTTGTCGCCGATCTTCGCGGCCTTCAGCGCGTCGACGTCGCCGGCCTTGGACTCGGCAGCGGCGTCGACGATCTGAGCGGCCACGGACTGGAACTCTTCGTTCTTCGCGACGAAGTCCGTTTCCGAGTTCAGCTCGATCAGCGCGCCACCCTTGGCGGCGACCAGACCTTCGGCCGTCGCACGCTCGGCACGCTTGCCGACGTCCTTGGCACCCTTGATGCGAAGGACCTCGACGGCACGCTCGAAGTCACCATCTGCTTCGACCAGGGCGTTCTTGCAGTCGAGCATGCCCGAGCCGGTCAGCTCCCGAAGTCGCTTGACGTCGGCAGCGGTGTAGTTCGCCAATTTTCTCTCCTACGAAGATTCAGTGGTCGTCTCGGTGGCGACGGGCGCCGCCTCAACGGGAGCAGCAGCTGCCGGTGCGGTGGCGGTGGCGAGCAGTTCCTGCTCCCACTCGGCCAACGGCTCGGCGGCACCCTCGGCGGCACCCTTGTCGGCGCCGGCACCCGAGCGGGCCTTGAGGCCCTCGGCGACCGCGGAGGCGATCACCTTGGTGAGCAGCGCAGCCGAGCGGATCGCATCGTCGTTACCCGGGATCGGGTAGTCGACGAGGTCGGGATCGCAGTTGGTGTCCAGGATCGCCAGGATCGGGATGTTCAGCTTGCGAGCCTCGGCGACGGCCAGGTGCTCCTTGTTGGTGTCGACGACCCAGATCGCCGAGGGCACCTTCTGCATGTCGCGGATACCACCGAGGCTGCGCTCGAGCTTGTTCTTCTCGCGCGTCAGCATCAGGATTTCCTTCTTGGTGCGACCCTCGAAGCCACCGGTCTGCTCCATGGCCTCGAGCTCCTTCATCCGCTGAAGGCGCTTGTGCACGGTCTGGAAGTTGGTGAGCATGCCGCCGAGCCAGCGCTGGTTGACGAACGGCATCCCGACCCGGGTGGCCTCGTCGGCGATGGACTCCTGCGCCTGCTTCTTGGTACCGACGAACATGATGCTGCCGCCGTGGGCGACGGTTTCCTTGACGAACTCGTACGCCGTGTCGATGTAGGTCAGCGTCTGCTGCAAGTCGATGATGTAGATGCCGTTGCGGTCGGTGAAGATGAATCGCTTCATCTTCGGATTCCAACGGCGGGTCTGATGCCCGAAGTGCGCGCCGCTGTCAAGCAGCTGCTTCATTGTTACGACAGCCATGGTGGCTTGGTCCTTCTTCAGTCGGTTGTCGTCCGACATCGGGGTGATGTCGAACCCTGGCGCTCGTTGCGTGCCGGACCCGTGTCGAGGACTTCCCCCACATGGGACCAACCGGCATGCGTGTGCAACCTTGGAAATCGAGGCTGCGGCACGAGCGCGCGAAGTCAACCCGCTCACGCGGATTGCGGGACTGAGTTTACACCGTTGACATGCCTGCTCTTGCCACGCCGAGACGCGCGGCGACCGATTCATCCACAGGCGCTCGCCGACCCCCTTCCCATGACCCGATCGCCGCGCTGAACTGGTGCGATGAAGTTGATGGCGGTTCTGGCGACCCTGGGCCTGCTCATCGCCGCACCAGCGCACGCCGACGGCGACCGGCTGGGCTGGCCGCTACGGCCCCAACCGGCAGTGACCAGGACCTTCGACGCACCGGCCCAGAATTGGAACCGTGGGCACCGCGGGGTGGACCTCGCCGCGACGCAGGGGCAGACCGTCTACTCCGCGGCGGCGGGCACCGTCGTCTTCGCTGGCGAACTGGCGGGGCGACCGCTGATCTCGATCGCCCACCCCGGCGGTTTGCGCACCACCTACGAGCCGGTCGAGGCGGCCGTCCGGGTGGGGCAGCTCGTCGCGGCGGGCGGCGCGGTGGGGGTGCTGCTGGCCGGTCATCCCGGCTGTGGTGCGGCGGCGTGCCTGCACTGGGGTGCGATGTGGGGGCCGGCGTCGCGCGCCGACTACGCCGACCCGCTGGGTCTGGTCGTCACCACGCCCGTGCGGCTCAAGCCCGTGGGTGGGCCTGGTCGTGCACCGCCCGCAGCCGCGCCACGGTGACGTGGGTGTAGAGCTGCGTGGTCGCCAGAGACGAATGTCCGAGGAGTTCCTGGACGACCCGAAGGTCGGCCCCACCCTCGAGCAGGTGCGTCGCGGCGCTGTGCCGCAAACCGTGCGGGCCGATGTCGGGAGCGCCGTCGACGGCGGCCATGGTCTGGTGCACGACGCTGCGGGCTTGGCGCGGGTCGATGCGTCCGCCCCTGGCGCCGAGCAGAAGGGCGGCACCCGAGGTCGGCGTGGCCAGTGCGGGCCTGCCGTCGGTGAGCCAGGAGGTGAAGGCTCTGAGCACGGGTTCGCCGAACGGCACCGTCCGTTGCTTGTCGCCCTTGCCGAGTACCCGCAGGACACGTTGCCCGGTGTCCACGTCGTCGACGTCGAGACCGCACAGCTCGCTGACGCGAATTCCGGTGGCGTACAACGTCTCCACGATCAGCCGGTCGCGCAACGCCATCGGGTCGCCCTGCTGTGCGCCGGAGGTGGCGGCGTTCATCGCGTCGAGCGCCTGGTCTTGACGCAACACGGCGGGAAGGGAGCGCCGGGCCCGCGGCACCTGCAGTCGCGCCGCCGGATCGCCGTCGATCAGGCCCCGACGCCACGCCCACGCGGTGAACGTCTTGACCGCCGAGGTCCGGCGGGCCAGTGTCGTGCGCGCGGCACCCGCGGCCGCCTGCGAGGAGAGCCAGGATCGCAGCACCGCGAGCGTGAGACCGTCCAGCGAGGGCTGCTCACCCAGGAAGGCGAACAGGGAGCGCAGGTCCCCGAGGTAGGCGCGGCGGGTGTGCTCGGACCGGCCGCGTTGCAGGGCGAGGTATTCGTCGAACTCCTCGAGCACCACTTCGACTGCCGCTGCCACTCCCCCACGGTGGCAGACCGAGTCGGGCGCCGCCGTCGACCATGGCCCGTGTCGCGCGTTTCGAGACCACACGGTGACGTGTCAGGGCGCGACTGCGGTACTCGCCGGGTCGATCATGATCTTGGCGTGCGTCTCCGGGTCACCCAGCGCGTCGAAGGCCGCCGCCACGCCGTCCAACCCGACGGTGCCGGTCAGCAGTGGCGAACCGTCTACCTTGCCGTCGGCCAACATGTGCAGGGTGTCGCGGAATTCCAAAGGGGTGTAACCGAACACGAAGCGAAGGTCGACCTCCTTGCTGATCGCCATCGCGGGCCGAAGCTTGTCCTCGCCCATGCAGACGCCGACCACCACGACCCGGGAGTTCAGCGGTGCCGCGGCGACGACGCCGTCGATCATCCCGGGGACGCCCACGCACTCGAAGATCACCGGCCGCTTGGGACCGGCCGCGCCCAGAGCGTCGGCGGCACGGTAGACGTGCGACCACCCCGGCATCTTGCGCAGCTTCTCCATCGAACCCATGCCCAACTCGTAGAGGGCCGGGGCCTGGGTGATCATGCCCTTGGTCCCCGCGCGCTCGTAGGGCGAGTCCACCGCGGGGTCGACGACGACGTCGGCCCCGCACTTCGTGGCGAGAGACCTTCTGCCGGAGGAGAAGTCGCTGGCGACGACGGTCTTGACTCCGAGGGCCTTGAGATGAGCGATCACGGCCAGCCCCACCGGACCGCAGCCGATGACGATCGCGACGTCACCCTTGCCGACCTCGCTGCGGCGCACCGCGTGCAAGGCCACCGCCATCGGCTCGGTCAGCGCGGCGACGTCGGCCGACAACCCGTTGGGCACGACGAAGCTCATCGCCGCCTCGGCGACCACGCGCTCGGCGTAGCCACCGGGCGCCAAGGGCGACAACCCGGTCAGGTGGACGCCGCCGGCGGCCCGCACCAGGGGGAACGACACGACCAGGGTGCCGACCTTGAATTCCCTTCCGACGCCCCTACCCCGTTCGGCGACCTGGCCGGAGAACTCGTGGCCCATCACCACCGGGGTGTCGGCCCGCATGAAGTCGTGGTAGCCGACCGCGGTCATGACGTCCTGCAGTTCGCCGGCATGGTGACGGGCATGCAGGTCGGAACCGCAGATGCCGCAACGCTTCACCTCCAGGACGAGCTGACCCCTCTGCGGCTGCGGGTCGGCGGCGTCGACGACCTCGAGGGTGCCGTCCAGGCAGCGCACGGCCCTCATCGCGATACCTCCGCCGAGTCGACGCGGCGTAGTGCGTCACGCCCGAGATCCTTGAGTGAGGCGTACCCGTCAATGCCCATGATGAGGTCCGCCTCGGCCAGCAGGGAGCGCAGCACATGGACCGCGCCGTCGACGCCGCCGAGGGCCATGCCGTAGGCGTACGGCCGTCCGACGCCGACCGCGGTGGCGCCCAGCGCCAAGGCCTTCACGACGTCGGCGCCGCTGCGGATGCCGGAGTCGAACAGCACCGGCACCCCTGGGACGGCGTCCACGATGCCCGGCAGACAATCGATCGCCGGCAGACCGCCATTGGCTTGGCGCCCACCGTGATTGCTGCAGTAGATTCCGTCCACGCCGCCGTCGACGGCACGGCGGGCGTCGTCGGGATGCTGAACGCCCTTGACCAGAAGCGGCAACGACGTCAGCGATCTCAACCACGGAAGATCGTTCCAGGACAACGAGTTACCGAACACCGAGATCCACTTCAGGATGGCGGCCTGCGGGTTCTCCTCGGGGGTCTGCGCCAGGGAGGCCCGAAAGACCGGGTCGCTGGTGTAATTGGACAGACAGTGCCCGCGAAGCTGCGGGAAGTTCGACGTCGAGAGGTCGCGGGGACGCCAGCCGGGCACCCAGGTGTCCAACGTGACGACGATGCCGCGGTACCCGGCCGCCTCGGCCCGCGAGACGAGACTGGCGGCCAGATCGCGATCGGTCGGGGTGTAGAGCTGGAAGAAACCGGGGGTGTCGCCGAATTCCGCGGCGACGTCCTCCAGGGGATCGGTCGTCAACGTCGACGTCATCAGAGGCACGCCGGTGCGGGCGGCCACCTTGGCCGCGGCGACGTCGCCGTGGCCGTCCTGCGCGCACAGGCCGATCACTCCGACGGGGGCCATGAACAACGGTGACGGCAGCGTCAGCCCGAACACGTCGACGGACAGGTCGCGTTCCTTTGCGCCGGCGAACATTCGGGGCACCAGGCCCCACCGCTCGAAGGCGGAGACGTTGACTCGCTGCGTGCGCTCGTCGCCCGCGCCGCCGGCGACATAGGACCACAGGGATGGGGACATCGCGGCCTTGGCCTTGGCCTCCAGTTCGGCGAAGGCCATCGGGTAGGACGGCAGGACTCCGGAGAGGCCTTGGAGGTAGATCTCGAGCTGATAGTCACCGAATGCCATGGCCCAAGCCTGCCAGTCCGGCTCAGCTGGCGGACTGAGACTCCGCTTTCGCCAGTTCGGCCTTCCACTGGCGGAAGGTCTCCTCGGTGCGACCACGCCGCCAATACCCGGAGATCGACGCCCACTTCGCGTCGACGCCGCGTTCCTTGCGGATGTAACCCCGCAGGTTGTGCATGACGGCTTGCGCCTCGCCGTGGATGAACACCTGCACCTGACCTGGCCGCCACAGGGCTTCCATCACGGCCTCGATCAGCGGCGCGTGGTCACCCGCCTGATCCTCTGACACCAGGTCGGCGCGGCCGCCGCGGTAGATCCAGCGGATCTGAACGCCGTCGGGCGCGACCAGTTCGATCTCGTCGTCGGGACCACTGACCTCGACGAAGACGTATCCGACGGCGTCCGGCGGCATCGCCTCCAGGGCGGCACTGATGGCCGGCAGACCGGCCTCGTCACCGGCCAGCAGGTGCCAGTCGGCGGCGGGGTCGGGCGCGTAGGCGCCGCTGGGCCCCATCAGATACGCGGGATCGCCTGGCTCGACCGCCGCCGCCCACGGCCCGGCGACGCCGTGCTCGCCGTGCACGACGAAGTCAATGCTGATCTCCTGACGTTCGCGGTCGACCTTTCGCACGGTGTAGGTCCGGACGACGGGCTGATGCGCCTCGGGCAATTCCTTGAAGCTGTCGAGCGTCAGAGGGGTCGGCAGCGCCGACACGTCGGTGTCCGGGCGGGGCAACACGATCTTGACGTAGGCATCGGTGAAGTCGTTGGGGGTGAAGGTGGCGAAGCCACCGCCGAGAACCACTCGGATCATGTGCGGTGTGAGCTGTTCGCTGCGCACCACCTCGAAGGTGTGGATCGGACGGGCAGCCACGGTCACCTCTTTGCAGTCGTCGGTTGGCGCCTTCGACTATACGAGCGGCGGAGGTCGCGTGGCCGGCTACCGTGCGAGCACGCTCGCGGTGTACTTGGGCTGAAAGTCGGTCGTCAGCAGAGCGCCGAAGTTGTCCTCGCGGTTGCCCCGGTTGGCAGTGTCTACGTCGCGGATGCTGTAGACGAACGCCGGTCCGGCCCAGCTGAAGGCGGCCAGTCCGGCGAACACGTCGAGGATCTGCTTGGCCTGCTCCTGCTGGCTGACCCCCTCGGCGGAGGGGTCCGAGGTGGGCGCCCCCAACTCGGTCATCCAGACCTTCTTGTTGCCGTCGCCGTTGCCCGCCATCACGTCGTGGACCCTCGTGAGGTCCGACCAGGCGTTCTCGGGGTCGGCGGCGAGACCGGTGGGAAAGACGTAGGGGTGCATGGCAACTGCGTCGAAGTAGCCCTTCGCCCCGTTGGCGTACATGTCGTTGAGGAAGTTGGGCGGCCCGTCGCCGCCGACGGCGCGACTCAGACCCGCCGACATCACCGTGCTGTTGGGCTGAACCGCCTTGATCGCGGGGTACGCCGCCTTCAGCAAACCGACGTAGACCGCGGGTCGATTGTCGGCATAGCCGAGGAACCCCGGCAGGTTCGGCTCGTTCCAGATCTCCCAGTCGGTGACGCGGTCGCGGTAGCGCGTGGCGACGGCCGCGGCGAAGGTGGCGTAGTCGGCCGGGTCGACCGGCGGGGCGTAGAGCGGGGCGCCCGGCGCCTTGGCCCAGTCCGGGGTGTTGATGATCATTGCGAGCACCCGCATGCCCCGACTACGGGCACCGTTGACCCAGCGGTCGACGTATCCCCAGTCGTATTGCCCCTTCACCCGCTCGACTGCGCTCCAGTCGAGGTGCACCCGCATCCAGCGTGCGTTGGTCTGCGCGGCCGCGTCGAGTTCGCGGTCGGCATCCTCGGGGCTCATCCAGATCTGTGAGGCGCCGACGCTGAACCCGTAGCCGTCGGCGGGCACCGCCGGTGCGGCGTTGGCCACACGAGATCCCGCCACCTCCATCGAGGTGAGCAAGAACAGAGCGGCCAGGAGGATTGCGACGGCGCGGCGACCACCGATGTCGAGGCTGAGCATGGGGTCAACCTACCGGAGCACCACGCGCCACCTCCCCTCCTGACGCCGAACCAGACCGGCGAGCTCCAGGGCGGCCAGCGGACCGAGCAGTTCGGTGGGCGGCACGCCGGCGGCCACGGCGAGCTCGTCGACCGTTCGGGCGGCGCGCGGCGGGAAGGCGTCATAGGTGCGCAGTTCGACGTCGGTCAGACCGTCCAGCGGCGAGCTGGGGTGTTCCGGTTCCGCTGCCAGTTCACCGGCCGCCCCGACCACTTCGACGACCTCCTCCACCCGCGTGACGAGCAGGGCGCCGTTCCTGATCAGCACGTGACACCCGGCCGAGGCCGAGGAGGTCACCGGACCCGGCAGGGCGCACACCGGCCGGCCGAGGGCCTGCGCCCAGGAGGCGGTGTTGGCCGCCCCGCTGCGCAGCCCGGCCTCCACCACCACCGTGGCGCCAGAGAGCGCGGCGACGAGACGGTTGCGGGTCAAGAACCGGTGGCGCGCCGGGCGTACCCCGGGGGGATACTCGCTGACCAGCAGGCCCTGTTCGGCGATTCGGCGCAGCATCGCGGTGTGAGCCGACGGGTAGGGCACGTCCACGCCGCCGGCGAGCACCGCGACGGTCAGCCCCTCGGCTCCCAACGTGGCGCGGTGGGCCACGCCGTCGATGCCGAAGGCACCACCCGAGACCACCGCCACGTCGCGGTCGGCGAGTCCGGCAGCCAGGTCGGCCGCCTGGTGTTCCCCGTAGGACGTCGCCGCCCGAGTGCCGACTATCGAGCACGATCGGTCGGCGACGTCGGCCAGCGAGTCGTCCCCGACTACCCACAGCACCATCGGCGCGGCTCCGGTGGGCCGATCGCACGCAGGTCGACCGTCGAAGGACCGGAACGCCAGCAGCGGCCAGTCCGGGTCGTCCGGGGTGACCAGTCGACCACCCAGGCGCGCCAGTACGTCGAGGTCCCGCACCGCCTGGTCGACCTCGCGCCGCGCCTGGGTGAGCCGCTGCAGCGTGGCGTCCTCCACCCGCCCGCTCCTGATCAGTGCCGCGGCGTCCACGGGGCCCACCTCCGCCACGAGAGCGGCCAACGCGCGCGACGGCGGCTCGACGACCCGGGACAGATAGGCCCACGCCCGGCTCTCGGCGGTCATCGCGAACCCCCGGCCTGCCGGAAGCTCAGGGCGACGTTCACGTCGTCCAGCACCGGCGTCGTGCGGCCACCCAGGTCGGCGAGGGTCCACGCGACGCGCAGCGTTCGGTCGACGCCGCGAATGCTGAGATCGCCCTTGTCCAGCGCGGACCGCAGCGGCGCCATCACCGCCCGATCGAGCCGAAAACGTCTGCGCAGCAACGGTCCGCTGACTTCGGCATTGGTCCGAACGCCGTGCGGAGCCCAGCGTGCCGCGGCCGCGTCGCGGGCTGCGGCCACCCGGTCCCGCACCGCCGCGGTGGACTCCCCCTCGGTCGCCCCGATCACGCCCGAGGGAACCGGGTGCAGTTCCACCCGCAGATCCACGCGGTCCATCAGCGGACCGGACAACTTGCCGAGGTAGCGCCGCTTGACGGCCGCCGCGCAGATGCAATCGCTGGACTTCGCGGGCGCGCAGGGGCACGGATTGGCGGCCATCACCAGCTGGAACCGGGCGGGGTATCGGGCCACGCCGTCTCGGCGGGCGAGTCGAATCTCGCCGTCCTCCAATGGTGTTCGCAACGCCTCGAGCACGCTGGAGCCGATCTCGGCGCACTCGTCGAGGAACAGCACCCCGCGGTGGGCGCGACTGACCGCGCCGGGCCGCGCGAGGCCCGACCCGCCGCCCACCATGGCGGCCACGGTCGACGTGTGGTGCGGTGCGACGAGCACCGGTCTGGTGATGAGCGGCGTGCGACCAGACAGCAGGCCGGCCACGGAGTGAATGGCGGTCACCTGTAGCGACTCGTCGTGGGTGAGCGGCGGCAGGAGACCCGGAAGTCGTTGCGCCAGCATGGTCTTGCCCACCCCCGGCGGTCCCGTCAGCATCAGATGGTGTGCGCCGGCCGCGGCGACCTCGACGGCGAACCTGGCGTGTGTCTGCCCGACGACGTCGGCGAGGTCGGCGACGGGTTCGGCCTCGGCGGCTGCCTCGTCCGCATGGTCGTCGAGGACGCCCTTGCCCTCCAGCCATGCCTGCACCTGGGGCAGCGTCTTGGCTCCCCACACGTCGATGCCGTCCACCAGACTGGCCTCGGCCAGATTGTCGATCGGCACCACCACCGACGACCAGCCCTCCCGCTTGGCGGCCAGCACCGCGGGCAACACGCCCTTGACCGGGCGGACGCGCCCGTCGAGTGCCAACTCGCCGAGCAACACCGTCTCGTCCAACCGCGCCCAGGACTTCTTCTTCTCCGCCGAGACGACGGCGAGCGCCAAGGCCACGTCGTAGACCGAACCCATCTTGGGCAGGGTTGCCGGGGACAGCGCCAGGGTCAGCCGGGTCTGCGGCCACTCGTTGCCGCAGTTGGTGATCGCCGAACGCACCCGGTCGCGCGCCTCCTGCAGCGCGGCGTCTGGCAGCCCGACGAGGTGCACCCCTGGCAAACCCGAGGTGATGTGCGCCTCGATCTCCACGATGACTCCGTCGACGCCGCACACCCCGACCGAATGCGCCCGTCCCAGCGCCATCACCCCACCGCCTGAAGGTGGGTGATCTCCGGAGTGGGACCGCGCCCGATCCGGATGCCCACGACGTCGATGCGCATCCGAGGCCATCGGCGATCCTGGGTGGCCAGCCACACTCCGGCCAGCCGGCGCAAGCGCCGCAGTTTCTGCGGGGTCACCGCCTGCTCGACGCCACCGAAGCGGTCGCTGGTGCGCGTCTTGACCTCGACGAACACCACCGCGCCCGTGGCGGGGTCGGTGGCGATCACGTCAAGCTCGCCGTAGCGGCATCGCCAGTTGCGGGTCAGCACCCGTAGGCCGTGCCCGGTCAGGTAGTCGACCGCGAGCTGCTCACCGAGAGCGCCGATTTGGGCGCGGGTCCACGTTTCCGTCATGCCCACACCGTGCGTGGCCACACCGACAGCGGACCCCGGCCCAGGGCCGGTCATCCACAGACGCCGATTCGTCCACAGGCGCGAACCTAGGGGCTCGAGAAGTCGGGGACCTCGATACCGTGGGCGGCGTTCTCCTCGGAGAACCTGCCGAGGCCGCGGTGGTGACGAGCAGGTCCGCGCCGGGGTCGAGGCGGTCGCGCCGGCACTCACGTCGGAACCGCCGTGCCATGATGTGCGCCATGGCAAGACGACCTCACCACCGGGCCCTCTTGTCCGCACTCCCCCTCGCCGTTGCCGCGCTGACGGCCGTGGCGTGTGACTCCGGAACCGTGGTGAACACCGACGAGCCGCGTCCCACCACCGAGACCAGCACCACACCGCCACCCCCGCTGGCGAACCGCCCGACCAACGACGCGCTCGTCAACGCCTTCGACTACGCCGCACCCCGGGCCGACGGACAGACGGCCTACTACTTCACCAGCCCGAGCAAGCGGTGGGTATGCGCGATCGTGCCGCGCGACGCGGCGGGCTGCCAGTCCTCGACCGGGTCGACCATTCCCGTCAAGGGGGCACCGGACACGGTGCCCGCACCCGACGGATCCGAGGCCGCGCCGAACGCCATCCAGGTGGGCCGGCTCGGTGACGCGGGATTCGCCACGCTCGAGGCCCCGGGGTACTCGCTCGACCCCGGGCCCGCCGCGATCCTG
The DNA here is from genome assembly GCF_040614235.1 of Mycobacterium sp. NPDC006124. Classification (NCBI taxonomy): domain Bacteria; kingdom Bacillati; phylum Actinomycetota; class Actinomycetes; order Mycobacteriales; family Mycobacteriaceae; genus Mycobacterium; species Mycobacterium sp. NPDC006124. The sequence continues at coordinate 490,890 of NZ_JBEXUA010000001.1, read as the reverse complement.
CCGTTCGACAAGGTGCTCATCGTTTCCGGCTTTCGGTGCAACGTGCAGGAGGCAACCGGGATCTCCTGCGCCAGCGAGGTGTCGGGCAACGGATTCACCTTCAGCGCAGACGGATTCACGTTGCAGTACACCGACCTGCCCGCGTAGACGCGGGGCGGACTACTCCGCCAGCGCCTCGAACAACGACGCCAACTGGCTGGGCGACAGGTCGACGCCGCACTGAGCCTTTACGTCCTTGAGGGGCTGCACGATGCGCTGCAGGTCGAGGAATTCGCCGGGATGGGCGATGAAGTAGCCGCGGACGGAAGTTCGCGCCACCTCCGGCGGCTGGCTGGCGGCCGCAGTCAAGACGTCGTCGGCCGCGGGGTGTGCGTCGAGGTAGGCACCCGCCGAACTCAACACCCCGCTGGCCGTCGCGGCGAACCCGCTGGCCTTGCACGGCGCGGCATCGGCGACCGGCAGCACCCCGGCACCCGCGACGAGTGATCCGGCCGCACACGCCCCGACGAGGCCGATCGCGCCGCAGCGCACGAGGGAGAAGGTCATGGCGATGGTTCCTAACGTGTCGGGACGAAACTGGCGCGGCCCGCCGGATGTCAGTCAACGTACAGAACCGACGACACGTCGTCCCGGCAACCAAACTTCTCCTCGACGGGCCCAGGTATGTTGCTTAGGTAACCCTCACCTCGATGAACCGCTGCCGGGCTCAGACCTGGACGGAAGGGATGTACTCGATGCGACCACCTTGGAAGCGGATTGGCGTTCTGCTCGCCGCGATCGCGCTCGTCGCGAGCGCGACGGCGTGCTCCTCGTCGTCCGGCGACTCCGACGGGCTGTTGATCTACAACGCCCAGCACGAGTCGCTGACCAAGGAGTGGATCGACGCGTTCACCAAGGCCACCGGAATCAAGGTCACCTACCGCCAGGGCGGTGACACCGAACTCGGCAACCAGTTGATCGCCGAGGGCGCGTCGTCACCCGCCGACGTCATCCTCACCGAGAACTCACCGGCGATGGCAGCGGTGGAGAAGGCCGGCCTGTTCGCCGACGTCGACCCCGCCACCGTGGCACAGGTGCCCGCGCAGTACCGGCCCGCCACCAACAAGTGGACCGGTGTCGCCGCGCGCACCACCGTCTTCGCCTACGACAAGTCCAAGCTCACCGAGGCGCAGTTGCCCAGGTCGATCATGGATCTGGAGAAGCCGGAGTGGAAGGGGCGCTGGGGTGCACCGCCCGTCAAGCCCGACTTCCAGGCCATCGTGGCGGCCATGCTCGACCTCACCGGCGAACGAGCGACGTCGGCCTGGCTGGCGGGCATGAAGTCGGGGGCGGAGATCTTCCAAGACAACATCGCCACACTGCGGGCGATCAACGCCGGCGAGGTGGACGGCGGAATCATCTATCACTACTACTGGTTCCGCGATCAGGCCAAGACCAAGGAGATCAGCGGCAACACCGCGCTGCACTACTTCCGCAACTCCGATCCCGGCGCCTTCGTCTCCATTTCCGGTGGTGGCGTGCTGAATTCGAGCAAGAAGAAGGACGAGGCCCAGAAGTTCCTGGCCTTCGTGACCAGCAAGGCCGGTCAGGAAGTGCTCGAGAACGGCACCTCGTTCGAGTACCCCGTGGCCAGCGGTGTGCCGGCCAACCCGGCGCTGGTGCCACTGGCCGACCTGCAGGCACCCGCGGTCAACCCGTCGGACCTCGACGCCAAGAAGGTCACCGACCTGATGACCAAGGCCGGCCTGCTCTAGATGATCACCGACACGGCCCCGGGCCCGGCGTCGGTCGGCGCCGGTGGCCGCCGGCCCGGGCCCGCGCTCGTCGCCGTCGTCGCGGTGCTCGTCGCGGCGACCTTCGTGCCGCTGGGATACGTCGTCTGGTCGGTGGTGAGCACCGGGCCGTCCGAGACCTACGCCCTCGTCGCCCGCCCGCGGGTGCTCGAATTGTTGCTCAACACAGTCGGACTGATCGTGGTGACGGTGCCGTCGTGCGTGGTGCTCGGCGTCGGCGCGGCATGGCTGGTGGAGCGCACCGACGTGCCGGGGCGCTCGACGTGGAGGCCGCTGCTGGTCGCACCGCTGGCCGTGCCCGCCTTCGTCAACAGCTACGCCTGGGTCAGCGTGGTGCCGTCGCTGCACGGATTTTGGGCCGGCGTACTGGTCGCGACGACGTCGTACTTCCCCTTCGTCTACGTGCCCGCCTCGGCCACGTTGCGCCGGCTCGACCCCGCCACCGAGGAATCGGCCCGGGCCCTTGGCTCCAGCCCGGCCGGCGCCTTCTGGCGCGTCGTGCTGCCACAGCTGCGCCTCGCCATCCTCGGCGGTGGACTACTGATCGCGGTGCACCTGCTGGCCGAGTACGGCGCGTTTGCGATGCTGCGCTTCCCCACCCTCACCACGGCCATCTTCGAACAGTTCCAGGCCACCTTCGACGGTGCCGCCGGCAGCACCCTCGCCGGTGTCCTGGTGCTGTTGTGTCTGGTGCTACTGGCCGCCGAGGCGGGCGGCCGCGGCACCGCCCGCTACGCCAGGATCGGCTCGGGTGCCGCCCGACACCTGTCACCGCATCGGTTGGGCGCCAAGGCGATTCCGTCCTGGATCGCGCTTGCGCTGCTGACCGCCCTGGCCCTCGGCGTCCCGACCTGGACGATCGTCCGCTGGTCGTGGATCGGCGGGGCGGACGTATGGAACGTCGCCGAGATCGTCTCGACCACCGCCCAGACCGCAGGCCTCGCCGCGGTGGCCGCGGCGGTGACGACCGTGCTCGCATTCCCCTTCGCCTGGGTCGCGGTGCGGTACCGCGGCGCGCTCGCCCGATTCGTCGAGGGCTGCAACTTCGTCACCAGCTCGATGCCGGGAATCGTCAGCGCCTTGGCGCTCGTCACCGTCGCCATCCGCGTCGTCCCGCCGCTGTACCAGACCGCCACCCTCGTACTGGCCGCCTACGTGCTGCTGTTCATCCCCCGCGCGATGGTCAACCTCAGATCCGGGTTGGCGCAGATCCCACCCGGCATCGAGGAGGCGTCCCGGTCCCTGGGCGTGTCTCCGACCCGGACCTTCCTGCGCGTCACCCTGCGACTCACCGCCCCTGCCGCCGCGGCAGGAGCCTCCCTGGTGTTCGTCGCCGTCGCCACCGAACTCACCGCCACGCTGCTGCTGGCCCCCACCGGCACCAGCACGCTGGCGATGCGATTCTGGTCGCTCAGCAGCGAACTCGACTACGCGGCCGCCGCACCCTACGCACTGCTGCTCGTCGCGCTGTCGGTCCCGGTGACGCTCGTCCTATTCCGTCAGTCGACGCGGGCGGCCGCGCTGTGACCACCCACGCACTCGAGATCGGCGGTCTGGCAAAGAGTTTCGACGGTCAGGAGATCCTGCACGGCGTCGACCTGTCGGTGCGGCCCGGGACCGTGACGGCGGTCGTCGGCGCGTCGGGATGCGGCAAGACCACGCTACTGCGCCTGGTCGCCGGGTTCGAGACACCCGACGCCGGGAGCATCGCCATCGCCGGACGCACGGTCGCCGACGCCGGCCGGTGCGTGCCCGCCCACCTGCGCGACGTCGGCTACGTCGCCCAGGACGGTGCGTTGTTCCCTCACCTGACGGTCGGGCAGAACGTCGCCTACGGACTCGAGGGCAGCGCTCGCAGCACCCGCGCCCGGGTCGCCGAACTACTCGCGACGGTGTCGCTGGATCCGGCGATGGAACGCCGTCGGCCACACCAGCTCTCGGGTGGTCAACAGCAGCGCGTCGCCCTGGCCCGGGCACTGGCCCGCGAGCCCGCCCTGATGCTGCTCGACGAGCCGTTCAGCGCGCTTGACACCGGCCTGCGCTCGTCGACGCGAACGGCGGTCGCGCGGCTGCTCGCCGAGGCAGGAGTGACGACCCTATTGGTCACCCACGACCAGGAGGAGGCCCTGTCGATCGCCGACCAGGTCGCCGTCATGCGCGACGGTCGGTTCACCAGAGTCGGCACGCCGCAACAGGTCTACCTCGCCCCGGGTGACGTGTTCACCGCCCAGTTCCTGGGTGACTGCGTGCTGCTGCCGGCCACGATAACCGCAGGCGTGGCCGACTGCGCCCTGGGCCGGGTGCCGGTTCGCGACGGCGCGGCCGACGGCGCGGCGACACTGGTGCTGCGGCCCGAGCAACTGGTTGCCACCACCGTCGACGACCGAGACGAGGGAGATCGCCTCGGCACCGTGTCGTCCTCGGAATTCCGCGGACGCGACGTGCTTCTGGTCGTCGACCTCGGTGCGGGCGAGCCGATCACCGTCCGACGGCATGGAATCGACCCGCCCGGGGTGGACGCCAAGGTCCGCGTCGAGGTGATCGGCACCGCCGCGGTGCTCGACGAGCGACCGTGATGTTCACGCGACTGGTCGAGCACCTCGCCTCCCGGGGCGACGACGCGGCGCTGCTGACCGACGACGATCGGATCCCCTACCGGGAGTTGGCCGATCGGGTCGCCGCCAGCGCTTCAGATCTCGGCTCGCGGCGCCGACTCGTCATGGTGGAGGCCCGCAACAGCGTGGACGCCGTCGTGCACTACCTCGGCGCGCTCGCCGGCGGTCACGTCGCGCTGCCCGTGCCCGGGGGCGTCGACCACTCCGCGATCGTCGACGCGTACGACCCCGACGTCGTGGTCCTCGACGGCACGGTGCGCCACCGCCACACCCCGGCCCACGATCTGCATCCCGACTTGGCGTTGCTGATGTCGACATCCGGCAGCACCGGATCACCCAAGCTGGTGCGCCTGTCGCGGACCAACGTGGCCGCCAATGCCGACGCCATCGCGACCTACCTCGACGTCCGCCCCACCGACCGGGCCATGACGACGCTGCCCATGTCCTACTGTTACGGCCTCTCGGTACTGCACAGCCACCTGCTGCGCGGCGCCGGCCTGATCCTCACCGACCACTCGGTCGTCGACGACGGCTTCTGGGAGCTGATGAAGAAGCGCCGCGGCACGGCCTTCGCCGGTGTCCCGCACACCTTCGACCTGTTGGACCGCATCGGGTTTCACGACATGTCGCTGCCGCACCTGCGCTACGTCACTCAGGCCGGCGGGCGGCTCGCGCCCGACGCGGTCCGTCGGTTCGCCGACCTTGGCCGGCGGCGCGGCTGGCGACTGTTCGTGATGTACGGCGCCACCGAGGCGACCGCGCGAATGGCCTACTTGCCACCGGAACTCGCCCACGACCATCCGACGTCGATCGGAGTGCCGGTCGACGGCGGACGATTCGAGCTCGACCCGGTCGAGGGCACCGCCGACGAGATAGGCGAGGGCACCGGCGAATTGGTGTACCACGGACCCAACGTGATGATGGGCTACGCGCAACGCCCCGGGGATCTCGCACTGGGCCACACCGTCGACGCCCTCCGCACCGGCGACCTCGCCCGCCGCACGCCCGACGGACTCTACGAGGTGGTCGGCCGCCTCAGTCGCTTCGTGAAGCTCTTCGGTCTGCGCATCGACCTTCAGCGCGTCGAGGGGGCGCTGCACACCGCCGGGGTGGACGCCATCTGCACCGACGGCAACGGCGTCCTGCTCGTGGCGGCCGCCGCCCGCCCCGCCAACGCCGACGTGGCACAGGTGGCCGCCGACGCCGCGGGACTGCCCCGGGCGGCGATCCGCGTCGTCGACGTCGAGGAGATCCCGAGGCTGCCGTCGGGCAAGCCCGACCTGCCGTCCGTGCGCGCCCTGGCCGAATCCGGCGAGGTGACCGAACCCGACGCCCCCGACCTTCGCAACCTGTTCGCCGTCGTCCTGCATCTCGACCCCGCGGCGGTCGACCCGCGGGCCAGCTTCGTCGACCTCGGTGGCAACTCCCTGTCCTACGTCGCGATGTCGGTGCGCCTGGAGCGAGCACTGGGCCATCTCCCCACCAACTGGCCGCGGATGCCCCTGCGCGAGTTGGAGGCCTCACACCGAACCCGGCGCCGGTGGGGCACCACGCTGGAGACCAGCGTGGCGCTACGCGCCGTCGCCATCGTCCTGGTGGTCGGGTCGCACGCGGGGCTCTACACCCTGTGGGGTGGCGCGCACGTGCTGCTCGGCATCGCCGGATACAACTTCGGCCGGTTCTGCCTGACACCGCTGCCCCGTACCCGACGGGTCCGGCACCTGTGCGGCACCATCGCCTGGATCGCCGTGCCGTCGATCGTGTGGGTCGCGGTCGCGTTGGTGATCACCGACGATTACACCGCGTCGAACCTGTTGTTGGCCAACAAGTTCCTCGGCCCTGCTGACAGCATGACCGCGGGACGGCTGTGGTTCGTCGAGGTCGTGGTGTGGATTCTGGTGGCCGTGACCGTGGCCTGCGCGTCACGGGTCGCCGACCGGATGGAGCGACGGAGGCCCTTCGCGTGCGCCTGCGCGGTGCTGGCGGTGGGACTGCTGATCCGCTTCGACGGTTTCGGCCTGGGCCGCGAGGCGTGGTTCACCGTGGTGGCGTTCTGGTTCTTCGCCGTCGGCTGGGCGGCCTCGAAGGCCTCGACCGGGTGGCAACGCGCCACGGTGACCGCGATGCTCGCCGTCGGCATCGTCGGATACTTCGCCGACTCGCACCGGGAGATGCTGGTGTTCACGGGTCTGGCGTTGCTGATCTGGCTGCCCGCGATCCGCTGCCCGTCGGCGTGCACCGTGGTGGCGGGCGTCCTGGCCGAGGCGTCACTGCTGATCTACCTGGTGCACTACCAGGTCTATCCGCTGTTCGGTGAGCACCGCCTGCTGGGGGTCGTCGCGTCCCTGCTGACCGGCGTGGCGCTGACCCTGCTGCTCACCGTGGCGCGCAAGCGGATTGGCCCGGTCGCCCCCCGGCTGGCCAGCCTCCGGCTCACTGCTCCCGCTCGGCGATGAGACCCTCCTGCGCGACGGTCGCGCTGATCGCGCCGTCGGCACCGACGAGGCTGCCGACGATGACGCCACGGCCCCGCGCCGCCGCGGGAGATCTGGTCTCCAACAGGTTCCACCGGTCGGCTCGCACCGGGCGGTGAAACCAGATCGACGAGTCCGTCGTACCGCTGCGATGGGTTCTGGCCATCATCGAGTGCCCGTGCACCTGCAGCGCGGGGTCGATCATGTACACGTCGCACACGTACGCCGCGATGACGTCGTGCAGCAGCGGGTCCGCGGGGACGTCGACCACGACCCGCCACCACAGCCGTCGCACGAACTCCTCCGTCGACCGGTCGTCGACCACGCGAACGTCGATCTCGTCCAACGGCATCGACGGCGCCGGTCCGGGCGGGCCGGTGCGCGGCAGGTCCTCCGGGTCCTCCGGCAACGAGTCCCGATGGCCGTGCTCCGGGCCGGGCAGCGGAAGGGAGAACGAGACGGTGGCCGCCGTCGTCACCCGATTGCCTTGGCGCGACACCACCCGGCGCGACGACGCGGTGCGACCGTCGAAGACGCGCTCCACGTCGTAGTCCACCGGGTCGCCGGCCTCACCGCCGCGAAGGAACTGCAGGTGCATGTTGGTGGGCAGCTTGGCGGGTTCGACGGTGCGCGCGGCAGCGGCGAGGGACTGCGCCATGAACTGGCCACCGAACGCCCGCTTGCCCTCGGGACCGCTGGCGGCACCAGTCCACGCGTCCTGCGACGCCGCCTGCTCGACGTCGAGCAGGCGCAGCAGCGCGCTCACGCGACGGTCCCGGCGTCGGTCAGCCGGGCGACGTCGGCGTCGGCCAACCCGAGCCGTTCGCGCAGCAGGTCGGCGGTGTGGTCACCGAGTCTTGGAGCGGGTACCGCGGGGCGGTGACGACCGTCGACCGCCAGCGGCAGCCCCGGGGCCAGGTACTCGCCGATCCGCGGCTGGTCGAGCGGACTGAACATCGGGTTGTCGGTCACCTTGGGGTCGGCCACGGCCTCGGCGAAGGTGCGGTAGCGCTCCCAGAGGATCGACGTCGCCGACAGGGCCGCGGCGACCTCCTCGGCGGTGCGCTCGGTGAACCACACCGTGAACAGGCCGGTGAGGGCGTCGCGGTGGCGGTAGCGCTGTCCCTCGTCGGTGAAGTCCGCGCCGATCGCATTACCAAGCGCAGCAACGGCATTCGTCGTGGCGGTCATCTCGGTCAGGTCCCGGAAGTGACGCCCGGTGAGCGCGACGACCATGAACGACACCCCGTCGGCGCTGACGAAAGCCTGTCCGTACTGGCCGTAGATCGAGTTGCCGATGCGGTCACGGTCGACGCCGTTGACCATGGCCTCGGTCAGGAAACTCAGGTTGCCCGCGGTGGCGAGGGCGACGTTCTCCAGCGCGACGCCGACGCGCTGGCCCGCCCCGGTCGCGTCGCGGTGCCGCAGGGCGGTGGTCACCGCGAGCGCGACGTACAGTCCGCAGGTGACGTCCCAGGCGGGCAGGACGTGGTTCACCGGGTCGGCCAGGCCAGGTGGTCCGGTGACCGCCGGAAATCCGAGTCCGGCGTTGACGGTGTAGTCGACCCCGGTTCCGCCGTCCACTCGACCGGACACCTCGACGTGGATGAGGTCGGGCCGCAGCTCGACGAGGGTGTCATATGAGTGCCATTGCCGCCCAACGGCATTGGTGATCAAGACGCCCGCGTCGACGATCAGGCGTGTGATCAGTTCCCGACCCTCCGGCGAGCGCCCGTCCATCGCCGCGGAGAGCTTGCCCTTGTTCAGACCGGCCCAGTAGATGCTCTCGCCGTCGGCGGTGAGCGGCCACCGGCGGTAGTCGGCGGCACCGCCGACGGGATCGACGCGAATCACCTCCGCTCCCAGCTGGGCCAGCGTCATCCCGGCCAGCGGGACGGCCACGAAACTGGAGATCTCGACGATCCGCACTCCGGCCAGTGGACGGGTGGCGTCGACGGGTTGCGCCACGGTCAGATGAGCTCGACGGTGTCGGCGATGGAGTCCAGCACCCGGCTCGGCCGGAAGGGGTACTTCTGGATGTCGGCCACCGCCGTCGACCCGGTCAGCACCAGGATGGTCTCCAGCCCCGCCTCGATGCCGGCCACGACGTCGGTGTCCATCCGGTCCCCGACCATGACCGTGCTCTCCGAGTGCGCCTCGATGCGGTTGAGCGCGCTGCGGAACATCATCGGATTGGGTTTGCCGACGAAGTAGGGTTCGCGGCCCGTGGCCTTGGTGATGAGCGCCGCGACCGAACCGGTCGCCGGCGTCGGGCCCTCCGCCGACGGCCCGGTGACGTCGGGGTTGGTGGCGATGAAGCGGGCGCCGCCGCCGATGAGGCGAATGGCCTTGGTGATCGCCTCGAACGAATAGGTCCGCGTCTCACCGAGCACCACGAAGTCCGGCCCGGTGTCGGTCAGCGTGTAGCCGACCTCGTGCAGCGCCGTCGTCAGGCCGGCCTCGCCGATGACGTAGGCCGACCCGCCCGGCAGCTGGTCGTGCAGGAAGGCCGCGGTCGCGAGTGCCGAGGTCCAGATGGCGGCCTCGGGCACCTCGAGGCCCGAACGCAGAAGTCGCGCGGCGAGATCGCGCGGGGTGAAGATCGAATTGTTGGTCAGCACCAGGAAGGGACGTTCCTTCTCGGTCAGCCGTTGCAGGAATTCCGCGGCCCCGGGGAGCGCACGCTCCTCGTGTACGAGAACGCCGTCCATGTCGGTGAGCCAGCACTGCGGTGTCTTGCGCATGGCTCCAGTGTGGCAAGTCCCCGGCCCGGCAGGGTCAGCGCATCACCACAGTCGAGGGAATCCGCGGCGAACCGAGCGCGTCGCGATGCGACGGCGGCTGACGCCCGTCGACGTCGGTGATGCCGTAGCGGGTCGCGATCTCGGCGCCGATCAGCGTCTGACCACTGAGTTCGACGAGAGCGGGATCGCGCCACAACGCGTCGAGCACGTGGCCGGTGAACTCCGGGGTCTCGGCGTGCTCGGCCGTCTGCGCCAACGCCTCGGGCTGGCCGTCGAAGGCGCCGACGAACTTCTCGGTCAGCAGGATGCCCATCCAAATCGAGACGGTGGCCACGCCGGTGCCTGCGAGGTCGACCGCCATGTCGGCGGCCATCTTGTCGACGCCGGCCTTCTGGGCTCCGTAGGCGGGGCCGTGCATGTAGCACACCGAGCCCGGTGAGGAGGTGAACGCAATCAGCCCGCGACCGGCGGGCACCATCGAACGGGCGGCGTGCCACGACGCGACGTAGGACGACCGCAACCCCACGTCCAGGACGTCGCCCAACTCGATTGGCTTGTCCCAGAAGGGTTTGCGAGAGGTCAACCGGTCACTGATCGCAGCGGCGTTGTTGACCAGCAGGTCCAGCGTCCCGCACTCCTGCGCCACCCGCTCGAACAGGGCGGCGACCTGGGCGTCGTCGCGATGGTCCACGGTGACCGGGATACCACCGGAGACGGCGTCGGTCACGGTGCGCCCGGTCAGGTACACCCGCCAGCCGGCCGACAGCAGCGCGGCGGCGATGCCCCGGCCGGCGCCGCGGCTGGCACCGGTGACGACGGCGGTGGGCGCAGCGGTCACGTCAGTCGGGCAGCCGCAGCTCGGGCTTCTCGACCTCTTCGATGTTCACGTCCTTGAACGTGATGACCCGGACCTGCTTGACGAAGCGGGCCGGGCGGTACATGTCCCACACCCATGCGTCGGCGAGCCGCAACTCGAAGTAGACCTCGCCGTCGGCGTTGCGCGGCACCAGCTCGACGCTGTTGGCCAAATAGAAGCGGCGCTCGGTCTCCACGACGTAACTGAACTGCCCCACGATGTCCTTGTATTCGCGGTACAGCGAGAGCTCCATCTCGGTTTCGTACTTCTCGAGATCTTCGGCACTCATCGGTTCGGTGGTCCTTCGTTCGGTGTCGGTGTACATCTTTCCTCAGCCCGTTTCGACACGCTGCCCGGCCTCCCCCACCGACACCCGGCGCACGTTGACGAACGAGTAACGGTGCTCGCTGCAGGGGCCCCGTTCGGCCAGCGCCGCGGTGTGAAACGGCGTGCTGTACCCCTTGTGCACGGCGAAGCCGTAGCCCGGATGGCGGTCCTCCATCTGAACCATCAGCCGGTCGCGGCTCACCTTCGCCAGCACACTGGCCGCGGCGATGCAGGCCGCCGCGGCGTCACCTCCCACCACCGGCAGCGACGGCATCGGCAGGCCCGGCACCCGAAAGCCGTCGCTGAGAACGTAACCCGGTCGCAGCGACAACCCCGCTACGGCCCGACGCATGCCCTCGATGTTGGCGACGTGCACACCGCGCCGGTCGACCTCCGTCGACGGGATGAACACCACGTGATAGGCCAGCGCGTAGCGCCGGATCAACGGAAAGAGTCGCTCCCGCTCGCGTTCGTTGAGCTTCTTGGAATCGTCGAGGGCGGCCAGGCTCTCCAGCCGATTGGGTCCCAGCACGCATGCGGCAACCACGAGCGGTCCCGCGCACGCGCCGCGACCGACCTCGTCGACCCCGGCCACCGGGCCGAGGCCACCGCGGTACAGGGCGGACTCGATGGTGCGCAGACCCGCGGACTTGCGGATCACGGCTCGAGGCGGCCAGGTCGCCGGCAAGACCTGCTCCTACTGAGCGGTCTGCGGGTTGATCGACGAGACGCCGCCCCACCGGCCCGGAGGCCACGCGATGAACCGAGCCTTGCCGATGACGTTGTCGACCGGCACCGTGCCCGCCATCGGGTCGCCGGTGCACAGCAGACCCTTCTGGGCGTCGGCAGGCAGGTTGGTGCAGTGCGCGCGCGAGTCGGCCGAGTGCGTGCGGTTGTCACCCATCACCCACAGCCGGTTCTCCGGCACCTTCACCGGCCCGAACTCGTTGCCGAGGCACGGATAGATCGCCGGGTCGGCCATCATCGTGTTGACGTCGAGGTACGGCTCGACGAGCTTCTTGCCGTCGACCGTGAGCCCGGTGGCCGCGCGGCACTCGACCGTCTGGCCGCCGACGGCGATGACGCGCTTGACGAGGTCGTTCTCGTCCGGTGGCACGAAGCCGACGAACGACAACGCGTTCTGCAGGTAGCGGATCGGCGTGCTGTCGGAGCGGATCGACTTGTAGCCGATGTTCCATGCCGGCGGACCCTTGAAGACGACGACGTCACCGGGCTCCGGCGTCGAGAAGTCGTAGGTGACCTTGTCGACCATGATGCGATCCCCGACGCAGCCTGCGCAGCCGTGCAACGTCGGCTCCATCGACTCGGACGGAATCAGGTACGGCCGGGCGACGAACGTCAGCATCACGTAGTACAGGACCAGCGCGATGCTCAGGAGGATCGCGGCTTCGCGGACCGCACCGCGCTTCTTCTTCGGCGGGTCCTCGTCGACCCCGTCGCGAAGGTCTTCGTCGGCGGCATCGGTGGCGTCAGTGGCGTCAGCGGATCCGGTCACGCCCTCAGAGTAGTCAGCGCGGCGCTCGGCGCCGCGCTGCTCGGGATCCAACCGTCACACCCGTCCGGGTGCGCCGCCGCTGACGATCAGCGCTTTTCCTTGATCTTGGCCTTCTTGCCACGGAGTTCGCGCAGGTAGTACAGCTTGGCGCGACGCACGTCGCCGCGGGTCGCGACGTCGATGTGGTCGATGTTGGGCGAGTGCAGCGGGAAGGTGCGCTCGACGCCGACGCCGTAGCTCTCCTTGCGGACGGTGAAGGTCTCCCGAACACCGCCGCCCTGCCGACGCAGCACGACGCCCTTGAAGACCTGGACGCGCTCCTTGGAGCCCTCGATGACCTTCACGTGAACGTTCACGGTGTCGCCTGGGCCGAAGGTTGGGATGTCGTCGCGCAGCGACGGCTGGTCGATGAAGTCCAGGGTGTTCATCGGTGACACTTCCTCGTGGTTGGCGATCGTCTGATCGTGTTGCGGCCGCGGGCGTCACGTCGACGGACGACGTGTCACCGGACCGAGGTCTTCATGCGCTTCTCGCACCAGATGGGGACGGCCTCGTCCCCGCCGTGCGTAGGCAACTGCTCGATTGTGCCAGATGAGCAGCGTGACGACGAAATCGTGTCCGGCCGGGCGGCCGGAAGCGGCGTCACGCGTCAGCGGTTAGGGTACCCATGAGCGGCAAGGAGCCCGAAGCACGTCCGCCGGGCCTCCGCGACTCGACCCCATGCGCCCAGGGAGGACCATGTTCCGGCAGCCGTCCAAGCTGCTGATGGTCACTGCGTGTGCGGTCACGGTCCTGATCGTGGCCTCGGGCTGCGAGGCCAGGGTGTACGGCACCACGCCGGACCCGGCCACCCCCGCACTCACCGTGGTCGCGCCGCTGGGCAGCCTGGCGCCGCTGCCGGAGCCTCCACCCGACCAGCCGGCGGCTTCCTTCGCCGGCCTGGCCGAGCGGGAGCGGCAGGCGACGGCCGAGGCCGCCGACGACGGCGCCGACGTGACCGCGTTGGTCCTGGACCGCAACACCGGCCAGATGGTGTCCAACGGAAACTCGACGACCATCGCCATCGCGTCGGTGGCCAAGCTCTTCATCGCCGACGACCTGCTGCTACAGGTGTCCCAGGGGCAGACCCGGCTCTCCCCCGAGGATCGCGTGAACTTCGACCGCATGTTGCGACAGTCCGACGACAGCGCCGCAGAGGTGTTCTGGTATCGCAGCGGGGGCAGCAAGATCATCACCCGCGTCGCGGCCCGGTACGGGTTGACGTCGACGCGGCCGCCCAACGACGGCCGGTGGTGGAACACCATCAGCTCCGCGGCGGACCTGGTGCGCTACTACGACATGATGATGTCGGGCACCGGTGGGCTGCCACCCGAGCAGGCGAACGTGATCCTGGCCAACCTGGCACAGTCGGCGCCGGTGGCCCTCGACGGCACGCAGCCCGGCGGCGTCTACCCCCAGCGATTCGGCATCCCCGAGGGGTTGTTCGCCGAACCCGTGGCGGTCAAGCAAGGCTGGATGTGTTGCATCGGATCGGACTGGATGCATTTGTCGACCGGCGTGATCGGGCTGGACCGCCGCTACGTCATGGTGATCGGCTCGATGCAGCCGGCCACCTCCGAGGACGCCCGAGACACGATCACCCAAGCCGTCAAGACGATGTTCCCGGACGGCCGCATCTAGGCCAGCAGGTCGGGCCGACGTTCCCGGGTGCGCTGCAGGGACTGCTCCCGTCGCCAGGCCGCCACCTTGCCGTGGTCACCGGACAGCAGCACGGGTGGGACGTCGAGGCCGCGCCAGCTCGGCGGGCGGGTGTAGCTGGGCCCCTCGAGCAGGCCGTCGGTGTGCTCGGAATGCGAATCGTCTTGGTGTGACACGGGATTGCCGAGCACCTCGGGCAGCAAGCGGACCACCGCCTCGATCATGACCAGGGTGGCGGACTCCCCGCCGGCCAGGACGTAGTCGCCGATGGAGACCTCCTCGACGCGCATCCGACGCGCCGCGTCGTCGACGACGCGCTGGTCGATGCCCTCGTAGCGGCCACACGCGAACACCAGATGCCCCTCGGTGCTCCACCGCTGGGCGTCGGCCTGACGAAAGGGCCGGCCCGCGGGGGTGGGGACGACGAGGAGCGTGTCGGACGTGCAGATCTCGTCGAGGGCCTCACCCCAGACGGGGGCCTTCATGACCATGCCGGGGCCGCCGCCATAGGGCGAGTCGTCCACCGAGTGGTGCACGTCGTGCGTCCATCGCCGGAGGTCGTGGACGGCCAACTCGAGGATGCCGGCGTCGATTGCCTTGCCCGGCAACGACTGTCGCAACGGGTCGAGGTAGGCCGGAAAGATGGTGAGGACGTCAACGCGCACGGTCGCGCATTCCTAGATCGAGTCCAGGTCGAGCAGACCCTCGGGCGGGTCGATCTCCACCAGCCCGTCGGCCAGGGACACCGACGTCACGATGGCGCCCACGAACGGGACGAGCACCTCGGGGCCGTCGCCCTCGGCGGGGCGTACGGAGAGGATCTCCCCGGCCGCGGTGTGCAGCACCTCGCCGACCACGCCGACCTCGGCGCCCGCGGTGGTGCGCACCCGAAGGCCCTCGAGCTGATGGTCGTAGAACTCGTCGGGATCCTCGATGGGCGGCAGGTCCGCGGCGTCGACCACGAACAGACTGCCGCGCAACGCATCTGCCGCGTCACGGCTCGAGACACCGACCAGCCGCACCAGCAGGCGGCCGCTGTGTTCGCGCATCGAGTCGACGACGAGGCGAGTCTCGGTTTTGTCCCGCGCCCTGGCCCGCAGGGCGTTTCCGGGTGCGAAGCGCTCGTAGGGCTCGTCGGTCCGGACGTCGACGACGACCTCGCCGCCGATGCCGTGCGCCTTGACGACACGTCCGACGACGAGGTCCACGATGGCGTCTTCCCGACCGTTACTGGTCGGTGTCCACCACGTCGACGCGGATGCCGCGACCACCGATGCCGGCGACCAACGTGCGCAGCGCCGTGGCGGTGCGGCCACCGCGGCCGATGACCTTGCCGAGGTCGTCGGGGTGCACGTGCACCTCGACGGTGCGTCCACGGCGGTTGGTCACCATGTCGACCCGGACGTCATCGGGATTGTCGACGATGCCGCGCACGAGGTGCTCGACGGCGTCGACGACGACGGTGCTCATTCGGCAGCGGCGTCGGAGGCTGGCTTGTCCTCCTCGGACCCGGCGGCACTGTCGGTGGCCTCGTCAGCCGTGGCGTCGTCGTCGGCCTTCTTGGCGGGCGCCTTCTTCTTCTTGGACGTCGTCGCGTCACCCGTGGGGGCGTCGTCGGCGGCGGCGAGAGCGGCGTTGAACAGGTCGAGCTTGCTGGTCTTGGGTTCCTTGACCCGCAGGGTGCCCTCGGCGCCCGGGAGGCCCTTGAACTTCTGCCAGTCACCGGTGATCTTCAGCAGCGCGAGCACGGGCTCGGTGGGCTGCGCGCCCACGCTCAACCAGTACTGCGCACGCTCCGAGTCGATCTCGATGAGGCTGGGGTCTTCCTTCGGGTGGTACTTGCCGATGACCTCGATGGCGCGGCCATCGCGGCGGTTGCGCGCGTCGGCGACCGAGATGCGGTACTGGGGATTGCGGATCTTGCCGAAGCGGGCGAGCTTGATCTTGACAGCCATGGTGAAACGACTTCTCCTGTGATTGCCACGCTTGCAATTCAGCGACTCGGGCGGATTGCCAGGTCCGGTCTTGCCTTGCGTGTGTGACCGACGGACAGCGCATCGAGCGAGGATGACCCCCGCCGAACCGTGTCGTCCGTCAGACAGCCGCCCATTGTGCCAGACCACGCCCCATCGGCGAAAATCGCCTCAGACGACGCGATCGAAGCACTTGGTCTCGACGCGCCGCGTCATGCGCCACCCGTCGGCGGTGCGGACGAACTCGTCGTCGTACCAGAGTCCGCAGAACAGGATCTGTCCGTCGTCGGAGAGCTTCATGGGGTTGAAGCACAGGATTCGCGACGTCGCGGTGTCGCCCGCGACCCGCACGTCGAAGTTGCCGATGAGGTGCGAGTACGCCGGAAAGTTCGGCAGCACCTCCGAGAGCCATGCCTTCACCTCACCGAAGGTGCCGTCCACGCCACCCATTGCGCGGTAGTCGATGTAGGCGTCCGGGGTGAACACCCGGTCCAGATCGTCGAAGCGACGCGTGTCGATCGCCGTGGAGTAGTCGACGAGGAGCTGTTGGATTTCGAGGCGGTCGGAGATCTCTTCCAGACTCAGCATGGGTTCGATTGAACACCTCGGCCCGGGGTCAGGCTTGCGGACCCTCCGCGGGCGGCCAGTGCTCTCCCGGCGACACGTCGCCCGGTTCGGTGTGGTCACCACGCGAGAGTGGAACCCACTGCTCGCTGGGGGCGGGCTGCTTCGAGGACGGGAAGTCACGCAGCTTGCCCGACGGCTTGGCGTCCCAGGCCTCGAACGTCAGCGGCGTCTCCAGCCAGCCCTCGAGCAGCAGGTAGCAGGCCTCCAGCGAGTCGAGGTGGCTGCGCTCCCAGCCGTGGCTGCCGTCCAGGCCGAACGCGACGAGCGCGGCGCGGGTGTTGGCGCCCGCCTCGATCGCGGCGGCCGCGTCCGAACGGTAGAACCGAAAGATGTCCCGCGCGTGGTGGATTCGGCGGTCCTTGGCCAGGCGCAGCAGCTTGCGCGTGAGGTGGTAGTCGAAGGGGCCGTGCAGGTCGGCCATCGGGATGGTCACGCCGTGTTCGAGGGAGTGCTGGCCGGGGGCGCAGACCGCGTTGTCGACCGAGATCAGCTCCGCGACGTCGGGCGGCAGGCCACTGCTGGCGCCGTGGCCGACTTCCTCGGTGATGGTCACCATGATCGTGGTGCGGTGCGGCAGCACGACCTGGTTCTCCATCACGTTCTTCGCCAGGGCCAGGGCGACGGCGACGCCCGCCTTGCCGTCGAGGTGGCGCGAGACGATGAAACCGTCCTCGGTGAGTTCGGGGCTCGTGATGAACGCGACGAAGTCGCCGACGTTGAGACCGATGCGCACCAGGTCCTCCCGGGTCGACACGTTGCGGTCGACGCGGACCTCCACGTGCTCCCAGTCGGTGGGCTGGGTGTCGATCTCGTCTCCGAAGGCGTGCCCAGATGCCTTGAGCGGCATGACCGTACCGGTGATGAAGTCGTCACTGTCGTCGGTGAAGATGCGCACCCGGGCGCCGGCGGCGAAGCGCGCGGAGAAGGTGCCCACCGGGATCAGCTCGAGGCGTCCGTTGTCCTTGAGGTCGCGGACCATGCAGCCGATGGTGTCGGCGTGCACGACGATCGCGCGATCGGTGGTGGCCGAGGCTCCCGGCAGCTCGGCGGTGAGCGCACCGCGGCGGGTCAGGGTGAACGGCACGCCGAGTTCGTCCAGGATGCCGCCGATGAGTTGCATCACCGCGTCCGTCCGCCCCGACGGGCTCGGAGTCTGCAAAAGCGCGAGCAGCGTGTCGACCATCCAGCTGCGGTCGTCGGCGCTCATCCGTGCGGCGGTCGTGGGCGCGAGGTCAGTCAAGGTTGCCTTCCAGTTCGTCGGTGATGCACTCTCCGGCCCGGAGCCTAGCGAGGGTCAATCCTGAGTCACCGGGGCGGGTTGCCACGCCCACGGCGTCGCCGCCGTACGGGGAAAGAGCAAGTCCACGAACGCCTGTGCCGTCGGCCGGGGTTCGTGATTGGCCAGTCCCGGGCGTTCGTTCGCCTCGATGAACACGTACTCCTCACCCTCGGCCGACGGCACGATCAGGTCGATGCCGGTGACGGGGATTCCGATCGCGTCGGCGGCGTCGACGGCCACCTTCGCCAGTGCGGGGTTGAGGTCGTCGGTGACGTCGCGAATGGTCCCGCCGGTGTGCAGGTTTGCCGTGCGCCGCACGGTCAACCGTTCGTTGGGCGGCAGCACGTCGTCGATTTCCCATCCTGCCTCGCGCACC
Organism: Mycobacterium sp. NPDC006124; assembly: GCF_040614235.1. NCBI lineage: Bacteria > Bacillati > Actinomycetota > Actinomycetes > Mycobacteriales > Mycobacteriaceae > Mycobacterium > Mycobacterium sp. NPDC006124. The sequence goes on along the minus strand of NZ_JBEXUA010000001.1, from coordinate 472,612 downwards.
GTGTCCACGGTGAGGTCGTCGACCGGGATCACCGACTCCCCGTGGGTGGCGGCGGCCCGGCGCCGACTCTGCGCCTCGACGAGCTGGCGGATGGTGTGGTCGCCACTGCCGACGACCTCGGGCGGACGGCGCAGTGCCGCGGCGATCACCTTGCCGTTGATGACGACGATGCGCAGGTCCTCGCCGGGACACAACTCCTCGAGCAGCACGTCCGGGCATTGTTCGGCGGCGAAGGTGATGGCGCGGTCCAGGTCGTCGGGCCGCGTCACCCCGACGGTGATGCCGGCGCCCTGCTCGCCCCGCACCGGCTTGACCACCACCGAGCCCACCTCCCGAAGGAAGTCGTGGTCGGCGTCGGTGAACGTGGCCGAATGCCCGCGCGGCACCCTGATCCCCGCCTCGGCGACCACGCGCCGCGCCACGCGCTTGTCGTCGCAGCGGCTCATCGCGACGGCGTTGGTGAGTTCGGACAGCGACTCCCGGGTGACGACGCTGGTGCCGCCGTGGGTCAGCTTGAGGTAGCCACCCTTGGCGTCGAGCACCTGGACGGCGATACCCCGCAGGATGGCCTCGTCGGCGATGATGCGGGCGTACGGATTGAGTTGGGACAGTTCCTCTTCGGCCTTGGCCGGCGCGAACAGCTTCTCGTTGATCGCGTTCTTGCGCTTGACGCCCAGCACCGGCACCCGGACGAAGCCCATGCGTTCGTACAGCGCGATCGCACCCTCGTTGTCGTGCAGCACCGAGAGGTCCATCTGGCGGCGTCCCCGCCGGATGAACTCCTCGATGAGCGAGCGGACGAGCAGGCCGCCGACCCCGGGCCGCGACAGCGTCGGGTCGACCGCCAGGCACCAGAGACTCGATCCGTTCTCCTCGTCGCCGAACAACTGGGCGTGGTCGATGCCGGTCACGGTGCCCACGACCGCGCCGGTGTCGTCGTCGGTGGCCACCAGGTAGACCATGTGCGGCTCGTGCTGGCTGTTGTTCCACATGAGGTCGACGTCGGCCGGGACCATGCGGCACTGCAGATAGATCTGGTTGATCGCGGCACAGTCCTCGATGGTCTCCACCGAGCGCACCGAGAGACCCGCAACCGGCGCCGGCTCGTAGTCCAGCGGCGCCGTGAGGTCGACCCGGTAGGTGAAGCTCGGGTCGATGAAGAACTCCTGCGGGTGCAACGCCACGAAGACGTGTGGGGCGTCGAGGTACATGCCGATGTCGCGCCGCCCGCTGGCCTCGGCACGCAGGGCGTTGCCGAACTGCTCGGGGTCCTCACACGTCTGCCCGAAGACCAGCCGGCCCCAGCCGAGGTCCTGGACGACCGTCACGGTCACTTGAGCCCGTCGACGTGTCGATTCAGCCAGAGCTCGAGCAACCCGATCTGCCACAACGGATTTCCCCGCAGCGGCGTCAGGTTCCCGTTCGGGTCGGCGAGCAATTCGTCGACCGCGGCGGAGGCGAACAGGCCGCGGTCCCGGGCGGCGGAACTCAGCAGGGCGTCCTTGACCAGGTCGAGGTAGGGCCCCTGCAGGTGCTTGAGGGCGGGCACCGGGAAGTACCCCTTGGGCCGGTCGATGACCTCGTGGGGAATGACCTTGCGGGCGGCCTCCTTCAGGACGCCCTTGCCGTCGTAGGCGGTCTTCAGCTCGGGCGGGCACGTCGCGGCCAGCTCGACGAGTTCGTGGTCGAGGAAGGGCACCCGGCCCTCCAGGCCCCACGCCATCGTCATGTTGTCGACGCGTTTGACCGGGTCGTCGACGAGCATCACGGTGGTGTCCAGGCGCAGCGCCCGGTCGGTGGCGGTGGCCGCCCCCGGGTGGGCGAAGTGGTCCCGGACGAAGTCGCCGGCGACGTCGGCGCCGAGCCGCCACGACGACGAGAGCAACCGGTCCAGGCCGGCGTGGTCGCGGTCGAAGAACGCCGTGCGGTATCGCCCGAGCGCGTCCTCGACGTCGCCGTCCGCGGCATGCGCCATCGGCGGGTACCAGTGGTAGCCGGCGAAGATCTCGTCGGCGCCCTGGCCGGACTGCACGACCTTGACGTGCTTGCTGACCTCTTGGGACAGCAGGTAGAACGCCACGCAGTCGTGGCTCATCATCGGCTCGCTCATCGCGCCGATGGTGTCGGTGAGGGCGGGCAGCATGCGGGCGGTGTCGATGCGGATCTGGTGGTGGTCGGTGCCGTAGTGCCGGGCGATGACGTCGGAGTACTTGAACTCGTCGCCCTCCTCTCCACCCGCGGCCTCGAAGCCGATGGAGAAGGTCGCCAGCCCGTGCTGACCGGCCTCGGCGAGCAACCCGACGATCAAGCTCGAGTCCAGACCGCCGGACAGCAGGCACCCGACCGGGACGTCGGCGACGAGGCGGCGTTCGACCGCCGTGCGCAACGAGCCGAGGATGGCGTCCTGCCAGTCGGCCTCCGACCAGTTGGCGCGCTCGGCGGAGCGTTCGAACACCGGTTCCCAATAGGTGTGCGTCGTGCGGGAGCCGTCCGGTTCGACGCGCATGATGGTGCCCGGTTCGAGCTTGCGGACACCCTTGAGGATGGTCCGTGGTGCGGGCACGACGGAGTGAAAGCTCAAATAGTGGTTCAGCGCAACGGGATCCAGGTCGGTGTCGACTCCGCCGGCCGCCACCAGGGCCGGCAGCGACGAGGCGAACCGCAACGCACCCGTCCCGTTGCCCTCGTCGACCTCGCACCAGTACAGGGGCTTGACGCCGAGCCGGTCGCGGGCCAGCACCACGCGCCCGGTGGTGGTCTCGGCCACGGCGAAGGCGAACATGCCCTTGAGGTGGTCGACGACGCGCTCACCCCATTCGCGGTAGCCCTTGAGGATGACTTCGGTGTCGCTGTGGGAGAAGAAGCGGTACCCCTTGCCGAGGAGTTCGCGCCGGAGCTCGGGATAGTTGTAGATGCAGCCGTTGAACGCCACGGTCAACCCCAGCTCGGGGTCGTGCATGGGCTGGTGGCCGGTGGTGGAGAGATCGATGATCGCCAGCCGGCGGTGGCCGAACGCCACCGCGCCGCTGGACCAGGCTCCCCCGCCGTCGGGACCGCGGGGCACCATGCAGTCCGTCATTGCGCCGATGGCTGCGAGATTGGCCGCGCGGCCGTGGGCGATTTCGCCGGCAATGCCACAAATGGTGATCGACTCCTCGGGTGTGTCAACGGGTGCTGGGGGAATTCGAGCGGCTCAGGGGTAGCCGAATTACGCCGCCGTCAAACCCACGGTGGCGCGGCTCACGCACGCCGCGGACAGTAGGCTCGGCGGCCATGGCTCGGCTCCTCGGCACTCTCGCGGTCTGCATCGCGACACTCCTTCCCACGTCACTGCTGCTCGACTCGCCCGTCGCGGTGGCCGACGTCGACGTGCCGCCCGCAGGCGCACCTCAGTTGCCGTCCGGACCCGCCCCCGCTTGGATTGTCGCTGACCTCGACTCCGGCCGCATCCTGGCCGGCCGCGACGAGTACGTCACCCACCCGCCCGCCAGCACGATCAAGGTGTTGCTGGCCTTGGTCGTGCTCGACGAGCTGCCCCTGGACGCCACGGTGGTGGCGAACGAGGCCGATGCGACCACGGAGTGCAACTGCGCCGGGGTGACGGCCGGGCACACCTATACGACCCGGGACCTGCTCGACGGGCTGCTGCTGGTGTCGGGCAACGACGCCGCCAACACCCTGGCTCACATGCTCGGCGGCACCGACGTCGCCGTGACCAAGATGAACGCCAAGGCACTGCAGGTTGGCGCCACCGGCACCCGCGCGGGCTCGCCGTCGGGCCTGGACGGGCCCGGCATCGACGGTTACACCACGCCGCACGACCTGGCCGTGATCTTTCGTGCCGCGCTGCAGAACCCGGTGTTCACCGCGATCACGTCCTCGCCCACCGCCACGTTTCCCGGCGCCGACGGCCCCGTCACGTTGTACAACCAGGACGAGCTGCTTGGTCGCTATCCCGGCATGCTCGGCGGCAAGACCGGGTTCACCGATCCCGCCCGCAAGACGTTCGTCGGCGCCGCGGAGCGCAACGGCCACCGCCTGGTGGTCGCGATGATGTACGGACTGGTCGTCGAGGGTGGGCCGACGTACTGGGATCAGGCGTCCGGTCTGCTCGACTGGGGCTTCGCGCAGGACGGGTCGGCGGGGATCGGCACGCTCTGACCCGCCGAAGGTACGGTCGGCGAGGAACGAGACCCGATGGAGATCTGATCGCGCGCTGGGCGAGTTCTGGGCTCCCTAGGCTCGCGTCGTGCGACGACCGATCGCGGCGGTGTCCCTGGTGGTGCTCGCCCTCACCGCGACGACGACGGCGCCCGTCGCCTCCGCGCTTCCCGATGCCCAACCAGCCGGGACGGTCGTCGCCCCACCCGACGGTCCCGCGCAGGCCTGGCTGGTCGCCGACCTGGACAGCGGCACGATACTGGGAAGCCGCGACCCGAACGGTTCCCACGCCCCGGCGAGCACCATCAAGCCGCTGTTGGCGATGGTCGTGCTGGACCACCTGAACCCGAATTCGTTTGCGCGGGCGAACAAGAGCCACACCCAGGTGGAGTGCTCCTGCGTCGGCCTGGCGCCCGGCCAGGCCTACACGACCACCCAGCTGCCCTCGGGACTGTTGATGGTCTCCGGCAACGACGCCGCGAACATGCTGGCCGACATGCTCGGCGGCCAGCGGGCCGCGGTCGCGGCCATGAATGCCAAGGCTCAGTCCCTCGGCGCCCGTAGCACCCGCGCGTCGTCACCCTCCGGGCTCGACGGACCCGGCTGGGAAACCGTCACCACCCCTTACGATCTCGCGCTGATCTACCGCCAGGCGCTCAAATACCCGTTGATCGCCCAGATCTTCCGATCCCCCACCGCGCCGTTCCCCGGGAAGACCCTCGACGCGCAGAACGAACTGTTGACGCGGTACCCCGGCGACTTCGCCGGCAAGACCGGCTACACCGACCTCGCCCGCAAGACCCTGGTCACCGCCGCGCAACGCAACGGCCGACGCCTGCTCGTGGTGCTGATGTACGGCACCGGTGACCTCTACGGTCAGGCGATCAACCTCTTCGACTGGGGCTTCGGCCAATCCACCTGAGCCGTCAGTGGCAGTGCACGTGCTGCTCGGCCGTGCCGGCGCTGACCGGGTCCACCGGCAACGGCGACCCCACCCGGTCGGTGAGCGCGCCCGCCGAGTGCGCCACCGTCCCGCCGATGAGCGTCACCTCGGCGTGCTGCTCGAGGAGTCCCCGCGGATCGCGTTCGTGGGCGTACAGATCGTCGGACCACACCACCATGTCGGCCTGCATGCCGACCGCGAGCCGGCCCCTGTCGTGCTCGGCGTGCCAAGCCCTCGCGCCGTGCACCGTGTACGCCTCCAGAGCCCGGTCGAAGCCGACGCGTTCGTCGGGCGTCCACGAGTCCGAACCGTCCAGACCGGCACGGGTGGCGGCCGAATACACACCGACCAGCGGATCCATCTCGCCGACCTGCCAGTCACTCGAGAATGCCACGGTCGCTCCGGTTTCCAGCAGACTGCGAAACCGCCAGGCCCGATCCCACCGCTGCTCCCCCACGTTGTCCATCCACGTGCCCGCCACCAGATCCGGCGAGCAGTGCCGCGGCTGCATGGCCGCGGTCACGCCCAGGGCGTGGAACCGGGGAAGGTCGTCGGGGTGCAGGCACTCGACGTGCACGATGCCGTGCCTACGGTCGCTGGTGCCGTTGGTGCGGGCGGCCCGTTCGATGGCGTCGAGCGTCAGCCGGATGCCGGCGTCGCCGGTGGCGTGGGTGTGGGTTTGGAAGCCCAGCCGGTCCAATTCACCAATCACGGCGACGAGTTCGCGACCCGGGTAGCTGGGCCTGCCGCGGACGCCGGGACGGTTGGCGTAGTCGTCGAGCATCAGCGCGGTGTGCGGTTCGATGACGTCGTCGGCGTACAGCTTGACGGGGCCGAGCTCCAGCATCGGATGGGTCACCGCGCCGTCGACGGCGGAGCGAAGGCGCGCCCGGAATTCGCCGTCGGCACCCACCGGGTGGAACAGGGCGGCGATCACCCGTGAGGTGAGCACGCCCTCGGCGAGCGCCCGTTCGAACAGCGACAGCTCTGCCAGGGGCACCTGTGGTTCGACCACGGTGGTGATGCCCAGGGCCGTGGCCATCCGCATGCTCGAGCACAGCTTGCGGTAGCGGCGTTGCGGTGAGTACATCGGGATGTCGCGTTGCAGCGCAGCCAGACCCGCCTCGGTCATCGCACTGGTGTAGAAGTCCGTCACCCAGCCGGTGGGGTCACCCGCGTCGTCGCGTTCGGGCCTGCCCCAGGGAACGTCGACGCCGCCGGAGATACCGAGCATCGCCAGCGCGGCGCGGTTGAGCCACACCGAGTGCTGGTCGTAGGTGGTGACGAAGATGGGTTTGTCGGTCAGGCCGTCGAGGTCGACGGCGGTGGGCCTGCGCCCCTCGACGATCGAGTACACCGCGTTCTCGGCGCAAATCCAGTCGAGATCGGCTCGGCGCGAGGCGAATTCGCTTATGCGCCGGCGCACCTCGGTCAGGTCGTGTGCCCCTTCGAGAGAGACGGCGTCCTCGTCGAAGCCGAGCAGCAGGTGGTTGTGTCCGTCGATGATGCCGGGTGTGACCAGCCGTCCGGCCGCGTCGAGGCGGCGTGCGGCGGTGGGGGCGTCGGCTGTGCTGCCGACGTAGCTGATCCGGCCGTCAATGACGCCGATGGCCTCGGCCCACGGGGCGGCGGCGTCGAAGGTGCGGATGCGGGCACCGGTGACGAGGAGGTCGGTCATCGGGCACTCCCGTCGGACTCGTCGGAGACGTCGAGCAGCAGCAGATGGGTGCCCGCGCGGGAACGCAGGTAGCAGAAGTAGTACAGAAACCCGGCCGCGACGATGCCGACGGCGATGCCCAGGCTGAGCCACTGCGTCGGATCGAGCAGTCCCATCACGAAGATCGTGGCGATGGCGAGCAACGCCACGATCGGGGGCAGCGGCCACAGCGGCATCAGGTATCCCGTCCGCCCCGACCTGCGGCGCATGACGATCGCCGACAGCGCGATGAACCCGTAGCTGAATGCCAGGGTGGAACCGGTCGCGTTGAGCAGCACGTCCATGGGGATCAGGCACCCGGCGACGGCGAGCACACCCATCAGCAGCGTGGCGACCCACGGCATCTTCGCGGACTCCGACACCCGGGTCAGCGGCGCGGCGACCTTCGCCGGCATGGCCTGGTCGCGGGCCGCGGCAAACAGCAACCGCCCCGATTGCAGCGCGATGGCGATGATGGCGTTGACGATCGCCAGCGCGATCGACACCAGCACGAAGACGGTGACGGCGTGGCCGGCCCGCTCGTCGAGGAACGCTTCGACGGGCAGGTCCGCGCTGAACAGATCGGTCAGCGAACCGGTGCCGAGCAGGATGGCGGCGAGCGGAATGATCTCCGCGAGGATCGTGACCACGGCACTCCACAGCACGGCGCGGGCGATGGTCCGGCGCGCGTTCTTGGTCTCCTCGGCGAAGTACACCGCACCGCCGTAACCGTTGAAGGAGAAGATCCCCTGCGTCACGGCGACTACCAGGCCGGCGATGCCGAGCGGCGCCAGTCCGCCGGTCGCGGCATCGACGGCCTGCGGGCTCAACAGCGCGGTGATCGGACGCTCGACGTGCACCAGACCGAGCACCGTCAGCAGTGCCAGTGCCGCCATCTCGATGAACAGGAACGCCCCGGTCACCCACGCGTTGGTGCGAATGTTCAGGCATGCGGTGGCGGTCGCCAGGATCGTCACGACGACCGCCGTCCAGACCGGGTCGAGACCAGCGATCGCGACGCCGAGGTAGTCGGCGACGCCGAGGGCGAACACCGCGACGATCAGCGGCAGCGTGACCAGGCCGACGAAGAAGATCGCGACGCCGGCCGCCGGGCCCAGGGTCCGGCTGACCAGCGAGTAGTCGCCACCGGCCACGGGATGGCGCGATGCGAGCTCGGCGTAGCAGAAGGCGATGAGCAGGCTGATCACGCCCGCGACGGCGAAGCCCCAGAACACCCCGGTGCCGTAGGCGGCCAGAGCGGCGCCGCCGAGCACGAAGACGCTCGAGGCAGGCGAGATGCCGGACAGCGTGATGAGCACGTTGCCGCCGACGCCGAGCGAGCGCGAGAGGGTTCCTTCGTAGGTGGCAGACGTGCTGCCGGGGTCGGGTGCGGCCGCGGGCGGCAGCGTGCTCGGGTGGGTCATTCGAGGTCTCTTCTTCGTCGGAGCACGAGGCTCGGATAATTCTTTGACGTTTGTGTCGAAGAATGCCGAGAAGGCTCGCACGTGACGTGGATTACTGTCAACCCATGGCCCGACCCCGCAACCAGGGAGCCCGGCGGCAGGCCCTCATCGAGGCCACCTACACCGCGGGCCACAAGCGCGGACTCCGCGCCCTGTCCCTGACCGACGTCGCCGAGCAAGCGGGCCTCAGCCGCGGCACGGTGCTCTACTACTACGGCGACCTCGACGGGCTGCTCGTCGAGGCGCACGCTGCCGGTGTCGAGCGGTTCTGCGACGAGCGGGACCGCCTGATCGCGGCGTCCGACGATCCCCGCCACCAGCTCGGCATCGCGATCCGCGCCGGGCTGCCCAGCGGGCCGGATGACGCGCTCATGCGCCTGTTGTACGAATTCGACTTCCTCGCAGGCAATTCCGCGCTACACGACGAGCTGGTGCAGAAGATGTATCTGCGACAAATGGACACCTATCGCGGCATCTTCGCCGCGGGGCGGCGGTCCGGCACGTTCACCGCCGCACTGGACGACGACCAGCTCGCGATGACGTTCGTGGCCCTCGAGGACGCGTACGGCCTGCACATCGTGGGCGGCAACGCGCTGATGACCCCCGACACGGCGACCGCCGCCATGACCGCCGTCGCGACCGAACTGGGCTGCCCGCCGACGACCTGAGTGAGCCGCCGCGGGTACGCCCCCATGGCCACGCGCATCCAAGTAAGGTGACCCTAACTCCACGCGCGACTCTCCGCGCCACGACCAGGGGGCCCATCGTGACCAGTTGCCGAGACTCGTTGATCGTCGCCTACGGCACCGACATGGGCAACGCCGAGGACGCCGCCATGACCTTCGCCGAGGCGGCCACGGTCCTCGGTGTCCAGGCCACGGCCGTCGAACTCAACCAGGTGAAGCTGGCCGAGCTTCGGTCGGCGACCCAATTCGTCGTCGTCACCTCGACGTTCGGTGACGGCGAGTTCCCCGACGGCGCGGCGCTGTTCTGGGAGGCGCTCAGCGCCGACGACGCCCCACGACTCGACCACCTGAGCTTCGCCGTGCTGGCCCTCGGGGACGTGTCCTACGAATTCTTCTGCAACGCAGGCAAACTGCTCGACGCGCGACTCGAGGCGCTCGGCGCCATCCGGCTGCTCGACCGCGTCGACGTGGACGGCCCCTACGAGCGGGCCGCTGCGGCGTGGACGGCCGACCTCGTCAAGGTGCTCGAGGCCAACCGAACCATGCCCGCCCGACCCGGGACCCCGGAGCCGACCGTGACGCGGGAACGACACCGCACCGTCGACGCCCCCGTGACGGTCAACAGACTGCTGACCGCACCGGACTCCAGCCGAGAGGTCAGACACTTCGAGGTCGACGTGTCCGAATCCGAATTCGACTACCGGACAGGCGATTCCGTCGCCATCCACGCACCCAACGATCCGCGTCTCGTCGAGGCCATCCTGGACCACTTCGGAGTCGGCCACGGACACGTCGTCGCCGACCACGACGAGCCACTCGGGGTCCTACTCTCCGAGCACTTCGAGATCCGCACCCCGTCGCGCGCCCTGGAGACCATGGTGGCGGCCGGCGCGGACGACATGGACGTCCTGGACCTGATACGTCTGTCGGACCTGACCCTCGACGAGGCCTTGGACACGTTGCGGCCGCTGCAGTCTCGCGACTACTCCGTCGCCTCGAGCCCGCTGGTGCACCCCGACCACGTGCACCTGACCGTCGCCACCGTGCGGTACACGGTGCGGGACCGGCAGCACAGTGGTGTGGCCTCGACCTTCCTCGCCGACCGCGGCCACACCGTCCGCGTCCGTCTGCGGCCCAACCAGGCGTTCCGACTGCCCGCAGCCGACGTCCCGATCATCATGGTCGGACCGGGCACCGGAATCGCTCCGTTTCGCGCCTTCCTGCAGGAGCGCAGGGCCACCGGCGCCACGGGGCGGTCGTGGCTGTTCTTCGGCGACCGTCACCGCGCCACCGACTTCCTCTACGGCGACGAGATGACCGAGTTCGCGGCGTCGGGCACGTTGACCAGACTCGATCTCGCGTTCTCCCGCGATCGGCCCACCACCGAGCCTAGAACTCATGTCCAACGACGCATGTCGGAGAACGCGGCGGATCTGTTCTCCTGGCTCCAGGACGGCGCCCATCTGTACGTCTGCGGCGACGAGAAGCGGATGGCCAAGGACGTGGACGCGACGTTGCGCCGCATCGTCGAAGCCGAGGGCGCCCTGGATCCGGAATCCGCTCGTGCCTACGTCGACGACCTCGTCAGGACCCACCGCTACGTCCGGGACGTCTACTAGCGGTATACGCGGCCGCGCAACAGGATTCGGTCGGGGCGGCCGAGTACCGCGGCACCGAGGCGCGGGTCCTCGGCATAGCAGAGAAGGTCGGCCGACGCGCCGTGCTCCAACGCCGGTCGGCCCAGCCACGCCCTGGCGTCCCAGCACGCCGCGCCCAGCGCGGCCGTCGCACTCATGCCGACGGCCTTGAGCGCGTCGACCTCGTCGGCGACGCGGCCGTGGGCAACCATGCCCCCCGCGTCGGTACCGGCGTAGATCGGCACCCCGGCGTCGTGGGCGGCGCCGACCCGAGACGGGCAGGACGCGTGGAGGTCGCGCATGTGCTTGGCGTAGGTCGGGTACTTGCCCGCCGCGTCGGCGATGCCCGGGAAGTTGTCGATGTTGACCAGCGTCGGCACCAGGGCGGTGCCGTGCTCGAGCATCATCGCGATGACGTCGTCGGTGATGCCGGTGCCGTGCTCGATGCAGTCGATGCCGGCGTTGATCAGACCGGGTAGTGCGTCCTCGCCGAAGACGTGCGCGGTCACCCGGGCACCCTCGGCGTGGGCGGCCGCGATCGCCTCGACCAGGACGTCGTCGGACCACAGCGGCGCCAAGTCACCGACCTCTCGGTCAATCCAGTCCCCCACCAGCTTCACCCAGCCGTCACCCCAGCGCGCCTGCTCGGCGACCGCGGCGGGCAGTTGCGACTCGTCCTCGAGGTCGATCGGCAGACGAGGAATGTAGCGCTTGGGTCTGGCCAGATGGCGGCCGGCGCGGATGATGCGGGGCAAGTCCTCGCGGTCGTCCATGCTGCGGGTGTCGACGGGAGAGCCAGCGTCACGAAGCAGTAGCGCACCAGCCTCACGTTCAGTCTCGGCCTGAGTGATCGCCTCGCCGAACTCCGTCGGTCCGTGCGGACCCAACCCGACGTGACAGTGCGCGTCGACCAACCCGGGCACGATCCAGCCGCCTGCCCCGTCGGCTCCGAAGATAGTCTCGGCACCGGCCAACGGCTCGGCGCTCAGCACACCGCGGTCGACCCACCACTCCACGGGCTCGCCGTCGGGCAAGCCACGGCCCCGCAGATGGAGCCTCAACCTATCGTTGGCCCGGGAACTTCAGCTTGGACAGGTCGAAGTTCGCCAGCCCCGGGGGCAACTCGTCGAGACCCTTGGGCATGTTGGACAGGTCCGGGAACCCGGCGGGCACGCCACCGCCGACGCCCAACGGGTTGGGAGTCTTGGGCGGGGTGGGACCGCGGCCCTTCTTCTTGCCGGCCTGCTTGTTCTTACCCTTCGCGGCCTTGCGCGCGGAACCCTTGCGCGCGAACGGCATTCCCATCTGGCCGGCCATCTGCGACATCATCTTGCGGGCGTCGAAGAACCGGTCGACCAACGAGTTGACCTCGGCGACCGTGACGCCTGAACCGTTGGCGATGCGCAGGCGCCGCGAGGCGTTGATGATCTTCGGGTCGGCCCGCTCGGCGGGCGTCATGCCGCGGATGATGGCCTGTACGCGGTCGAGTTGCGTGTCGTCGACCGCGGCCAGCGCGTCCTTCATCTGGCCGGCGCCGGGAAGCATGCCGAGCAGGTTGCCGATCGGTCCCATCTTGCGGATCATCAGCATCTGCTCGAGGAAGTCCTCCAGCGTCAGCTCGCCGGAACCGATCTTGGCGGCGGCGGCCTCGGCCTTCTCGGCGTCGAAGACCTGCTCGGCTTGCTCGATGAGGGTCAGCACGTCACCCATGCCGAGGATGCGGCTGGCCATCCGGTCGGGATGGAACACGTCGAAGTCGTCGAGCTTCTCGCCGTCGGAGGCGAAGAGGATCGGCACGCCGGTGATCTCGCGGACCGAGAGCGCGGCACCACCGCGGGCGTCGCCGTCGAGCTTGGTCAAGACGACGCCGGTGAAGCCGACGCCCTCGCGGAACGCCTCGGCGGTGGTCACCGCGTCCTGGCCGATCATCGAGTCGAGGACGAACAACACCTCGTCGGGATCGACCGCGTCGCGGATGGCGGCCGCCTGGCCCATCAGCTCCTCGTCGATGCCGAGGCGACCCGCGGTGTCGACGATCACGACGTCGAAGTGCTTGGCCTTGGCCTCGGCCAGACCTGCGGCGGCCACCGCCACCGGATCACCGGTCTTCATCTCGGCGATGTCGACGCCGCCCGGTGACACACCCGGGTTCGGCGCGAACACCTGCACGCCGGCGCGCTCACCGACGATCTGGAGCTGGTTGACCGCACCCGGACGCTGCAGGTCGCAGGCCACCAGGAGCGGGGTGTGGCCCTGTCCCTTGAACCACTTGGCGAGCTTGCCCGCCAGGGTCGTCTTGCCGGAGCCCTGCAGGCCCGCGAGCATCACGACCGTCGGCGGGGTCTTGGCGTAGCGGATGGTCCTGGTCTCGCCGCCGAGGATACCGACGAGCTCGTCGTTGACGATCTTGACGACTTGCTGCGCCGGGTTCAGCGCACCGGATACCTCCGCGCCCTTGGCACGGTCCTTGACGCGGGCGATGAACGCCCGCACCACGGCCAGGGACACGTCGGCCTCGAGCAGGGCCAGGCGGATCTCGCGCGCGGTGGCGTCGATGTCGGCGTCGGTGAGCCGACCCTTGCCACGCAGGCCGGAGAGGGCCCCGGTCAATCGGTCGGAAAGCGATTCGAACACGTGGTTAGCCTAGCTGGCGGAGCACTAGCTGGCCTCCGGCACTGCCTTGGGTCGCGCCGGCGTCGGCAGCATGGCGTAGAGGTCGCGCTCGAGTTCGTCGCGGGCGTCGGAGACGTCGCGGGTCACCTCGCCGGTCGCCAGGGCGGGCACGACGAGGCCGAAGGCGTCCACGACCGTCGAGCCCAGCGTGGTGACCTTCGCCCACGCGATGTCGACGCCGTCGCGTTCGACGACTGCCGTCAGCCGCGCCAGCAGGCCCGCCCGGTCGGTACTGCGGATCTGCAGGACGAACTCACCCGGGGCGGTGCCCTCGAACCACAGGATCCGCGGCGGCGCGGGGGCGTTGATCGGCACGGCGTCGGGGATGTCTCCCGCTCTGGTGGTGTTGACGGTCGCGCTCTCGCGGTCCCGGCGTTCCAGCGAGCCGACGACGTCGAGGTCCCCCGCCAGCGCCAGCACGAACTGTTCGCGCAGCAGCTCCGCGGCCGGTGGCGAGCCGAAGTGGGGTGACACCACGAACGTGGTGATCGCCACGCCGTCCTGGACGACGACCGACGCCGAGTGCACCCGCAGCGAGTTGAGCGCCAGCACGCCCGCCGCCCGCGACAGCAGACCCCGCCGATCCGGCGCGATCATCACCACGTCGAAGACGTGCGGACTGTCCGACGCCGTCAGCTCCACGTGCACGGCGCGGTCGGCCGCCAGAGCCAGATGCCTCGGATCGATCGGATCGGGTTCCGGAAGCGGCTCCCCGGCCATGACCATTCGGCATCGGCGAACCAGGTCGCCGATCAGCGAGGCCTTCCAGTCCCCCCACACGCCGGGTCCAGTGGCCAGCGAGTCGGCCTCGGCCAGGGCGTGCAGCAGTTCGAGCAGGACCAGGTCGCCACCGAGCGCGTCGACCACCGACGCGATCACCTTCGGGTCCTGAAGGTCACGGCGGGTCGCGGTGTCGGGCAGTAGCAGGTGGAAGCGGACCATCTTGGACAGCAATTCGACGTCGGACGGCCACAGTCCGAGCCTGGTGCCGATCTGGGTCGCCAGGTCGGCACCGATGACGCTGTGGTCTCCCCCGCGACCCTTGCCGATGTCATGGGCGAGCGCACCGAGCACCAGTAGATCGGGCCGCGACACCCGGGTAGTGAATGCGCTTGCGCGCGATACGGTTTCGACGAGGTGCCGGTCGACGGTCCAGATGTGCACGACGTCGCGGGGCGGAAGGTCCCGCACCGCGCCCCACTCGGGAAAGAGCCTGCCCCACAAGCCGGTTCGATCCAGCGCCTCGATGGTGGAGACCGACGCTCCGCCCGCGGCGAGCATCACCAGCAGGTCCTTGAGCGCTTGGCGGGGCCATGGGGTGCGCAGCTCGGGCGCCGTCTCGGCGAGCCGCGCCAGGGTCGACGACGACATCGGCAGCCCCGTCGTCGCCGAGGCCGCCGCGACGCGCAGGATCAACCCGGGATCGCGTTCCGGCCGGGCGTCGCGGGCCAGCATGATCTCCCCGCCGTACTCGATGACACCCTCGTCGACCGGGCGCCGCACGGGTCGCCGCAGCACCGCCAAACCGCGGCGCGGCAACGCATTCGACGCGGTTCGGATGCCTGCGTCGACGTAATAGCTGATGGTGCGGGCGGCGTCGCTGAGCATCCTGGCCAGGTCGAAACGGTCACCGATGTGCAGGGCGGCGCCGATCTCGTCGGCGTACTGCGCCAGCAGCATCTCCCGGCCGCGCCGGGAGACGCGGTGGAGCTCGGTGCGCACGTTGAGCAACGCGAGGTGGGCGTCCCCCAGCGATCCCGTCGGCGAGGCCAGCGAGCGGCTGGGATAGGCGTCGGCCAGCTGTGCGATGGCCAGCGCGTTGAGCAGTTGGACGTCACGCAGACCGCCGCGTCCGTTCTTCAGGTCGGGCTCGGCACGGTGGGCGATCTGGCCGCTGCGGTCCCATCGGGCTCGCGTATGCGCGACGAGTTCCTCGAACCGCGGGGCGATCCCGGTGCGCCATTGCCGACGGGCGCCGCCGACCAGCAGCGCCGAGAGATCGGCGTCACCGGCGATGTGTCGCGCGTCGAGCATGGCCAGACCCGCCGAGATGTCCTCGCTGGCGACCTTCAACGCCTCCGGCACCGTCCGGACGCTGTGGTCGATGTGGATGTTGGCGTCCCACAACGGGTACCAGAGCAGTTCGGCGACTTGGGACACCACCTCTCGCGGCATGTCGTCGTGCACAAGGGTCAGATCCAAGTCCGAATATGGCAGCAGCTCACCGCGCCCCAACCCACCGGTGGCGACGATGGCGAAGCCACTGGTCGCCGTGATGCCGATCTCGGCAGCCTTGGTGGTGAGCCAGAACTCGTGCAGATCGAGCAGCGCGTCCCGCAGGGCCGGGGCGTCCAGTCGCGCACCGCCGCTCAGCAATTGCTCGGCCGCGGTGGCCAAGTCCTTTGCCGGACGCGACGAACCCGCCGCAGGCGCCACCCAACGAGGGGCGCCTGCGGCGGTCGTCGGATCCTCGCGCGAGCCGTCGTCGGCGGAATCCGTTGTCTGCCTGGTCATCTCGGTCCTCCCCGGACTCACGTGATCAACTGCACTTGCTGGATGCGTGTCCGGGAGACGACGCCTAGATCACCGTCGGGACGTCAAATGGCGTCGGCCCCACGCTCGCCGGTGCGCACCCGCACGACGGTGTCGACCGGGCTCACCCACACCTTGCCGTCACCGATCTTGCCGGTGCGAGCGGCCTGGACGATGACGTCCACCACCTTGTCGACGGCAGCCTCGTCCACCAGGACCTCGACCCGCACCTTGGGCACGAAGTCCACGGAGTACTCCGCACCGCGATAGACCTCGGTGTGACCCTTCTGCCTGCCATAGCCCTGCACCTCGCTGACGGTCATCCCCAGGATGCCCGCCTGCTCGAGACCCGTCTTGACGTCCTCCAGAGTGAACGGCTTGACGATCGCAGTGATCAACTTCATTTAGTCAGTTCCTTCCGGGTCATTCTCCAGGCCCCTGCCAATACTTCCCGATCACGCGAGTTCATAAGCGGTTTCCGCATGCTCGGCCTCGTCGATGCCGTTGTGCTCTTCCTCTTCGTCCAGTCGCAACCCGACGGTGAACTTCACGATGAACGCGACGACGGCAGTGCCGACCGCGGAGTACACCAGCACCGCGCCGGCACCGATGGCCTGCTTGATGAGCTGGTCGAACCCGCCGCCGTAGAACAGGCCCGTCACCGCGGCACCCGCCTCGGGCGTCGCCACCAGGCCCACCAGGAGCGTACCGATGATGCCGCCGACCAGGTGGACGCCGACGACGTCGAGCGAGTCGTCGAAGCCCAGCTTGAACTTCAGCCCGACCGCGAGCGCACACACTGCGCCGGCGACCACACCGATGACCAGTGCGCCGACCACGTTCACCGACGAGCAGGACGGGGTGATGGCGACCAGGCCCGCGACGATGCCCGAGGCCGCACCGAGGGACGTGGCGTGGCCGTCGCGGATCTTCTCCGTGACCAACCAGGCGAGCATCGCAGCGGCGGTGGCGACCGTCGTCGTGACGAACGTCGCACCGGCCAAACCACCTGAGCTGACGGCCGATCCGGCGTTGAACCCGTACCAGCCGAACCACAGGAGCCCGGCACCGAGCATCACGAACGGCAGGTTGTGCGGCCGCATCGGCGACCCGGGCCAGCCCCGGCGCTTGCCGAGGATGATGGCCAGCACCAAGCCGGCCGTACCCGCGTTGATGTGCACGGCGGTACCACCTGCGAAGTCGATTGCCTTGAGCTGGTTGGCGATCCAGCCACCCTTCTCACCGGTGAAGCCGTCGAAGGCGAAGACCCAGTGCGCGACCGGGAAGTAGACGACCGTGACCCACAGGCCCGAGAACAGCAGCCAGCCACCGAACTTGAGGCGGTCGGCGACGGCACCCGAGATCAGGGCGACGGTGATGATGGCGAACATCAGCTGGAAGGCCACGAACACCGACATCGGGATGGTGCCGGCCAGCGGGATGTTGATCGCGTCGGCGGCTTCCACACCCTTGGCGGGATCGGCGGCGACGGCCGCCACGGCGTTACCGCCGATGATGCCCTTGAGCCCGAAGTACTGGGTCGGGTCGCCGACGAAGCTGAACTTGTCGTTGCCGAACGCCATGGAGTAGCCGTAGAGCGCCCACAGCACGGTGACGACGCCCATGGAGCTGATGCTCATCATGAGCATGTTGAGAACGCCCTTGGCGCGCACCATGCCGCCGTAGAAGAATGCCAGTCCAGGTGTCATCAACAGCACGAGTGCGGCGCTGGCCAACATCCATGCCGTGTCGCCGGTGTCCGGCGCACCCATTATCGGAAATCCGTCCACTCCCAGTTTCCTCCTTCGCCCATGCCACGGTTAGTCACCGATGACCTAGGCCAAGACAATGCGCACTGGTTGTTTCGCGGATGAGCCGCCCGTGTTTCGCCGATGTGAACGGATCGGGCGAATGCGTTTCGTCCGGGTTAACTGCCTCGTCAGCAGCCTGAAGCGCTCGTCAGCAGCTCATCGTTCCTCGCGCAAGCGCTCGTCAGCAGCTCATCGTTCCTCGCGCAGGCGCTCGTCAGCAGCTCATCGTTCCTCGCGCAAGCGCTCGTCAGCAGCTCATCGTTCCTCGCGCAAGCGCTCGTCAGCCCAGCAGCGCGTCGACGAACGCCGCGGGTTCGAACGGCGCGAGATCATCTGGTCCCTCGCCCAATCCGACCAACTTGACCGGCACGCCGAGCTCCTGTTGCACGCGAAAGACGATGCCGCCCTTGGCCGTACCGTCGAGCTTGGTCAGCACGACGCCGGTGATCTCGACGACCTCGGCGAAGACCCGCGCCTGGGGCAGGCTGTTCTGCCCGATGGTCGCGTCGAGCACCAGCAGCACCTCGTCGACGACGGCGCGCTTGGAGACGACCCGCTTGACCTTGCCGAGCTCGTCCATCAGACCGGCCTTGGTGTGCAGCCGGCCGGCGGTGTCGATGACGACCACGTCGGCCCCGGTGGCGATGCCCTGGACGACGGCGTCGAAGGCCACCGAGGCGGGATCGGCGCCCTCCGGGCCGCGCACTACTTCGGCGCCGACTCGGGCCGCCCAGCTCTGCAGCTGATCCGCCGCCGCAGCGCGGAACGTGTCGGCCGCGCCCAGCACGACGCGGCGGCCGTCGGCGACCAGGACACGGGCGAGCTTGCCGACCGTGGTGGTCTTGCCGGTGCCGTTGACGCCGACCACCAGCAGCACCGACGGCTTGTCGGCGTGCGGCAGGGCCCGAATCGCGCGATCCAGGTCGGGACGGAGTTCGTTGATCAGGACCTCGCGTAGAACGGCTCGCGCGTCGGCCTCGGAACGGACGCTGGTCGCGGCCATCCTGGCGCGCAGTGCCGTGACGACGGATTCGGTGACCACCGGGCCGAGGTCGGCGACCAGCAGGGTGTCCTCGATCTCCTCCCACGAGTCCTCGTCAAGGTCGCCACCGCCAAGCAGTCCGAGCATGCTGCGGCCAAGGGCGTTCTGGGACTTGGAGAGCCGTCCACGCAGACGCTCCAGCCGGCCGTCGGTCGGGGCGATTGGCTCGATCTCCGGTGCCGGCTCCTCGACCGGAGGCGTCTCGTCGACGGGCTCCTGCACCCTGGGGGCCGGCGGCGTCTCGACCCGGGGCACCGGCGCTTCGGGCAGCTGCACCTCCGAGATGGAGCGCTTCGGCGCGTCACGCGGGATCGTCGCGTCGTCGCCGACGGCAGGAAGACCCTCGACGTCGAGCAGATTCTTGGGTTTCGTCGGCGGCGGTGCGGCCGTGCTCTTGGCCTCGGTGAACGAGATGGTCGACGACGCGGTGTACCCGCCCGACTTGTCGACGGGCTTCTCGAGCTCCGTCGCATCCGTCGACGACAGGCTGATCCTGCGCCGCCGGTATCGCACCAGCCCGACGACCAGCGCCACCACGACGAGGACGGCGATGACCGCGAGGGCGATGTAGAGACCTAACAGCTGACCTTGTGTCACCGGGTCATTGTCTCAGGGTGGCCCCGTTCGAACTCACGTGGTCGTGGTGACCAGTTCCTGGCCGCGCATCCGCTGCGAGATGACCGTGGTGATGCCGTCCTCGCGCATCGTGACGCCGTAGAGCGCGTCGGCGATCTCCATGGTCGGCTTCTGGTGGGTGATCACGATGAGCTGCGAGACCTCGCGAAGCTGCTCGAAGAGACTGATCAACCGGCGCAGGTTGACGTCGTCGAGTGCGGCCTCGACCTCGTCCATCACGTAGAAGGGCGACGGACGGGCCCGGAAGATCGCGACGAGCATCGCGACCGCCGTCAGGGACTTCTCGCCACCGGACAGCAGCGAGAGCCGCTTGATCTTCTTGCCGGGCGGCCTGGCTTCCACCTCGATGCCGGTGGTCAGCATGTCCGACGGATTGGTCAGCACCAAACGGCCCTCGCCACCGGGGAACAGCGTCGCGAACACCTGGGTGAACTCGCGTTCCACGTCGGCGTAGGCCTCGGTGAAGACCTGCAGGATGCGGTCGTCCACGTCGGTGATGACGTCGAGGAGATCCTTGCGGGCGCCCTTGACGTCCTCCAACTGGGTGGACAGGAAGTTGTAGCGCTCCTCCAGCGCCGCGAACTCCTCCAGCGCGAGGGGGTTCACCCGGCCCAGCTCGGTGAGTTCGCGTTCGGCCTTCTTGGCGCGGCGCTCCTGCGTGGGGCGGTCGAAGGGCATCGGTGCGGGCGCAGTCACCTGTTCGCCGCGCTCCTTGGCCTGCTCGTACTCGGCCATCTCCAGCTCGGTCGGCGGCAGGGGCACGTCGGGGCCGTACTCGGAGACGAGGTCGTCGGTAGCCATGCCGAACTGTTCGAGTGCCTGCTGCTCGAGTTGCTCGATGCGCAGGGCCGCCTGGGCCTTGGCGACCTCGTCGCGGTGCAGGGAGTCGGTCAGCGCGGTGATCCTGGCACTGAGTTCCTGGACCTCGTGGCGCACCCGGTCGAGCGCTTCGACGCGATGACCACGCTCGGCGGCCAGGCCGTCCCTGGTGCGACCGGCGACGGCGACGGCCGTCGAGAGCCGGGCGGCGACCAACCGGCCGGACTCGGCCACGGCCACGGCCACGGCGGCGGCCTGCTCGCGAGCGATGCGCGCCCGTTGCGCGCGCAGCCGGGCCTCGCGTTCGGCCGTCGCGGCGCGACGTAGCGAATCCGCCCGTCCACGAACGGCATTCGCGCGTTCCTCCGCGGTGCGCACCGCCAGGCGTGCCTCGAACTCCGCGGTTCTGGCCTCCTCGGCGGCGGCCACCGACTCCTGGCGGTCGACGGGCTCGGAGTCGAAGGTGGGCACCTCTTGAGCGTTGCGCAGCCGCTCCTCGAGAGCGGTCATCTCCTCGACGGTCTTCATCCGGCCGGCCTCGAGCTCGTTGCGCTGTGCGTTGAGTCGTTGCCACTCCTCCTCGGCGGCCCTGGTCTCCTGACCCAGCCGGCCGAGTTGTTCGTAGATCCCGGAGATGGCGGCGTCGGACTCGTTGAGCGCGGCGAGCGCGTCCTCGGCCGCGTCGCGGCGGGCGGCCTGCTCGGCCAGCGCGCCGGACAGCGCGGCCGAGAGCTCCGAGACCTGCCGCTCGGAGGCCTCCAGCTCGCTGCGCGCCTTCTCGATCTCGCCGGTGATCTCCAGCGTGCTCGGCTTGCGGTCCGAGCCGCCGGTCAACCAGCCCGCACCCACCAGGTCACCGTCGGTGGTGACCGCACGCAGCCGGGGGCGCGCGGCGACCAGGTCCAGCGCCGCCGCCAGATCGGGCACCACGACGACGTCGGCGAGCATGGCTGCTGCGGCACCACGCAATCGGGGCGAGGGCTCGACCAGGTCGACCGCCCACACGGTGTCGGCGGGCAGGTCGAATTCCGAGTCACCCCGTGCCGCTTGCATTTCCGGCCAATCACCGATGACGATCGCGGCCCGTCCGCCGTCGGCGGCCTTGAGCGCCGCTACCGCGGACCGTGCCGCGCCGGAGCTGTCGGCGGCCACCGCGTCGGCGGCCGATCCAAGCACGGCCGCCACCGCCGCCTCGTAACCGGGGCGGACCCGCAGCATCGTGGCAACCGATCCGAGCAGGCCCGAGCCGTCGTGGTTCTTTTGCAGCCACGCCGCGCCGTCGCGGCGGTCCAAACCGACGCTCAGTGCGTCGATGCGCGCCCGCAGCGAGGCCACCTGGCGTTCGGCGGCGCGCTCGCCGGCCTGCAGTTCGGAGACCCGCTCGTCGGCCAGGCGCAACGCGGCCACGGTGCGATCGTGCTGGTCGTCGAGGCCGACTTCGCCCTCGTCGAGCTCACCGATGCGGCCCTGCACGGTCTCGAAGGCCGTCCTGGACTGCTCGACGCGCATCGCGGATTCTTCGAGGCTGACCGTCAGCCGGGCGACGCCCTCGTCGATCGACTCGACGCGGGTGCGCATGGTGTCGACCTGGCCGGAGAGCCGAGCCAGCCCCTCGCGGCGGTCGGCCTCGGCACGGGCCGCGGCGAGGTGCGCGCGTTCGGCTTCGGCGGCCAGGCGTTCGCGCTCGCCCAGTTCGGCGCGGGCCGCCTCCTGCCGGGCGCGGCACTCCGCGAGTTCGGCGAGCAGCTCCTGCTCGTGTTCGGCGACCATCTCGGCCTCGGCGTCGAGTTCGTCGGGGTCGGGTCCCGTGGCCGCCTCGACGTCGGCGTCGAGCAACTGCGTGCGCTCACTCGCGATGCGGACGGTGGCGCTGACGCGTTCGGCCAACGCCGAGAGCCGGAACCACGTCTGCTGCGCGGCCTCGGCCCGTCCGCTGAGATCGGCCACGGCCGTCTCGTGGGCGCTGAGTTCGAAGGTCGCCGTCTCCAGCCGGGTGGTGACCTCGTCGTGCTCGCGCCGCAGCGTCGTCTCCGCCTGGTTGGTGTCGTTGAACTCGGTGCGTCGGGCGACGAGGTCGTCGGCGGCCAGGCGCAGGCGGGCATCGCGCAGGTCCGCCTGGATCGTCTGCGCCCGCCGCGCCATCTCGGCCTGCCGACCCAGTGGTTTGAGTTGACGCCGCAGCTCGCTGGTCAGGTCGGTGAGGCGGTTGAGGTTCGCCGACATCGAGTCGAGCTTGCGGACCGCCTTCTCCTTGCGCTTGCGGTGTTTGAGCACGCCGGCGGCTTCCTCGATGAACGCGCGCCGGTCCTCGGGGCGCGACTCGAGAATCTCGGAGAGCTTGCCCTGGCCGACGATGACGTGCATCTCGCGGCCGATCCCGGAGTCGCTCAACAGTTCCTGGACGTCCATCAGCCGGCAGCTGCTGCCGTTGATCTCGTACTCACCGGCGCCGTCGCGGAACATCCGGCGGGTGATCGACACCTCGGAGTACTCGATGGGCAGCGCATTGTCGGAGTTGTCGATGGTCAGGGTCACCTCGGCGCGCCCCAGCGGTGCCCGCGAGGACGTACCCGCGAAGATGACGTCCTCCATCTTGCCGCCACGCAGGGTCTTGGCGCCCTGCTCGCCCATCACCCAGGTGAGCGCGTCGACGACGTTGGACTTGCCCGATCCGTTGGGCCCGACGACACAGGTGATGCCCGGTTCGAAGCGCAGAGTCGTCGGCGAGGCGAAGGACTTGAAGCCCTTCAGCGTCAGACTCTTCAGATGCATGACGTGCGAGCTTACCTGCGAGGTTGCTACCGCTCGGTGAAGCCCTCGATCGGATCCCCGGCCGCCGACCAGTCCTCGACGACCACGTCGACGGTGCCCGGCGTGGCGCCGCCGCGGAGGAGTTCGAGCAGCCGCTCGCAGGCGTCGCGAGGTCCGCGGGCGACGACGTGCACGCGACCGTCGGCCGTGTTCGCCGCGTATCCCGTCAGTCCGAGTTCCAATGCCCGCGAGCGCGTCCACCACCGGAACCCGACGCCTTGGACATGGCCGTGCACCCAGGCGTCGAGGCGGACCTCGGGGTCGGGTGACTGGGTCACGTGGGGGTGACCTCGAAGGTCACCTCGGTGCCGGCCTTGAGAGTGCGCCCGACGGTACAGACCTTGTCGATCGACCGCTCGACGATGACGACGAGCTTGCGAATCTCCTCCTCCGACAGAGCCGAGAGGTCGACCTCGAGCTTCTCCTCGAGCAGGGGGTAGAGCTCCTGCTCGCGGTCGGCCGGTCCGGTCACGCGGATGGTGGCCGGGTAGTCGTCGCCGAGCCGCATCCGCAGGGGGTGGTCACTGCTCATCCCACTGCACGCCGCGAGGGCGATCTTCAGTAGTTCGCCGGGGGTGAAGACGCCCTCGACGTCCTCGGAGCCCACCAACACCTCCGCCCCGCGACTGCTGTGGCCGGTGTAGCGGCGCACACCGGTGCGCTCCACCCAGAGTTCGGTCATGGCGTGTCTCGTCTCCTAATTCACTCGTCGTCGACGGGGTCGTGGCTGGCATGTCGGGCAGTAGTACGACGACCGGTTCATGAACTTCTCCCGGACGATGGCCGTACCGCAGCGCCGGCAGGGCAGGCCCTCCTGGCCGTAGGCGTCCAGGGACCGGTCGAAGTACCCCGACTCGCCGTTGACGTTGACGTAGAGCGAGTCGAAGGACGTGCCCCCCTGGCCGAGGGCGTCGGTCATCACGTCGGTGGCGTGGCCGAGAAGGGCGCTCAGCGTCGACGCGCTCAACGTCTCGGCGATGCGGGCGCCGTTGACCTTGGCCCGCCACAGCGACTCGTCGGCGTAGATGTTGCCGATGCCCGACACGACGGTCTGGTCCAGGAGTTGTCGCTTGATCTCGGAGTGCTTGCGCCGCAACACCTTCACCACCGCTGCCCGATCGAACGAGGGATCGAGCGGATCGCGGGCGACGTGCGCGACGGGAAGGGGCACCTCGGTACCGTCGACGGTGACGAGTTCGGTGAGCATCCAGCCGCCGAAGGTGCGCTGGTCGACGAAGCTCATCGCCGTGCCGTCGTCGAGCAGTGTGGCGACGCGCAGGTGTTCGGTCTTGGCGACCTCACCCAGCAGCATCTGGCCGCTCATGCCGAGGTGCACCACGAGGGCTTCACCGCTGCCGAGGGTCAGCCAGAGGTACTTGCCGCGTCGCCCCGTCCCGGTGATGACGTTGTCGAGCAGGCGTGCGGTGAGATCGGTCGGGCCCTCCACGTGGCGGCGCACGGCACGCGGGTGGTTGACCCGCACCGCGGTGATGGTGCGTCCGACGACGTGGGCGGCGAGACCGCGTCGGACGACCTCGACCTCGGGTAGCTCAGGCATCCTGCTCGGGCTTGCCGTTGAGGGACGCACCGTCGGCACCGAGGGCCTCGATCGCCTTGTAGGCCGCGGCGGCCGCCTGCTGCTCGGCCTCCTTCTTGGTGCGGCCCTGACCGTGGCCGTAGTCTTCGGCACCGACGACGGCGCGGGCGGTGAAGTGCTTGTCGTGTTCGGGGCCGGTCGAGTCGACGACGTAGGCGGGGACACCCAGTCGCCGGACCGCGGCGAGTTCCTGCAGGCTGGTCTTCCAGTCCAGGCCCGCGCCAAGGTTGGCCGCGGTATCCAGCACGTCGGCGAACAGCCGGATGACGACGTCGCGGGCGACTTCGTGACCGTGCTGGACGTAGGTGGCGCCCAGCAGTGATTCCACCGCGTCGGCGAGCAGGTTGGCCTTGTGCGCGCCGCCGCTGCCGACCTCGCCGCGTCCGAGCAACAGGTAGGCGCCGAGCCCGTCGGGGGTCAGCGTCCTGGCGATGCCGGCCAGCGCCTGGGTGTTGACCACGGCGGACTTCAGCTTCGCCAGCTCACCCTCGCTGCGGTTGGGGTACCGCGTGAAGATCTCGGCGGTGATCACCAATCCGAGCACTGCGTCGCCGAGGAATTCGAGCCGCTCGTTGGTGGGCAGTCCGCCTGCCTCGTAGGCGTAGCTGCGGTGCGTCAGTGCCAGGGTCAGCAGGTCGTCGGGGAGGTCGACGCCGAGGGCTTCGAGCAGCGGTGCGCGGTCGACCGTCACTCGCGATCCCCGGCGGCCGGATCCGGCAGGTCCTCCTGGACGGTCTTCATGGCCGCCAGCTTGGCCCACCTGGGGTCGATGACGTCGTGGCCGTGCGGTTCGGGGTCGTTCTCGAAGTCCGCCAACGGAACTCCGCATTCCGGGCACAGGCCCGGGCAGTCCTCGCGGCACAGCGGCGAGAAGGGCAGCTGCATGCCGACGGCGTCGATGATGGGCTGCTCGACGTCGACGGTGTCGTCCACGACGCGCCCCACTTCGTCGTCGTCGTCGGTGGTGGCCTCGGTGGTGCTGTCGGGATAGGCGAACAGTTCGGTGAGATAGATCTCCACCTCGCCGGAGACCGGGGTCAGGCAGCGGGCGCACTCGCCGGCGGTCGGGGCCGACACCGGTCCGCTGACCAGGACGCCCTCCGACACCGATTCCAGGCGCAGGTCGAGGGTCACCGGCGCGCCCTCGGGGATGGCGATCAGTTCGATGCCGATGCGTGACGGCGCGGGCACCGTCTCGGCGAAGGTGATCATCGAACCGGGACGCATGCCGAGCCGCGAAACGTCGAGCACGAAGGGCGTTTTGCGGTTGCCCCAGGCGCCGCCACGGGCGCCGTTCTTCGATCCGGCCATTCGTCGATCCTACGGCGGTGGCCCCGCCCGCCCCGAATCCAATCGGCGGCGGGACGGCTGAGGGCCTCTACCGTTGCGCGTAGTCGTGGGTGCCGGCGGCAGTCCGCAGCTGATGGCGTCCCCGTCCGACGGAGCGCAGCGTGCCGTTGAGGTAGTCCTCGAACTCGGCGAGCTTGCTGTCGACGTAGATGTCGCACTCGCCGCGCAGACGATCCGCCTCGGCGTGGGCGGTGTCGATGAGACGCGTCGCCTCCGACGTCGCGGTCTGCACGATCTCGGTCTGCGAGACCAACCGCTGCTGTTCCTTGATGCCCTCTTGGACGGCCTTCTCGTAGGACAGGTTGCCGTTCTCGATGAGGCGGTCGGCCTCGGCCTTGGCCCGTCCGGTGCTGGCTTCGTACTCGCGCTTGGCGGTGGACATGATGCGGGTGGCCTCCTCACGGGCCTCGCCGACCATCCGTTCGCTGTGCTGTCGCGCCTCGGCCACCATGCGGTCGGCCTGGGCCTTGGCGTCGGCGACCATGCGGTCGGCCTCGCCTCGGGAGTGGTTGAGCAGCGAGTCGGCCTCGGCTGTCGCACTGGCGACCATCGAGTCGGCGTGCGCCTTCGCGTCGTGCAACATCCCGTCGCGGGCGTCGAGCACGTCCTGGGCGTCGTCGAGTTCGCCGGGGATGGCGTCCTTGATGTCGTCCAGCAATTCGAGCACGTCGCCTCGGGGCACCATGCAGCCGGCCGTCATCGGCACACCGCGGGCTTCCTCGACGATCGCTCCGAGCTCGTCGAGCGCCTCAAATACTCGGTACACGGCAACACCCTCCCGGCCTAGTTGGTCGTTACCAGTGTGCCTGGTGTTACTCGTGTGACTCGGGACGCCACGCCGGTGAGTCGCGCATTCACCGCAACGCCGCGTCCCCCGTCGAGTGTGCTGTGAGATCGCGATCACGCCGAAGTTCGCGATCTGTCCGCACACGCGGCGCAGAGGAAGGGGCGGTTGGGATCAGCGCGCGGCGAGCTTGGACCGCAATCGCGCATTGACCGGCTCCGGCAGCAACGCCGACACGTCCCCGCCGAGCAGCGCGACCTCCTTGGCCAACGACGACGAGACGAACGAATACTGCGGATTGGTGGCGACGAAGAAGGTGTCGACGCCCGCGACGTGCTTGTTCATCTGCGCCATCTGCAACTCGTATTCGAAGTCGGTGCCCGAGCGCAGACCCTTGACGATCGCCGACAGACCACGGGAAGTCGCGAAGTCCACCACCAACCCGGTTCCGCTCTCCACGCGCACGTTCGGCAGATGTGCCGTCGACTCCCGGATCAGCTCCATCCGCTCCTCGGCGGTGAACATGCCCTTCTTGCTGGGGTTCACCAGCACGGCGACGACGATCTCGTCGAACTGGGCGGCTGCCCGTTCGAACACGTCGACGTGACCGAGGGTGACGGGATCGAACGAGCCCGGGCATACGGCGCCACTCATGTCCGACGACGCTACGCGATCTCGCCGAACTCCAGGCGGGTGTCTCCGTAGCGGCGCTCCCGGTCCGCAGCCCACCCGGCGGGCCACGTCACCGCGGGCGCCGATGCCGGGCGCTCGAGGACAGCGACGGTGCCGTGCGCCACCCAGCCGCCGTCGACCAGCACCGTCAGCACCGCGGTCACGTCGGCCGAGGACACCTCGTAGGGCGGGTCGGCGAACACCAGATCCGCGGGCCGGTCGGTGCCGACGGCCAGCACGGCGGCGACGGTGCCGCACCGCACGGTGGCACCCGTTGCCCCGAGTGCGGCCGCGTTCTGCTCGATGACCGCCGCCGCGCGCCGGTCGGCCTCGACGAAGACCGCGGTGTCTGCGCCACGCGAAAGTGCTTCCAGACCAAGCGCACCCGAGCCGGCATACAGGTCCAACACCGCGCTTCCCGCGAAGTCCAGCCGGGCGGCCAGCACGTTGAACAGCGACTCCCGGACCCGGTCGGTGGTGGGCCGGGTCCCGCGCCCGGCCCGACCCTGCGGCACCACGAGCCGGCGGCCGCCGAACTGGCCGCCGATGATCCGGGTCAGCGGATCACCGCCAGCAGGTCCCCGCCCTCCACCTGCGCCGTGGCCGAGACCGCCACGCGTTCGACGGTGCCCGCCTTCGGAGCGGTGATCGCCGCCTCCATCTTCATGGCCTCGATGGTGGCGATGGTCTCCCCCGCGTCGACCGTGGCCCCGGCCTCGACGGTCACGGTGACCACGCCGGCGAACGGGGCGGCCACGTGGTCGGCGTTGGTCCGGTCGGCCTTCTCGGCGGCGGGGACGGTGTCGGCGATGCTCTCGTCGCGCACCACCACCGGCCGAAGCTGGCCGTTGAGGATGCACATCACCGTGCGCATCCCCCGCTCGTCGGGCTCGGAGATGGCCTCCAGGCCGATGATGAGGTCGACGCCGCGTTCGATCTGGACGCGGTGCTCGTCGCCGTAGCGCAGACCGTAGAAGAACTGGTTGGCCGACAACCGCGACGTGTCGCCGTAGACCTCGCGGTGCGCCTCGAAATCCCTTGTCGGGCCGGGAAAGAGCAGCCGGTTCAGCGTCTGCTGCCGACCGACGCCCGGCTGGGCCAACCGGACTTCGTCGGCGGGGTCGAGCGGCTCGATCGGCTTGGCCGGGGCGCGTCCCTGCAACGCCTTGGTGCGCAGCGGCTCCGGCCATCCTCCGGGTGGATTCCCAAGGTCGCCTCGCAGGAACCCGATGACCGAGTCGGGAATGTCGAACCGCGCGGGGTCCTCGGCGAATTCGTCGGCCGTGACGCCCGCGCCGACGAGCGCGAGCGCGAGATCGCCGACCACCTTGCTCGACGGCGTGACCTTGACCAGATGGCCCAGCACCCGGTCGGCACCGGCATAGGCGTTCTCGACGTCCTCGAACCGGTTGCCCAGACCCAGCGCGGTGGCCTGCTGGCGCAGGTTGGACAGCTGCCCACCCGGGATCTCGTGGCTGTACACCCGGCCCGTCGGCGCGGGAGGACCGGATGCCGCAACATCGAAGGGCGCGTACACCTTTCGCAGCGCCTCCCAGTACGGCTCGAGCTCGCAGACGTTGCGCAGCGACAATCCGGTGTCGTACGGGGTGTGCATCGCCGCGGCGACGATCGAGGACAGTGACGGCTGACTGGTGGTGCCCGCCATGGGTGCCGCCGCACCGTCGACCGCACTGGCCCCGGCCTGCCACGCCGCGGTATAGGTCGCCAACTGCCCGCCCGGGGTGTCGTGCGTGTGCACGTGCACCGGCAGATCGAAGCGACTGCGCAGCGCCGAGACCAACGTGGTGGCCGCGGGCGCCCGCAGCAGGCCGGCCATGTCCTTGATCGCCAGCACGTGGGCACCTGCCTGCACGATCTGCTCGGCGAGCCGCAGGTAGTAGTCCAGGGTGTAGAGCGTCTCGCCGGGATCGGAGAGATCGCCGGTGTAGCTCATCGCCACCTCGGCGACCGCCGTGCCGGTCTCCCGGACGGCGTCGATGGCCGGGCGCATCGAGTCGACGTCGTTGAGCGCGTCGAAGATTCGATAGATGTCGATGCCGGTGGCCGTGGCCTCCTGGACGAATGCCGCCGTCACGACCTCTGGGTACGGGGTGTAACCCACGGTGTTTCGCCCCCGCAGCAGCATCTGCAGGCAGATGTTGGGCACCACCTCACGCAACGCCGCGAGCCGCTCCCACGGATCCTCCTTGAGGAACCGCAGGGCGACGTCGTAGGTCGCCCCACCCCAGCACTCCAGCGACAGCAGTTCCGGGGTCATCCGCGCGATGTAGGGCGCCACCGCCAGCAGACCAGAGGTCCGCACCCGCGTTGCGAGCAGCGACTGATGGGCGTCGCGGAAGGTGGTGTCGGTGACCCCCACCGCGGGAGAGTCACGCAGCCAGGCGGCGAACCCCTCCGGCCCCAGCTCGACCAACCGCTGCCGGCTACCGGGCGGCGGCGTCGACTCGGTGTCCCTGACCTCGATGTCGGGCAGCTTGTCCTGCGGGTAGACCCGATCGCGATCGCCATAGGGCGAGTTGACCGTCACCTCGGCGAGGTAGTTGATGATCTTCGTGCCGCGGTCGGCCGAGGCGTGCCCGGTCAGCAGTTGGGGTCGTTCGTCGATGAACGACGTCGTGACGCGGCCGGCGCGGAAGTCGGGGTCGTCGACCACCGACAGCAGAAAGGGAATGTTGGTCGACACCCCGCGGATGCGGAACTCCGCGAGCGCCCGCCGAGCCCGCGCGACCGCGGTGGAGAAGTCCCTGCCCCGACACGTCAGCTTGACCAACATCGAGTCGAAGTGCGCGCCGATCTCCGCACCGAGGGTGGTGCCGCCGTCGAGCCGGATGCCCGCCCCACCCGGAGACCGGTATCCGGTGATGCGCCCGGTGTCGGGGCGGAAACCCTTGGCGGGATCCTCGGTGGTGATGCGGCACTGCATGGCGAAACCCCGGGGCGGGGGCAGTGTCTCCTGGCTCAGGTTCAGATCGGCCAGCGTCTCCCCCGCCGCGATGCGCAGCTGGCTGGCGACGAGGTCGACGTCGGTGATCTCCTCGGTGACGGTGTGCTCGACCTGGATCCGGGGGTTCATCTCGATGAAGACGTGCTTGCCGCGCTCGTCGAGCAGGAACTCCACCGTCCCGGCGCACGAATAGCCGATCTGGCGAGCGAAGGCGACCGCGTCCCCGCAGATCTTGGCTCGCACCTCCTCGGACAGATTGGGGGCCGGTGCGAGCTCGATGACCTTCTGGTGGCGACGCTGCACGCTGCAGTCACGCTCGTAGAGGTGCATGACGTTGCCCTTGGCGTCGGCCAGGATCTGCACCTCGATGTGACGCGGGTTGAGCACCGCCTGCTCGAGGTAGACCAACGGATCGCCGAACGCGGACTCCGCCTCGCGGCTGGCGGCCTCGATGGACTCGGCCAGCGCATCGGCGTCGGTGACCCGCCGCATCCCGCGACCACCGCCGCCCGACACCGCCTTCACGAACAGTGGGAACTCCATGTCGGCCGCTGCGGCGACCAGATCCTCCACCGAGGCCGACGGATCCGAGGACGCCAGCACCGGCAGTCCGGCGTTGCGGGCCGCGGCGATCGCGCGGGCCTTGTTGCCCGTCAACTCCAGGACGTGGGCGCCGGGTCCCACGAAGGTGATGCCCGCCTCGGCGCACGCGGCGGCGAGTTCGGGGTTCTCCGACAGGAAGCCGTAACCCGGATACACCGCGTCGGCACCGGAGTGCCGGGCGATGCGGATGATCTCGTCGATGGAGAGGTAGGACCGGACGGGGTGCCCCGGCTCGCCGATCTGATACGACTCGTCGGCCTTCAACCGGTGCGGCGAGTTGCGATCCTCGTAGGCGTACACCGCGACGGTGGCGATGTTCATCTCGTAGGCGGCTCGGAACGCCCGGATGGCTATCTCACCGCGGTTGGCGACCAGGAGTTTGGAGATCACGCGGGCTACCCTAACGCGGTCCTCGCCCGGACCGGCCTAGATCAGCGTCGACCAGTAATTCCAGAAGCGGACCAGGATCAGCAGGATCAGTCCGGTGAACCACAGCGCCACCAGCGACCACCGCCACTGGTGGACGATGCGGGCTAAACCGTTGCCCGCCAACGGGCGCAGCGCGATCGACGAGACGACGACCAGCAGCGGGATCGTCACCGTCCACACCACCATGCAGTACGGGCACAGTGCGCCGATCACGTAGAGGCTCTGATAGATCAGCCAGTGCACGAAGACCACACCGATGAGCGTCCCGACCGCCAGACCGGCCCAAAACCATTGCGGCAAGGCCACCTTCGCCACGGCCAGCACGCCGGCGACGACCACGACCGAGAAGGCGACGACGCCGAGCAGCGAGTTGGGGAAGCCGAACTCCGCGGCCTGCGGAGTCACCATCACCGAACCGCACGACAACACCGGGTTGATGCTGCACGACGGCACGTAGGCCGGGTTCTCCAGCAGCTTGACCTTCTCGACGGTCAGCGTGATGGCCGCGGTCAGCCCGACTGCACCGGCGATCAGCACCCAGACCGCGCTCGGCATGCCGACGGGCCGGGCGGACCGGCTCTCGGCGGGCGCAGCCGACGGGGTCGGCTCGGTGGTGGTCGAGGTCATCTCGTGGTGGTGGGGATCGGGCTGGCCGGGGGCGCCGCGGCCGGGGTCTGGACCGGCGCGGTGGCCGTCGGGGTCGGCGCCGGTGCGGGGGGCGCGGCACTGGCACCGGGGATGTCGCCGACGATCTCCTTGATCTTGGCCACGAGTGCGTTGGGGGTGGAGAACTGGTAGTCCTCGCCGTTGATGCGCACGGTCGGCGTGCCGGTGATCTTGTTGGCGGCCGCAAGGCCCTTCACCATGTCGAGGTAACGGCCGTTGTTGATGCAGTCCGGCACCTTGCCGGCCACCCCGGCCTGCCGGGCGGTCTCGATCAGCTGCTGGTTGGTCGGGAACGACGTGCCCGTCTCGCTGGGCTGCTGGGCGTACATCGCCGCGTGGAAGCGGCGGAACGCCTGCTTGTCCGGACTGGTGTCCTCGTCGGCCACGCAGTAGGCGGCGGCGCCGGCCCGCGAAGAGTAGTTCTGGTTCGCCGGGCGGTCCAGGATGGCGACCATGTAGAAGTCGGTGGCGATCGCGCCGCTGTCGATCAGCGTGCTGATCGTCGGGCCGAAGGTCTGCTCGAAGTTTCCGCACACCGGGCACAGGAAGTCCTCGTAGAGCGACACCACGGCCTTGGGCTCGGTGGTACCCGGCTTGGTGACCACGCTGCTGGTCGCGACGCGGATCGCCTTCGACTCGCCACCTGCCGGTTTCGTGCTGCCAGAACTGACGATGTAGGCGACCAGCGCCACGGCGAAGATGACCACCACCGCGGTGAGTCCGACTTGGATCATCACGTTGCGCTTGCGGTCGGCAGCCTTCAGGTCGTAGCTGGCGGTCTTCTTGGGTTTCGTGGCCACGGCACTAGGGTACCGGCGGCCTGCGGCGGTTTACTTAGGCCCGGCTCAGGTGCGCCCGAACGGCGGAGACCACCTCGGCGGTAGCGGTCGCGCTGGCGCCACCCAGCGGGAAGAAGTTCGCGAAGGCGTGCACCACCGGACCGAACTGCCGATGGTCGACGGGGACGCCCGCGGCGGCCAGTGCCTCGGCGTACTGGTTGCCCTCGTCGCGGAGCGGATCGAAGCCGCCGGTGAGCACCATCGCCGGAGGCAGACCGGAGAGGTCGTCGGCCAGCAGCGGGGAGACCCGCGGATCGCCGACGTCGAGCGCAGATCCGGTCAGGTAGTTGTCTCGGAACCAGTCCATGTCCTTCTTGGTCAGGAAGAAGTTCTCCGCGAAGAGCGTCTTGGACCTGGTGTCGCTGGAGAAGTCGGTGGCGGGGTACAGCAGCACTTGCAACGCTGGAACGGTGATGTCGTCGTTGCGCGCCAGCTGCGACACCACCGCGGCCAGGTTGCCTCCGGCGCTGTCGCCGCCGACGGCCACCCGCGTGGGGTCGGCCCCAAGTTCGGCGGCGTGCGCCAGCGCCCAGCGGTAGGCCGCGTAGCAGTCGTCGACCGCGGCGGGTGCGGGGTGTTCCGGTGCCAGCCGGTAGTCGACGGCCATGACGTGGATCCCGGCGTCGCGGCACAGCAGTCGGCAAAGCGCGTCGTGGGTCTCGAGGTCGCCGACGACGAATCCGCCGCCGTGGAAGAACACCAGCAGCGGAGCCGGGCCCGCTGACGAGCGCTCGCGCGAGGTGCCACCCGACACCGAGACGTCGGCCGGTGTGTAGTGCCGGACCGGCAGCGGGCCCGTCGGCCCCGGGATCGTGGAGTCGCGCACGCCGACGGATATGCCAGCGTCGATCATCGCCGACAGCGTGCGCAGCTGAGAGCGGGCGACGGCGACGTCACTACTGGCCACCAGCCCGTTGACGCCGGCCGAGCGTTGGGCGGCCAACATGAACTGCAACGTCGTGTCGAGGGTGTTGCCGTCGACGGTCACCGTGCGGCGCCGCAACAGCAGCCGCTTGACGGCGTCGGGCACGTGCGGCAGAACTCGCAGCATCACCCGACTGGTGGCGTTGAGGACTGCGAGCCGAGCGGGGCCCGGGAGCGCGGCCTCCGCGTGCGGCACGGGTCGGACTGGCAGACTCGCCGTCATGGCATCTCCTTCGAACACGTCGGGTTCCTCGGTGGCGCTCAACGACGGGAACTCGATTCCCGCCGTCGGCCTCGGAGTGTGGCAGACCCCGGCCGGTGAGACCGAGCGCGCCGTTCGCGCCGCGCTGGACGCAGGTTATCGGCACGTCGACACCGCGGCGGCGTACGGAAACGAGGCGGAGGTGGGCCTGGCGCTCGCCGGTGCGGCCGAGACGGGTCTGGCCAGGGACGACGTCTACGTGGTCACCAAGCTGTGGAACGCCGACCAGGGCTACGACTCGACGCTGCGTGCGTTCGACCAGAGCATGTCGAAACTGGGGCTCGACTACCTCGACCTCTACCTCGTGCACTGGCCGTTGCCGGAGGTGAACCGATTCGTCGACACGTTCAAGGCGTTCGCCCACCTTCGCGATCAGGGCCGAATTCGCTCGATCGGCGTCAGCAACTTCGAACCGGAGCATCTGACGACCCTGGTCGACGCGACCGGAATCGTGCCGGCGGTCAACCAGATCGAGCTGCATCCCCTTCTCCCCCAACGAGAGTTGCGCGAGGTGCACGCCAGGATGGGCATCGCCACCGAGGCGTGGAGCCCGCTGGGGCAAGGATCGCTGCTGGAGAACGCGACATTGGTCACCATTGCCCAGGCCCACGGCAAAACGCCAGCGCAGGTGCTGATTAGGTGGCACGTCCAGCTCGGTAATATCGTCATCCCGAAATCGGTGAACCCCGACAGGATTGCGAGCAACTTCGACGTGTTCGACTTCGCACTGAGCGAATCGGACATGGCGTCCATCGAAACGCTCGACGACGGGACTCGACTGGGTCCCGATCCACGGACCTTCAACTTCACAGGGTAGGTGACATGACCTCGGCGGCAATTCCAGCGGTGGCACTCAACGACGAGAACAGCATTCCGTCGCTCGGGATCGGGGTCGGCGAGCTGTCCGACGACGAAACCGAACGCGCCGTGTCGACCGCGCTGGAGATCGGTGTGCGGCTGATCGACACCGCGGCGGCCTACGGCAACGAGGCGGCCGTCGGACGCGCCATCGCCGCGTCGGGCATCCCTCGCGCGGAGATCTTCGTCACGACGAAGCTGGCGCATGCCGACCAGGGCTTCCGGGCGGCGCAGGACGCGTGCCGGGCCAGCATCGACCGGCTCGGCACCGACTACGTCGACGCCTATCTGATCCACTGGCCGGGCACCGACCCCGGCGTCTACCTGCACAGCTGGGGCGGCATGCTCAAGCTGCGCGAGGACGGGCTCGCCAAGTCGATCGGCGTGTGCAACTTCTCGGCCGAGGACCTGTCCAACCTCGTCGACCTGTCCTACGTCGCGCCCGCCATCAACCAGATCGAGCTGCACCCCCTGCTCAACCAGGCCTCGCTGAGGGCGGCCAACGCCGAGCACGACATCGTCACCGAGGCCTACGGCCCACTGGGCGTCGGCCGACTGCTCACCAACGCGACCGTGACGTCGATCGCCGCGGAGTACGGCAAGTCCCCGGCCCAGATACTGATCCGGTGGAGCCTGCAGCTCGGCAACGTGGTGATTCCGCGGTCGGCGACCCCGGGGCGCATCGTCGAGAACGCCGACGTCTTCGAGTTCGAACTCTTGGCCGAGCACATGGAGGCGCTCGACGGCCTCGACGAGGGCACCCGCTTCCGCCCGGACCCGGCCACCTACGACGGGTCCTAGGCCTTCCGGCCTACCCCAGCGGGCAGGTGCTCGCGGCCTCGCGCAACACCACCGCCGAGCGGTCGTCGACCGGCAGGGCATACCCGCGGAGCACGGCGGCGAACTGCACCGCGTACTGGCACCAGAACGCATGGTTCGGAGGCATCCAGTCGGCCGGCTCGGAGTCCCCCTTGTCCTGGTTCGCCTTGCCCTGCACCGCAAGCAGATTCGCGGGATCGTTGGCGAATCGGCGGCGCATGTCGTCGGTCCAGTTCCGGGCGCCGAGATCCCAGGCCAGCGCCAGCGGCACGATGTGGTCGATCTGCACCGCCGCCCCCACCTGATTTCCCCGGGTGAACGGGATGGTCTCGTTGGTGTACGGGTCGTACAGCGTGCCGGTGGCGACCGCGGTCGGGCACCGTGAGATCGCCGTGAAGGTCTTGTCGACGAGGTCGCGGTCGAGGATGTCGTTGCGGGTGTCGCAGCCGTTGTGCCCGCCGGGTGCGGAGGTGTCATCGGTCCACGCCTCACCGAATGCCGCTCGTCGGTAGTCGTTTCCGTGCACGCGCGTCGGCGTCGACGCAATCCCGGCGAGGACGTCGACTCCGGCTGCCACGACGGGGACGTCGGCGTCGGCGACGTAACGGGCCTCGCGGTCGGCGGCGGTGGTGACCTGAACCGCGACCACGATCGCCACGGCCACCGCCGCGATCAACCAGCCGGGCGACCTCACGCCTTGTCCAGGTAGTCGACGCGCTCGGTCTCGACGAACGGCGCTGCCAGCGTGGCGATCCCGGGGTTGTCCGCGAGCGTGGGGTCGACGTCGTAGATCTCCTCGACGAACGCGCGGGCCGCCTCGATCACCTCGCGATGTTCGGCCAGCGACAGCATCTTCAGGGTGATGGGCCGGCCCGATTGGCTCAACCCCAGCACGTCGCCTTCGCGCCGCTCCTGCAGGTCCAGGTCGGCGAGGACGAAGCCGTCCTGGGTGGAGGCGACGGCCTTCAACCGTGCCCCCGCCTTGGATTCCTCGGGGAGGTTGGTCGCCAGCAGGCACAGACTGGGGTGCGCGCCGCGCCCGATGCGGCCCCGCAGCTGATGCAGCTGGCTGATGCCGAACCGGTCGGCGTCCATGACGACCATGACCGTGGCGTTGGGCACGTCGACGCCGACCTCGATCACCGTCGTGCACACCAGCACGTCGACCTCGCCGGCACGAAACGCCGTCATCACGGCGTCCTTCTCCTCGGCGGGCAGCCTGCCGTGCATCAGCCCGAGGCGCAGACCCCGCAGCGGCCCGGCGTTCAACTTCTCGTACAGCTCGACCACCGACGTGGTCGGCGGACCGTCCTGGGTGACCGTCGCCTTCTTGCCGGATCCCTTTGCCGTGCCGTCGTTCTCGTCGATGCGGGAGGCGACGACGTAGGCTTGGCGGCCCGCGTCGACCTCCTCGACGATGCGCTGCCAGGCTCGTTGCAGCCACGCCGGCTTCTGCCCGACGAAGATGGTGTTGGTGACGATCGGCTGCCTGCCCCGTGGCAGCTCACGCAGCACCGAGGTCTCCAGATCGCCGTAGACGGTCAGCGCGACGGTTCGCGGAATGGGCGTCGCCGTCATCACCAGCAGGTGCGGCGTGATGCCGTCGACGGCCTTGGCGCGCAGGCGGTCTCGCTGCTCTACGCCGAACCGGTGCTGCTCGTCGACGACGACCATGCCCAGGTTGCGGAATTCGACGGTGTCCTGCAGCAGCGCGTGGGTGCCGATCACGATGCCCGCCTCGCCGCTGGCGACCTCGTCGCGCACCTGCCGCTTGACCGGTGCGGTCATCGACCCGGTCAGCAGCGCCACCCGGGTCGCACCGTCTTGACCGCCGAGCTCACCGGCCGAGGCCAATGGTCCGAGGACGTCGCGAATGGACCGGAAGTGTTGGACGGCAAGCACTTCGGTGGGCGCCAGCAATGCGCACTGATAGCCGGCGTCGACCATCTGCGCCATCGCCAGCACGGAGACGATCGTCTTGCCCGATCCCACCTCGCCCTGCAGCATGCGGTGCATCGGCTTGTCGTCGGCGAGTTCGACCCTCAGCACGTCGAGCACCTCGCGTTGGCCCTCGGTGAGGTCGAACGGCAATTGCTCTGCCAGTGCAGCCGCCAGCCCCCCCGTCCGCGGTGGCGCCGACGGACCCGTCGATCTCAGCTCGCCATGGCGCCGTTCCACCAGCGCCCACTGCAGGCCGACGGCCTCGTCGAAGGCCAGCCGCAGTCGGGCGCGTTCGCGCTCCTGCTCACGCTCGGCGAGGTGGATGTCGCGCAGCGCCTCGTCCTCGGTCGGCAGATCCCAGTGATAGCGAAGGGGTTCGGGCAGCGGGTCGTCGAAGGGGTCCAGCACGTCGAGCACCTGGCGCACGCACGCGTAGAGGTCCCAGCTCTGCACCTTGGCCGTGGCCGGATAGATGGGAAAGAAGTCGCGTTCGAAGGCCGAGAGCAGCACCTCCCCGTCGGCCGCGCGCGAGGTCTCGGCGATCGTGGCGAGCGACTTGGTGCCCCGGCCCTGACCGGCGCCCTCGAGCACGAGGAAGGCGGGGTGCGTCAATTGCATGGTGCCGTTGAAGAAGCCGACCTCACCCGAAAGCATCAGCCGGGTGCCCTCCGTCAGGATCTTCTTGGTGAACCTGGCATTGAAGAAGGTGGCCGTGACCTTTGGTTTGCTGTTGGCCAGGGTGATCACCAGGAACTCGCGCTTGGGCTGGCGGTTGGTCCAACGGAGGTCGGCCTTGGCGATCACGTCGACGAAGGTGACGTGCTCACCCTCCCGGGGCGGCTCCCAGCCCTCCTCGAGCACGGAGATGCCGTGGCTGTAACCGCGCGGGTAGTGGCGCAGCAGGTCGTCGACCGTGCGCAGACCGAGGTGCTCCTCCAGCGGCTTGGCGGCCTTGGCGCCGATGACCCGGTCCAGCCGGTCGGTGAGCTTGACCGTCATCGCTACTCCACCCCGATCAGCAGCGCGTCACCCCGGTGCCCCGTCTGATAGGTCACCAGTTCGGCACCGAGGTGGTGCCGGTGGACGTGCTCGCGCAGAGCGGCGCCCACCGCGGGGTCGACCCCGTCGCCGGTGAGGACGGTGACCAGTTCGCCGCCGGCACCCAGCAACAGGTCGATCAGGCCGGCGCCCGCGGCGGTGACGTCGCGCGCGACGATGAGGACCTCATCACCGGAGATGGCGAGTCCGTCGCCGGGCCGGCAGGAACCTGCCCAGGTCAGCGCCTTCTCGGTGGCCACGCGCACCGAACCGTGGCGGGCACCGCCCGCGGCCCGCGCCATCGTGTAGCCGTCGTCGACGGCTTGGCGGGTGACGTCGTGGACGGCCAGCGCCGCCAGCCCCTGCACCATCGAGCCCGCGGGCACCGGCACCACGTCGATGCCCCATCCGATCGCGGCGGTGCAACCGGCCACCAGCTCCTCGGCCGCGACGTAGCCGTTGGGCAGCACGAGGATCTGCGCGGCGCCCGCGTCGACGAGGGCGCGCAGGAGCTGGTTGGCACTGATCGCGGCGTCAGCGTCCCTACGCAGGACGTGCGCGCCCTCGCCCTCGAACAGATCGGCGGCGCCGTCACCGTCGACGACGGCCAGGACGGCCCGGTCGCGCGTCCACCCGCCGGAGGGACGGGACCCGCCGCCGGTCAGGGCCGTGATCTGGATGCGACTCGGGGTACCGGCGTTCAGCCCGGCTTCGACCGCGGCGCCCGCATCGTCGGTGTGCACGTGCACCGAGTAGCGCCCGTCGGTCCCGGAGGCGGCGATCGTCACCGAGTCGCCGAGCTGCTCGAGGCGCAGCCGGAGGGCATCGAGCCCGGCGTGGTCGCACCGGTCGACGACGTACATGACCTCGAACTGCGGGGGAGCCTCGGCGGTGACCTCGGCCGCAGACGCGTCGAGCCCGGTGCGCTCGTAGGTCGCGCGCTGCGGGGCGTGCCCGGTGAGCGTGGCGGTGAGCGCGTCGAGCAGGACGAGCAACCCTCGGCCGCCGGCGTCCACCACACCGGCCTCGGCCAGCACGTCGAGCTGCTCGGTGGTCTTCTCGAGCGCGACGACCGCGGCGTCGGCCGCCGTGGCGACGACCTCCACGACGTCCGCGCCGTCGTCGGCGGCACCTTCGGCGGTGCTCGCCGCCGCCGCGAGCACCGAGACGATGGTGCCGGGAACGGACTCGCCAACCGAGGCGTTGGCCAGTACGACCGCGTGCCGCAGCGACGACGCGAGCAGCCGCCCGTCGAGGTCGGCCAGCACCCCGTCGCGTTCCTCGGCGGCGCCGCCCG
Source organism: Mycobacterium sp. NPDC006124 (assembly GCF_040614235.1). Taxonomy (NCBI): domain Bacteria; kingdom Bacillati; phylum Actinomycetota; class Actinomycetes; order Mycobacteriales; family Mycobacteriaceae; genus Mycobacterium; species Mycobacterium sp. NPDC006124. Next base: position 432,658 of record NZ_JBEXUA010000001.1, on the reverse strand, counting down.
CGACGTCGGCCAGGCCGCGCAGGATCTGCGAGAGGATCACCCCCGAGTTGCCGCGGGCACCCTGAAGTGCGCCCTCGGCGAGGGCCGCGGCCACCTCGGCGACGTCGGTGGTGTCCACCGACTCCGCCCTGGCGCCTGCCGCCCGCATGGTGAACAACATGTTGGTTCCGGTGTCCGCGTCGGCGACGGGAAACACGTTGAGGCGGTTGATCTCGTCGGTCCGGCCAATCAGATGGTCGACGGCGGTGTGCGCCCATTCGCTCAATGCGGTGGCGTCGAGCCGGCGTGCGGACATGCCCAACCGCCTCTCCTCGACCCAACGCGGCTACGTGCGCGTCAGCCTAACCACTCTGCCCGACAGCGCCCTGGCGCCGCCGCGTTCATCCACGAGCCGTCGCGACGGTGGACATCGTTTTGGCGATCGCACGGGCGGCCGGTATCCTGGTCAGGTTGTTGGGTCACCCGCGTTGCGGTCGTTGGCCCCCAGTACCGATCAAGGAGTTTCACATGGCTGCGGTTTGCGATGTCTGCGGAAAGGGCCCCGGCTTCGGCAAGTCGGTGTCGCACTCCCATCGTCGGACGAACCGCCGGTGGGACCCGAACATCCAGACGGTGCACGCCGTCTCCCGCCCCGGTGGCAACAAGAAGCGCATCAACGCCTGCACCTCGTGCATCAAGGCGGGCAAGGTCACGCGCGGCTGATTGCCGCTCCACCCCTCGACCCGGCGACCTGCCCCTAGGGCAGGCGCCAGTCGACCGGTTCCCCACCCAGCTCGGTCAGTAGTTCGTTCGTCCGGCTGAACGGTCGAGAACCGAAGAATCCGCGCGACGCCGACAGCGGCGACGGATGCACCGACTCGATGGTCGCGCAGTGCGCACCTGCCAGCATCGGCTTGAGTGTCTGCGCGTCCCGCCCCCACAGCACCGCCACCATCGGCGTCGACCGGGCCACCAGGGCTCGGATCGCGCAGTCGGTGACGGCCTCCCATCCCTTGCCGCGGTGCGACGCCGGGCTGCCCGCGCGCACCGTCAGCACCCTGTTGAGCATCATCACGCCCTGCTCGGCCCACGGCACGAGGTCACCGCAGCTCGGCGCGGGATGACCAAGATCGGTGACGTACTCCTTGAAGACGTTGTCCAGGCTCCGCGGCAACGGACGGACGTCGGGCGCCACCGAGAAGCTGAGCCCGACGGCGTGCCCGGGAGTCGGGTACGGATCCTGTCCGACGATCAGCACGCGCACCTTCTCGAGCGGAAAGGTGAAGGCGCGCAGCACGTTCTCCCCTGCCGGCAGATAGCGCTGACCCGCGGCGATCTCGGAGCGGAGGAATTCGCCCATCTGGGCGACGTGGTCCTCGACCGGGGCGAGGGCGGTGGCCCAACCGGGGTCGACGAGTTCGGAGAGGGGGCGCGCAGTCACGAGAGGTCAACCTAGCGGCCGGTGAGCTCAGAACGACCGCCAGCCCCCGGGCCCGATCCACGGAGCCCCGTCGACCAGCACCCGCGCCGGACCGTCGAGCACCACGCCCACGGCACGCCAGCCGGCGGGAATCTCGCCGGGGAACGTCGCGACGAGCGCGTGGTCCTCACCGCCGCCGAGCACCAGTCCCCAGGGGTCCTCCCCCGTGGCCGCGGCCGCCGCTGCGACGGCGTCGTGGTCGGCGGCCAGCGCGGCCCGCGACAGGTCCATTCCCACGGCGGAGGCGTCGGCCACGTGGCGCAGATCGGCGAGCAGTCCGTCGGAGACGTCGGTCATCGCGGTGGCACCGGCGTCGGCGGCCACCCGGCCCTGCCCGTACGGCACCGACGGCACGAGGTGGTCGCGGCGCAGCTCGGGGAAGTCACGAACTTCGTTGCGCCACAACGCATAACCCGCCCCCGAGCGACCGAGATCGCCGACGACGGCGACCGTGTCCCCCGGTCGGGCTCCGTCGAGCAGCACCGCCGACCGACCGGCCAGGCCACCGAGCACCGTCACCGACACCACCCACAGCGGCGCGGCGACCAGGTCGCCACCCACGATGCTCGCCCCCAACGTCTCGGCCTCGGTCCACATCCCGTCGGAGAGTTCCTGAGCGGCGGCGCCGGCAGTGTCCTCGGGTGCGCCGAACCCGACGACGAACGACGTCGCCGCCGCGCCCATCGCCTCGACGTCGGCGGCGTTCTGCGCGATGGCCTTTCGGCCGACGTCGTACGGCGTGGACCAATCGAGCCGAAAGTGCCTGCCCTCGACCAACATGTCCGTGGACACCACCACCCGCCCGTCGGGTGCGGTGACCAACGCGGCGTCGTCGCCCGGGCCGACGAGCACTCCCGGCGGGTGGGCACGACCGTGCACGAGGCGGTCGATCACCGCGAACTCGCCGAGGTCGGCCAGCGTCTCGGCGCGCTCGTCGTCAGCCATCACACCCCTCGATTGCGAGTCCTGAACACCGGCGCGACCTGCGGTAGGTTTGGGTCCCTGCGGCGTGGAGTCTATGCAGCCCGAACGGAGGACGGCGCGAGTGGTCGAGGCATTCATGCTGATTCAGACCGAGGTGGGTCGCGCCGAGGTGGTAGCCGAGCGACTGGCGGCGCTGCCCGGGGTGGCGTCGTCGGAGTACGTCACCGGGCCCTACGACGTCGTGGTCCGCGTGGCCGCCGAGACGAACTCGGAGTTGCAGTCGGTCGTGGTGCGCAGCGTTCAGGGGGTGACGGGGATCACCCGCACCCTGACCTGTCCGATCGCCGGAGTACGGCACTCCTAGAGTGCAGGGGTGACCGAGTTCGTTCCCCCATCCGTCCCGCCGGAAGCTCCCGAGGACGCCTCCGACGGACCTCCCCGTCGAGTCCTGGTCGCGGCGGTCGGCGTCGCAGTCGTGGCGGTCGTAGCCCTGCTGGCCGTGGCGGCCACCCGTGAGGCGACTCCCCCGCCGGCGCCCGTCGCCATCGCGGCCGCGCCCGCACCCCAGGCCGACAGCGACGGGTGCAAGGCGCTGATGGCCGACCTTCCCGACGACCTCGACGACTACCACCGTGCCGAGGCGATGGCCCCCGCGCCGCAGAGCACCGCCGCGTGGCAGGCCGAGCCGGGTGGCGACCTGGTGGTCCTGCGTTGCGGAATCGACCGGCCCGACGACTTCTCAGCCAGCGCACCGCTGCAGGGCGTCGACGACGTGCTGTGGTTCCGCATTCCCGGAGACGGCCGTACCACCTGGGTCGCCGTCGACCGGCCGGTGTACGTCGCGTTGACGCTGCCCGAGGGTTCGGGGGCGACACCGATCCAGCTGCTGTCGCGGGCGGTGGCCAAGGCGCTGCCCGCGGTCACCCCCGATCCGGGACCGGTGCGCTAACGCAGACCGGTGCCCCGCGCGACCGCCGTGTCGACCATCGCGGCGAGCAGCGTCGGATAGTCCACGCCGCTGGCGGCCCACATCCGCGGGTACATCGAAATCGTGGTGAAGCCCGGCATGGTGTTGATCTCGTTGATCACCGGGCCGTCCTCGGTGAGGAAGAAGTCGACGCGGGCGAGGCCCTGGCAGTCGATCGCCCGAAAGGCCTTGATCGCCAATCGTCTGATCTCGTCGGCGATCTGGTCGTCGACCTTCGCGGGCACGTCCAGCTCGGCGGCGTCCTCGAGATACTTGGTGGCGAAGTCGTAGAACGCGTCCTCCCGGCCACGGACGCCGGCCACCCTGATCTCCCCGACGGTGCTGGCCTCGACGTGACCGTCGGGGAATTCCAGGACGCCACACTCCAGTTCGCGCCCGGGCACCGCGGCCTCGACGATCACCTTGGGGTCGTGGCGGCGGGCGTGGGCGATGGCCGCGGGGAGCTCGTCCCAGGCGGTGACCCGGCTGACACCGATCGACGAGCCGCCGCGGGCGGGCTTGACGAAGACGGGCAGCCCGAGCCGCTCGCGGTCCTCGAGTTCGACGGTGTCGTCGTGGGCGCGCAAGACCACCTGGTCTCCGATCGGCAGACCCTCGGCGGCGAGCAGCTTCTTGGTGAACTCCTTGTCCATGCCCGCCGCACTGGCCAGCACACCGGCACCGACGTAGGGCACCCCGGCCAGTTCGAGCAGGCCCTGGATGGTGCCGTCCTCGCCGTAGGGTCCGTGCAGCACGGGGAACACGACGTCCACCGAGGCCAGGACGTCACCCGGGCCGTCGCCGAGGGACAGCAGCTCACCGCGTCGTCCCGGATCGGCGGCGAGGGCGAGCGCCGTGCCCGCTGCGCTGGTGACCTCGGGCAGCTGGCCGTCGGTGATGGCCAATGACTCGTGGCCACCGTCGGTGAGCACCCAGGAGCCCTCGGGGGTGATGCCGACGGCGACGACGTCGAAGCGCTCCGGATCGAGGTTGCGCAGGATGCTGCCAGCCGAAACGCACGAGATGGCGTGCTCGGAGCTTCGTCCGCCGTAGACGACGGCGACGCGGACACGGGGGCTCGAGCTGTCGGTCACAACCTAGAGAGGCTACCGCTAGGCCAGTGCAGCGGTGATGTCGGCGATCAGATCGTCGGTGTCCTCGATGCCCAGCGACATCCGCGCGAAGCCCACGGGCACGGGGTCGCCCCAGCGCGCACGGCGGTCCAGCGAGCTGTGCAGGCCACCGAAACTGGTGGCGGCGACCAGCAGGGCACTGCGCTCGACCAGCCGGTGCACGGCGGCGGCGTCGGCCAGTTCGAACGCGACGAGGCCGCCGAAGCGTCGCATCTGCGTGCACGCCACGGCGTGGGCCGGATCCTCGGGCAGCCCGGGATAGCGCACCGACTTCACCGCCGGATGTTCGCGCAGCATCAGGGCCATGGCCATGGCGTTGTGACATTGTCGCTCGAAGCGCAGCCCGGCGCTGCCGAGGCTGCGCAGCGCGAGCCACGCCTCGAACGGGCCGAGGATGGCTCCGGCCAGCAGCCGTTCGCGTGCGACGGCGGCCATCACCTCGGCGTGACAGCTGGCGACGTATCCGGCGAGCAGGTCGCTGTGTCCCGACAGGGCCTTGGTGGCGCTGGCCACCACCACATCGGCACCGAGCGAGAGGGGTTGCTGCCCAAGCGGCGTCGGCGCGGTGTTGTCGACCACGAGGGTGGCGCCGCGGCTGCGGCAGACGATCGCCAACGCATGCAGGTCGACGACGTCGAGGGTCGGGTTGACGGGGGTCTCCGCGATCACGACGTCGGCGGTCTCGGCAGCGGCGCACATGTCGGCGGCGGGCACCTCGTGAACGACGACGCCGAGGGGGGCCAGGTATTCGGCGGCGTAGAGGCGCACCTGGTAGTACCCGTCGGCGGGGACCACCAGGGTGCTGCCCGGCTTGGTCACCACGCGCAGCACCGAGGTGATGGCCGCCATCCCCGATCCGAAGCACAGCGCCGAGGTGGCGCCCTCGAGTTCGGCCAGCGCCGACTCGAGTTGGCGCCAGGTGGGATTGGAGCTGCGACCGTAGGTGTCGCCGGGCTCGGACTCGTCGGACGAGAGGTGGTAGGCCGCGACCGGCACCGGCGGCGAGGACACCGGTTGACCGGGAACGTGTTGGGAGGCAGCAGCTTTGACGCTGCGAGTGGAATCCCCGTAGTGGGCGCTCACGACGTCTACTCCGGTTTCGTACTGCGACCGAGGAGCAGTGCCACCGCGGCGTCGACCGACAAACCCCGGTGGCACACCCGGTGCACCGCGTCGGTGAGCGGCATCTCGACGTCGTAGCTCTCGGCCAGCGCGAGCACCGACTGGCACGAGGTGACGCCTTCGGCCACGTGACCGCCCGCGTCGCGCAGTGCGGTCTCCATGGTTCCGCCGCGGCCCAGCCGTGCCCCGAACGCCCGGTTGCGTGACTGGGGGGAGGTGCAGGTGGCCACCAGGTCGCCGACGCCGGCGAGCCCTGCGAGCGTGGCGCCCTTGGCCCCCAACGCAAGTCCGAGTCGCATGATCTCGGCGAGACCGCGGGTGATGATCGCCGCCGCGGTGTTCTCCCCCAGGCCCACCCCGGCAGCCATGCCGCTGGCGAGGGCGATGACGTTCTTGCACGCGCCGCCGATCTCGGCGCCGACGACGTCGGAGTTGGTGTACGGCCGGAAGTAACCGGTGGAGAAGGCGCGCTGCAGGGTCACGGCGCGGCCGGAGTCGGTGCAGGCGACGACGGTGGCCGCGGGCTGCTCGTCGAGGACCTCACTGGCCAGGTTGGGCCCGGTGACCACCGCGACGCGAGAGGGGTCGACGCCGGTCACCTGGACGATGACCTGGCTCATCCGCAGCAGCGTGTTCAGCTCGATGCCCTTGGCCACGCTCACCAGCGTGGTGTCGGCACCGATGTGGTCGCGCCACGGCACCAGATTGGCGCGCAACGTCTGCGACGGCACCGCGAGCAGCACGGTGCAGGCGCCGTCGAGTGCGTCGGCGGCGTCACCCGTCGCCCGGATCGAGGACGGCAATTCGACCTCGCCGACGTAGCCGGTGTTGCGGTGGGTGTCGTTGATCTCGTCGGCCAGCTCGCTGCGCCGCGACCACAGCGTCACCTCGTTGCCCGCGTCGGCGAGCACCTTGGCCAGAGCGGTACCCCACGCCCCAGCACCCATCACTGCCGCCTTGACCACGGGAACAAATCTAGCCTGAGTCGCGCTGCTGGCAGGATGACATGCATGACCGGGGCGAGCGCAGCGACGGGGAATGCACCCGGGGCGGCGGCGGAGAACCGAGGCCTTGGGCTGATCATCGCCGTGAAGCGACTGAGCGCCGCCAAGACGCGCCTCGCCTCGGCGTTCTCCCCCGGTGACCGCGAGGGCGTGGTGCTGGCCATGCTCCTCGACACGATCACCGCCGCGTCGTCGGTGATGGCGGTCCGCACCATCACCGTCGTGACCCCGGATCCCGTCGCCGCCGAGGCCGTGCGAGAGCTCGGCGCCCGTGTCTTCGACGATCCCACGCCCGCGGGGCACCCCGACCCGCTGAACAACGCGATCGCCGTCACCGAGGCCGCGATCCGTGCGGAGACGCCGAACGTCGGCGTACTGCAGGGCGACCTGCCCGCGCTGCAGGCGCGTGAGCTGGCCGAGGCCGTCGCCCGGGCCCGTCAGCACGAGCGCAGCTTCGTCAGCGACCGGCATGGCACGGGCACCTCGGCCCTCTTCGCGTTCGGCGTTCCGCTCGACCCCGTCTTCGGTGCGGATTCGGCACGCAGACATAGGGATTCGGGTGCGGTCGAGTTGACCGGCGAGTGGCCCGGGCTGCGCTGCGACATCGACACTCCCGACGACCTCGCCACCGCGTTGGGCCTCGGGGTGGGGGCCGTCACCAAGAACACCGTCGGCGGCACCTAGCACCTGCGCGCGGGCATGGGGGATGATCATCGGTGTGACCGAAGCCGAGACACGACCTTCCACCACGGACTGGGTATCGGACGGCAGCACGCCCGACGCTCCGCCGGCCACCACCACGGGTGTCGTCGACCCCTCCGAGTCCGAGGCCCTGCCCGACGACCGCTACCTGAACCGCGAATTGAGCTGGCTCGACTTCAACTCGCGGGTGCTGGCGCTGGCGGCCGATCCGTCGCTGGCGCTGTTGGAGCGGGCCAAGTTCCTGGCCATCTTCTCGTCGAATCTCGACGAGTTCTACATGGTTCGCGTCGCGGGCCTCAAGCGCCGCGACGAGATGGGGCTCTCCGTTCGCTCGGCCGACGGCCTCTCCCCGCGGGAGCAGTTGAGGCGCATCGGCGAGCGCACCCAGCAGCTGGCCAGCAGGCACGCCAAGGTGTTCATGGAGTCCGTGCGGCCTGCCCTGGCCGACGAGGGCATCATCGTGGTGACGTGGGCCCAACTCGACGACGACGAACGCGCGCGACTGTCGGTGTACTTCCACGAACAGGTGTTTCCGGTCCTCACGCCGCTAGCCGTGGACCCCGCCCACCCGTTCCCCTTCGTGAGCGGGTTGAGCCTCAACCTGGCGATCACCGTCCGCCAGCCCGAGGACGGCACTCAGCACTTCGCGCGAATCAAGGTGCCCGACAACGTCGACCGCTTCGTCGAACTTGGCCCGCGCGAAGGCGGCGCGGCCATCCGGTTCCTTCCGATGGAGGAACTGATCTCGGCGTTCCTGTCGGTGTTGTTCCCGGGGTTGGAGGTCGTCGAGCATCACGCCTTCCGCATCACGCGAAACGCCGACTTCGAGGTCGAGGAGGACCGCGACGAGGACCTGCTGCAGGCTCTGGAGCGCGAACTCGCGCGTCGCCGCTTCGGGTCGCCGGTGCGACTCGAGGTCGCCGACGACATGACCGAGAACATGCTCGAACTGCTGCTGCGCGAACTCGACGTGCACCCGGGTGACGTGATCGAGGTGCCCGGCCTGCTCGACCTGTCGTCGCTGTGGCAGATCTACGGGGTGGACCGACCCAAGCTCAAGGATCCGCCCTTCGTGCCCGCCACGCCGCCGGCGTTCGGGGAGCGGGAGACACCGAAGAGCATCTTCGCCACCCTGCGCGACGGTGACGTGCTGGTGCACCACCCGTATGACTCGTTCTCCACGACGGTGCAGCGCTTCATCGAGCAGGCCGCCGCGGATCCGAACGTGCTGGCCATCAAGCAGACCCTGTACCGGACGTCCGGTGACTCCCCGATCGTCAGCGCGCTGATCGACGCCGCCGAGGCAGGCAAGCAGGTCGTCGCCCTCGTCGAGATCAAGGCCCGCTTCGACGAGCAGGCCAACATCAAGTGGGCGCGCGCCCTCGAGCAGGCTGGCGTGCACGTGGTCTACGGTCTGATCGGTCTCAAGACCCATTGCAAGACATGCCTCGTCGTGCGCCGGGAGGGTTCGACGATTCGGCGCTACTGCCACATCGGCACCGGCAACTACAACCCCAAGACCTCGCGGCTCTACGAGGACGTGGGGTTGTTGACCGCCTCCCCCGACATCGGCGCCGATCTGACCGATCTCTTCAATTCCCTTACCGGGTACTCCCGCAAGGTCTCCTACCGAAATCTGCTGGTCGCCCCGTACGGCGTGCGCAGGGGGATCATCGAGCGCATCGAGCGCGAGATCGCCGCCCACCGCGACGGCGGTGACGCGCGGATCCGGGTGAAGGCCAACGCCCTCGTCGACGAGCAGGTCATCGACGCGCTCTACCGTGCCTCACAGGCGGGGGTGCCGGTGGAGGTCGTGGTGCGCGGCATCTGTGCGCTCCGGCCCGGAGTGCCGGGATTCTCCGAGAACGTCACGGTGCGGTCGATTCTCGGGCGGTTCCTCGAGCATTCGCGAATCATTCACTTCCGCGCCATCGACGAGTTCTGGATCGGCAGCGCCGACATGATGCATCGTAATCTCGACCGTCGCGTCGAGGTGATGGCACAGGTGAAAGATCCACGATTGTCCGATCAGCTCAACGACGTGTTCGAGTCGGCGATGGATCCGACCACCAGGTGCTGGGAATTGGGGCCCGACGGTCACTGGACCGCGTCGCCGCACGAGGGTCAGACGGTGCGAGACCACCAGGTCTCGCTGATGGAACGCCACCGGCACCCGTGACACCGGCGGGTGTCCGGCGGCTGGCGTGCTGATCGTCACGTTCTCGAATGACCTGCAGGAGTTGAGGTGACGAAGAAATCGCCGTCGTCGACGGCCAAGAAGGTGACGTCGGCGGCCGGTGCGGTGCTGTGGCGTCCCGACGAGGACACCGGTGGGGCGACGCCGCCGCTGGTGGCGGTCGTGCACCGGCCACGCTATGACGATTGGTCCTTGCCCAAGGGCAAGGTGGATCCCGGTGAGACCGAGCCGGTGACCGCCGTGCGCGAAGTCCTCGAAGAGACGGGCTACGCCTCGGAATTGGGCCGGCGGCTGGCCGCGGTCAGCTATCCGCTGGAGTCGGGCGTCAAGCACGTTCGGTATTGGGCCGCTCGCGCGCTGGGCGGTGAGTTCAGCCCCAACGACGAGGTCGACGAGCTCCTCTGGCTCTCCCCCGCCACCGCGCTCAAACGATTGCAGTACCCCGACGACCGGAAGGTGCTGCGGCGCTTCGCCAAGAAGCCGGCCGACACCCGGACGGTGCTCGTGGTGCGGCACGGGACGGCCGGCACCAAGGCCCGATACAAGGGCGACGACCGCAATCGACCGCTGGACAAGCACGGTCGCGCGCAAGCCGAATCGCTGGTGGGGCAGCTTCTGGCCTTCGGCGCCACCGAGGTCTACGCCGCCCCGAGGGTGCGGTGCCACCAGACGGTCGGTCCGCTGGCCGACGAGCTGGGCGTGCCGATCCACGACGAGCCCACGCTGACCGAGGAGGCCTACGCCGACGCCCACGGTCCGGCCCGGCGGCGCATGCTGGAGATCGCCGCAACCCCTGGCACGCCGGTGATCTGCTCGCAGGGCAAGGTCATTCCGGATCTCATCGCCTGGTGGTGCGACCGTGACGGCGTGCGACCGGACAGGTCACGCAACCGCAAGGGCAGTACCTGGGTACTGTCGCTGGTCGACGACACGTTGATCGCCGCCGATCACATCGGCAGCCCCTTGGCCGCCGACGGGTAGTCCAGACACAGACACGCCGTGGATCGGAGCGATCCACGGCGTGCCTTGTACCGGAATGACTTCCGGGCTCGCTGCTACTTGCGGCCCTTCTTGGCGGGGGCCTTCTTGGCCGGCGCCTTGGTGGCGACGGTCTTCTTGGCCGGCGCCTTGGTGGCGGCGGCCTTCTTGACCGGTGCCTTCTTGGCCGGCGCCTTGGTGGCGGCGGTCTTGGCCGGTGCCTTGGTGGCGGTGGTCTTCTTGGCCGGTGCCTTGGTGGCGGTGGTCTTCTTGGCCGGTGCCTTGGTGGCGGTGGTCTTCTTGGCCGGCGCCTTCGTGGCGACGGTCTTCTTGGCCGGCGCCTTCGTGGCGACGGTCTTCTTGGCCGGCGCCTTGGTGGCGACGGTCTTCTTGGCCGGCGCCTTCGTGGCGGCCTTCTTGACCGCCTTCTTCGCGGCGGTCCTCTTGGCGGGCGCGGCGGTGGCACCGCGCTTCACGGCGGGGCCCTCCGACGGGAGACGCTGTGCGCCAGACACAACGGCCTTGAACTGAGCCCCTGGACGGAATGCCGGGACGGACGTCGGCTTGACCTTGACGGTCTCACCGGTGCGCGGGTTTCGCGCAACACGGGCGGCGCGGCGGCGCTGCTCGAACACGCCGAAGCCGGTGATGGTGACGCTGTCGCCCTTGTGGACGGCACGCACGATGGTGTCGACGACGTTCTCCACGGCGGCGGTCGCCTGCCGACGATCGGTGCCCAACTTGTCCGTGAGGACGTCGATGAGCTCTGCCTTGTTCATGCAAAACCTCCGAAGCCAGTGGCCCACCTTGAGCCAACTGAAAGCTACGGTAAACCTTTACACCGCTGATTTCCAAGAGCCACGCCCAATTTCAGGAATAGCTGGCGTCATTTTCGGCAATCGGGTTGCCCCACACCACCGGTGGTACGGCGGTCCCAAAATGGGCTTGCTGGGGGTGATTTCAGCCCCGTTCGGGTCGCTGTTAGGCCGAAACCGTGCGCGGCTTCCAGCTCGGCCGGCGTTCCTCGAAGGCCGTGATCTCATCCTGTTTGCGCAGCGTAAGGCCTATATCGTCGAGGCCCTCGAGCAGCCGCCAGGCGGTGTAGTCGTCAATCTTGAACGGCACCATGACTGTTCCCGCGTGGATGCTTCGATCTTCCAGATTCACAGTGATTTCCAGGCCCGGTTGCTGCTCGATCAACTTCCACAGGAGTTCCACATCGTCTTGGGCGACTTCGGCGGCCAAAAGTCCCGCCTTTCCCGAATTCCCGCGGAAGATGTCGGCGAAGCGCGAGGAGATCACCACCCGGAACCCGTAGTCCATGAGCGCCCACACGGCGTGCTCGCGCGACGAGCCGGTGCCGAAGTCAGGACCCGCCACCAGAACCGAACCCCGGTCGAACGGCGGGAGGTTCAGGACGAAGGAGGGATCGTTGCGCCAGGCGGAGAACAACCCGTCCTCGAAACCCGTTCGGGTGACCCGCTTCAGATACACCGCGGGGATGATCTGGTCGGTGTCGACGTTGGATCGGCGCAGGGGAACGCCGATGCCGGTGTGCGTGCGGAAGGCTTCCATGGCTGTCTCCTAGCGATTCTGGGGCAGGTCGGCGGGCGAGGACAGAGTGCCGCGGACGGCCGTCGCCGCGGCGACCGCGGGCGAGACCAGGTGGGTGCGCCCGCCCTTGCCTTGCCGCCCTTCGAAGTTTCGGTTCGACGTCGCCGCGCACCGCTCGCCCGGTGCGAGCTGATCGGGATTCATGCCGAGGCACATCGAGCAGCCGGCCTGGCGCCACTCGGCCCCCGCCGCGACGAAGACGTCGCCGAGCCCTTCGGATTCGGCCTGAGCGCGGACCTTCATCGACCCCGGCACCACCAGCATCCGCATCCCGTCGGCAATCCTTCGGCCACGCAGGATGTCCGCGACGACCCGGAGATCCTCGATGCGACCGTTGGTGCACGATCCCACGAAGACCGTGTCGATCGCGATGTCACGCATTGCGGTGCCCGGCTGAAGGTCCATGTACGCCAACGCCTTCTCGGCCGATTGACGCTCCCCCTCGTCGAACATCAGTTCTGGGTCGGGCACCGAGGCGCTCAGCGGAACACCCTGACCGGGGTTGGTACCCCAGGTGACGAACGGGCTCAACTCGGCCGCGTCGAGGTAGACCTCGGTGTCGAATTCGGCCCCCTCGTCGGTGCGCAACCGGGTCCACGCCTCGACGGCAGTGTCCCAGTCGGCGCCGGCGGGGGCATGCGGACGACCCTTCAGGTAAGCGAAGGTGGTCTCGTCTGGCGCCACCATGCCGGCGCGGGCGCCGGCCTCGATGCTCATGTTGCAGATCGTCATCCGGCCCTCCATCGACAGCGCTTCGATGGCGCTGCCGCGGTATTCGATGACGTAGCCCTGCCCGCCGCCGGTGCCGATCTTCGCGATCACGGCGAGGATGACGTCCTTGGCGCTGGTGCCGGGGGGCAGTACGCCGTCGACGTTGACCGCCATGGTCTTGAAGGGGCGCAACGGCAGCGTCTGCGTGGCGAGCACGTGCTCGACCTCGGAGGTGCCGATGCCCATCGCCAGGGCGCCGAACGCGCCGTGGGTAGAGGTGTGGCTGTCACCGCACACGATCGTCATGCCCGGCTGGGTGAGACCGAGCTGCGGTCCGATGATGTGGACGATGCCCTGCTCGGCGTCGCCCATCGGGTAGAGCCGGACGCCGAATTCGGCGCAGTTGCGTCGCAAGGTCTCGACCTGCGTACGCGAGATCGGATCGGCGATCGGCTTGTCGATGTCCTTCGTCGGCACGTTGTGGTCTTCGGTCGCGATCGTGAGATCGGTACGGCGAACCGGGCGCCCCGCCAACCGAAGTCCGTCAAACGCCTGCGGGCTGGTCACCTCGTGGACCAGGTGCAGGTCGATGTAGATCAGGTCGGGTTCGCGCGCGGCGTCCTGGCCGGCGCCGTGGGCCACGACGTGGTCGGCCCACACCTTCTCGGCCATGGTGCGCGGCGTGTCCGGGTTTCCAGTCATGGCTGTCCACATCCCTTCGGGCGACGGGCAGAGGGCGCTGCCGTCGCGCGGGTCTCAGTACGGCGTCCCATCATTCGGGACGCTAGTATCTCCCTATGAGACACGATAGCGGTATCGGCGTGCTCGACAAAGCGGTGGGCGTCTTGCACGTCGTCGCCGAGTCTCCATGCGGTCTGGCGGAACTGTGCGAGCGCACCGGTCTGCCGCGGGCCACCGCCCACCGGCTGGCCGCAGGTCTCGAAGTGCACCGACTGCTGGCCCGCGACGCCGACGGGCGATGGTGCCTCGGCCCCGCGCTCAACGAACTCGCCGGCCGGGTCGACGACCCGCTGCTCGCCGCGAGCGCGGCGATCCTGCCCAGGCTTCGCGAAATCACCGGCGAGAGCGTGCAACTGTATCGACGGGAGGGCACGTCCCGGGTGTGCGTGGTGGCCTTGGAACCACCGGCGGGACTGCGCGACACCGTGCCCGTCGGCACCCGCCTGCCGATGACGGCCGGTTCGGGGGCCAAGGTGTTGCTCGCCTACAGCGACCCGGCCACCCAGCAGTCGGTGCTGGCGACGGCCAAGTTCACCGACCGCACGCTGGCCGAGGTGCGCAAGCGGGGCTGGGCCCAGAGCGCGGCCGAGCGGGAACCCGGCGTGGCGAGCGTCTCGGCGCCGGTGCGTGATGCTCGTGGTGCGGTGGTGGCGGCGATCTCGGTGTCCGGACCCATCGATCGCATGGGCAGGCGGCCCGGCGCTCGGTGGGCGGCCGACCTGCTGGCCGCGGCCGATGCGCTCACCAGGCGGCTCTGACCCCTCGACGACGAAAGGCGCCTACCCCGAAGAGTAAGCGCCGTCATGTCTGGTACCCCCGATGGGATTCGAACCCACGCTACCGCCGTGAGAGGGCGGCGTCCTAGGCCGCTAGACGACGGGGGCTAGAACTAATTCCGGTTGGTCAGCATAGCTCAGGAGAACGACGTCGACCTAATCGTCCGACGTCGCGCGCCGACCTTCCGAAATTGGCTGGGGTACCAGGACTCGAACCTAGAATGGCGGTACCAGAAACCGCTGTGTTGCCAATTACACCATACCCCAATCGACGCCATAACCGCTGATCACGGGCGTCTCGCCGGGTCATCACCCGCTGGAGTTCACCAGCGCGTGCAATCACCGACCGACGAGCACACTACCAAAGATTTCGGCGCCCGATTTCACGCCTGGGCCGACGCGTGGTCCCGCCCGCCCCGCAGTCGGGCCACGCTGCGGTCCCGGCCCAGCAGTTCCATCGACTCGAACAGCGGCGGGCTGACCGAGGCGCCGGTGACCGCCACCCGGATCGGGCCGAACGCCTTACGCGGCTTGAGCTCGAGACCGTCCAGCAACGCGGCCTTCAGCGCCGCTTCGATGCCCTCGGTGGTCCACTCGGGGACCGCCTCCAGCGCCTCCAGGGCGGCGTCGAGCACGGGCACTGCGTCGGCGCGCAACTCCTTGGCGGCGGACTTCTCGTCGAGTCCGTAGGACGCCTCGTCGAAGAACTTCAGCAGATCCCACGCGTCGCCGAGCACGACGATCCGCGTCTGCACCAGAGCGGCCGCCTCGGCGAAACCCGCGTCGTCCAAGCCGGTGTCGTGGCCGTGCACGACGAAGTACTCACGCAGTCGCGCGGTGAAGTCCGCGGCGTCGAGCATTCTGATGTGCTCGGCGTTGATGGCGTCGGCCTTCTTCTGGTCGAAGCGGGCGGGATTGGAGTTGACGTTCGCGACGTCGAAGGCGGCCACCATCTCGTCGAGGCTGAAGAGGTCGTGGTCGTCGGCGATCCCCCACCCCAGCAACGCCAGGTAGTTCAGCAGTCCCTCGGGGATGAAGCCACGATCGCGATGCAGGAAGAGATTGCTCTGCGGATCGCGCTTGGACAACTTCTTGTTGCCATCCCCCAAGACGCTTGGTAGATGGGCGAACTCGGGCACGCGCTCGGCGACGCCGATGCGGATGAGTGCTTGGTACAGCGCGATCTGCCGCGGAGTCGACGGCAGGATGTCCTCTCCGCGCAGGACGTGGGTGATCTTCATCAGGGCGTCGTCGACGGGGTTGACCAAGGTGTAGAGCGGATCCCCGTTGCCGCGGGTGATCGCGAAGTCGGGCACCGTTCCGGCGGCGAACGTGGTCGGACCGCGGACCAGGTCGACCCACGACAGATCCTCGTCGGGCATCCGCAACCGCAGCACGGGCTTTCGCCCCTCGGCGACGAACTGGGCACGGTCGGCCTCGGTCAGGGCCCGGTCGTGGTTGTCGTAGCCCAGCTTGGGATTGCGACCGGCGGCGACATGGCGAGCCTCGACCTCCTCGGGAGTGGAGTAGGCCTCGTAGACCTCGCCCGCGGCGAGAAGCCGTGCCACGACGTCGCGGTAGATCTCGCCGCGTTCGGACTGCCGGTAGGGCGCGTACGGTCCGCCGATCTCCGGACCCTCGTCCCAATCGAGCCCGAGCCACCGCAACGCGTCGAGGATGGCTGCGTAACTGTCCGCGCTGTCCCGGGCGGCGTCGGTGTCCTCGATGCGGAACACGAAGGCGCCACCGGTGTGGCGCGCATACGCCCAGTTGAAGAGCGCCGTACGCACCAGGCCCACGTGAGGGGTACCCGTGGGCGACGGACAGAACCGGACTCGCACCGCGGCGGTCATGACTTGCCCTTGCGCACAACGGGATTGGTGAGCGTTCCGATGCCCTCGACGGTGATGCTCACGGTGTCGCCGTCCTCGATGGGGCCGACACCCTCCGGCGTACCGGTCAGGATCAGGTCACCGGGCAGAAGGGTCATCACGGCCGAGGCCCACTCGATGATGGCCCCGATGTCGTGGATCATCAGCGAGGTTCGGCTGTGTTGCCGCACTTCACCGTTGACCTCGGTGCGCAGATCCAGGTCGAACGGGTTGACGTCGGTGTCGATCCACGGGCCGACCGGGCAGAAGGTGTCGTGCCCCTTGGCGCGCATCCACTGCCCGTCCTTCTTCTGTTGATCGCGCGCCGACACGTCGTTGGCGATGGTGTACCCGAGGATGTTCTCGGCGGCCTTCGACGCGGGGACGTCCTTGCATGGCCTGCCGATGACGGCGGCCAACTCGCCCTCGTGGTGGACCGGATGGGCGTCGGCGGGAAGTTGGATCGGCACGTTGGGCCCGATGATCGCGGTGTTCGGCTTGAGGAAGATGACCGGATCCTCCGGCGCGACGCCGCCCATCTCGGCGGCGTGCGCCGCATAGTTCTTGCCCATGCACACCACCTTGCTGGCCAGGATGGGCGCCAGCAGGCGGACGTCGGCCAGCGGCCAAGACCGGCCGGTGAAGGTTGGGGTGCCGAAGGGATGCTCGGCGATTTCTCGGGCTCGTGCCTCGAGGGCACCGTTCGCGACGTCACCTTCGATGCTCACGAAGGCGACCCCATCTGGACTGGCAATTCGACCGAGGCGCATTTTTCAAGCCTAGGACACCGCCCGCGGTCGGCACGCCGCACGTCATTGCGCGCGCGGGGCAGGCGGCCATGGGGACGGGTCCAGCCAGTCGGACTGCGGCACCGACGAGATCAAGCGTTCTCATATAGTGAGATACATATTCGGCATGGTGGGATCGCCGTGCCACGATGGAGGGATGTCCGAACTCGTCGGGACTGCGCGTCGCTGGTCGATGCTGGTCATCGCGCTCACCACTACCCTGTGTGCCAACGTCTTCATCAACGGGGTGGCCTTCCTCATCCCGACCCTGCACGTCCAGCGCGGCCTCGACCTGGCCCAGGCGGGACTGGTCTCCGCGCTGCCCAGTTTCGGGATGGTGGTCACGCTGATCGCCTGGGGCTACCTGGTCGACATGTTCGGTGAACGCCTCGTGCTGGCCGTCGGGTCCGCGTTGACCGCCGCCGCAGCCTTCGCGGCGGCCTCGGTCGACTCCCTGGTCGCCGTCGGCGTCTTCCTGTTCCTCGGCGGCATGGCGGCCGCGAGCAGCAACTCGGCCAGCGGACGCCTGGTCGTCGGGTGGTTTCCGCCCCACCAGCGCGGCCTGGTGATGGGCATCCGCCAGACGGCGCAGCCCTTGGGAGTCGGGTTGGGCGCGTTGGTGATTCCGCAACTCGCCCAGGGCAGGGGGGTATCGGCGGCACTCATGTTCCCCGCGATCGCATGCGCCGCGGCGGCCGTGGTGAGCGCGGTCGGCGTCGTCGACCCACCCCGTCCGCCCCGGGCGGAGGCGCCCGCCGAGGACCTGGTCAACCCCTACCGCGGGTCGTCGACGCTGTGGCGCATCCACGCCGTCTCGGTGCTACTCGTTGCACCGCAGTGCGTGGTGTGGACGTTCACCCTGGTGTGGCTGATGACCGACCGCGGATGGTCGGCGGCCTCGGCGGGTGCGATGGTCACCTTCGCCCAAATCCTTGGCGCGGCGGGCAGAATCGCCGCCGGCAGGTGGTCGGACAAGGCGGGTTCGCGACTGCACCCCATCCGCACCATCGCCATTGGCGCGGCCGTCGCGATGGCCCTCCTCGCCGCGACGGACCTGATCCACTCTCCGCTGTCCATCGTGGTGATGGTCGCGGCATCGGTCATCACCGTGTCCGACAACGGCTTGGCGTTCACCGCGATCGCCGAACTGGCGGGTCCGTTCTGGAGTGGCCGCGCCCTGGGCACGCAGAACACCAGCCAACTGCTGACCGCAGGCATCGTGCCGCCCGTATTCGGCGCGCTGATCACGGTGGCCGGTTACCCGTTGGCGTTCGCGGTATGCGCGTTGTTCCCGCTGGTGGCGCTTCCACTCGTGCCCGTGGACGCCGATCCGCTGCGAGCTCGGCGGTCACCCGCCGAGTGACGGGATCCCTTGCCAAGACCTGGACCGACTGGTGAAGTCGAACTCGATGTCATCGCTACTCCTTCGCAACGCCACTCTCGTCGACGGCACCGGGAGCCCTCCGGTTCCGTCGGCCGCGGTCCTGGTCGACGACGGCAAGATCGCCTGGGCCGGCGCCGAGGCGGACCTCCCCACCGGGCCGTCCGCCGACCGGCCGACGCCAGTCGACCTGGCCGGCAACACGATCTGCCCCGGATTCTTCGATTGCCACGTCCACCTCGGGCTGCCCGGCGCGGGTGGGCTACCCCTGGACCGCATCCTGCATCCGTTGTCCTATCACTATTTTCAGCTCGTAGAACGCCTACGGATCACGCTGCACAACGGTGTCACCACGGCCCGGGACCTCATGGGCCTCGACGCCGGGGTGCGCCAAGCCGTTGCCGACGGACTGGTCGCGGGACCGCGGCTGCTCGTCGCGATCGACATGATGAGCCAGACGTCCGGACACGCCGACTTTCACCTGCCCTCCGGCGTCGACCTGACCCCGCTGGTGGGTGGCTCGCTGGTCGACAGCGTCGACGAAGCGCGCCGTCGCACGCGGGAACTCGTCGCCGCCGGTGCCGACGTCCTCAAGATCGCCTCCAGTGGCGGCATTGCGTCACCCAGCGATCAACCCGAATGGCTTGGCATGCGCACGGAGATGATCGCCGCCGTGGTCGCCGAGGCGAAGGCCTACGGAGACAAGCCCGTCGCCGCCCACGCCATCGGCTACGCCGGGATCGAGGCCGCCGTGGAGGCGGGCGTGACGAGCATCGAACACGGATACCAGCTCGACGACACCTTGCGGAAGCGGATGGTGGATCAGGGGATCTTTCTCGTACCGACGCTCCTGGAGACGATGTCGGACGTCACCGTGTCGCCCGCGGCGCGCGAGAAGAGCGCGCGCTGGCATCGGATGGCCCACGAGGCGGTGGCGGCGTCGGCGGCCGCGGGCGTCAAGATCGTCGTCGGCACCGATGCCGGGCTGAGCCCCGACCATGGCACCAACCTGCAGGAGCTCGGTCTGCTGGTGCGATTCGGTGGCCTCACGCCGATGGAGGCGATCGTCGCGGGAACGCGGACGTCGGCGGAACTCTGTGGGCTGGCGGACGTACTCGGTACCGTCGAGGCGGGAAAGATCGCCGACGTGGTGGTGGTCCGCGGTGACCCGCTGGCCGACGTCGAATCCCTTGGCAAGCCGGAGAACATCCTCCTGGTGATCAAGGACGGCGCCGTCGCCGTCGACCGAGGCGGTTTCCTCACCGCGACGGCGTGACGGCCGCCCGCGGCAACACCAGCAACGCGGCGGCGAGGAAGCACAGCGCCCCGAGGAAGGTGCCGAGGTTGGCGAGCGCCTCGTCGGCGACCGTCCCGGTCCGGTAGACGAACGCCCCGACGGCACTCGCCGCGAAGGCGATGCAGCCGATCATGTTGACCCACTGGGCCTGCCAGTCGCGTGAGTCCGGCCGCCAGCGACCAACGCCGGCCGAGACCGCGAGGACGCCGAACACGGCACTGACCAGGAATGCGAGCGACCCGGTGGCATCCGGCGCCCACACCAGTCGGCGCTCGGCCATCACGGCGTGCGCCCACACCGCCGCCCCGGTGCTGACGTTGAACAGCACGGTGCCGCCGAATTGGACGGCGGCCGAACGCCATTCGTCAGTGCCCTCGGGCCCCGCGAGCACCAGCTGAATCCAGGCGGCGCTGGTGAAGAACCAGGAACCCACGAAGCACAGCGCATTGGCCGCACCCGCCCCGGCGACCGCGGAGAATCCGGGCACCGTCGCGGCGGCGAAGAAACTCGATCCGACGACGAACAGCCAGCATTGGTGGGTGAGGGTCACCGTCGACGCCAGGCCGGTCCTCGCCATGGCCAGAACCTACCTCGAACCGGGCGTGCGCCCGTCGGTCAGAGCAGACCCACGATGCGGTCGCCGGTCTCGGAGGTGGAGAGCGTCGCGCCGTCGAGCGTCGCGAGGTGCTTGGCGACGGCGGCGTCGACGCGAGCGGCCGCGGCGTCTTCACCAAGGTGGGCCAGCAGCAGGGCCACCGACATGACCGCCGCGGTGGGGTCGGCGATGCCCTTGCCGGCGATGTCGGGCGCACTGCCGTGAACCGGTTCGAACATCGACGGGTTGGTGCGCGTCGCGTCGATGTTGCCGCTGGCGGCCAGCCCGATGCCGCCGGAGACCGCCGCCGCGAGGTCGGTGATGATGTCGCCGAACAGGTTGTCGGTGACGATCACGTCGAACCGGCCCGGATCGGTGACCATGTGGATCGTGGCGGCGTCGACATGCTGGTAGGCGACCTCGACGTCGGGAAACTCCCGACCCACGTCCGCCACCACTCGCGACCACAGCTTTCCGGCGAAGGTCAGCACGTTGGTCTTGTGCACCAACGTCAGGTGCTTGCGCCGCTTGGCGGCTCGCGCGAATGCGTCGCGGACGACGCGCTCGACGCCGAACGCGGTGTTCAGGCTGACCTCGGTGGCCACCTCGTGCGGCGTACCGACGCGGATCGCGCCACCGGTGCCCGTGTACGGGCCCTCGGTGCCCTCGCGCACGACGACGAAGTCGACGTCGACGTCCCCCAGCGGGCTGGTGACCCCGGCGTGCAGCTTGGACGGGCGCAGGTTGACGTGGTGGTCGAGCTCGAACCGCATCCGCAGCAGCAGGCCGCGTTCGAGCACGCCGCTGGGTACCGAAGGATCTCCGATGGCGCCCAACAGGATTGCGTCGTGAGTGCGCAGCTCGTCGACGAGACCGTCCGGCATCACCTCGCCGGTGGCGTGATAGCGCCGGGCGCCGACGTCGTAGGTCGTCTTCTCGGCCCCCGGCGCGACGACGTCGAGCACCTTGAGTGCCTCGTCGACGACCTCGGGTCCGATGCCGTCACCGGCGATCACGGCCAACTTCATGTCAGGTCCACCAATTCCAGGGTCGTGGCGCTGACGTCCGCGCCGAGGGCGGTCAACACGTCGCCGGGGACCTGGCGGTCCAGCCGCAACATGATCGTGGCGCCCTCGCCGTCGGCGTCCTGACTCAGTTGGGCGGCAAGGATGTTGACACCTTCCCCGCCCAGCCTCGTCCCAATCGTGCCGAGCGCCCCGGGAACGTCGCTGTAGTTGATGATCAGGTTCACGCCCTCGGCGCGCAGATCGAGGTTGCGACCGTTGATCTGGACGATCTTCTCCACCTGCCGCGGGCCCGACAGGGTGCCGGTCACGTTGACCGTCGAGCCGTCGGCGGCCACGGCCCGCACGTCGACGACGCTGCGGTGGTTGGGGCTCTCGGGCTCGGTGTCGATGCTGGCCTCGACGCCGCGTTCGGACGCCAGCGCCGGAGCGTTGACGAAGGTCACCTGGTCTTCGATGACGGCGGAGAACAGACCGCGCAGCGCCGAGAGCTTCAGCACCTCGACCTGTTCGGAGGCAAGCTCGCCGCGCACCTGCACGCACAGGTTGGTCGGCAGCTCGGCCGACAGCGCCCCGACGAGCAGCCCCAGCTTGCGCACCAGGTCCAGCCAGGGGGCGACCTCTTCCCCGACCACGCCGCCGCCGACGTTGACGGCGTCGGGGACGAACTCCCCCGCCAGAGCCAGCCGCACGCTGGCCGCGACGTCGGTGCCGGCGCGATCCTGCGCCTCGGCGGTCGACGCGCCCAGGTGCGGGGTGACGACCACCTCCGGCAGCTCGAACAGGGGGCTGTCGGTGCACGGTTCGGTGGAGAAGACGTCGAGTCCGGCGCCACGGACGTGACCGCTCTTGATCGCGTCGGCCAGCGCCTGCTCGTCGATCAGTCCACCGCGGGCGGCGTTGACGATGATGACGCCGGGTTTTGTCTTGGCCAGGGCGTCGGCGTTGATGAGACCCGCGGTCTCCTTGGTCTTCGGAAGGTGCACGGAGATGAAGTCGGCGCGCCCGAGCAGCTCGTCCAGCGGCAGCAGCTCGATGCCGAGTTGCGCGGCGCGGGCCTGTGAGACGTAGGGGTCGTAGGCGGTGATGTGGGCACCGAACGCGGCCAGGCGCTGCGCGACGAGCTGTCCGATGCGGCCCAGACCGACCACGCCGACCGTCTTACCGAAGATCTCCACACCGGAGAACTTCGACCGCTTCCAGGTGTGCTCGCGCAGCGTCGCGTCGGCCGCCGGGATCTGGCGGGCCGCAGCCAGCAGCAGCGCCAGCGCGTGCTCGGCGGCGCTGTGGATGTTCGAGGTGGGTGCGTTGACCACCAGCACGCCGCGTGCGGTGGCGGCGTCCACGTCGACGTTGTCGAGGCCGACACCGGCGCGGGCGACGATCTTCAGCTTGGGGGCCGCGGCGATGACCTCGGCGTCGACGGTCGTCGCCGAGCGCACCAGCAGCGCGTCGGCTTCCGGGACCGCGGCCAGTAGCTTCTCCCGGTCGGGGCCGTCCACCCACCGCACCTCTACCTGGTCTCCCAGGGCGGCAACGGTCGATTCGGCGAGTTTGTCGGCGATCAAGACAACGGGCAGGCTCACGCGGACAGCGTAGTGGGCTCTAATTGAGTGATGCAGGGCAGGAGCGGTTCCAGTGCGCAGTAGCGAGATAGCAGACGTCACGGTCGTCGGCAGTGGGCCCAACGGCCTCAGCGCAGCCGTGATCTGTGCCCGGGCCGGGCTGGCGGTGCGCGTCGTCGAGGCTCAGCCCACCGCGGGCGGCGGCGCTCGGACGATGCCCGACCCCGAGTATCCCGGCGTCAGCCACGACATCTGTTCGGCGGTGCATCCGCTGGCGCTGGCCTCACCGTTCTTCGCCGAGTTCGATCTTCGGGCCCGTGGTGTGCAACTGGCCGTACCCGACATCGCGTACGGCAATCCGCTGCCGGACGGGCGCGCCGCGATCGGCTACACCGACCTACGCCGGACCTGCGAGGAGCTCGACGGCGGCGCGTCCTGGCGGCGTCTACTCGGCCCACTGGTGGCCAATTGGGACGGTGTGGTCGGCCTGATGCTTGGTGACAAGCGTTCGATCCCGCCGTCGATCGGCGCCGCACTTCAGGTCGGTCCACGGCTGCTCGCGCAGGGCACGCCGCTGTGGCGCAGCCTGAGCGGCGACGACGCCCGCGCCCTGTTCAGCGGCGTTGCCGCCCATACCATTTCGCAAATGCCGTCGCTGGTGTCCTCCGGTGCCGGCTTGATGCTGGCGACGCTCGCGCATTCCGTGGGATGGCCGATCCCGGTCGGTGGGTCCCAAGCGATCCCCGACGCCCTGATCGCCGATCTCCGTTCCCACGGCGGCGAGGTGGTCGTCGGCGAGGAAGTCACCCGTCCTCCCAAGGGGGTCGTGCTGTACGACACGGCGCCGACCGCGCTTCTGGACGTCTACGGCGACGACCTGCCGTCGAGGTATGCCAAGGCGCTGCGTCGCTACCGATTCGGACCTGGCGTCGCGAAGGTGGACTTCGTCTTGTCCGGCGAAATCCCCTGGCGCGACGAACGATTGGCCCACGCGCCGACGCTTCACCTCGGTGGCACCCGCGCCCAGATGGCGCTCGCCGAGGACGAGATCGCCCACGGTCGCCTGGCCGAGTGGCCGATGATCCTGGCCGCGCTCCCCCATCTCGCGGATCCGGGCCGCGTCGACGCCGACGGACGACGGCCGTTCTGGACCTACGCCCACGTGCCGGCCGGTGCCGAGGTCGACATGGCCGAGACGGTGACGAGGGTCGTCGAACGCTTCGCGCCCGGGTTCCGCGACGTGGTGGTCGCCGCCCGCAGCGTGCCCGCCTCGCGGCTGGCCGACCACAACGCCAACCTGGTCGGCGGGGACATCGGCGTCGGCGGCAACAACATGTTCAGCGCACTCACCGGACCGACGCTGCGCCTGGACCCCTGGTCGACTCCGATCCCGAAGGCCTACCTCTGCTCGTCGGCCGCCCCTCCCGGCGGAGGCGTCCACGGGATGGCCGGCTACTACGCCGCCCGCACGATGCTGCGCCGCGAGTTCGGCATCACGACGTTGCCCAAACTGGCGCCGTGACGACGTTTCTGCTGGTGCCCGGCGGTGGATGCGACCCGTCGTGCTGGCGTTTGGTGGTCGACGAGCTGGCGCGCCGGGGGCACCGCGGGATCGCCGTCGACCTTCCGTGCGAAGACGAGTCGGCCGACCTGGAGGCCTATGCCGACGCCGTGGTTCGGCAGCATCGCGACGACGGGGAACCGCCGGTGGTGGTCGCGCATTCCTTTGGTGGCTTCACCGGCGCGCTCGCGTGCACTCGGATGGAGGCGGCGGCGCTGATCTACGTGCCGGCGATGATTCCCCGCCCCGGGGAACGCCCGGGCGACTGGTGGGTTGCCACCGGGTGTGCCGCCGCCCAGCGCGCCGCGGCTCAGGCCGGCGGATGGGACGTCGACGACGAGAACGCGCTCTACTACAACGGAGTCGACGAGGCCGTCGTCGCCGCGGAAGTCCCACGCGGGCAGTCCGACACACCGACGCTGAAGCCGTGGCCGTCCGAGCTGCCGCGGGTCAGGACGAGGTTCGTGCTGTTCGCCGACGACAGGTTCTTCCCGGCGGACTTCATGCGTGGCGTCGTCGCCGACCGGTTGGGCGTCGAGCCCGCCGTGACTCCGGGCGGACACATGGCCATGCTGTCGCACCCGGTGGAACTGACCGAACGACTCCTCACCCCGACATGACTTCGGCGCGCGAACGATCGCTGAGCGAACGTTCGCGCGCCGAATTCGGGTGTTGCTAAGCCGTCTCGGTGATCGGCCGGTCGACCCAGCTCATCAGGTCGCGCAGCTTCTTGCCGGTGACCTCGATGGGGTGTTCGGCGTTCTCCTTGCGCAGCTTCTCGAGGCGCTTGTTGCCGTCCTCGACGTTGGCGACGAGTTCGCGGACGAAGGTGCCGTCCTGGATGTCCTTGAGGATGGCGCGCATGCGCTCCTTGGTGTCGGCGTCGATGACACGCGGACCGGACAGATAGCCGCCGAACTCCGCGGTGTCGGACACCGAGTAGTTCATCCGCGCGATGCCGCCCTCGTACATCAGGTCGACGATCAGCTTGAGCTCGTGCAGAACCTCGAAGTAGGCCATCTCGGGGGCGTAGCCCGCCTCGACCATGACCTCGAAGCCGACCTTCACCAATTCCTCGGTGCCGCCGCACAACACGGCCTGCTCACCGAACAGGTCGGTCTCGGTCTCTTCCTTGAACGTGGTCTTGATGACGCCGGCGCGGGCGCCACCGATGGCCTTGGCGTAGGACAGCGCGAGCGCCTGACCCTCGCCAGTGGGATCCTGGTCGATGGCGATCAGGCAGGGCACGCCCTTGCCGTCGACGAACTGACGACGAACCAGGTGGCCCGGCCCCTTGGGCGCGACCATGCCGATGGTGATGTTCTCCGCCGGTTCGATGAGGTCGAAGTGGATGTTCAGGCCGTGGCCGAAGAACAGGGCGTTGCCCGCCTCCAAGTTCGGCTCGATGTCGTTCTTGAAGATCTCCGCCTGCGCGGTGTCCGGGGCAAGCAGCATGATCACGTCGGCCCACTTGGCGACCTCGGCCGGAGTGTCGACCTCGAGGCCCTGCTCGGTGACCTTCTCGCGGGACTTGGAGCCCTCCTTGAGACCGACCTTGACCTCGACGCCCGAGTCGCGCAGCGACAGCGAATGCGCATGCCCCTGGCTGCCGTAGCCGATGACGGCGACCTTGCGTCCCTGGATGATCGACAGGTCTGCGTCGTCGTCGTAGAACATTTCAACTGCCACGTTATTTCCTTCTCTTCGTTCGTATTTCGTCGAAACTTGGTTACTTGGTGGTGACGATGCCGCGCGGACCGCGCGAGAGCGTCACCATGCCGGACTGCGCGATCTCCCGGATACCGTAGGGCTCGAGGAGATTCAGCAGCGCCGTCAGCTTGCCAGGCGTTCCGGTGGCCTCGACCACCAAGGACTCGGCAGAGACGTCGACGACCTTGGCGCGGAAGAGATTCACCGCCTCGATGATCTGCCCCCGGGTGGTGGCGTCGGCGCGGACCTTGATCAGCGCCAGCTCACGAGAGACCGAGTTGTCCTCGTCCTGCTCGACGATCTTGATCACGTTGATCAGCTTGTTGAGCTGCTTGGTGATCTGCTCGAGCGGGAAGTCCTCCACCGAGACGACGATCGTCATCCGGGACAGGTTCTTCTGTTCGGTGGCACCGACGGCGAGGCTCTGGATGTTGAAGCCACGCCGGGAGAACAGCGACGCCACGCGGGCGAGGACGCCTGGCTTGTCCTCGACGAGCACCGACAAGGTGTGGGTCTTGATGGTTCCCATCAGGCGTGCCCCTCGTTGCCCTGGTCGTCGAACAACGGCCGGATGCCCCTGGCCGCTTCGATCTGGTCGTTGCTCATGCCGGCGGCCACCATCGGCCACACCTGCGCGTCGGCACCGACGATGAAGTCGATCACCACCGGACGATCGTTGATCGCCCGGGCCTGGTTGATGACGTCCTCGACGTCTTCGGCTCGCTCGCAGCGCAATCCGACGCATCCGAGCGCCTCGGCGAGCTTGACGAAGTCGGGGATGCGGTGGCTGTGCGTGGACAGGTTGGTCTGGCTGTAGCGCTCTTCGTAGAACAGCGTCTGCCACTGCCGCACCATGCCCAGGTTGCCGTTGTTGATCAGCGCGACCTTGATGGGCGCGCCCTCGACGGCGCACGTGGCCAGTTCCTGGTTGGTCATCTGGAAGCAACCGTCGCCGTCGATGGCCCACACCTCGGCCTCCGGACGAGCGAACTTCGCACCCATCGCGGCGGGCACGGCGTAGCCCATGGTGCCCAGGCCGCCGGAGTTGAGCCACGTCTTGGGCTTCTCGTACTTGACGAACTGCGCGGCCCACATCTGGTGCTGCCCAACGCCCGCCACGTACACCGCGTCCGGACCTGCGATCCGGCCCAGTGATTCGATGACGAATTCCGGGCTGAGGCTGCCGTCGCTCTGCGGTCCGTAGCTCAACGGGAACGTCTCCTGGACGCCCTTGAGATACCCCCACCACTCGTCGAGGTCCAGCGTTGTGGAGTCGGTACCGTCGCGGCGCAGCGCGTCGAGCAGATCGGAGATCACGTTCTTCACGTCACCCACGATCGGCACGTCGGCGTTGCGGTTCTTGCCGATCTCCGCGGGGTCGATGTCGGCGTGGATCACCTTCGCGTCGGGTGCGAACGAATCCAGCTTGCCGGTCACGCGGTCGTCGAAGCGGGTGCCCAGCGCGATCAGCAGGTCGCTCTTCTGCAGCGCACCGACGGCCGCGACGGTGCCGTGCATGCCGGGCATTCCGAGGTTCTGAGAGTGACTGTCGGGGAACGCGCCCCGGGCCATCAGCGTGGTGACCACCGGAATACCGGTCAGGTCGGCGAGTTCCAGCAGTTCGGCGGAGGCCTCCCCGCGGATCACGCCGCCGCCGACGTAGAGCACCGGCTTGCGGGCCGCGGCGATCAGCTTGGCGGCCTCTCGCACCTGCCGGCTGTGCGGCCGGGTGTTGGGCTTGTAGCCGGGCAGGTCGATCTTCGGCGGCCAGCTGAACGTGCACTGGGCCTGCAGCACGTCCTTGGGGATGTCCACCAGCACGGCGCCCGGACGGCCGGTCCGGGCGATGTGGAACGCCTCGGCGATCTGCTGGGCGATGTCGTCGCCGTGGCGAACCAGGAAGTTGTGCTTGGTGATCGGCATGGTGATGCCGGAGATGTCGGCTTCCTGGAACGCGTCGGTGCCGATCAGCGCGCGGCCGACCTGCCCGGTGATCGCGACGACCGGGATCGAGTCCATCTGCGCGTCGGCCAGCGGGGTCACCAGGTTGGTCGCGCCCGGCCCGGAGGTGGCCATCATGACGCCGACCTTTCCGGTGGCGTGGGCATAGCCGCTGGCGGCGTGGCCGGCGCCCTGTTCGTGACGGACCAGCACGTGGCGCAGCTTGACCGAGTCGAAGAGCGGGTCGTAGACCGGCAGCACGGCACCGCCGGGGATGCCGAAGATGACGTCGACGTCGAGTTCCTCGAGTGAGCGGATGACGGCCTGAGCGCCCGTCATCTGTTGCGGCGCAATCTTTCTCGGCTGCGCCGCCGGGGTGGCTTCGCGGGTGGTGGGGCCAGCCGGTGTGCCGTTGGGTCGGGTGCCCGGCTCCGGTGGCCGCGTGGTCGGTGCGCTCACGATGTCCTCTACGTCTTCAAGTGGGTGATACGGGTTCTCGGGCAACAAAAAACCCCCGTCAGCGGATGCTGCACGAGGGTTGCGCGTCGGCTCGTAGGCTCTGACTGGTTACTCAGTCGGGTTACGCTCCAACGCGCGAACCAAGTACTACGAGAATCGAGACGGTCTTCATAACCAGCGACGGTAGCCGCCACACTGCTCAAAGGTCAAATTCGGTCGTCACGGGCCGACGGTCACCGAGGCTGCGCTGACTGGGAGGATGGGGTGGTGAGTCCTTCCCCCGCTTCCCCGTCCTCGACGCCGGTCGTCATCAGGATCTCGCCGATGGCGCACTTCGCGGTCTCCATCTTCACGTTGGGTCTGCTGGCCCTGGTGCTGGCCAATCCGGTGTGGTTCACCGCGCTGCTGATCCTGCCGATCGTCGCGTCGCTGGCGATCGCGCGTTACCGCACCACCGCCGACCGGGACACCGTCACCGCGCG
Organism: Mycobacterium sp. NPDC006124; assembly: GCF_040614235.1. Classification (NCBI taxonomy): domain Bacteria; kingdom Bacillati; phylum Actinomycetota; class Actinomycetes; order Mycobacteriales; family Mycobacteriaceae; genus Mycobacterium; species Mycobacterium sp. NPDC006124. The sequence goes on along the minus strand of NZ_JBEXUA010000001.1, from coordinate 403,655 downwards.
CACCCTCCTCGGCAGCCGGTCGGTCCCGTGGGAGGACGTCGACGGGTTGCGATTCGACCGCAGTTCGTGGGCGTCGGCTCACCTCAAGGACGGGTCGGACCTGCGCCTGCCGGCAGTGACGTTCGCGACCCTGCCGCAGTTGACCGCCGCCACCGACGGCCGGGTGCCGAACCCTTACGCCTAAGACCTCAGACGAGCGAGACCTCAGACCAGCGGGTTCGCGCCGTTGAGGAGCACCCAGACTCCGACACCCGCGGCGATGCCCAACACCAGCGCCACGGCCGATCCGACGAACGGGCGGCGAGACCAGCCCCGTCCGGCGTCGAAGCCGTACTTGCCGGGCCCGGTCAGCACGAGGGCAACCGCGATCAGCAGCAGCATGACGAGGTACTCGTGCCCGTCGGGCAGGAAGAACGAGAACGTTCCGCGCGCCGGTTGCGCCGCGACGGCGGCCAGCAACGAGTTGATCAGATAGGCGACCGCGCCGGCCGCGGCCACCGGGGTGAACAGTCCCAACACCAGCAGTACGCCCGCGCCGATCTGACCGGCGACGCCGACGTAGGTCAGCACGTTGGCGTGCTGATAGCCCATGTCGACCAGTGACTGCTGAAAACCGTTGAGCCCCTGGCCTCCCCACAGGCCGAAGGCCTTCTGCAGCCCGTGGGCGATCAGCAGCGCGCCCAGTCCCATGCGCAGAATCATCAGGCCGAGGTCCTGGGTACCCCGTCGACCCCGTTGGTCGGACGGACCGAAGCCCACGTCGGGCTCGATCTCCGTCGGCTCGGCCGACGGGGTCTGGTACTTGCCCGCGGGCTGGACGTAGGGCAGCGGCTCCGGCTCGTGGAGTAGTCCGTAGCCGGAACGCTCGGGGGTGGACGTATTCGAGTCGTACCGCGGGATCGCGGTGGTCTCGAAGTCGCCCGCGTACGTCGAGGAGGGTAGGTCGTCCTCCGGGTCGACCAGGCGCGCCGACGCAGGACGCGAGGCGGAGTCTTCAGGTCTCTGCCACGCGCGCGGATCGTGAGAAGTACTGGTCACGTTTCCCAGCGTAAGTGCTAGTCACCTGGGAATCGTGGATTGGCGCGTCGCTTTCGTGCAGTCATTGCCAAGCCGTGACCAAGGGTCGCACCGACCGACGTGGCGCGCACTGCCCGACGATCCGTAATCTGGCGAGCATGAGTGTGCACCGGCAATCGCGAGGAGTGCTGGTGCTGCTGTGCGCGGCGTTGCTGGTCGGGTCGGGCTGTGCCCGCTTCGACGACAACCAGTCCCAACCGTTCACCACCCAGCCCGAGATGGCGCCGCCCCCCAGCGAGGAGCCCCCACCCCCGCCACCCCTGCCCGGTCAGCCGTTCCCCAAGGTCTGTGACGCCAAGGGCGTGATGCAGGGCTGCCTGGAGAGCACCAGCGGCCTGATCATGGGCCCGGACAGCAAGTCGGCGCTGGTCGCAGAACGGATCACCGGCGCGGTCAAGGAGATCGCCACCAACGCCGAGCCCAAGGTCAAGCTGGTGATTCCGGTCGACCCGTCCGGTGACGGCGGCCTGATGGACATCGTCCTGTCCCCCACCTACGCCCAGGACAAGCTGATGTACGCCTACATCAGCACACCCACCGACAACCGCATCGTCCGCATCGCCGACGGCGACGTCCCCAAGCCGATCCTGACGGGCATCCCCAAGGGCGCCACCAACAACATGGGCGCGCTGATGTTCACCAGCCCCACCACGCTGGAACTGCTCACCGGCGACGCCGGCGACCCCGGTCAGGCGACGGATCCAGGTTCGCTGGCCGGCAAGCTGATTCGCATCGAACAACCGACCACGGTCGACCAGGCTCCTCCGACCACCGCACTGAGCGGAATCGGCGGCGCCGGCGGACTCTGCATCGACCGAGCCGACGGTTCCCAATACGTGACCGACCGGACACCGACCGGTGACCGACTGCAGCGCATCACGAAGGACTCCGTGGTCTCCACGGTGTGGACGTGGCCGGACAAGCCTGGCATCGCCGGGTGCGCGGTCACCGACGGCAGCGTCCTGGTCAACATGGTCAACACCAAGCAGACCGTCGCCGTGCGCCTGGCGCCCGACACGGGTGCGGTGACCGGCGATCCCGAGGTGGTCCGGCAAGACACCCATGGTCACGCCTGGGCGCTGAAGTCCTCCCCGGACGGCAACATCTGGGGTGCCACGATCAACCGGACCTCCGGTGACGCCGACAAGGTCGACGACGTGGTGTTCCCGTTGTTCCCGCAGGGCGGCGGATTCCCCCGCACCAACGCCGAGAACACCTAGCCGTCGACGAGATATCGCCGGAGACCGTGCTTGCGCACGAGGTGCAGCGCTGCCCTCGTGGATTGCCACCGCCGCGTCTTACCCCTGACGTCGGCACGGTGATGCACGAGCTTGATGCTGGGGTCGAAGTAGCTCGCCACGCCAGCACGTCTCAGTCTGATGGCGAGGTCCTGGGTCTCGTGCTCCCGCATCGCCGCGTCGTATCCACCGACGACGCGGAAGGTCTCGGCCGCGACGAGCATGTTGCCCTCGTGTACCCAGTAGGTCGGCGCGGCCATTGGGTCGGTCAGGATCTGCGGCCAGCCGCGCATACCGCGTGCCATCAGGGCGGCGAGGGTGCGCGCGAGCCGGTCGCGCTTGCGCGCCAAGTCGATCAGCATCGGCAGGCCTGCGGTCAGTTGTGACCGCAGCCCGAACACCGGACCGTAGTTGAACGGCTCCTGCCAACCGTCGCTGCGGCAGACGAGGCCGCCGATCACTCCCACGCCAAACGTCTCGTACTGCGCGACAAGCTTCCTCGCCGTCGCGGCGACCTCGTCGGTGTGCACGTCCATGTCGGAGTCCACGAAGTGGATCAGGGTCTCCCCGTCGACGCATGTCAGGATCTGGTTGCGATTCGCCGCGGCGCCCCGGTTGGTGGCATGGCGCAGGACCGTCACGCCGTCGCCGTACTTGGCCGCGACCTCGACGCTGCCGTCGGTGGAGGCATCGTCGAGGACGAAGACGTGGTCGTACCCCTGGCGCAAGAGTTGCGGCAGCAGCCGGTCGAGGTGTTCGGCCATGTTGTAGTTCGGCACCGCCGCGACGACGGTTCGCTCACTCGCCACTGCTCTTCACATCCCTGGTTGCAGGTGGATCGAGGGAATGGCCGTCGTCGGCATGGTTCGATGGGCGAACGCCACGATCACGTCATGGCAAAGCATACCGGTCGCAGAAGAGGGCCCTGAACAGACCAGACCGCGCGACCGGCCACGTCGAGCGACGTCGGAGTGTCGGCTACCCGTCGACGCCGCAGGCGACCAGCACCAGTTCGCGAACGCGTGCGGCGTCGGCCTGCCCCTTGGTGGCCTTCATGACGGCGCCGACGACCGCGCCGGCGGCCTGCACCTTGCCGCCGCGGATCTTCTCGGCGATGTCGGGGTTGGCGGCGAGCGCCTCGTCGACGGCCGCCTGAATCACCGAATCGTCACGCACGACCGCCAGTCCGCGGTCGGTCATCACCTGTTCGGGCTCACCCTCGCCGGCCAGCACGCCCTCGATGACCTCGCGGGCCAGCTTGTTGGACAGCTTGCCGTCGTCGACGAGCTTCAGCACGGCGGCGACCTGCTTGGGCGTGATGGCCAATTCCGGTGCGGTGAGACCGCGTTCGTTGGCCTTCTGCACCAGGAAGTTGCCCCACAGCGCCCGGGCCCCCTCGCTGGATGCGCCCTCGGCGACGGTGGCGGTGACCAGGTCGATGACGCCGTTGTTGACCAGGTCGCGCATGACCTCGTCGGAGATGTCCCAATCCTGCTGAATGCGGTTGCGCTGCAACCACGGCAGCTCGGGGATGGTCTCCCGCAACCGTGCGACCAAATCCTCGCTCGGTGCCACCGGCTCGAGGTCGGGCTCCGGGAAGTACCGATAGTCCTCGGCGGTCTCCTTGCGCCGACCCGCGCTGGTGTAGCCGTCCTCGTGGAAGTGCCTGGTCTCCTGGACGATCTCGCCGCCGCCGTCGAGAACTGCTGCCTGCCTGCGCATCTCGTAGCGGACGGCGACCTCGACACTCTTGAGCGAGTTGACGTTCTTGGTCTCGGTCCGCGTGCCGAACTCACTGGCCCCGACGGACTTGAGCGAGACGTTCGCGTCGCAGCGCATCGAGCCCTGGTCCATCCGGACGTCGGAGACTCCCAAGCCGCGCAACAGGTCTCGCAGCGCGGTCACGTAGGACCTGGCGATCTCGGGGGCCCGGGCACCGGCGCCCTCGATCGGCCGGGTGACGATCTCGACCAGTGGCACCCCGGCCCGGTTGAAGTCGAGCAGCGACGTGGTGGCACCGGCGATGCGGCCCGTGGCACTGCCGAGGTGCGTCAGCTTGCCCGTGTCCTCCTCCATGTGGGCGCGCTCGATCTCCACCCGCCAAATGGTGCCGTCGTCGAGGGGGACGTCGAGATGACCGTCGACCGCGATCGGCTCGTCGTACTGGCTGATCTGATAGTTCTTCGGCTGGTCCGGGTAGAAGTAGTTCTTGCGGGCGAAGCGACCCCACGGGGCGATCTCGCAGTTGAGCGCGAGGCCGATCCGGATCGCCGACTCGACGGCGGCGGCGTTGACCACGGGCAGTGCGCCGGGCAGCCCGAGGCACACCGGGCAGACGTTGGTGTTGGGCTCGGCGCCGAAGTGGTTGGCGCAGCCGCAGAACATCTTGGTCGCCGTCGACAGTTCGACGTGGACCTCCATGCCCATCACGGGTTCGTAGCGGGAGACGACCTCGTCGTAATCGATCAGTTCGGCGGTGTCGACAGTCATGGTCCGATCCTAGTTAGTTGGTCTTCGTCCCCCGCCGACGGGAAGGCGACGTCAGCCGAAGAACTCGGCGGCGTCGTCGTAGCGGCCCTGCGGTACCAGCTTGAGCTGCTTGACGGCCTCGGCGAGCGGCACCCGGCCGATGTCCTGCCCGCGCAGCGAGACCATCGTTCCGTATTCGCCGGAGTGCGCGGCGTCGGCGGCGTTGACGCCGAACCGGGTGGCCAGCACGCGGTCGTACGCCGTCGGGGTGCCGCCACGCTGCACGTGACCGAGCACCGTGGTGCGCACCTCCTTCTTGATCCGCTTCTCGATCTCGACGCCCAATTGGTGCGCCACGCCGGTGAACTTCACGTGGCCGAATTCGTCGATGCCGCCGTCACGCAGCATCATGGTGCCCTCGGCGGGCTTCGCCCCCTCGGCGACCACGCAGATGAAGTGCGAGTCACCACGGACGAAGCGCTGCTTGATCAATCGGCACACCTCTTCGACGTCGAAGGGCTGCTCGGGAATCAGGGTCATGTGCGCGCCGGACGCCAGCCCGGCGTTCAATGCGATCCAGCCGGCGTGCCGCCCCATCACCTCGACGAGCATCACCCGCTGGTGCGACTCGGCCGTGCTGTGCAACCGGTCGATGGCGTCCGTCGCCACCTGCAGGGCGGTGTCGTGGCCGAACGTCACGTCGGTGCAGTCGATGTCATTGTCGATGGTCTTCGGCACGCCGACGACGGGCACGTTCTCCTCCGACAGCCAGTGCGCCGCCGTCAGCGTGCCCTCGCCGCCGATGGGGATCAGCACGTCGATGCCGTTGTCCTCCATCGTCTGCTTGATTTGGTCGAGCCCGGCGCGCAGCTTGTCGGGGTTCACCCGCGCGGTGCCGAGGATGGTGCCGCCCTTGGTGAGCAGACGGTCGTTGCGGTCGTCGTTGGCGAGCTGGATGCGGCGGTCCTCCATGAGACCGCGCCAGCCGTCGAGGAATCCGACGACCGAGGACTTGTAGCGGACGTCACAGGTCCGGACGACGGCTCGGATGACCGCGTTCAGTCCCGGGCAGTCACCGCCGCCGGTGAGAACTCCAATGCGCATGCGCTACATCCTCCCCCGTCAGATCGCCGACGGCAGCGCACAGCGGGCCGCCTCGTAGGCCGCACCGACGCGGTAGAGCCGGTCGTCGGCCAGCGCCGGCGCCATGATCTGCAGGCCAACGGGCAGACCGTCGTCCTCGGCGAGCCCCGACGGGACCGACATTCCGCAGTGGCCGGCCAAGTTCAGGGGCAGCGTGCAGAGGTCGAAGAGGTACATCGCGAGCGGGTCGTCGACCTTCTCGCCGAGGGGGAAGGCGGTCGTCGGGGTGGCGGGCGAGACCAACACGTCGACGCTCTGGTAGGCCCGCTCGAGGTCCCCGGCGATCAACGTCCGCACCTTCTGCGCCTGGTTGTAGTACGCGTCGTAATAACCCGCCGACAGGGCGTAGGTGCCAATCATGATGCGGCGCTTGACCTCTGGGCCAAATCCGGCGGCTCGGGTCATCGCCATCACCTCTTCGGCACTGTGCGTGCCGTCGTCGCCGACCCGCAGCCCGTAGCGCATCGCGTCGAAGCGGGCGAGGTTGCTCGACACCTCCGACGGCAGGATCAGGTAGTACGCCGCCATCGAATGGTCGAAATTCGGGCAGTCGACTTCGCTGACCTCGGCGCCGAGCGCCACGAGCTGCTCGACGGCGGCGGTGAACGAGTCCAACACCCCGGGCTGATAGCCCTCGCCGCTGCGCAGCTGCTTGACGATGCCGACGCGCACGCCCGACAGATCGCCCGTCGCACCGGCCTTGGCGGCGGCGACCACGTCGGGGACGGCGGCGGCCACCGAGGTCGAGTCGCGCGGATCGTGGCCCGCGATGACCTGGTGCAGCAACGCCGTGTCCAGCACCGTGCGCGCGCAGGGGCCGCCCTGGTCCAACGACGACGCGCACGCGATCAGCCCGTAGCGCGACACCGTGCCGTAGGTCGGCTTGACGCCGACGGTCGCGGTCAGCGCCGCCGGCTGACGAATGGAGCCGCCCGTGTCCGAACCGATGGCCAGCGGCGCCTGAAAGGCCGCGAGCGCCGCGGCGCTGCCGCCCCCGGAGCCACCGGGCACGCGTTCGACGTTCCACGGGTTGCGGGTGGGCCCGTAGGCGGAGTTCTCGGTCGAGCTGCCCATGGCGAACTCGTCCATGTTGGTCTTGCCGAGGATCGGGATGCCCGCCGCCCGCAGCCGCGCGGTGACCGTCGCGTCGTACGGCGACTGCCAGCCCTCGAGGATCTTCGACCCGCAGGTCGTCGGCATGCCGACGGTCGTGAAGACGTCCTTGAGGGCCAGCGGAACGCCGGCCAGCGGGGACGCCAAGGTCTCGCCGGCGGCGACGGCGGCGTCGACGCGCGCCGCCTGTGCCAGCGCGGCCTCACTCGCGACGTGCAGGAATGCGTGGTAATCGCCGTCAGTGGCGGCGATCTGGTCGAGATGGGCCTGCACGACCTCCGTCGAGCTGACCTCCTTGTCGGCGATCTTGGCGCCGAGCGTGGCGGCATCCAGACGAATCAGCTCGCTCACTGGGCCCTCCTCGCAGGCTCGGCCGGCCCAGCCCAGGCCGTCGGTTCGCTCGCGAGCTCGCTCACTGCTCCTCCCCCAGAATGCGCGGCACCGCGAAGCGACCGTCGACGGCGTTGGGAGCGGCCGAGAGGGCCTGCTCCTGGGTGAGGCAGGGTTGCACCTCGTCGGGCCGGGTGACGTTGACCTCGTTGAGGGGGTTGTCGGTCGCCTCGACACCGGTCACGTCGACGGCCTGAATCCGGCTGACGTGCTCCAAAATGGCGTCGAGTTGGCCGGCGAAACTCATCAGTTCGCCGTCGGTCAGGGTGAGCCGGGCCAGACGTGCCAGGTGGGCGACGTCGTCCTGCGAGATCTGCGACACGACACCAAAGCCTAGTCACGGCTTTCGAGTCGCTCCGCTCCTACCCTCCGTGCACATCTCCCGAGTCGCTCCGCTCCTACCCTCCGTGCACATCTCCCGAGTCGCTCGCTCCTGCCCTCCGTGACACAGTGTTGCCCGTGCCGTCATACCTGCTGCGCGTCGAACTGGAGGACAGGCCGGGCAGCCTGGGCTCACTCGCGGTGGCACTCGGCTCCGTGGGGGCCGACATCCTGTCCCTGGACGTCGTCGAACGCGCGGCCGGCTACGCCGTCGACGACCTGGTCGTAGAGCTCCCACCCGGGGCCATGCCCGACATGCTCATCACGGCCGCCGAGAAGCTCAACGGCGTCTACGTCGACAGCATCCGGCCGCACACCGGCCTGTTGGAGGCCCACCGCGAACTAGAGTTGATCGACCACATCGCCGCCGCGCCCGGCAAGGCCGGCAGGCTGCAGGTGTTGGTCGACGAGGCCCCCAAGGTGCTCAGGGTCGGGTGGTGCATGGTGATGCGCCGCGACGACGTCGGCGTGGCGATGGTGGCGGGTAGCCACGGCGTACCCGAGACCGCCGCCGAGTCCGCCCCCTGGCTGCCACTGGAGCACGCCGAGGCACTGGACGGCGCCGCCGAATGGGTGCCCCAGGTGTGGCGCGACTTCGACACCACGCTGGCCGCTGCTCCACTGGGCGATCACCACACCGCCGTCGTGCTCGGCCGTCCCGGCGGACCGGCATTCCGCCCGTCGGAGGTGGCCCGGTTGGGCTACCTCAGCGGCATCGTCGCGACGATCTTGCGCTGAGATCAGCCGTCGGCCGGCACCGTGTTCGGGTCGTCGGCGTCGGCGTCGGCGTCGGCGTCGGCGTCAGGATCCTCGGGTCCGTTCTCCAGCAGGCGCCGGAAGCCGTCCTCGTCGAGGACCGGGACGCCGAGCTCGACGGCCTTGTCGTACTTCGATCCCGGCGCATCGCCGGCCACCACGTAGGCGGTCTTCTTCGACACCGAGCCGGCGGCCTTGCCACCCCGAGCCAGGATCGCCTCCTTGGCCTCGTCCCGGGAGAACCCGGGCAGCGATCCGGTGACCACGACCGAGAGCCCCTCCAACGTCCGCGCGATGCTCTCGTCGCGTTCGTCGTGCATGCGCACGCCGGCGGCCCGCCACTTCTCGACGATGGCGCGGTGCCAGTCGACGGTGAACCAGTCGATCACCGCGTCGGCGATCGTCGGGCCCACGCCCTCGCTGGCCGCCAGTTGCTCCTCGGTCGCGGCCTCGATGGCCTCGAGGCTGCCGAACTCCCCGGCCAGCGCGCGGGCTGCGGTCGGGCCGACGTGCCGGATGGACAGTGCCACCAACACGCGCCACAGCGGCTGTTGCTTCGCCTTGTCCAGATTGGCGAGGAGTCGCTTCCCGTTGGCCGAGATCTCGCCCTTCTGCGTCGTGAACAGTTGAGTGCGCAGCAGATCGTCCGCGGTCAGGTCGAACAGGTCGCCCTCGTCGGTGATCACCTCCGACTGCAGCAGGGCGACGGCGGCCTCGTAGCCCAGTCCCTCGATGTCGAACGCGCCGCGTCCGGCGACGTGGAAGACCCGCTCGCGCAGTTGCGCCGGACACGTTCGCGAGTTGGGGCACCGAATGTCGGCGTCGCCCTCCTTGGCCGGAGCCAGCGTGGTGCCGCATTCGGGACACTCGGTCGGCATCTCGAACTCGCGCTCGGTGCCGTCGCGGACGTCCACCACCGGTCCGAGTACCTCGGGGATGACGTCGCCGGCCTTGCGGATGACCACCGTGTCGCCGATGAGAACACCCTTGCGCTTGACCTCGGAGGCGTTGTGCAGCGTCGCCAACCCGACCGTGGACCCGGCGATCTTCACCGGCTCCATGTAGGCGAACGGCGTGACACGTCCGGTGCGGCCGACGTTGACGCGGATGTCGAGCAGCTTGGTGGTGGCTTCCTCGGGCGGATACTTGTAGGCGATCGCCCACCGCGGTGCGCGGGAGGTGGCGCCGAGGCGGCGCTGCAGGGCGACGTCGTCGAGTTTGACCACCAGACCGTCGATTTCGTGTTCGACGTCATGGCGGTGCTCACCCCAGTAGGCGACCCGTTCGACGACGGCGTCGATGCCCGTGACGCGCGTGGTGTGGTCCGACACCGGCAGTCCCCAGGCCTTCAGAGCCAGGTAGGCGTCATGCAGAGTCGCGGGGCCGAACCCCTCGGCACGCCCGAGGCCGTGACAGATCATCCGCAGTTTGCGGCGTGCCGTCACCGCGGGATTCTTCTGGCGCAGTGACCCCGCGGCGCTGTTGCGCGGATTGGCGAACGGGGCCTTGCCGTCGGCGACCAGTCCGGCGTTGAGCTCCTCGAAGTCGGCGAGCCGGAAGAACACCTCGCCCCTGACCTCGAGGACGGCCGGGATGGGATGGTCGTCGCTGTGCGCCAGGCGCTCGGGGATGTCGGAGATGGTGCGGGCGTTGAGCGTGACGTCCTCGCCGGTGCGGCCGTCACCCCGGGTGGCGGCGCGGGTCAGCACCCCGTCTCGATACACCAGCGCCAGCGCCACGCCGTCGATCTTCAGTTCGCACAGGAACTCTGGGTCCGCACCAATCTCACCGGTCAGCCGGCCCGCCCAGGCGATGAGCTCCTCGGGGGTGAAGACGTTGTCGAGGCTCAGCATCCGTTCGAGGTGGTCGGCGGAACTGAAGTCCGTTGCAAACCCCGCTCCGCCGACGAGCTGGGTCGGCGAGTCGGGCGTCCGCAGTTCGGGGTAGCGCTCCTCGAGGGCGTTCAGCTCGCCGAGCAGCCGGTCGAATTCCCCGTCGGACACGATGGGGGCGTCCCTGACGTAGTAGCGGAACTGGTGACCGCGCACGTCGTCGGCCAGCTGTTGCCATTCGCGACGGACGTCGGCGTCGGGTGAGCTCACTCGAGGAAGGTTATCGGAGGTCGGTGACACGCCAGCCGGGCCGGCGCTGCGCCGATACGCTGGCGTCGTGCCGCACCCGATCGTGTTCCGCGACGGCGATCCCGGGCTGGCCGAACTGCGCGAGATCGCCCTGGCGTATCCGGAGGCCTACGAGAAGGTGTCCCACGGCCGGCCCAGCTTCTTCGTCACCAAGATGTTCGCCGTCTACGGCGGAAGCACCCGGCAGACCGGCGAGATGATCCCGGTCGACCACTGCGTGATGGTGAAGGTCGACGACGCCGACCGCCCCGCACTGGAACGTGACGAGCGGTTCTTCTACCCCGCCTACGTCGGCGTGTCCGGCTGGCTGGGTCTGGACTTCAGCGTCGCGCCGGTCGACTGGGACGAGGTCCGCGAGCTCGTCGACGCGTCCTACCGGCTGGTCGCGCCCACGCGCTTGGCCAGGGAGCTCGACGAACGATGACCCGCACGCGGCGGCTCATGGTTCGATCGGAGGCACGATGAGTTTCTCGAGCCCCTTCCCCCAGGTCCACGTTCCCACCACCAACCTCTACGACTACCTGTTCGCCGATCTCGACGAGCAGGACGCCGAGCGCATCGCGTTGGTCGACGCCAAGTCCGGTGCCGAGACGACGTACCGCGACATGGTCGCCCACATCGACGCCTTCGCCGGAGCACTGGCTGCGCGCGGCATCGGCGTCGGTGACGTCGTCGGCGTGCTGGCCCCCAACAGTTCGGCGTTCGCGATCGCCTTCCACGGCATCCTGCGCGCCGGCGCGACGGCCACCACGATCAACGCACTGTTCACGGCCAAGGACATCGCCAAGCAGCTGACCGACGCGAACGCGTCGATGCTGGTCACCGTGACGCCGCTGGTGTCCCAGGCCGCCGACGGAGCGGCGTCGATCGGACTGACCGCCGACCGCGTCGTCGTGCTCGACGGGCCCGGCGAGGCCGCCGACGGTCATCCCAACGCCGAGGACCTCATCGGTGCGGGACTGCCCGCCCCGGAGGTGACGTTCGACCCGGCCACGCATCTGGCAGCCCTGCCCTACAGCTCGGGGACGACGGGGAATCCGAAGGGCGTGATGCTCACGCACCGCAACCTGGCGGCCAACGTGGCGCAGATACGTCCCCTGCAGGGGATGCGCGCCGACGACCGCATCCTGGCGGTGCTGCCGTTCTTCCACATCTACGGCATGACGGTGCTGTTGAACGCCGCGATGCACGCCCGGGCCCGGTTGGTGATCATGCCCAGCTTCGATCTACTGGAGTTCCTCGGCAACATTCAGACGCACCGGTGCACCTACGCCTTCATCGCGCCCCCCGTCGCCGTCGCCCTGGCCAAGCACCCAGTCGTCGAGCAGTACGACCTGTCGAGCCTGCGGGGCATCATGTCCGGGGCCGCACCGCTGGACGAGGATCTGGGCAGCGCCGTCAGGCAACGCCTGGGCTGCCAGGTCGTGCAGGGCTACGGGATGAGCGAGCTCAGCCCCGTCAGCCATGTCGCCCCCTTCGACGGCGGCTTGGAGCTCGTCGGCACCGTGGCACCGTTGAGCTCGTGCGGCTGGACCGTGCCGAACGCCGTCAGCAAGATCGTCGACGAGTCCGGTGCCGAAATCGACCCTCCCGCTTCAGGTCTCAGCGAAACCGGCGAGCTCTGGTTCAAGGGTCCCAACGTGATGCCCGGATATCTGAACAACGCCGACGCGACCCGCTCGACCATCGACGAGGACGGGTTCCTGCACACCGGGGACGTCGCCAGGGTCGACTCGTCGGGTTGCGTCTACATCGTCGACCGGCTCAAGGAGCTCATCAAGTACAAGGGCTACCAGGTTCCGCCGGCCGAACTCGAGGCGGTGCTGCTCACCCATCCCGCGGTTGCCGACGCGGCCGTCGTCGGCGTGACCGACCCCGAGTCGGGTGAAGAGGTGCCGAAGGCGTTCGTGGTCAAGCTCGCCGACGCAGACTTGACCGACCGCGAGGTGATGGACTTCGTCGCCGAACACGTCGCCCCCTACAAGAAGGTCCGGCAGGTGGCCTTCATCGACGCGATCCCCAAGTCGGCGTCGGGCAAGATCCTGCGCAAGGACCTGCGAACGTCCTAGTGGCTGACGAGCTGCGAGGCCGACTTCGACGCACGGGCCTGGCGCCAGCCCAGCCACATTCCGGCGATCGGCGCCAGTAGCAGGCCGGCGATGCCGAAGATCGTGCCGGTGGGCCAACCCGGCGTCACCGGCGTCACCGTCGTCCACGGCGGTGGCGGCGGTAGTTCGAACCGTGGCGACGACGGAACGACCGTCACCGTCTGCGGCGCGGCCGCGACGACCGGCGGCGCGACGACCGGCGCTTCGGACTGCGGCGCCGCGACGAAGAACTCCGGGGGCGCGGGTGGCTCTTCGGCCGCGTGCACGGGGGCCGGCGAGCGTCCGTTGCCGACGACGACGCGCGGTGGGCTCGAGGCCAGCGCCGCGGGCACGGGGTCGAGGCCGCCGCGGCCCGTTCGGACCGGTGGCGCAGGCACGGAGACGGCGAGCTGAGGGGTCGGCGGTGCGACGGCGACGTTCGGCGAGGGCGACGGACTCGCGTTCGGGATCGCGGTCGCCGGCTCGACCACGACGACGCCCGGGCCGGGCCGGCCCGCGGTGTCGGAGCCGCCCCGCGGACCCGTGTGTTCGGCACCGGGGTGATCGCCGCCGCGCGGACCACGTCCAGGTCGAGGATCCTCGCGGTGACCGCGTGAATGTCCGCCGTCACGGGAGTGGCCCGGCGGTGACGTATACCCCGGGTCCGCGGCGGCTACGGCCGTGACGGGACCGCCGGCAACGCCGATCGCCAACGCGACGGCGACACCGGCCGCGAGGCGGATCGACGACGTGGCCACGGTCCTCCCTGACCCGTTGAGTGCAACTGAGCAAACCCTACGCCGCGCTGGGATCGTCGGCGATCCCATCGGCCACCTTCTGCGCCAACTCGATCGCCGTCCGCGCCCACTCGGGCGTCGCACCGGCCAAACCGCAGGCTGGAGTGACACCGGTGCGGTCGCGGAGCACCTCGCGGGAGAAGCCGAGCCGGTCGGTGATCGACGCGGCGGCCTTGGCCACCTCCTGGGGGCCGGGCGGACGACCGGGCGCCTGCCCCGGGATCACGCCCAGCATCACCACCCGGCCCGACTCGACGAACTCGCCGATACCGTCGAGGTCCGCCGCCGACAGCGTGGTCACGTCGATCGACACGGCGGCTAATCCGGTGCGCTGCAACGTCTTCCACGGCAGATCCGGTGCACAGCAGTGCAACGCCACCTCGCCCCCGATGCGCGCGACGCACCCGTCGAGCAGGCTCTGGGCGACCGCCTCGTCGACCGGGTGCACCGGCGAGAAACTCGTCACGCCGGTCAGGCGACCAGCCAGCGCGGCGGGCAGCGTCGGCTCGTCGAGCTGCACCACGACGGGTACGCCGAGCCGACGGGCGAGTTCGGCGCGGTGCAGCGCGACGCCCTCGGCGAGGCTCTCGGCGAGGTCGCGGACGGCCCCGGCGTCGGTGATGGCCCGATGTCCGTTGGGCAGTTCGAGATGCGCCGCCAACGTGATCGGCCCCGGCGCCTGTACCTTGACGATGCGCGCACCGCCCCGCAAACCGGCGCGTTCCCATGCCTCCTCGAGGGCGTCGACGTCCTCGTCGAGCAGGCTCACCGCGCGACGCAGCACCGAGCTGCGGCCTGGAGCCAACCGATAGCCGCGGGGCACGGTGTCGATGCCGACGTCGACGAGCAGGGCGCCCGCCCGCCCAATCATGTCGGCGCCAAGCCCGCGGGCGGGCAGCTCGACGAGGTGCGTCAGGTCGTGGAGTTCACCGACCACCACTTCGGCCGCCTCACGGGCCGTCGTGCCTGGCCAGGATCCGATGCCGGTTGCCGCGGCGAAAACGCTCACGCGGCCAACACTATTCGATGACGGAGGCGACGAGTTACCGTCGACCATGCCCACGTCGCACCCGAGGTCGCTGCTGGCGGTCTGCGCGGCCGCACTGACGGTCGGGTGCACCAGCACCGTCGACGGCTACGCGGTGGGGTCCGCGCCGGGGATCGAGGACTCCTCGCGGTCCCTCGTCGACGTGGACGCGGTGCTGCTCGAGCAATCGCGAATGCGGGCCATCACCGGCGGTGGCGACGATCTCACCGTCATCCCCACCATGGACGGAAAGACTCCCGTCGACGTGGACGTTCTCGCCGACCGGGTGCCGTCGCAGTGCGCCTGGCTCTTCGCCGAGACGCAGACCTTCGGCCGAGAGGTGGTCGACTTCCACAAGACGACCTACCAGAACCCGCCCGTCGGTGCGCTGATCTCGCAGGGCGCCGCCGCCTACCGGGACGTCTCGACGGCCCGCACTGCGTTCGACGGCCTGGTCGGCCGGGTCGACGCATGTGGCTCGTCGACGGCCGGCTACGTCGGGGATTGGACGGCGGACGACGACGCCATCCGCACCCGCACCAGCAGCGAGTGTGGTCGGGACTACCGGTTGAAGTCGGTGGTGCTCGTCGAGGTCACGTTCTGCGCCTACCCGCCGTCGGTGCCGGACATCGTGATGACCAACGTGCTGGAGCGCGTGCCCGGCTAGCGCTGCCGGCCGGCGACCGCGATCGTGGCGCTGGCCAGCACCTCGTCACCCTCGGGATCGGGGCGGTAGAGCACCATGGTCTGCCCGGGGGCGACACCGCGCAGCGGTCCCCGCAGGTCGGCGACCAGGGTGCCATCACGAAGTTCCGCCACGGCCGGCGCGATGCCACCGTGGGCGCGCACCTGCACCTCGCACTCGACGGGACCCTCGATCGGCGTTCCCCGGGTGAACACCGGTCGCTCCCCCACCAGGTGCCAGACGTCGAGGTCCGTTGCGGCGCCGACGTGCACGGTGCCGGTGTCGGCGTCGATCGCCGTCACGTACCGGGGAAGGCCGTCCGGGCCCGGTCCGGCGATGCCGAGGCCCTTGCGCTGTCCGATCGTGAACCCGTGCACACCGTCGTGCTCGGCCAACACGGCACCGCCCGCGTCGACCACGGCACCGCGCCGCACGCCGATCCGCGCACCCAGGAATGCCTTGGTGTCACCCGACGGGATGAAGCAGATGTCGTAGCTGTCCGGTTTGTCCGCCACCATCAGGCCGCGCTCGGCGGCCTCTTCGCGGATCCTCGGCTTGGGGGTGTCACCGATTGGGAAGACCGCGGTCGCCAGCTGCCCGGCGTCGAGCACCCCGAGGACGTAGGACTGGTCCTTGTCGGCGTCGACGGCGCGGCGCAGGCGGCCGTGGGCCAGACGGGCGTAGTGGCCGGTGGCCAGTGCGTCGAAGCCCAGGGCGAGCGCGCGGGCCGACAGCGCCGAGAACTTGACCCTTTCGTTGCACCGCACACAGGGGTTGGGGGTCTCGCCACGCGCGTAGGACGCGACGAAGTCGTCGATCACGTCCTCCTTGAAGCGGTCGGCGAAGTCCCAGACGTAGAACGGGATGTCGAGGATGTCGGCGACGCGGCGGGCGTCACCCGCGTCCTCCTTCGAGCAGCAGCCGCGCGAACCGGTGCGCAACGTACCCGGCGCCGACGACAGCGCGAGGTGCACGCCGACGACGTCGTGGCCGGCGTCGACCATCCTGGCGGCGGCCACCGAGGAGTCGACGCCACCGCTCATCGCGACCAGGACGCGCATGGTCACTTCCGTCCCGCGCTGGCCAATGCGGCCTGCCGGGCCCGGTCGACCGCGGCGGGCAGCACGGCGAGCACTGCCTCGACGTCGGCCTCGGTGCTGGCGTGCCCCAACGAGAAACGCAGGGAGCCGCGGGCACCAACGGGGTCGGCCCCCATGGCGATCAGGACGTGTGAGGGTCGCGCCACGCCTGCGGTGCATGCCGAGCCGGTTGAGCACTCGATTCCCTTGGCGTCCAACAACATCAGCAACGCATCGCCTTCGCAGCCGCGAAAGGTGAAGTGGGTGTTGCCTGGCAGCCTGGCGTCGCCGCGGGCGCCGTTGAGTTCGACGTCGTCCATCGAGGCGAGCACCCTCTCGACGAGGGTGTCGCGCAACGCCGAGATCCGGGCCCGGTTGGCCTCCAGGCCCTCGACGGCGACCCGGGCCGCCGCGGCCATCGCCACCGCGCCCGCGACGTCCGGAGTACCCGAGCGGACGTCACGCTCCTGGCCGCCGCCGTGCAGCAGCGGGACGCAGGCGGTGTCGCGGCGAAGCAGCAGCGCGCCGACACCGGTGGGGCCGCCGAACTTGTGGGCGGCCACGCTCATCGCCGACAGTCCGCTGGCCGCGAAGTCGACCGGCAGCTGGCCAATCGCCTGGATGGCGTCGCTGTGCATCGGCACGTCGAATTCGGCTGCGACGGCGGCTAGTTCGGTGATCGGCATCACGGTGCCGACCTCGTTGTTGGCCCACATGATCGTGACCAGCGCGACGTCGTCGTGCTCCTCGAGCGCGTGCCGGAGAGCCGCGGCGGTGACCGAACCGTCGGCACCGACGGGCAGCCAGGTGACCTCGGCGCCCTCGTGCTCGACGAGCCATTCCACCGCGTCGAGGATCGCGTGGTGCTCGACGGGGGTGGTGATGATCCGATGACGCTTGGGGTCGGCGTCGCGGCGGGCCCAGTAGACGCCCTTGACGGCGAGGTTGTCGCTCTCGGTACCACCGGCGGTGAGGATGATCTCCGAGGGCCGTGCGCCGAGGAGCCCGGCCAGCGACTCGCGCGCTTCCTCCATCCGGCGCCGCGCCGCTCGACCCGCGGTGTGGAGGGAGGATGCGTTGCCGACCGTTGCCAGCGCTGCCGTCATGGCCTCGACGGCGACGGGGTGCATCGGGGTCGTGGCGGCGTGATCCAGGTAGACGGCGGTCATGGCCCGTCAAGGATACCGGCAGGCCGGTGTGCGTCAGGCGACCAGCGCACGCCCGTGGGCCGGGCGGGCTTCGAGCACCGTCTCCCCGCGCACCGCGGCCTCGCACCTGGCCGCGAGGTCGCGGCGGTCCGTGCCGGGCAACTGAAGCGACTGCACCCGCACCTGGCACACCGTCAGACGGGCGGTGACGACCCGCCGCACCGATTTCAGAAGTGAGTCGTCGCCGATGAAGGCGGGAATCGTCGACGGCTGCCCGTCTCGGTGGTGATAGGTCAGCCGCAGCGGCTGGACGGGCCGGCCCGCGTCGACCGCGCCCTGGAACATGGCGGGCCGGAAGCTGCCGTAGGCGACACCGCACCACGTGGTGCCCTCGGGGAAGGCGACCACGGTCTGGCCGGCGGCCAACCTGTCGGCGACGGTGCCCACCACCTCGGGCAGGCGGCGCAGGCTGGCCCGGTCGATGGGGATCACCTTCATGAGGCGGGCCAGGACGCCCAGTGCGGGCCATTCGACCAGATCCGCGCGGGCGACGAACGAGCCGGGCAGCACCGCGCCGATCACGAAGACGTCGACCCAGGACACGTGCCCGCTGACCACCAGCACACCACTGAGGTTGCGGATGGGGCCGCCGGAGGTGGCGACTCGCACGCCGAGGCAGCGCAGCATCAGCCGGCAGTACAGGCGCTGGGCCCGCGCCTTGCCGGGCATCGGCAACGCGAGCAGGACCGCGGTCGGCAGCACCAGCAGGGCGCATACGACGCGAACGGTCGTGCGTGCCGCCATCACCACCCGCCGCACGCCGTGCACGGCCTCGCAGCGTACGCAGGACGCGTCACACGACGCTCTGGGCAACCACGGACTGTCCAGCACCGCATGACTGCTCATCGGCCCGACCCGTCGGACATGTCGCCAGCCTGGGACACCGAGCGCAGGCGCTGCAGGTAGCGGACGTCGGCGTGGCGCTTGTCGAGCAGTGCCGGGAAGTCGCCGACGCCGAAGTCGGGGTCGTGGGCCGGGTCGCCGCACACCTGAGCGCCAAGCCGAAGGTAGCCGCGCATCAGCGCCGGCAGCGCTGGCCGGGCGGGAGGTTCGATGTCGTCGAGCCCCCTGCCGTCCAGAACCACCGGCCGATGGGGACGGACGGCGAACGGCGATGCGTGCCGCTTGCGCACGAAGTCGCGAACACCGCGGATCTGGGCGCCGGGCACCTCGTCGGGAGTCCCCCGAACCGGCACCGAGACGCAGCCGGTGACGTAGTCGTAGTCGCTGCGGTCGAGGTAGGCCAGGATGCCCGCCCACATGAGCAGTACGACGCCGCCGTTGCGATGATCCTGGCGCACCACGGCGCGTCCCATTTCGACCAGGGAGGGTCGCAGTGGGTCCAGTTCGGTGACGTCGAATTCGGTGGCGCTGTAGAGGCCGCCGGCCGCGATCGCGCCGGGAGGCGGCAGCATCCGGTAGCAGCCGACGAGCTCGCCGGACTGGTCCTCCCTCACCAGGAGGTGGTCGCAGTATTCGTCGAATCGATCGGCGTCGCGTCCGTCGAGGCCGCCGACGAGTTCGAATCCGGGCTCGGAGGTGAACACCTCGTGACGCAGGCGCTGGGCGTCGGCGACGAGCGTGGGATCGGAGGACAGCAGCAGTGTGTAGCGCGGCGTGGATGATCCGGCGGTCGGTTGATCAGCGGCGATGAGTACGGAAGCGGTGCTCATGGCGGCCACGGTGCTTCAGCAGGACAGCGACTGAGCAATCACAGCGTGACGTGTCAGTGCACGCCAGGTGACGAGTTGACCTCGGCGGTGGTGTGAGCGGCGGTACTAGACGGCGGTGTCGAGCATCTGCGTGGCCGTGGTCTCGGACCTCACGACGTGCAGAGCCGGTCGCCGCTCGATTGCCTGCGTCGCCACCGGCGCGAGACGCGATGGGCGCGAACGCAATTCGACTTGGGAGTGGGAACGCACCACACCGACGGGACCCGACCCGACGAACCGCGCGAGCGCCGTGTTCGGCAGGGCCGACGCGGCCTTGGCCTGCCGGTACCCCACACGGATTCCCGCGGCGCACGTAGTGAGCAGGCCGAGGATGCCGGGCAGCGCCACGGCGGCCAACGCGGTCAGCGACACCGTGGCGACGACCGCCCCGATGACGTGCTCCACCGTGGACAGGACGTCGTTCTCAGGCGCTTCCACCGCAGCGGCGGCCGGCGCAGGCGACTCGGCGGGGCGGGCCGGACCCGTGGTCAACACGTCCAACGGACGAATCGGCGCGACGGGTGCCTCGGCAGCGGGACCGCCCGGTGCCGCGAGGAGGGCCGGGATGTCGGGTGCCGCCGACCAGACGGGCATCGCCGGGTCGGGGGTCACGGCCGTCGGACGGGAGAGACCGGTCGCGGCCCCGATGGTCGGTGTCGCCACGCCGGTATCCACGCCCATCAGACCCGCAAGGTCCGACGGCAGCGCCGCGAGGGAGTTGCCCGTGTCGCCGACGGAGGTGAGCACGTTCTGAATCGAGGTCAGCACGTCCGACACCGGCGTCACCGACGTCGGTAGGCCGGCGACGACCCCGGGTACCGCGGTCAGGGAGTTGGTGAGCGAGGTGACCGCGCTCGTGACCGGTGCGATCGGGTTCTCATTCACCAGCGGAGCGGGGGCTGGCGGCGACACGGGGGCCGACGACGATTGCTCGACGGGTGCGCTGGACGGCTCGGCCGGGGGCACCGGCGCATCGACGGATGGGCTCGGCGCCGGCGCGGTCGTGGGTGCGGTGCTGCCGTACACCGTGGGGCTGCCACCGAAGGTCGTCTTCGGCGACTTGGGGATGCTCGACGGGATCTGGCCGGGCCTGGCCAGGGTGCTCAGCGTGCCGGTGACACCCTGGACGGTGCCTTGCAACGAGGTCTCCACGGCCTTGCGAACGTTGTCGGCGAAGGTCCCGATCGGGCCGTGGGTGGCGCCGGTGGATGCGGTGGGCGCCGACGCGTCGGACTCCGGTTCGGCCGAGGCGACGGCTCCGCCGGCCCCGGCGATCATGAAGCTGGTCGAGAGCACGCAAGCGCCCGCGGCGACGCGCAGATGCGTTGACAAGGCGACCTCCTCGTACCAGCTAGCGGCCCACGTGGCGGGCGGTTACCGACAATCGTCCCACATCATTGGGTCCAGCTATCGAGATTGTGCCGTGATTCGACCGCCCTGACCAGCATTGGCAAACGGCGTCGCCGCAGCGCCGGGCGACCAGCCGCGAGAGCCGTCGTCCGCTCGATCCGCACGTCATCGGCACCTTTTGTCGCTGGGGCGCGATGTTGGCGCCGAAAGTCCTGTTCAAGGATCAGAAAACGCCTGACCCCGACTTGGCTGCGTTCGATCCATTTGGTCGCAAACTGCGGACACCCCGAATCAGGATGTGACGGACTCCGATTCGTACCCACAGATCGCGTCGACCTTCTCGGCCGACGCACTGGTCGGGTCGAACTCGTAACCGAGCCATTCCCGGGCAAGTCGGCGGGCCAGTTCGAGCCCGATCACGCGTTGACCGAAGCACAGCACCTGCGCGTTGTTCGACAGCACCGACCGCTCGACGGAGAACCCGTCGTGAGCGGTGACCGCACGGATGCCGGGCACCTTGTTGGCGCTGATCGCCACGCCGAGGCCCGTTCCGCACACCAGCAGCGCACGATCGGCCTTGCCCTCGGCGACGAGTCGGGCTGCGGCCACCGCGACGTGCGGGTAGGCGGTGTGCTCGTCGGCGCCGACGCCGACGTCGGTGACCTCGGCGACGCGGTCGTCGGCCTGCAGGTCCCGCTTGAGGGCTTCCTTGTATTCAGATCCCGCGTCGTCGCAGCCGACGACGATTCGTAGTCCGGTCATCGAGTTCTCCCTAGTTCTTGCGTTCGAGGCAATCGCCGACGGTGTGGGCGATCATCGCCAACGACGTCGCGCCGGCGTCAGGGGTTCCGACGCTGCGCTCTGCGAGCGGCCGTGCCCGTCCCACCTTCGGCCGCATGTCCGCGGTGGCGCGGGCGGCATCGGAGGCGATCTGCGCGGCGGCCCGCCACGAGGCCTGCCACGACTCGCCCTCGGACACCCGGCGTTGCAGCTCCTCGACGAACGGCGACATCGCGTCGAGCATGGTCTTGTCCCCCGGCGTCGCACCGCCGAGCGAGATGAGGGCGTCGTAGCCGTCCCGCATCGCCGCCGCCACGGTCGCCGAGTCCGGCCGACCGGTGTCGCCGAGTCGGGCGCCGACGGCGTTCAGCAGCGCTCCCCACAGCACTCCGGAGGTACCCCCGGCCTTCGCCGCCCATTCGCGTCCCGCCGCGGCGAGCACCGAACCCTGGCCCGCACCGGCCTTCGCCGCCGAGGCGGCGGCGGTCCGCGCCGCCGACGAGCCCTTGACCATTCCGCGCCCGTGGTCACCGTCACCGGCGACGGCGTCGATGCGGCCCAGTTCCTCCTCGACGCCGGCCAGCATGCCGGCCACCGCGTCGAGCGCCTTGACCACGAAACGCCCGCCGGCCCGACCGGCGTCGTCGGCGAGTCCGGACACGTCTCGTTGCGGGGCGGCCGCGTCGGCGGTGGGGTCCGTGCGCCGCTGACCCGAATCTCCCTGCCTGGCAACGCCCTTGCGGTAGGCGGGAGTGTCGGCCGGCGCCGTCCAGTACTTCTCGAGCTCGTCGTCGAGCCACATCAGCGTCAGCGAGCAACCCGCCATGTCGAGGCTGGTCACCAGTTCACCGACCTCGGGTTCGACGATCTCGTAACCGCGGTCGCGCAGCAACTGCGACGCCGTGCCCCACACGACGAACAGTTCCTCGTACTTGGTGCGGCCAAGTCCGTTGAGGATGACGGCGATTCGCTTGGATTCGGTCGTGGGCTCGTCGGCCAGCACGCCCTCGACCAGGGTCGCTGCGAGGTCGGCCGCCGATGGCATCGGTTCATCGCGCACGCCCGGCTCACCGTGGATGCCCAGACCGACGCCCATCTGCTTCTCGGGCACGCTGAACAGCGGGGCGTCGGCCCCGGGCAACGTGCACCCGTCGAACGCCACGCCGAGCGTTCTGGTGGCGGCGTTGGCGGCTTCCGCGACACGGATGACACCGGTGATGTCCAGGCCGTCCTCGGCGGCGGCGGAGGCACACTTGAAGACGGTGAAATCGCCTGCGATGCCGCGTCTCTTGGCCTCCTCGCCGGCCGGAGCGCTGGCGATGTCGTCGGTCACCGCGAAGTAGTGCGCGTCGATGCCCTCGCCGCGCAACTGGGTGACGGCGAGGCCGAAGTTCATCACGTCGCCGGCGTAGTTGCCGGTGGTCAGCAGGACGCCCGCGTCCCCGTGGGCGGCCCGCGCGACCGACGCCGCCTCCTCCGCTGACGGCGAGGTGAAGATGTTGCCGACCACTGCGCCGTCGGCGAAGCCCGGGCCGACCGTGCCGCAGAACGCGGGGTAGTGCCCCGACCCGCCGCCGATGACGACGGCCACCTTGCCCGGCGGGGTCTCGGTGGCGCGCACCACGCCGCCCGGAACGCCGGCGACGTAGGTCGAGTTGGCGTCGAGGAACCCGACGAGCATGTCCTCGGTGAATCTCGCCGGATCGTTGAACAGCTTCGTCATCGCAGTCGATCTCCCGTTTCGGCGTCGAAGAGGTACACCCGTTCCGGCGGTGCGCCGACGACGACCTTCTGCTCGGGCTCGTAACTCTCCTGCGCGGGAGTCTGCACGACGATGCCCTCCTGCACGCCGGCCACCGTCGTGGTCGCCAGGCCGAATTCCAGGAGGTGCTCGAAGTACGCGACGGTGGTCTGCAACCCGGTTCCGTGCGCGGCCGACATGGTGCAGTCCTGCGGGCGAATGCCCACGGCCACCTCGGTGCCGTCGGCCACTCCCGTCACGGTGGTCTGCAACGACCCAGCGTCGGAACCGATCTCGACCCGAACGGTGCCGCCGTCGGAGCGTGCGACTCCGCGCACCACGTTGATCTGCGGTTCGCCGACGAACTGAGCGACGAACAGGTTGGCCGGATCGTCGAACACCTCGTCGGGCGTGCCGAATTGCTGCACCACCCCGGCGTCCATCACCGCGAGGCGGTCGGCCAGCGACAACGCCTCGACCTGGTCGTGGGTCACGACGATCGTGGTGTAGCCGAACTCACGCTGCAGCACCTTCAGCTCTCGCCGAACCCGTTGCCGGGCCGAGGCATCCAGGTGGCTCAGCGGCTCGTCGAGCAGCAGCACCGGTGGGTTGCGAACCAGGGCGCGGGCCAGCGCCACCCGCTGCTTCTGACCGCTGGAGAGCCCGGCGGGCCGAAGGTCCATCATGTCGTCCATCTCGAGCCGGGTGCTGATCGACGACACCATCTGCTCGGCGCCCTTGACCTTGCGCGCCTTCAGGCCGTAGAGCAGATTCTCACGGACCGACATCGGCGGGTACAGCGCATAGCTCTCGAAGCCCACCCCGATCCCGCGCTTGGATGCCGGCAGCTGGGAGATCTCGCGATCGCCGATCTTGATGGACCCGCTCGTCACGGTCTCCAGCCCGGCGATCATCCGCAGCGTCGTCGTCTTGCCGCAACCCGAGGGTCCCAGCAGGGCGATCAATTCGCCCGGCGCGATGTCGAGATTGATGCCCTTGACCGCGGCGAAGCTCTCCCGGCCCTTGGCCATGTAGGTCTTCACCAGGTCGGTCAGCGTCAGGCTCTGGGCGGTCGTGGTCTTCGGGGCCGCCGTCGTGGTGGTCACTGTGCTGCCTCCAGGCTTTCGTGGTCTGAGCCGAGTCGTCGCGTGTCACCATCGCCGGCGGCGAACACGTGAACGTCATCATCGGCCACGGTCATCGAGACCCGGCCGCCCTCCTCGACGCCTTCTCGACCGGACGCCAGCACGATCAGCTGCTCGCCGCCCATGTCGACGGTCAGCTCGATGTTACGACCGAGCCGCTCGGCCAGCGTGACCGTACCCTGCAGGCGCGGCCCCGAGCCGTCTTGACCGGCACCGGTGACGACGTGAATGTCGCAGGGTCGCAGTCCCACTCGCACGCGGTCACCGCCGCGCACGTCGACTCCGGTCGGCACGGGCACGTCGAACGCACCGCCGCCGAGGCGAATGCGGCCGTCCTCGACCTCGCCGTCGAACAGGTTGATCTCCGGCTGCCCGAGGGCTCGGGCGACGAAGGTGTCGGCGGGGCGCCGCCAGATGTCCTCCGGAGTACCGATCTGCACCAGCGCGCCCTCTCTGAGCACCGCGATGCGGTCACCGAGGGCCAACGCCTCCTGGTAGTCGTGGGTGACGTAGACGGTGGTGGTCTTCGACATCGCACCGAGTTGCTTGAGCTCCGCGCGCATCGCCGCCCGCAGCTTCGCGTCGAGGTGGCTCAACGGCTCGTCGAGCAGGTAGACGTCGGCGGGCCGCACCAGCACCCGACCCAACGCCACCCGCTGCCGCTGCCCGTTGGACAGTTCTCGCGGAAAGCGCTTGAGCAGGTGGTTGATTCCGAGTGTCGTGGTGACCTGGTCGATGCGCTCCTTCTGCTGCGCGTCGGAGTAGTTGCCGGTCCGCCCGGACTTCAGCGGCGACGCCAAGTTCTCGCTGACCGTCTTCTGCGGATAGAGGGCGTAGCTCTCGAAGGCCATGGCGACGTTGCGGTGGTAGGGCTCGACCAGGGTGACGTCCTTGCCACCGATGGTGACCGACCCGCCGTCGACGTCGACCAGACCGGCCACCGACTTCAGCGTCGTCGTCTTGCCGGCGCCGCTGGGACCGAGGATGACGAAGAACTCGCCGTCGGCGATGTCGACCGAGAGATCGCGCACCGCCTGCGTCTTGCCGTAGGACTTGGACAGACCCTTGAGGGTGACGGTCGCCATCAGGCCTTCACCGCCCCAAAGGACAGGCCGCGCACCAGGTATCTCTGGATGGTCAGCGCCAGTATCAGTGGTGGTAGCGCGGCGATGATCGCCGCGGCGGCCGTCAGGTTGTAGTAGGCCTGCCCGCCGCCGCCGAGGAACTTGGTGATCGCGACGGTCACCGTGCCGGCGTTGCTGTCGGCGAGGATGAGCGGGAACACGTAGTTGTTCCAAGCGAAGATGAAGGCCAGCAGTGCGGCGGCCGCGATCCCCGGTCGCACGATGGGCAGGGCCACCATGACGAATGCGCGGGTGCGGCTGTAGCCGTCGAGCAGTGCCGCCTGTTCCAGGTCCTCGGGCAGATCCTCGAAGTAGGACCGCAGGATCCACACCACCAGCGGCATCGTGACCAGCTGGAGCACCCAGATCATTCCGACCTTGGTGTCGAAGAGCCCGATCTGGTTGTAGATCACGAACAACGGCACGATCACCATCAGCTCGGGGGCGAAGCGGAACGACAGCATCTGGAACATCAAGTCGTTGCTGCCCTTGTACTTCCAACGCCCCGCCGCATAGGCCGCGGGGATGCCGATGACCAGCGAGACGATCACGGCGCCGCCGCAGTTGATCAAGCTGGTGAGCATCGCGGACTTGAAGTCCACGCTCGTCATCTGAGTGCCCTTGTCGGACAGCACGGTGGCGAAGTTCGACCAGCTCGGGCTGAACTCGAAGTAGGTGGTGGTCTGCTCCTCGGCGTTCTTGAGCGCGAGGATCACCATCCACACGATCGGGAACAGCGAGAACACGAACCAGAAGATCAACCCGACGTCGGCGAAGACGGAGCCGAACCCGAGTCGCTTCTGGCCGGGCAGCAGTTCGGTGCGCGTCGGCTTGAACCTGTCGAGTGCCATTAGGACTCCGCTCCCGCAGCACGACGCTGCGCCTTGCCGAGCACGCTGACGAGGTAGCGCGCGGTGATGAACACGATGATCCAGAGCAGCAGCATGTAGGTGCTGCCGCGTGAGTAGTCGAGGTTGATGATCGAGTCCTCGAACGCCCCGATTTGCAGGGTCCTCGTCGCCACGCCGGGGCCACCGGCGGTCAGGACGTAGATGTGGTCGAACACCTTGAGGTTGTCCATGAACCGGAAGATGACCGCCACCAGGATGTAGGGCCACAGCATCGGCAGCATGAGCTTGCGGAACATGAAGAACCAGCTCGCGCCGTCGACCTCGGAGGCCTCGAACGGTTCCTTTGGCAGTGACCGAATGCCGGCCAGCACCAGGATCGCCACGAAGGGCGTGAAGATCCACAGGTCGACGAGGATCACCGAGAACAGGGCGTTGCTGCTCGAGAGCCAGTCGAAGGTGTTGCCCAGTCCGAGAACGTGGTTGAGGATTCCGAACTGCGGGTTGAACATCAGCTTCCAGATGACGCCCGCGATCACGGGGGCGATCATCAGCGGCAGGATGAGCACCTTCTCGAAGATCTTGCCGATGATGCTCGACCGGTTGAGCAGCAGCGCCAGTCCGACGCCGAGCGCGGTCTCGACGAGCGTGGCCAGGACGGCGAAGATCGCCGTCGTGCGCACGCTGTACCAGAACACCTGGTCGCCGAGAACGGATTTGAAGTTGTCGAACCACACGAAGTGCGGGTTCGGGTTGACCGCGGCGTAGTTGAGGAACGCGTAGTACGCACCGACCACGAACGGGTACAGAATTCCGATGACGATGACCAGGGCGGGAATCGACAAGAGATACGGGCGAAGCTTGCGGCGCCAGGTTGGCACCTCGGGCAGGTTGCTCCGCCGGGTGGCGGCAGGCTGTTCCGGCGAGGTGGCCGGCGCCTTGGGGGTCTGAGTCGTCATCGGTTCCAGATCTCCTAGAGGTTGACCTTGGAGGTGTTGGTCTTGGCGAGGCTGCGCAAGCGCGACGCAGCGTCGTCACCGCCGTAGATGTCCTGCAGGGCTACGGCCCAGTTCTGCGTGGTGTCGAAGAACTTCTTCTGGGGGGTGAACTGGATCTTCGACTGCCCGATCACGGTCTCGAACGTCTCGAGGTAGCCGAACTGGTCGGCCGCGACCCTCTTGAAGGTGGTGTCGAACACCGACTTTCGCACCGGGTCGGCGTACGTGCCGCCCTCGACGGCCTTGTTCATCGACTCCTTGCCCGTCGCCCACTGGATGAACAGCCAGGCCGGCAGCTTGTTTCGGGAATTGGCGCTCATCGCCCAACTCCAGGTCCACAGGTTGGTCTTGTAGTTGCCGTCGGCGCCCGCGGGTCCGGGGTACCAGCCGAGGTTGCCCGCCTCCTTGCTGGCACCTGGCTTGTTCTTCGGGTACGTCGCGCTGTCGGCGTCGAACACCATCATTGCCTTGCCGTCGCCCAAGTCGCCGGTGGCATTGGGGTAGTCGTAGGTGGTCCACGAGGTGGGGCCGGCCTCGTGCTGCATCTGGATCCACTTCTTGGTGAAGTCGATCGCCTTGTCGCTGTCCATCTCGGCGATGAGTTCCGAACCGTTGAACGTGTAGTCGACCGCCCCCGCCCGGCTGTACTGGGTCATGAAGCCGGGGTGAATCGTGGCCCACGACTTCGAGCCGCGGGTCGCGATGCCGTATCGGTTCTGCGACCGGTCGGTCAGGTCGACGGCCAACTGGATGAAGTCGTCGAAGTCGTCGGGCAGCTTGGTGATGCCCTTCTCGTCGAAGATCCGCTTGTTGTAGGCCACGACGTTGTTCTCGAAGCCCCACGGAATGGCCCACTGACCGCCGGTGCCCAACGGGTTTCCGTTGACGAAGTCCCATCGGGTGGAGGTGCGCAGGCCTTCGAAGATGTCCTCGAAGTCGTAGTCGGGGTTGGTCGCCGAGCTGTTCTGCAGCCACGGGTTGAGATCCTCGATCCATCCCGGCGGGCCGTACTGCCAGATGAAGTAGGCACCGAGCATGAACGCGTCGTGCTTGCCGGAGCCACCGGCGAGTTCGGTGTTCAGCTTGGTGAAGTAATCGGCCTCGGGCACCAGGTCGACGTTCACCGTGATGCCCGTCAGCTCGCTGAACTCCTTGAGCAACGGCTGGTACGACAGCTGGTACGGGTGTGGCGTCTGCAGGATGTTCAGCGTCTGCCCGGATGCCTTCTTCCAGTCGAATCCACCGGTCACCGCCGACGCACCGTTGGGTGCGCTGGCCTTGCCGCCGACCCCGCAGGCACTGAGGATTGGCAGACTGGCAGCGGCCGCTCCGGCAACGCCCAACGCCGCCAACATGTTTCGACGCGACATCTGGGGTCCACCCGAGTGGGCCCCGAATGCGCCTGGGCTGCGATCTCGACTCATCTTCGTCCTTCGTGGGATTCCGCAGGGAGGCTGGACTACGCCGGGATCAGGGAGACCTTGACCGATTCCTTGCCGCTGCCGACGAGGTCCAGGCCCTTCTGGAAGTCGCTGAGCGGGAGTTGGTGGGTGCAGATCTCGTCGAGGGGCAGCACGCCGGATTCGATCATCTTGATGGCGGCCGGCCAGCAGTAGGGCCCGAGATGTGCACCGAGCACGTCGAGTTCCTTGTCGTCGCTGATGATGCTCCAGTCGACGGTGACGTCACTGCCGAAGACGCCGTACTCCACGTAGCGGCCGAGCTTGCGAAGGGCGTTGAGGCCCTGCGGAACTGCCGACGGATGCCCGGTGCCCTCCAGGTATACGTCGGCCCCGTAGCCGCCGGTGAGGTCCTTGACGATCTTCTCGACGTCCTCCTCGGCGATATTGATCGTGATGTCGGCGCCGCACTTCTTGGCAAGGGCCAGCTTCTCGGGCGCCATGTCCAACGCGATGACGTGCATCGGATTCTTGGCGCGGGCACCGGCGATCATGCCGAGACCGATGGGTCCGCAGCCGGCCACGACGACGGTGTCCTCGAAGGTGATCTGGGCCCGTTCCACCGCGTGCAGCGAGCACGACAGCGGCTCGACGAACGCTGCGTGCGCAGGCGGGATGTCCCCGGAGATCTTGTGCACCAACGCCTCCACCGGGTAGGTCATGTATCCGGCCATGGCCCCCGGGGTACGGCGCTTGAATCCGTACAGGTCATGGGGCTGGCACATGTGGTACTGCCCGCGCTTGCAGAAGCGGCATTCCCAACAGGGCACGATCTGCTCGGAGGTGACCCGGTCGCCGACGGCGATGCCCCACCGGCTGGCGGCTTCGTCGTCGAGTTCGACCACCCGACCGACGAATTCGTGGCCGGGGATGACCATCGTCTCGGTCCACGCAGGGCGATTCTCGTCGCCCCAGAACTTGGCCGCGCCGTGGTAGCACTTCAGATCGCTGGCGCAGATGCCGACCGCCTCGACCCGGATCAAGGCCTCTCCGGGCTTGCGCAGCGGAACGGCGACCTCCTCGAGTCGGTAATCGTTGGGTCCGTGACACACGACTGCCTGCATCTTCTCGGGGATCTGTTCGGGCATTTCAGAGACTCCTTCGGCTGTGGCTGAGGTCACATTAACCAGGTCGTTGCACATTTGTCCAGAACGATTGTTCAGAAAGATTCTTTTCTGAACAGATGTGCAGGGGCCTGGGGGCGGTGCCATACTGCGTACATGTCCAGGTCGGCTCAGCCCGTGCCGGCGAATCAACCGGCAGAGGCCACGCCGCCGGACGGCGAGGCCAGCCACGTCGCTGCCTCACTGCTCTACACCGCGGCCCGGCTCTACTACGAGGACGACGCCACCCAGGCCGAGGTGGCCGAACGACTCGGCACCAGCCGCGCCACCGTCAGCCGGCTTCTCTCGGAGGCCAAGCGCCAGGGCATCGTCCGCATCGAGGTGGTCCCACCCGCCGAGGCGCGCACCGGCGATCTGGCCGATCGGCTGGCGCGCGCCCTCAACGTCACGTCGGTGTACCTCAGCGCACCGCTGCCGACGCCCGGTTCGGGCCGCACGGTCGTCGACGTGATGGGCCGCGTTCTGGCACCGGCGGTCGCGCGCGCCCTCGGCGAGGCCGGACTGCTGCCGGGCGACGTGCTGCTGGTGTCCTCCGGACGCACCATGTACGAGGTGGCGCAGTGCGAGCTGATCCCGTTGCCGGGCGTCGTCGTCGCGCCCACCGTCGGCGGCCACGACCAACCCGAGGAGTGGTACCAGACCAACGAGATCACCCGCCTGGTCGCCAATCGGGTCGGCGGGCGAGCGAACTACCTGTTCGCCCCCGGCCTGCCCGGCGAGGAGCTCTACCAGTCACTGCTCAACGATCCGAGTATCCAACGGGTGCTTCATCTTTGGCCTCACGCACGGTGTGCGCTGATGGGCATCGGCGCGCCGCCGCTGACCCGCTCGGACATCCCCCGATTCGTCCCGACGGGCTCGACATCACTGCGCTCCGCGGTCGGCGACGTGTGCTCGCGCTTCTACGACCGCGACGGCAGACCGGTCGACTTCGAGAACGGCGACCGGTTGATCGCCGTCGAACTCGAGGTGCTGCGGCACATTCCGGCCACCATTGCGGTGGCCATCGGCAAGGAGAAGGTCGAGTCCGTCATCGCCGGCGCGCGCGGCGGGTACTTCAACCGTCTGGTCACGGACCCGCAAACGGCCAACGACATCCTGACCAGTCCCGCCCTGGCCGACTGACCGTCGGCTACAGCACGGCGTCGGCGAGACGGTAGACCTGATCCGGTGAGGCGACCGCCGGATGGAAGAGCAACCGGTCGAAACCCAAGTCGCGATAGGCCATCACGGTCTCGACCGCGTCGCGTGGCGAGGACACCATGTCGGCGACGTTGAGCGCCGCATAGTCGGGTTTGTTTCCGTAGTAGGCGGCCAAGTTTCGTCGCCCCTGCGCGAGGACGTCGTCATCCCCGAGGGCGAAGTTCACCGACGTCTGCATCACCGGGTGGCCCGCACGCCCCGCCGCGAGCCACCTCGCGCGGATCTCCGCGGTGAACGACGCCTGGGTCTCGTAGTCGCGCACGGCACCCCCGGCCCACCCGTCACCGACCGTGGCCACCCGCCGCAGCGTCGGCGCGCCCTTGCCGCCGAACAGCACGGGGATGCAGATCGGTGCCGGACACAGCGCCGTGTCGCCGTCGAGTGGCTCCCCCGCCCACACTCGGCGCCAGACGGTCACGGCCGCGTCGAGAGTCCGCCCGCGAGTGTCGAATTCGACGTCGGCTCCGCGGTAGTCGTCGGGTCGCGCGCCGACACCGACCCCGAGGGTGAGCCGGCCGCCGGAGGCGTCCGCCAACGTGGCCACTTGCTTGGCGAGGATCACCGGCGGATACAGCGGGGCCAGCAGCACATTCGGCACCAAGTCGACGGTCGAGGTGGCACCCGCGGCCACCGCCAAGGTGGTGATCGAGTCGAGGCTCGGATAGATCAGCCGGTCGATCGTGGTGAGCGCGTCGAACCCGCACCTCTCGGCACGGCGCGCCCAGTCGACGACCACCGTCCCGGCCACGCCGGAGAGATGATTGGGTATTCCAATTCCGATCTTCATGACAGACCCTTCGCGTCGTTGACTGCGTTGAACGATTGGCTGTACGCGCCGCGGCGTTCCGCGAAGCGCAGTCGGCGAGCAGCTCGGACGACGATCTCGCCCGCCTCGGGGTGCGCCACGAGCGAGGACATCACCTCCGCGACGAACTCGTCGACGGTGATGCCGTGATCGCCGCCCGGTGCGTCCGATTCGATTCGGACTCGAGGCGGTGCCACCTCGATGACGTGAACACTGCTGTGGCGCAACTGGAATCGCAGCGACTCGGTATAGGAATGAAGCGCGGCCTTGGTGGCGCAGTACGTGGGCAGTTCGGCCTTGGGGACGAAGGCCAGGGCCGAGGTCACGTTCACGATCGCCGCTGACGGCCTGCGCGTCAGCACGGGCAGTAGGTGCGCGGTCAGCGCGAGCGGCCCGCCCAGATTGGTGGACGCCACCTCGGCGACGACGTCCGGGTCGGGCGCGTACAGGTCCTCGGCGCGCACGATTCCGGCGTTGTTGATCAGAACGCTCAACTGCGGATGTCGTCGGACGACCTCGTCGGCGAAGGCGCGAACCGCACGTGGGTCGCCCTGGTCGAACCGCAGATAGCTCATGCCTGGGTGCCGGTGCGCCATTGCTTGCAGCACCTCTGTACGGCGCCCTGCGATGACGACCTGGTTGCCGGCGTGGTGCATGGCGGCTGCCAGACCTGCGCCGATGCCGCTGCCACCCCCGGTGATGAGGATCGTGTGTCCGGTCCATTGCATGTCCACGAGCGTGCCAATGCATCATGGCGATCAGCCAGGATCTGATCCGAAATCGTGAGTAATCCTCATTTCTTGCGCCGATGCGTAGGTTGATCCTCATGATCGACGATCTCGACGGCCAGATCATCCATGCCCTCCAGGTCTCTCCACGGGCGTCGTTCCGTCTCATCGCCGAGGCCGTCGACGCGCCCGAGCAGACCGTCGCCCGCCGCTACCACCGTCTGCGTAGCGATGGGACCGTTCGGGTCGTCGGCCTCCCCGATCCCCGCGTGCATGGTGACGCGCAGTGGTTGGTTCGGGTGAAGGCCAAGCCCGATGACATGCCCCGGCTGTCTGAGGCCTTGATACGGCGCCCCGAGGTCACGCACGCCAACATCCTCTCGGGCTGGAGCGAGCTGGTGTGCACCATCCGCGCGCCGCTCGCCGAGGGCTCCGACGGCCTCCTGCGACGACTTCCGCGCACGACGTCAGTGATCGATCTCGATGTCGACCTGATCCTGCGGACGTTCGGCGAGCCGGGTACCGAACCGTGGACCGCATACGGTTCGACGTTGGGCGCCGATCACGTGAGCAGGCTGGTGTCCCTCGTCGCCGCAACGGTTTCGGGCCGGCCCACGGCGCCGTCGAGCAATGACGAACCGCTCTTCGAGGCGCTCGCATCGGACGGGCGGGCGTCGCATGCGCGCCTGGCCGAACACACGGGGTGGTCGACCCCGCGGGTCGCCCGTCGGCTCGCTGCGTTGGAGGCCTCGGGCAGCGTGATCTACGACGTCGACGTGCTGCCGCAACGACTCGGGTTTCACGTCAACGCAATGGTGTGGTTGACGGTCGCGCCGTCACACCTCGAGGCCGTGGGGAGCGAGATCGCCGCGCACGCCGAGATCGCATCGGTGATCGCGATCAGCGGCCGCCACAACCTCGTGGCCATCGCGATCTGCCGCGACGTCGAACACCTCTACGCCTACCTCACGGGGTCGTTCGCCGCCGTCGGTCAGGTGACGGCGTACGACGTCGGCATCCGCGCCGAGCGCCTGAAGCAGACCGCCTCCCTGGTGTCCCATGGGCGGCTAGTTGGCCGAGGGTGACCTGGTGGGGTCGTAGGGGTCGTACCACCACCAGTCGGCGCGTTCGCCGAGTGGGCCGGTGCACGGTGGCACGTCCGGTGGGGGTGTGGTGGGTGGTCTCGCCAGGGACGCCCCGGTCAGGACTGCCCCGTCGGTGTCGGTGACGACGAGGTGGGTGGCGGTGCCGGCGATGGTGATGCCACCGCGGTGGTGCAGCCGGTGGTGAAACGGGCACAGCAGCACCAGGTTGTCCGGATCGGTGGGGCCGCCGTCCTCCCAATGCCGAATGTGATGGGCGTGCAGGCCGCGGGTGGCTCCGCAGCCGGGGACCACGCAGCAGCGGTCGCGGTGCTCGAGGGCTCGGCGGAGTCGGCGGCTGATGGTGCGGGTGGCCCGGCCCGCCCCGATCGGCGTCCCCTGGCGTTCCAGCCACACTTCACACGTCGCGTCGCAGAGCAGGTATCGGCGGTCGGCGTCGGAGAGGACGGGCCCCAGATGCAGGGCGGCTGAGTGGTTCTCGAGGTCGAGGTGCACCACCACTGTGGTGTGCTGCCCGTGCGGGCGACGGGTCGCGTCAGCGTCCCACCCGGCCTCCACCACGCTCATGAACGCGTCCACGGTGGTCGGGAACGGCGCTGCGAGCTCCGACCCGGTGTCGTCGTCGCCGCCGTCCTCGCGGGCGGCCTTCCAGTCGTTGATCAACGCGTCGCGGTGTGAGGCCAAGCCCGCGTCGACCTTGGCGGCCTCCACCTTCGGCAGGCGGATCCGCCAGGTCGTGTGGGTGGCGGTCTCGGTTCGGGTGATCGAGCGGTCCGGTTGGTATTTCGCCTTCGGGTCGGGCCGGGGTTCCAGCGCGATGGCGGTCCGCAACTGGGTGACCGTCGCGACTGACGCCAGGGCGGCGTAGTGCGCGTCGGATTCGTCGCCGGCGCGTTCGGCGATCACCCCGACCTGATCGAGGGACAGCCGGCCCTCTCTCAACGCCTCGACGCACGACGGGAAGTCCGGTGCCCGTTCGGCGATGGTGGTGATGGTCTGCGCGTTGTGCGGGGACATGCCGGTGCGCCAGGCCACCAGCGCGGAGATCGACGCGCACCCGGTGTTGCCCCACAGTCGGTTGCCGTCGATCTCGGCGACGATGTCCACGATGCGACCGTCGATGGCGTTGCGTTGTCCGGTCAGCTCCGCCAACTCCTCGAACAACACCTCCAACCGGTCCTGGGGACTGAGCTCAGTCACCAAAGGCGTTGCGGTCATGGACATGAACCCATCACAGCACAGGGGTCCGACACGTCTGCTAGACCCGCGTCACCCGGTTCGCCGTGGCCACCGCGTAGGCATGCATCGGCAGCGCCAGCCCGGACGCCAGCCCGGCGACGACGAGCGCCGCGACGGCGCCGTCCGAGGCCAGCGCAGTCAGGAGCTCCGGCGTCGGCGTGGACGCGAACCTCACCAACCCGCTGAGCATCCGAAATACGTAGACGCCCGGAACCAGTGCCACCACCGACGCGAAACCGACTGCCGCAAAGGGTATTCGCAACGTGTGCGCAACCGGCACCAACAAGACGCCGGCAACGAGCGCGGACAGGAATGCCGCGGTCGCCAGGTCGACACTCCACGTCGTCATCGCCCACCAGTGAACCGCGTGCACCAACATTCCCACCCCCACCGGCCAGACGATCATCCGGTAGGGCATGGAGAAGAAGATGGGATAGGACCCCGCGGCGACTCCCGCGGCCACCACATCGACGCCCATCGGCACGGGGACACCCGACTGTCCCACCGCGATGTCGAGGCCACCCGCAGCCAAGCCGAGAATGAGACCGCTGGCAATCGCGGTCACGATCAGCGCCCCGTAACCCAGCCGCGCGGCACCCAGCGCCACGCGGAGCGACAGCAGATCCAGAGCGCCGTTGAGGATGTGCGGTCCCGGCACCAGGACCATCGCCGGACAGAGCACTACCAGGCCCGTGGCGTCGTCGACGTGCAGACGGTCGGCCACGACCCCCACCAGTCCCGCGATCAACGCCGCCGCGAACGCCTGGGTGAGGACTTCGCCATGTAGCTTCCCGACTCCCCGGCGGGCCAGTCCGCCCAGGGCGGCGCTGAGCGCGGCGACCAGCACGACCGCGGGGTGCTGCGCCCCGAAGATGACCGCGAGCGCTCCGGCACCGGTGGCGCAGGCACCGCTGAAGATCAATGCTTGGGAGATGGGTTGTGTTGCTGCCGCGGCGAACTCGCCACGAACCACGTCTGGGTCCAGCGGACCGTCCTGGGCACGGTCCACGACGGCCATCGTCGCGGCGACGCGCCGCATGTTCACCCCCGTCGGCGATCCGGCAGCCACGTGGACGGTGCCGTCCGGATCGGCCAGCTGAAGCGACGCCCAGGTCGGGATGAGGGTGCCGGCGACACCGAGACCGGTGTTCAGCCGGTCCACCGCTGCCAGCGTCATGCCGGTCGACTGGCCGCCGGCATACAACACCGCGGCGGCGTTCAGGACGAGATCGGTCGGGGACTCCGCACGTTCGGACCCGCCGGTGGGCATTAAGCGCCGCCCACCCCGTCGCCGACCATGCTCTTCGGATCCACGACCGAATCGAATTGTTCGTCGGTGACGTGACCGGACGCCACTGCGGCCTCACGCAGGGTCGTGCCCTTGGCCAACGCGTCCTCGGCGATGTGGGCGGCGTTCTGGTAGCCGATGACGGGGCTGAGCGCGGTCACCAGCATCAGGCTCTCGTCGACGTACTTGGTGATCCGCTCGGTGTCGAGAGTCGTTCCCTTGACCGAGAACTCGAGGAACTTGGCGCATCCGTCACCCAAGATGCGAGCGGAGTGTAGGAAGGCGTTGATGATCACCGGGCGCATCGCGTTCAGCTCGAAGTTGCCCTGCGAGCCCGCCAGCGCCACCGCGGTGTCGTTGCCGATGACCTGGATGGAGATCATCACCAGGGCCTCGCACTGGGTGGGGTTGACCTTGCCCGGCATGATCGACGAGCCGGGTTCGTTGGCGGGCAAACGCAACTCGCCCAGCCCGCATCGCGGGCCCGACGCCAGCCAGCGCATGTCGTTGGCGATCTTCATCAGTGCCACGGCAAGACCGCGGAGCGCGGCGTGAGCTCGGACCATTGCGTCCAGAGACCCCAGGGCCGCGAACTTGTTTGGCGCCGTGACGTATTCGGCGCCGGTCAGGTTGGCGATCTCGGCGGCGACGTCGCGGCTGAAGCCCGCCGGTGCGTTGAGTCCGGTTCCGACGGCCGTGCCGCCGACGGCCAGTTCGAGCAGTCCCTCACGCGCATGCCTCAGCTCGGCGATGCAGGCGTCGAGTTGGGCGGCGTAGCCCGACCACTCCTGGCCGACGGTCAACGGGACCGCGTCCTCGAGGTGGGTGCGTCCGATCTTCACGACGTCGGCCCACTGCGCGGCCTTGTCGGCGATCTCGCGCTGCAG
Organism: Mycobacterium sp. NPDC006124; assembly: GCF_040614235.1. Lineage (NCBI taxonomy): Bacteria > Bacillati > Actinomycetota > Actinomycetes > Mycobacteriales > Mycobacteriaceae > Mycobacterium > Mycobacterium sp. NPDC006124. Next base: position 366,529 of record NZ_JBEXUA010000001.1, on the reverse strand, counting down.
CGCCTCCACACTGGGGATCAGCCGGTCGTCGAGTTCGGTGACCGCCGCGACGTGCATCGCGGTGGGGAACGTGTCGTTGCTGCTCTGTCCCATGTTGACGTGGTCGTTGGGACCCACCGGTACCTGGCTGCCGAGCTCACCGCCCAGGAGCTGAATCGCCCTGTTGGACAGCACTTCGTTGACGTTCATGTTGCTTTGGGTGCCCGAGCCGGTCTGCCACACGAACAGCGGGAACTCGTCGTCGAGCTTGCCCGCCACGGTCTCGTCGGCGGCCTGCACGATGACCTTGGACCGCCAGTCCTCCAGTCGGCCGGCCCGTTCGTTGACCAACGCGCACGCCTTCTTCACCACGCCGTAGGCGCGGTAGACCTCGATGGGCATGTGGTCGTTGCCGATCGAGAAGTGGACCAGGGAGCGCTGCGTCTGCGCACCCCAGTAACGGTCGGCGGGGACGTCGACCGCCCCAAGACTGTCGAACTCGCGGCGCATCCCGGTGGCGTCGATGCCGACCGGCACGTCGGTGTAGGTCGGGACGACCTCGGGGGTGGGGTTCTGCATCACGTTCTCCCTTCTAAGGTTCATTGTGAGACGTGGTGGGCGGTGTGTCGGTGACGCCACTCCGCGATGACGAGGACGGAGACGACCGAGGCCAGGGACCAGAGCGGCGCGACGAGCGGCAGGGTGGCGAGGGTCAGCCCACCGTGGGCGGCGGCGACGACCGCCATGCGCTGATCTCGATGCATGGTTCGAGTCTGGGTCGCGGGGGCCAGCCGTGTCGTCCCCGGTGCCGCCACCGTGCGGTGGGGGCTAGCCGGTAGTGCGTTGCCGCTGCGCCGCCAGGCGCACCGGTGCGTTGTCGGTGCCGTAGCCGTCGTAATCGCCGATGCGCTGGACGAATTCGAAGAACACCGATCCGACGGTGCGCGTGTAGAAGTGGATGAACGACCCGTCGCGGTTGCGGTCGTAGAGCAGGTCGAGTTCTCTGAGTTCGGCGACGACGGACTCCTCGACGCCGAAGCGGCCCGCCACGTAGTCGTAGTAGTTGTCCGGCACGGCGAGGAAGCGCAGGCCCCTCGACCGCGCCCGACGGGCGAAGGCGACGACGTCGGCGCACGCGAAGGCGACGTGCTGCGGCATGTCCGCCGTCTCGAGCACCTGCGGGGCGACATTGAGCGGCAGGCGGATCGCGCCGTCGTCGGTCCGCATCACCTGGCTGCGCACCAAGCCGCGCGGCCCGGCCACCTCGGTGGGTGCGTCTGCGGTCAGGTCGAAGACACTGGTCAGGAAGAGCACGGCCTCGTCGGAGGTCTGCCACGGAACGGCGAGGTTGACGTGGTCCACGTGGCTCAGCGGCGAGGCCGAGTCCGGCGGAAGCCCGTTCTCGAACTCGTCGACCCAGGGCGGCGGGGACCCGGCCGGTGGCGCGGTGACCCAGAAGAACTCGGTGCCATCGGGTGCCACCGCACCACCGAGCGCCTGCTCGGAGGCATGGGTCCGTCGATAGGCCACCGGCGCCATCAGGTCCGCCGCGCGCCGGGAGGTCGCGTCGCCGTCGGGCACCTGCAGGCCCACCGCCGCGACGTGGGGCCTTCGGTCGCGGGCCTGGTGCTCGTTGAGAACGATGCGGACGTCACCGGAGGTCCACAGCGACACGGGCTTGGTGCGGTGGCGTCCACCCGCGACGAAGCCCAACTGCTCCAGCAGGACTTCGACGTCCCCGGTGTCCTCCGCTTTGAGTTCGACGAAGTCGAATCCCACCGGCGGCTTGGCGTCGGTCACCGGAGTCAGGCCGGTCCCGAGTCGAACCCCCGGCAGCGCGGCGACCTTGTCCTGCAACCAGATCAGCGAGCGCAGGGCGTGCACGGCGGTGCGGTCGGGGTCGGTCTGCCGAAAGGTGTCGTTGAAGACCTCCAGGGAGAGCGGCCCGTCGAAACCGGTGTTCAGCACGTGGGCGACGAAGGTGGCCAGGTCGAAGTCACCCTCGCCAGGAAACAGCCGGTGGTGCCGACTCCAGGACAGCACGTCCATGGAAAGCGCTGGGGCGTCGGCGAGTTGGAGGTAGAAGATCTTCTCGCCGGGGATGTCCTCGATGACGGCCGGATCGTGGCCGCGGGACAGCACGTGGAAGCTGTCGAGGCAGACGCCGACGGCGGGGTGGTCGGCCAGCTCCACGATGCGCCAGGCACGCCGATAGTCGTCGACGAACCGGCCCCAGGCCAACGCCTCGAAGGCGACGCGGACGTCGTAGCGCGCCGCGACGTCGCCCAACCGGCGCAGTTGGTCGGCGGAGTGTTCGTCGGAGTCGACGCTGGCGGTGGCCACGTTGCTGCAGACGAGCACGGTGCCGATGCCGAGCCGCTGGGCGGTGGCGAAGGTCGCGCCGGCACGACGCAGGTTCTCGACGAAGGTCGCCTCGTCGACGCCCTCGATGTCGCGCAGCGGCTGGTAGAGGTCCAGGGACAGACCCAGTCGACGGGCCAGACCGCGAATCTCCTCGGGGCTGTGGTCGCTGGCGATCAGATCCGGCTCGAAGATCTCGACGCCGTCGAAACCGGCGGCCGCGCAGGCGTGCAACTTGTCGACCAGGGAGCCACTGATGGACACGGTGGCGATGGACGTCCTCATGGTGTGCCTCCAATCACAATCAATGTACTAAACGGTTCATACATTCGGAAGGGCGTGACCGGGATCGGTTCGCGACGCTCGGTAAGCTGCCGGGCGTGGCGCAACCCGAGTCGAGGCCCGTGCCGAAGCGGGAACTGCTGCGCGACGCCGAACGCACCCGCGCGGAGGTGCTGGCCGTCGCCACCGAGGTGTTCGCCGAATCGGGCTACTCCGGGGCGCGAGTGGACGAGATCGCGCAGCGGACGCGGACCACCAAGCGAATGATCTACTACTACTTCGGCGGCAAGGAACAGCTCTACCTCGCTGTCCTCGAGAACGCCTACCGCGGCATCCGCGAGGCCGAACAGCGGTTACAGGTCGACCACGTCGACCCCGTGGTCGCGATGCGACGGCTGGCCGAGCTGACCTTCGACCACCACCTCGACCACCAGGCCTTCATTCGGCTCGTATCGATCGAGAACATCCACCGCGGCGCGTTCATCGCACAGCTCGATTCGCTGCGGTCTCTGTCCCAGCCGGCCACGACGCTCCTCGACGACATCCTGGGTCGCGGTCGGGCCGCAGGGGTGTTCCGGGACGACGTCGACGCACTCGACGTGCACATCCTGATCAGCTCGTATTGCGTGTTCCAGGTCGCCAACCGGCACACCTTCGGCTTCCTCTTCGGCGTCGACTTCACCGACCTGTCGCAACGGGCGCACATGCGGCGGATGATCGGCGACGTCGTCGTCGGCTGGCTGACGTCCCGCTGACCAGTGCGATTTCGGCGTGATCGGTCACGCTGGGGACGACCGATCACGCCGAAATCACTCGGCGTGGGGAGATCCACGCCACCTCCGGGGGTTGACGAGACCCACGCCACACTGCTCTAATTCCTGTACGTACCAGTTAGTACATTAAAGAGAGCAGGTCGACGTGGCGGCGAAACCCTTCTTGGTCGGACTCGTCGGCGTCGGCGTCGGCCCATCCCTCACCCCGGCCCTGCACATGGCCGAGGCCAAGTCCCACGACCTGGACTACCTCTACCGCACCGTCGACCTTCGGGAGATCGGCGTTGCGCCCGACCGCATCGGCGACGTGCTCCGGTGGGCGCGGGCGCTGGGCTTCGACGCCCTCAACGTCACGCACCCCTGCAAGCAACTCGTCATCGGGCACCTCGACGTCGTCGACGACGCAGCCGCCGCGCTCGGGGCAGTCAACACGGTGGTCTTCGAGGCCGACCGGGCGGTCGGGTACAACACCGATGCCCCGGGTTTCGCGACCGCATTCGCCGAGGGCCTCCCCGGTGCCGCCACCCACGACGTCGTGCTCCTGGGCGCAGGCGGCGCAGGCACCGCCGTGGGCCACGCCCTGCTCGACCTGGGTGCCGACCATCTGACCGTCGTCGACGTCGACCTCGACCGTGCCACGACGTTGACCGGCGAACTGTCTGCCCGCCATCCCGAGGCGCGGGTCGACGCGTCGGCGTTCGACAAGCTCGACGTCCTGCTCGCCCACGGCGACGGCGTCGTGCACTGCACGCCCACGGGGATGGCCGACCACCCCGGCCTGCCCTTCGACGAGGCTCTGCTGCACTCCGAACTCTGGGTTGCCGACATCGTCTACCGACCCCTGGACACCGCGCTTCTGACCGCGGCCCGCCGCGCCGGCTGCCGCACGCTCGACGGCGGCCACATGGCCGTGCACCAGGCCACCACTGCCTTCGAGTTGATCACCGGCATCACGCCGGACGCGGCCAGGATGTCGCGTCACTTCCGAAGTCTCGTCTCGTGATTCGCACGCGCCGACCAATCGCCAGTAGGAAACCAGGAGGAATCCGATGACCGCCATACCGCAGACCGGATCCGGCGCCGTCGCGCCGGGGGGACCGGCGCGTACCCCGAAGCGTGCGGCCCTGGCCAGCTTCATGGGCAGCGCCGTCGAGTACTACGACTTCTTCCTCTTCGGTCAGGCCGCAGCCCTGATCTTCCCCCGGGTGTTCTTCCCGGAGGGCGGCAGCCAGGCCGCGCTGCTGATGTCGTTCGCGACCTTCGGTGTCGCGTACTTCGCCCGGCCCGTCGGCGCATTCGTGCTCGGGCACTTCGGCGACCGCATCGGCCGTCAAAAGGTGCTGATGTTCACGATCGTCTTGATGGGGTTGTCCACCTTCGCCATTGGCTGCTTGCCCAGCTACGACACGGCCGGCTACCTCGGCATCAGCCTGCTGGTGGTGTGCCGCCTGCTGCAGGGCTTCTCCGCCGCCGGCGAGCAGGCGGGCGCGAGTTCGCTGACCTTGGAGCACGCCCCCGACCACCAGCGCGCGTTCTACACCTCCTGGACGCTCACCGGCACGCAGGGCGGTCTCATCCTGGCCTCGCTGGTGCTGATCCCGTTCGTGTCCCTGTCCGACGACGACGAATTGTCCTGGGGCTGGCGCATTCCGTTCTGGCTGAGTGCGGTCGTCGTACTGGTTGCCTACTTCATCCGCCGCAAGCTGCACGAGACGCCGGAGTTCGAGGAGGCCAAGGCGACCGGCACGCTCGCCAAGATGCCACTCAAGCCGCTGCTGCGCGACCACTGGCGCGACGTGTTGCGAGTGTTCTTCTGCGCCTTCATCGCCGCGGTCTCGACGGTGTTCGGCACGCTGGCCATCGCCTATGGCAAGAAGGTGGGCCTTCCTGCCGACATCACGCTGTGGTTGGTGGTCGTGGCCAACGTGGTCGCGCTGGGTACGCAGCCGTTGTTCGGCATGCTGGCCGACAAGATCGGCCGCAAGCCGGTATTCGTCTACGGCGCACTCTCGTCGGCTGCCCTGATGCCCTTCTACATGCTCTCGATGAGCAACGAGGACCACACGTTGACCTTCGTGCTCGCCGTTGCGACGTTCGCCTTCGGCTACGGCGCGGCCAACGCGGTGTGGCCGTCGTTCTACAACGAGATGTTCAGCACCAAGGTGCGCTTCTCGGGCGTGGCGATCGGCACGCAGCTCGGATTCCTGGTCGCGGGCTTCGCACCGACGATCGTCACCGCGCTCGGCGGCATCCGCGAGGGTGGCTGGGTCGTGATCGGCGCCTTCACCGCGGCCGTGTGCGTCATCGCCGCCGGAGCGGCGCTGACCGCCCGCGAGACCAAGGACGTGCCGACCCCACTTCTGGGCACGACGCCGGACGCAGCCCGCAAGCTGGTCGACCACTAGCCGGGACGTGAGCGTCCCCGCGGCCACCGGTCGCGGGGACGTTTCCGCTGGACGGAAGTCCGCTCTGGCCCTGGGCTCGGAACTAGGATGAGATCGACGTCATGACCGTCCGCCAGGCCTCCGCCACCGTCGCCATCGTCGGTGGCGGTCCCGCAGGCCTCATGTTGTCACACTCGTTGTCTCGCAATGGGATCGAATCGATCGTGATCGACACCCGCACGCGTACCGAGATCGAGCAGACGGTGCGGGCAGGCATCCTCGAACGCGACAGCGTTCGCCTCCTGGCCGACGGCGGGGTGTCCGACCGCGTTCTGCGCGAGGGTGACGAGCACCGGGGAATCAGCCTCGGCTTCGGGGGCGCCGACCACCGCGTCGACCTCAACGGTCTCACCGGAGCCTCGGTGTGGCTCTATCCCCAGACCGACGTGTTCGTCGACCTCGCCGCGGCCAGGGAGCGCGACGGCGGCGACGTTCGCTTCGGCGTTCGCGACACCGAGGTACTCGACGCGCTGTCCGACCGTCCCGGCGTCAGATTCACCGACGCCGACGGCGTGGCCACGGAGATCCGGTGCGACATCCTCGTCGGGGCCGACGGTTCGCACGGCGTCTGTCGTCAGGCGGTTCCAACCTCGTTGCGCCGCGACTACTTTCGCGAATATCCCTTCGCCTGGTTCGGGATCCTGTGCGAGGCGCCGGCGAGCGCGCCCGAACTGATCTACAACCACTCCGAGCGCGGATTCGCGTTGATCAGCCAACGCACCGCGAACGTGCAGCGGATGTACTTCCAGTGCGACCCGGACGAGGACGTCGACGCCTGGTCCGACGACCGGATCTGGGACGAGCTCGGCACCAGGGTCGGTGCCAACGGCTACGCGCTGAAGGAGGGACCGGTCACCTCCAAGACCGTGCTGCGCTTCCGCAGCTTCGTCTGCGAACCGATGCGCTTTGGACGCCTCGTCCTGGCCGGCGACGCGGCGCACACCGTGCCACCGACGGGCGCCAAGGGCCTCAATCTCGCACTCGCCGACACCCAAGTGCTCGCCGAGTGCATCGAACGCTTCGTGCGAGGGCACGATTCGACCGCCCTGACCGACTACACCGACCAGGCCCTGGCGCGGGTGTGGAAGGCCCAGCACTTCTCGTACTGGATGACCACGATGCTGCACACCCTTCCCGGCGCCATGCCGTTCGACGTCCGACGTCAAGTGGGAGAACTGAATTCGGTGGTCTCGTCCACCGCCGGCTCGACGTACCTGGCCGAGGCCTACACGGGGTGGCCCGCGACCTGATCGGTCAGGCGCCCAGAATTCGGCCGACACCGCGGGCGGCGACCTGAAGGGCCCCCAGCAGCCGCTGCCGGTCGCGCTTGAGCGACGGCACGACGACGCCGATGGCAGCCACCACCTCGGGTTCGGACCCAGCCTCTCGACGGCGCACCGGCACGGCCAGCGAACAACCGCCCAGGGACATCTCCTCGACGGTGCTGGCCACGTCGTCGCGTCGGATCCGGTCGAGCTGGGCGCCCAGCACCGCGGGCTGCGTGATCGTGTACGGGGTGACACGTCGCAGCGAGGCGAACACCCGCCGCCGCACGTCCGGCGGGGCGTGGGCGAGCAGCACCTTGCCCACCCCGGTGCAGTGCAGGGGCAGCCTGCTGCCGACGCGGCTGACGATCGGTACCGACGCGCGCCCGGCCATCCGGTCGAGGTAGAGCACCTCGTCGCCGTCACGCACCGCGAGGTGCACGGTGGCGAGCGTTGCGGCATAGACGTCGTGCAGGAACGGCTCGGCGACCAGGCGCAGCTCGGCTTGCACCGGTGCCAGCAGGCCCACCTCCCACAGCAGCGGCCCCACCACGTAGGTACCGTCGGCGCGACGTTCCAGCGCACGGCCCTCGACGAGCTCGCCGACGAGCCGGTGCGCCGTGGGAAGCGCAAGGTGCGCACGTTCGGCGATGGCGCTGAGTCGCAGGACGCGATGGTCGTCGTCGAACGCGGCGATGATGGCCAGTAGCCGCGCCGAGACGCGCACGCCGGGCACGGAGGTGTTTCCCGCCAATCGAGGAGTTCCTTTCGCTCAGTGGAACCGTACGCTTCCGCGATCCAATCGGGGCCGGATACGTTCCACCCATGAACGCAGTGCGCAACGAGGCCACTCAGGCCGACGTCAGTGCGGAGATCGAGGCGATCGAATCCGCTTATCGGCGAAGCGGTGTCGAGGAGACCCAGCCACGCCTGGACTACGCGCCGTATCGCAGCAGCGTGCTGCGCCATCCGACGAAGGACCTCCACCACGCCGATCCCGAAGGCGTCGAACTGTGGACGCCGTGCTTCGGTGAGCGCGACGTCAGTGTGTTGGAGTCCGACCTCACCATCGGCCACGGCGCCGACCCGATCGGCGAGCGGATGGTGGTGACCGGTCGCGTGCTCGACGGTGACGGCCGGCCGGTGCGTCGCCAACTCGTCGAGATCTGGCAGGCGAACGCCGCCGGACGCTACATCCATCTGCGGGACCAGCATCCGGCCCCGGTCGACCCGAACTTCACCGGCACCGGCCGCTGCCTCACCGACGACGACGGCCACTACCGGTTCACCACCATCAAGCCGGGGCCCTATCCGTGGAAGAATCACCGCAACGCCTGGCGGCCCGCCCACATCCACTTCTCCTTGTTCGGAACGGAATTCACGCAGCGGATGATCACGCAGATGTACTTCCCCGGCGATCCGCTGTTCGGACTCGATCCGATCTACCAGGCCATCACCGACCAGAAGGCGCGCGACCGACTGGTCGCCACCTACGACCACGACGTCACCACCCACGAGTGGGCCACCGGCTACCGATGGGACGTGGTGCTCACCGGTGCCACCCGCACGCCCTTCGAGGATTCGGAGCAGGAGTCGTGAGCACCGTGCACGTCGACGCCACGTCGGCCGCCACCCCGGGCCAAACCGTCGGCCCCTTCTTCGGCTACGCGCTGCCCTTCGACAAGGGCGACGAACTCGTCCCCCCGGGCTCCCGGGGTGCGATCCGGTTGCACGGCGTCGTCACCGACGGCGACGGCGCCCCGGTTCCCGATGCGCTGCTGGAGCTCTGGCAGGCCGACGCCGACGGCACCGTGCCCACCGCCACCGGATCGTTGCGCCGCGACGGGTGGACGTTCACCGGCTGGGGCCGATCCGCGACCGACGGCGGCGGTCACTACGGCTTCACCACCGTGACGCCCGGGGTGACGAATCCCGGTGCGGCGCCGTTCTTCCTGATCACCGTCTTCGCGCGCGGATTGCTGAACCGGCTCTTCACCCGGGCCTACCTGCCGGGAGAGCACCTCGACGGTGACGCCCTGCTGTCCTCCCTGCCCGCCGAGCGGCGCGACACCCTGATCGCGGTACCGGAGCCGACCGGATTCCGGTTCGACGTCAGCCTGCAGGGACCCCAGGAGACGGTGTTCCTCCGCTATCCGGGCCATCGGTCGTGACCGACCTGTTCTGGCCGGGCGACCACCTCGCCGGCGACCTAATGTCCGACGGGGCCTTCCTGGCGGCGATGCTCGCCGTGGAGCAGGCCTGGCTCGACGGCCTCGTCGACGCCGCCGTCGCCCCCACCGCAGCCGGAGTCACCCTGCCGACCGACGTCGACGCCGACGACGTCGCCCTGCAGTCCGACGTGGACGGAAACCCCGTCTCCGCCCTCGTCGCCCTGCTGCGCAGCCGCACCCCGGAGCCCGCGTCGCGGTGGATCCATCGTGGGCTCACCAGCCAGGACGTCGTCGACACCGCTCTGATGCTGTGCCTGCGCGACGTGCTGACCCGGCTGGCCGAGGAGGTCGGCAGCCAGCTCGCCGTCCTCGTCGCGCTCACCGAGAAACACCGTCACACAGTGGCTTTGGCCCGCACGCTGACCCAGCCGGCACTGCCCACCACGATCGGCACGCGAACCGCCGCCTGGCTGACCGGACTACTCGACGCCGCCGAGCCGCTGCGCCGCGTCGAGCTTGCCGCTCAGTTCGGCGGTGCGGTGGGCACCTTGGCCGCCGTCGTCGAGCTCACCGGCTCGGTGCAGGACGCGCTCGACCTCACCGGCCGGACGGCCCGCCGGCTCGGACTCGCGGACGTGGCGCCATGGCACACCACCCGGGCGCCGATCACCCGGATCGGGGACCTGCTGGCCGGACTCTGCGACGCATGGGGACACCTGGCCGCCGACGTCGCCACCGGCAGCCGCGCCGAGATCGGCGAGTTCACCGAGGGGCACGGCGGCGGGTCGTCGACCATGCCGCACAAGAACAATCCGGTGCGCTCGGTGCTGATCCGCCGGGCCGCGCTGACCGCGGGACCGCTGGCGGGCACCCTGCACACCGCGGCGGCCACCAGCGTCGACGAGCGCGCCGACGGGGCCTGGCACGCCGAATGGGCCACCATCGGTGCCCTGGCCCGCCGCACCGTGGTCGCGGCGACGCACACCACCGAACTGCTCACCGGCTTGCGCGTCGACGCCGACCGGGCCGCCGCCAACCTCGCCGCCGCGGGCGACCTCGGCGCCGAGCAGTCCACGATGGCGGCGCTGGTGGGGCGCGAGGCACACTCGACGTACCTCGGCGTCACCGACCACCTCGTCGACGCGGCGCTCGAGCGTGCTGCCACCTACAGTGCCGGTCAGAACGATGCCGCCCACTACCGCAAGGACGCGCCATGACCGTGCCCCGCCTCGTCGGCACCCTGACCGGCGGACCCGCCGACGCCCCCACCCTGATCCTCGGGCCGTCGCTGGGCACCTCGGCCGACACGCTGTGGGCCCCCGTCACCCGGATTCTGCGCGACCACGTCCGGGTGGTGGCGTGGGATCTGCCGGGGCACGGGCGCAGCCCGTCGGGTGAGGACTTCACGATGGCCGACCTCGCGGCGGGCGTGCTGGCACTCGCCGATCGCGTTGGGGCCGAAACGTTCCACTACGCAGGCGATTCCGTCGGCGGCTGCGTGGGACTGCAACTGCTGCTCGACGCCCCCGAGCGGGTGCGGACCGCCACGCTGCTCTGCACCGGTGCGAAGATCGGCACCGAGGACGGCTGGCGGGAGCGTGCCGCCGCGGTCCTCGACGGCGGCACGGCCGCGGTGCGGGACGGCTCGGCGCAGCGGTGGTTCGCTCCAGGCTTCGTCGACCGCCATCCGGAGGTGGCCGCGTCGCTGCTGGGCGCGCTTCGGGACGCCGACCCCCGGGGATACGTCCAGACCTGCGAGGCGTTGGCCGCGTTCGACGTCGTCGACCGGCTGGCCGACGTGCATGTGCCGGTGCTCGCCGTGGCGGGCGCTCAGGACGTCGCCACTCCCCCGGAGTCGTTGCAGCGCATCGCCTCCGGTGTGCGCGACGGTCGGCTCGAGGTGCTCGACGGCGTCGGGCACTTGGCTCCCGCCGAGGCACCGACCATCGTGGCCGATCTGATCGCCGCGCACTGCGGGGTGCGCGCGCAACGTCCCCGGACCGTCAACGAGGTCTACGAGGCGGGCCTGGCGGTGCGTCGCGCCGTCCTCGGCGACGCGCACGTCGACCGGGCGATCGCGGCCACCACGGATCTGACCGCCGACTTCCAGCGGATGATCACCCAATACGCGTGGGGCGGCATCTGGACCAGGCCCGGGTTGGACCGACGCAGCCGCTCCATGATCACCCTGACCGCTCTGGTCGCCCGCGGGCACCACGAGGAGCTGGCGATGCACGTGCGCGCCGCCCGACGCAACGGGCTGACGGACGACGAGATCAAGGAAGTGCTGATGCAGACCGCGATCTACTGCGGTGTGCCGGACGCCAACACCGCGTTCCGGATCGCGTCGGCCGTCCTGGCCGAATCCTGACGCGATTCACTCGGTGAACACCGGAATCGGCTTGACGATCCGCAGCATCACCACGGGGATGTGGCGCGTCGTGGCCGTCTGGTAGCCGAGGTACGGCGGGTACAGGTGGGTCATGTAGGCCCACACCTGGTGCCGCTCCTCGTATTCGGGCTCGCGCCAGGTGGCCTCGAACGCCTGGGTGGCGATCTGCACGCCAATCGTCTCGCTCTCCCGGAGGTTGAGGTACCACTCCGGGTCGGTGTCGGCTCCGCCCTTGGAGGCGACGATGACGATCTCGCCGCCCACGTTGCCGTAGATCAACGGCGTGACGTAGGTCTTGCCGGACTTGCGACCCACCACCTTGATGAGACAGTTCGTCGTGAGCGCATGACCGCCGGCGGACGTGACGTCGAGGATGTGGCCCTCGGCGCCGCCGGAGGTCAGATAGGCCTTGAGGTGCTCGTCGATGAAGCTCACGGGTGGATCCCCTTCGGCTAGGTCGGTCGTGTCTAGGTCGGTCGTGTCGCCTCGGCCGAGCGCGGCAGCGCCCGGACGGCGATCCGGATGGCCCAGTAGATCAGGGCCGAGGTGACGATCCAGATGGGCCACCCCATTGCGATGCGAGCCGCGGCGAGCAGGTTGGCCTGATCGGTGGCGTAGAGATACCACTGCACGGCGAAGCGCGACCAGGACGCGACCGCCATCGCGAGCGTGACCAGGTCGAAGGCCCGACGGACCCGCCGCACGTGCCGCCAGGCGCCGTCGCGACCGGTCACCCACGCCCAGCCGACCCCGATGAGTGGCCGCCGGACCAGAACCGAGACCGTGAAGGCCGTGCCGAGCACCACGTAGGTCCAGATGCCCGGCAGGTAGAAGTCCTTGGCCCGGCCGGTGACGAACGCCGAACCCGCTCCGACCGCCACGGCGGCGAAGCCGAAGAGGGCGGGCCGGACCGACTCTCGCCGCACCAGCTGCCAGCACAGGACGAGCACGCCGACGCCGACTGCGACGGCCAGGGCCCACCACAGCGTCACCACGGCGTTGACCAGACCGAAGGCGGTGACCGGCAGCGACGAGTAGATCAGTCCGCGGATGCCGCCCGCGCGCCTCAGGAGGCTGCTGAGGGGGGTCGGGGCGTCCACTTCGACGAGCGTACTGACTCCCCTAGACTCCTCGGGTGCCCGCCATCCCCGTCATCGCCCTGACCGGGTATCTCGGAGCGGGCAAGACCAGCCTGCTCAACCACGTGCTGCGCGCCCCGGGGGCGCGAATCGGCGTCGTGATCAACGACTTCGGTGACGTGAACGTCGACGCCGCCTTGGTGACGGGTCAGGTGGACGAGCCCGTCTCGATCGCCGGCGGCTGCGTGTGCTGCCTCGACGACGACAACGGCCTGGACGAGGCACTCGAGAAGCTGTCCGACCCTCGGCTCGCCCTGGACGCGATCGTGGTCGAGGCCAGCGGGCTGGCCGACCCGGTGGCGGTGTCGCGGTTGATCCGCTTCAGCGGTGTGGAGCGGGTGCGTCCGGGCGGGGTGGTCGACGTCATCGACGCCGTCACGCACTTCGACGTCGTCGACCGCGGGGGCGCCCCGCTGGCCCGGTACGGGGCGGCGTCGCTGATCGTGGTCAACAAGCTCGACCAACTCCCCGAGGACGGTCGCGACGCCGAGGTGGCGCGCATCGAGGCCCGCATCCGGGAGCGCAATCCCGACGCCCACGTCGTCGGGGCGGTGGGCGCGCGGATCGATCCCGCGCTGCTCTACGACACCGGCGACGCCGACGGCGGCTCGGGCCAACTGTCCATCCGCGAGTTGTTGATCGACGTCCACGCCGACCAACCCGATCACGTCCACGCCGCCTCGGTCACCGCGACCAGCGACGGGTGCGTCGACCCCGGCGTTCTGCTCGACCTGCTGGAGGACCCGCCCGCGGGGGTATACCGGCTCAAGGGCACCGTCGCCGTGCGCGCCCGGGAACGGGTGCGCAACTACGTCGTCAACGTGGTAGGGTCCTCGGTCCACGTCGCCACGGCACCGCCGCGGGCCCGGGCCAATTGCCTGGTGGCGATTGGCACCCACTTCGACGTCGACGAGGTGCGCGCCCTGGTAGACGCCGCGGTGCACCCTCGGGACGGCGGCGCGTCCACGGTGGCCATGCGCCGGCTGCAGAGATACCGCCGACTCAGCATCTGAGGCGTCAACGACGCCAGAATCGTTGCGGCCGAGCATGTTCAGCGGATGCGGGCTGCGACCTCAGGCGGCAGAGCACCCCGAAGTGGTCCGACGGGAACACCCTGGGCAGCTCAGGTGAGACCGGCTCGGTCCCCAACAACTCGATGTCGGTCGCCGTCCAGCCGCCGCCCTTGAGCAGCACCCTGTCGAACCGGACGTGGCGCTGTTTGTTCTTGCTGTCAAGGCGCATCAGGTTGATCGTGGTGTCCTCGGTGAAGCCGTCGTCGTGCGGCCGCAGGATCGGCCACAGGTCGCGGTACGGCTGGCCGATGCGGTCGTTCTCCGAGTCGCGCATGTTGAAGTCGCCCAGCACGACTGCGTTCTCGGTTCTGCGCAATGCGCGAAAGACGCGGCCCAGCTGGCGCGACCGCAACCGAGAAGCGGCCTTCCCGCTCTCCAGGTGCAGTGCCACGACGGTCAGCGGCACGCCGCCGGTGTCGAGGTCCGCGGTCAGGAAACCCCGCGCCAGATTGGTGGGCAGCGGGGTGTAGGTGACGTTGGCGACCGGCAGGCGCGAGAGCATCAACATGCCGTAGTTACCCAGGTCGCCGCCGGTGACCTCGGCCCGCCGGTACCGCACCCGAATCCACGGCTGGGCCAGGAAGATCGCCAGCGCCGCCGGCGTGACCTCCTGAAACACCATGACGTCGGGCATCTTTCGCGACAGCACGTCGGCGATCGCCCGGAACCGTTCCTCGGCGTGGAAGTCGCTGAACCAGACGTTGAACGTCGCGACCACCAACTCGTCGCGCGGGACCGCCGCGGCACCGCCACCGCCGGTCCACCGCTTCGACGCCGCGTCGAAGGAGCCGACGCGAACCCGGCGGCTCCTTCGAGGCGATCTCACGCTCGCCGCAGCGTCAGCACCGTGATCTCACTCGGCGCGAAGACCCGGAACGGCGGACCCCAGAAACCCGTGCCCCGACCGGCGTAGAGCTGGGTGCGCTCACCGTGGCGGCTCAGCCCGTGGACGACGGGCTGGTCGAGCCTGACGAAGAAGTTGAACGGCCAGATCTGGCCGCCGTGGGTGTGCCCCGAGATCTGCAGATCCACCCCCGCGGCGACGGCGTCCGGGATCTGCTTGGGCTGGTGCGCCAGCAGCAACACCGGAAGCTCGGGGTCGGTGTCCGCCAGCGCGGCCGGCAGATCCGCGCCGTGCCCGGTCACGCCGGAACCCCCTGCGGTCGCGTCGTCGACGCCCGCCACCACCAACCGGTCGCCCCCGCGCTCGAGTACGACGTGCCTGTTGTGCAGGACGTCCCAGCCGATGTCGGTCATGTAGTCGACCCAACCCAATGCCTCGCCGTAGTACTCGTGGTTGCCGGTCACGTAGACGCGGGCGAGCTTGGCGCGCATGGCCTTCAGCGGGGCGGCCTGCGGCTCGCGCATCGCGACGGTGCCGTCGGCGATGTCCCCCACGTGGCAGACGAGGTCCGCGTCGAGCGCGTTGACGCGCTCGGTGACCCCCGCCGACCAACGGCGTCGGTCGATCGGGCCGTAGTGGGTGTCGGTGATCATGGCGACGCGTAGACCGTCCAACCCGGACCCCAGCCGCGGCAGCACGACGTCGACGGCTCTGACGCGCGGCACGCGCATCGCCTCGTAGTGGCCCCAGGCCAGCACGGCGAGCGCGACGACGACGACGGTCACGGCGACGACGCGCGACCGCGTCGGATCCTCGACGCCGGCGAGCACCAGCACCAGCCGCAGTAACAGCCCGACGACGGAGGTGGTGAACAGCACCCACACCGAGCCGAGCAGGGTGTCGGCCGCAACCGCCGCCCAGTCCGGACGACGTCCACCGTGCCCGAGGATCGTCAGGGCGGGCAGGGCCACGACGGCCACCGCGAACACCACGCTGCCGCTCGACACCACGGCCGTCGGCCAGTGGGTCCCCGCCCCCAGCAGCGTCCACCACGGCACTCCGAACAGGATCGCCGAGATGACCACCGGGATGGCGGGCAACCACCATCTGCGCCGTGGCCGGGCCCGCGAGGCGGGTTCGGTCTGGGTCGACTGGTGGTCTGACATGGCGGAGCGCCTCGATCCGGGTCGTGGAGGTTACCGTCGAGGCTACCCAAACTCCCGCGTGCGACCCGCTCAGCGGATGGCGCGCCCGATCGGATCCCGCGAGTCGCCGATGGCGTCGGGATCCTTCTCGACGGCGATCACGAAGTCGTCACCGTGCTCGACGACGCCGGCGATCACCGCGTCGTCGATGGCCTCGGCGGCGTAGCGCCGACGCACCATCATCGGGTCGGTGCGCAGATCCTTCACCAGCGCGACCGCGAGGCCGACCATCACCAGGACGAACGGCAGCGCCGCCAGGATCGTCAACGATTGGAGGCCGGTGAGGGCGTCGTCACCGCCGACCAACAGCATCACCGCCGCCACGGCTCCCGTTGCGGCGCCCCAGAACACGACCGTCGCGCGCGAGGGCTCGATGGTTCCGCGCTCCGACAACGAGCCCATGACGATCGAGGCCGCGTCGGCACCCGAGACGAAGAAGATCGCGACCAGGACGATCACCACGATGCTGGCGACGGTGGCGAAGGGGAACTGGTCGAGCAGGGTGAAGAGCTGACCCTCGGTGGTGCCCTCTCCGGCGAGGTCGACACCACCCTCCTGGATGCTGATCGCCGCGCCGCCGAAGATGGCGAACCAGATCAGCGACACCACGCTGGGCACCAGCAGCACACCGGTCACGAACTGCCGGATGGTGCGGCCGCGGGAGATGCGTGCGATGAACATGCCGACGAACGGCGTCCACGACAGCCACCACGCCCAGTAGAAGACCGTCCAGCTCTGCAGCCAGGTGTCCACGGCGGCTCCCTCGGCGCCGCTGCGGGCCGACATCATCGCCATGTCCTGCAGGTAGCTGCCCAGCGAGGTGGGAATCACGTTGAGGATGAACACCGTTGGGCCGACGACGAACACGAAGACCGCAAGGCTCAGGGCCAGCACCATGTTGATGTTGGAGAGCCACTGAATGCCCTTGGCGACACCGGACACCGCGGAGAAGATGAAGGCGACGGTCAGGACGGCGATGATGACGACCAGCACCGCGTTGCCCGTCGCGCTGAAGCCCGCCACGATGCTCAGGCCACTGCGAATCTGCAACGCGCCCAACCCAAGTGAGGCGGCCGAGCCGAACAGGGTGGCGAAGATGGCGAGCATGTCGATGATCTTGCCCAGCGGCCCGTTGGCCCGGTCGCCGATGAGCGGGGCGAAGGCGGCGCTGATGAGCTGCAGGCGGCCCTTGCGGTACACGCCGTAGGCGATCGCCAGACCCACCACGGCGTAGATGGCCCACGGGTGCAGCGTCCAGTGGAACAGCGTGGTGGCCATCGCGGTCTGCATGGCTTCCGGGTTGCCGGCCGCACCGGTTCCGGGCGGAGGCGTGACCAGGTGCGAGAGCGGCTCGGCGACGCCGTAGAACATCAGCCCGATGCCCATGCCAGCGCTGAACATCATCGCGATCCAGGAGATGGTCCGGAACTCGGGCTCCTCGTCGTCACGGCCCAGCGGGATGGCACCGAAGCGGCTGATCGCCAGCCACAGCACGAACAGGACGAAACCCGACGACGTCACGACGAACAGCCAGCCGGTGTTCTCCATCGTCCAGGTCAACGCGGAGCCCGAGACGCTCTTCAGCGACGGCGTGCTGAGGAAGCCCCAGACCAGGAAGCCCAGCGCGATCACGGCGGTGACGCCGAACACCACCCAGTCCACGCCGCGGCTGCGGGTCTGTTCGGTCTCGTCGACCGGGACGTCGAGTGCGGGGTGGGGGATCACGCCACCCTTGCCGGTCTCCAGCACCCGCACGATTCGGCGGCGCTTGCGGTGCGCCTCGGGCTCGGCGGAATGGTCGAGATCGGGTTTCGCGTCTGTCGTCACAGGAGGTGCCTTCGGTTAACGGTCGACATACGGGCGAGGAACACACAACTCCCTCACAGGTGGCTCGTCAACCCGAGAAGCCAAGTCGCCGAACTCGATCTTGATCCCGAACGCGCCATTCACTCCCCGGGCGTGTCCAGCGACAGATGCTCGTGCATGCCCAGCCATCGGCCGTCGGCCTGGCGGCGCAGGACGATGGTCTCCCGCTCCCGTTGCTCCTCCTCGACGCCGGCCAGACGGGTGCGCACCGAGTGCGTGAAGACCGCGACGTCGTCGGTGACCAGGTCCAGTCGGGGGTCGACCGACCGGCACGACAGCACCCGGAAGCCGTCGCGCTCCCACTGTGCCCACGACGCCTCGTACGCCGCCCGTGAGGTGAGCAGGGCCGGCTCGGCGTGGAACAGGAACGTGGCCTCGGGCGCGAACCCCGCGAAGTAGCGGGCGGTGTCGTGGGAGCCGAACGCGTCGATCACGTCGACGGCGGCCTGCATGGCAGAGGCAGCGTGGTCCTGGGTGTTCGTCATCGCCCGAGCGTAGGCGTCAGCGCACGACGGTGACGAACTCCAGCGTTGGGTCCGACGCGCTGATCGGGTTGCCCGCCTCGCGCAGCGCGCGCAGCAGACCCAGCACGTCGGCGTCGAGCCGCTCCCCGGGCATCACCAGCGGTATGCCCGGCGGATAGGGCGTAATCGCCTCGGCCGCAACGCGTCCCGCGGCCTCGGCCAATCTCGCCGACTCCTCGCCGGCGAAGTAGGCCTCGCGCGGGGTCAGCACCATCTCGGGCCGCAAGGCCAGCAGGTCGGCGACCATCGCATCTTTCGAGCCGGCTGCCCGTCTGCCCGCGTGCTGGGCCACCTCGGCGAAGCCGGTGACCAGCCGGTCCACGTCCGTCTCGGTGGTGCCGATGGTGGTGATGCACAGCACGTGACCGGTGCCTGCCAGCTCGGGTTGCACGCCGTGCACGGCGTTGAGCCGGGCCACCACGTCACGGGCGGCCGCGGCCAGGCCCGCGGTCCCGACGAGCAGTTTGGTCTCGTCGAGCTGGTGCAGCCCGGTGCCCGGACCGGCCAGGTGGTCGGGTCGCAGGACCGTCAGCCCCGGGATGGCCGCCAGGCGGTCGGCGGTGCGACGGGCGCGGTCCAGCGTCGCCTCGAGAAGGGCGTGACCGTCCTGCACCATCTGACGTCGGGCCAGGTCGACCGAGGCCATGATCGCGAAGTGCGGGCTGGTGGTCTGGATCAGCTGAAGCGCTCGGCGCACGGCGGCCGGATCCAGCCGGGCAGGGTCGACGTGCAGCACGGCGGCCTGGCTCAGCCCGGAGATGATCTTGTGCACCGACTGCACGGTCGCGGCGCCGTGGCGTTCACCCGGTGTCGGAAGGTCCGGATGGAAGGCGAAGTGCGGGGAGTGGGCGCCGTCGACCAGCAGCCTGGCGTCGTGCCGACGACACAGTTCTGCGAGTGCGGCGACGTCACCGGTGGTGCCGTAGTACGTCGGGTGCAGCACCCAGAGCGCGGCGGCCGGGTTCTGGGACAACGCCCGCTCGACGACGGCGGCGTCCAGACCGTGGGCGACGCCGAAGGTCTCGTCCCAGCGTGGCTCCAGCCACACCGGTCGGGCCCCGACCTGAACCAGTCCGGCGAGCACCGACTTGTGGGCGTTGCGCGCCACCAGCACCGGGTCACCGGGGGCCAGCGCCGAGAGCGCCATCGCAACGTTGCCACTCGTCGACCCCTGCACCAGGATGAAGCTGCGTCCGACGCCCCAGGCGTCGGCGATCAGTGCCTCGGCCTCGGCGATGGGGCCCTCGGGACAGTGCAGGGTGTCGGTGTCGGGCAGGTTGTTCAGGTCGAGGTCGGCCAGATGGGCGCGAAACCACGGGTCCAAGGTGCGGCCACCCTTGTGGCCGGGACTGTAGAACGGGGCCTGATCGCGTTCGACGAACCGCCTCAACGAGTCGAAGAGCGGTGCGGCCGCGTGGTCTTGGGGCCTCGTCACGACCCGTAGACCCGCTCGGCGTTCGTCACCCCGATCATGTCCACGATGCGGATCGCGTCCTCGTCGGTGCAGTCACCGGCCTGCACCCACTCACCGAGCACCACGCCCATGGCCCGGCGCCACAACACCGATCCCAGCACGTGTAGCTCCGGTGGACCGAACGCGTCCGACGAGTACAGCTGCTTGGCGAACGGTGCAGTCTCCATCGCCTCGGCGACCAGACCCGTCGACCGTGCGCCCAGGTAGTTGACCGCAAGCCCGACGTCGAAGTTGACGTGGTCGAACGCCTGCGCGAGATAGCCGGCCTGACGCTGAAAGGGATAGCAGTGCAACAACATCACCGGCACGGGCGTCATCGTGCGCAGCAGCGGCAGCAGCAGCATGGGGTCGCTGCGGTGCAGGTCCATGTCGCGGTCGCCGAAGCCGACGTGCACCTGGATCGGCAACCCGTGTTCGGCCGCCTCGTGCACGCCGAAGGCGATGAGCAGGGCGGCGGCGACGCGCAGTGGGCGGGGGCCGGCCAGGAATTCCCTGGCGTGGGCGACGACGTCGGCGTCCGACGGACGTGTCCAGTCGACGTCGAACCCCACGCGGTAGGCGGCGATGGTCTTGGTGCCGACCACGTCCGGGTCCTCGACGGCGCGCCCAAGCGCGGTCCGGAAGGCGTCGGGGAAGTCCTCGGCCGAGGTGCCACCGTCGAGGAGGTCCTCGGTGAGGCGCTCCAGCCGCAGGATCTCCGAGGACCGCACGCCGCTGAGATCGGTGAGTTGGTCGGGGGTCGTGATGAGGTCGCCCTTGAATCCGGTGTCGACGACCCACCGCCGCACGCGCGCCGCGGGCAGCATGATGCGCGAGAGGTCCGCCGGTGTGAACTCGCTGCGCCGCGCCCAGTAGTCGTCGGCGCTGGCCAGCGCCTCCAGCCCCAGCAGCGGCGCACACCACCGGCGGATGGAAAGGCCCAGCGGAGAGTCGAATTGGGTCATGAAGCTCGGCACGGGGTCGGTGGACCCCTCGTTGACGGACGCCTCGAAGTCGGCGCGGTCGACGGGTTGGCTGAAGGTGCCGTGGACGTGGTGGTCGACCAATTCGACGGACTGCAGGTGGGCGGCCAGCGGCTCGGAGACCTCGCCCCGGACCCCGGCGAAGACGTCCGGCAGTTCACCAGCCTGCATATCGAGCCACCTCCTCGGCGTTGACGCGTCCGGCCGCCGCATCGGCGACGGCCGCGCCGAGGATCTCGACCGCCCGGGCCGCCTCGGCGTCGGTGAGCACCAGCGGTGGCGTGATCTCCAGGACGTTGCCGCCCACGTAGTAGACGACCGCTCCCAACTCCCACGCACGGTAGACCACCTGGGCGGCCAGGCGGGGGTCACGTTCCCCCGTCGCCGGGTCGACGAGTTCCAGACCGATCGCCAGCCCCCGTCCTCGGACGTCGCCGATGCGGTCGGCACCCGGTGAGCCGGCGAGTGCGCGCAGACCGTCGGCGAGCAGCTTGCCGACGGTGGCCGCCCGCGCGGGAAGGTCGTCACCGACGATGGTGGCCAGTACCGCACGACCCGCCGCGGTGCACACGGGGTTGCCCGCAGTGGTGAGAAGTGCTGCGGCCGGCGGATTGTCGAGGACCGCGGCGGGTCCGACCGCTGCGGAGAGGGGCAGGCCGCCGCCGAGCACCTTTCCGAAGGTGACGATGTCCGGTTCGACGCCGTCGTGGGTGAAGGCGTGCAGGGTGCCCGGTCTGCCGAGACCCATCTTGACCTCGTCGCAGATCATCGGCACGCGAAAGCGGCGGCACAGCTCGTGCAGCCGGGCGAGGAAGCCGTCGGGCGGCACGACCAGACCACCGTCGGACAGGATCGGCTCGACGATCAGGCACGCGATCGACCCGCTGCTCAGGTGCTCTTCGGCCAGCGCCAAACAGGCGGTGACGTCGGCGTGGACTCCCTCGGGCCCGGGCCGAAAGGGGTTGGGGTAGGGCAGGAACACCGCATCGGGGTCGGCGGGCGCACCGGCGTCCACGTGCACCCCGGAGACGCCCATCGCGACCCCGACGCCACCGTGGTAGCTGTGTTCGAAGGCGATGACGGTGCGCTTGCCGCTGGCGTGCCGGCATGCGCGCAACGCGACGTCGTTGGCGTCGGAACCTGCGTGGCCCAGGTAGACCCGCCGCTCGCCGGTACCGGGCACCAACGCCAGCAGATCCTCGGCCAGCCCGACGGAGTCGGGGTGCACCGCCGAGAGCCCACCGGATCCCGGGGCGGTGCGCACCGCCCGGCTGACGGCCTCCACGATGGCCGGGTGGCCGTGCCCGAGCCCGCTCGCGGTCCAGGTGGCCGACAGGTCCAGCAGCTCGCGGCCCTCGGGGGTCACCAGCGTCGAGCCGTGGCCCGACACCACTTCCAGCGGGAAGAACCGGAGCTTCTCGATGCCGGCGACGGCGGCTTCGTCACGGACGTAGAGGGTGCTCATTCCGTCGCGGCCAACTCGGCGCTCAGCGACGCCCCCACGCGTTTTGCGATGCCGGAGGCGGCGATCGCGATGACCAAACCGATGACACACCAATACAATCCGAGCAGTGGCGCCGCCGACCAGTCCGTCGCGTCCTTCACGTTGAACCAGAGCACCACCGCGATCACCAGCGCGCCGAGGATCGGCAGCGTCAAGCCGAGCACCTTGCCACCGCCGCCGTGGACCCGTTCGAACTTGGGCGCTCCGACGAACCACGCCGCGGCGAGTTCGACCAGCAGGTAGCAGACCATGAGACAGACCGACCCGGCGACGGCGAACAGGAAGTACGTGTCGATGGCGGGGTTGCCGGTTCCCATGTCCGGCCACCGGAAGGCACCGCAGAGCAGGTCGACCACCAATGCCACTCCGACCACCAGCCAGGTGGCGAAGCGCGGACCGCCGGTGCCCTCGTGGATCTGGGCCAGCGCCTTCGGGCCGAAGCCGTCACGGCCGAACGCGTACAGCATGCGGCCCGACGTCGCCGAGCACGCGAGGTGACATCCGAACGCCGACACGATGGCGGTGAAGATGATCAGCAGGCTGAACCACTGGCCGATGTAGGTGTTGCCCAGGTCGCCCAACGTGTTTCCCGAACTGCCGAAGGCCTCGAGCCCCGCGGCGTCGGTACCAAACCCCACGACTTGGGCGAACATCACGACGACGAACAGGACGCCGGTGAGGATCAGCGTGCCGGCCAGCGCCCGGGGAATGTTACGGCCGGGGTCGTCGGTCTCCTCGCCCATCGACGCGCATGCCTCGAAGCCCGCCCAGGACAGGAACGCCGCGACGACGCCGCTGATGACCGCGGAGCTGGACACGCCGTCGAAGGAGAATGCGCTGAAGTCGACTCCCGTGGCGGGTGCGCCACCGCGCGCGAAGATCACCACGACGAGCACGATCATCGACACGATGCCGACACCCTCGATGCCGAGCAGGATCTTGCCGAGCAGCCGCACGTCGCGACCGGACAGCAGGAACGAGATCACCGCGCCGACCGCCACGACCGCCAGCCACGGCAACTGGTAGGGCGTGTCGGTGCCCGGTTGGAGCTTGGCGACGAACGCGTTGACGAAGGCGGCCGTCAACGCCAGCGTGCCGATGGCGAATCCGGCGTAGGCGCCGAGCATGGCGAAGCCGGAGAAGAAGCCGGCCCGCGGCCCGATGGTGCCGCCCACCAGTCCGTAGGCCGATCCGGCGTGGTTGAGGTGGCGGGTGAGCCGGACGAAGCTGTAGCCGACCAGTGACACCCCGACGAGCCCGATGACGAAGACCAGCGGAATGGCCTTGCCGACCGTGGCGATCAGGCCCTGGCCGTTGCCGGACATGGCCAGCGTCGGCCCGACCAGGGCGACGGACATGGCCAGCGCCACCCAGAACGGGAGGCGCCCATGCGGTAGCCGGCCCGCCTCCTCCGACGGGCTGGCCGGTGTCGTGTTGGTGCTCATCGATGTCTCCTCGGAAGTGGTGGCGATTCAACAGCTCCACGCCAGGCGCAGCGCCTGGGTGGTCTCGGCGGGTGTGCTGTCGCCGAAGGTCGCGATTTCGTGCCGACGCACCGCGACGAGTGCCCCGACCATGTCGGCGGTCAGCAGCTCCGCGGCGACGGCGGAGTGTTCGAGCGCGTCGACCGCGGATCGTTGATCGGTGGTCAGCGGCGGCGGCGCGCCGGCCGACTGGGCCGGGTTCTCGGCGACCTCGGGGGGCAGCTCGAGCCCGCGGTCGACCCCGCGCAGGGCGCTGCCCAGGAATGCCGCGGCGGCCAGGTAGGGGTTGGCGCTGGGGTCGATGAGCTTCAGTTCGGCGTTGGCGCCGTGGGGACTACCCGCGGTGGCGGCGACGAATCGCACTGCGGCCTCCCGGTTCTCCAGCCCCCAGCACGCCACGGCGCCCGCCCAGTTGCCTGGTTTGAGGCGCAGCGCCGACAGGGCGGAGCCGGCGTACACACCGATCAGATCGGGCAGCGCGTCCACCACACCGGCGATCGCGGACCCGCCCGTGGGCCGAATCCCGTACGGACCGTCGCCTCCGGAGAAGAGCGGGCCGTCGGCATCGGCCAGCGACAGGTGCAGATGGGCGCCGTTGCCGGCGGCGCCGACGAAGGGCACCGGAGCGAACGAGATTCGCAACCCGTGCCTTGCGGCGGCGCGCCCGAGGACGATGCGGGTTCCGATGACGGCGTCGGCGGCGGCGACCGGCGTGGTCGGCGCCAGCGACACCTCGAGTTGGTCGTGGCCGTACTCGGTGTGGATCTGTTCGATGCACAGGCCCGCCCGCTCGGCGGAGGTGGCGAGGTCGACCAGGAATGCCGAATGTTCCAGGGACGTCCGAATACCGTACGGAGACCACGGATCCGAGGACGCCGGGGAGCCGTCGGGCGCGATCATCGTGCATTCGAGCTCGGCACCCACCAGCGCGGTCAGACCCTGCTCGGCGGCCGCGCGTTCGGTATGACGAAGCAGGCTGCGGGGACACAGCGGCGCGGGGTCGCCGGCTTGGTCGGTCAGGTCGCCGGGCGCCCAGCCGATCCCGTCGTCGACGATCCGCGTGGTGTCGGGGTCGATGCGGATGCGCAGATCGCCGGCGACGCCGATGGTCGGAGTGAACGCGATGCCGGTGTCGACGCAGAACACGCTCCAGGACGGTGAGACGCCCATTCCCGAGCGCTGAAAGTCACCGAGTCGGCGCAGCGGCACGTACTTGGCCCTGGTCACCCCCGCCGGATCGGTCACCGAGCCGGCCACCAGCTCCACGCCCTGGGCGCGCAACTGGTCGATGCGCTCCTCGATCGACACTGGCACGTCTCCCGTCGCTCGTGGGTGCGGTGTGAGTCTGCGAGAAACCTATGTCATGAATGTTTCAGATTCTTTAAATTCATCGGTTTATGGTTGATTCGTAAAATCTCGGATCGGAGGATGTCCACATGTGTCGGCTCTTGGGTGTCGCCTCGCTGGCGCCGGTGTCCATCGCCGGCGCGGTCGGCGACGCCGTGCTGAACGACTTCGTCGCGCTGACCAAGATCCACGGCGACGGCTGGGGCGTCGCCGGCGTCGACCACCTCGGCGACGCCCCGTGGGTCACGGTGTCCGCGGGCACCGCCCTCGGTGATCCCGACTTCGCGGCGGCCACCCACGACCGCCGCCCGACCGCGTCGCTGGTCCACCTCCGCTGGGCCACCAACGGACTCGCCGTCGAACCGCGCAACTCCCACCCGTTCCTCGCAGACGGGCTCGCGATGGCGCACAACGGGTCGATCAAGCCGATTGGCTTATTGGACGACCTCCTCGACCCCGGGATCGCCGCGTCCGTCCACGGCACCACCGACAGCGAGCGCTACTTCGCCTTGATCCGTCAACACCGCAGCACGGCAACCACTCTCGCCGAGGCCGTGCGGCGGGCGGTGGTCCAGCTGCGGCAGGGCCATCCCGACGCCAGCCTCAACGCGCTGCTGCTCGGCGAGGAGCAGCTGGTCGTCGTCCACGCGCATGCGCACAGCCGACTGCTCGACGAGGACGTCGAGGAGATCAGCGCGACGGACCTGCCCGCCGAGCACCTCGAGGACTACTTCGCGTTGCGCATCGCGCGCCCGGTGCCCGGTGTGGTGGTCGTCGGGTCCACCGGGTTCGGCGATCTCGCCTGGGATCCACTGCCACC
This sequence comes from Mycobacterium sp. NPDC006124, assembly GCF_040614235.1. NCBI lineage: Bacteria > Bacillati > Actinomycetota > Actinomycetes > Mycobacteriales > Mycobacteriaceae > Mycobacterium > Mycobacterium sp. NPDC006124. The sequence goes on along the minus strand of NZ_JBEXUA010000001.1, from coordinate 340,620 downwards.
GGAGTCGGTGATCGCCGTCTCGCTGCGCGACCTGTCGACGACGATCCTTCCGCTCGCAGCGGCCGCGCTCCCGTGACCGAGGAGACCGTCGCGGCACGCGCCGGGGCGGCGCTGCCGTCGCTGAGCAAGGCGGAGCGTCGGGTGGGCCGGGCACTGCTGGCCGACTACCCCAGCGCAGGACTCACCAGCGCGGCGCGCCTCGCCGAACGCGCCGAGGTCAGCCCGCCGACGGTGCTGCGGTTCGCGCAATCCCTTGGCTACGAGGGCTTCACCGATCTGCAGGTGGCGCTGCGCGCCGAGCTGACCGCTCAGTCCAACGGTCCGATCACCCGGCTGCCGTCGGCGCCCACGGCCGACGGGCCCCTGGACCGCCTGCTACAGCAGGGTCACGCTCAAAATGCCCGCGCCGAGCAGACTTTGGCGCAGCTGCCCGCACCGGCGGTCGAGGCGGCGATCGCCTTGCTCGCCGACACCACCCGGCCGCTGTATCTGCACGGCGGCCGGTTCTCCCACCTGCTGGCGGAACATCTGGCCGCGCACCTGGAGCAACTGCGTCCCGGGGTTCGGGTGCTGACCGACCCCGATGGCCGCGACCTCGGGTCCATGATCGAACTGACGCGCCGTGACGTGGTGGTTCTGTTCGACTACCACCGCTATCAGCGCAGCGTCGCCGAGCTGGCCGCGCGGGTGCATCGGGCCGGCGCGACGGTGCTTCTGATCACCGACGACCTGGCCTGTCCCGTCGCACCGGATGCCGAGGTGGTCCTGGCGGCGTCGAGCACCGTGGGCACCACCTACCAGAGCATGACGGCGGGCTTCCTGCTCACCGAGCTCCTCATTCCCCTGGTGATGGACGCCGTCGGCGAACCGGCCCGGACGAGGATGGCCCTCTGGGAGGAGCTCCGCAGAAGTGAGCTGTTGGAATGACTGCTAGCCCTTGGCCGTAACGCTCGACCCGGCGTCCGGCGACAGCCGGATGGTCGCGATCGTGGTCAGCGCCATCAGCCCAGCGAGCGTCACGAAGGTCCACGAGTACGCCGCGCCGGGAGCGCCAGCGAATGGGGTGAGGGTGGTGAGCACCAAGGCCGCAAGCGCGATGCCGAGACCGGAGGCGAGTTCCTGAACGGCGGCGTTGAGGGTGTTGCCGTGGGTCAGGTCCTCGCCGGTGACGTCGGAGAACGCCAGGCTGACGTAGGCGGTGAAGCCGATGGATCGCAGCGCGCCGCTGAGGAACAGGATGGCGGCGACGGCGGCGACGGGCATGGTCGGCGCGAGGCTGGCCAGCAGGCAGGTGCACCCGACCGAGAGCACGCCGTCGACCAGCAGCACGCGACGAATTCCGAAGCGCCGCATGAGCGGTGTGGTCGCCGGCTTGACCGCGATGTTGCCGGCGAAGAGCACCGCGACCATCAGTCCCGACAGGAACGGCGTCCACCCGAACACCAGCTGGAACTGCAGCGGCAGCAGGAACGGCACCGCGGTGACGACGAGGCGGTACAGAGATCCGGCGGTGACCGTGATCCGCAGGGTGGGCACCCGCAGCACGCGCAGTTCGACCAATGGGTGCGAGGTGTGCAGCAGGTGCCACGTCGCACCGGCCAGGAGCAGCAGGGCGATCACTCCGCCGGCGGCCACCAGCGTCCAGTGCGTGGCACTGACGTGGACGTTCTCCAGGGCGACCAGCGCCGCCGCGATGCCCGCGCCCAGCAGCAGCAGTCCACGCCAATCCAGCGGCCGCGGATCCGGGTGCGGTTCGCCGCGGATGAGCCTGCGCGACAACACGACCCCGACGATCCCGATCGGCACGTTGACGAGGAAGATCCAGCGCCACGACCCCAGACTGGCGATCGCACCGCCCAGCACGGGTGCGACGACCGGGGCGGCCAGGGCGGGCCAGGTGAGCAGCGCGATCGCCCGCACCAGATTGGTCTTGCCGCTGACCCGCAGCACGGCCAGCCGGCCCACGGGCACCATCATCGCGCCGCCGACGCCCTGCAGGATCCGCATGCCGACGAGCATCGGCAGCGAACCGCTGAGCGCGCAGCCGAGCGAGGCGAGCGTAAAGATGGCGATGGCCGCGGTGAACACCGGCCGCGGGCCGAATCGATCGGCCAGCCATCCGCTGGCCGGGATGAGCACCGCCAGCGTGACGAGGTAGGCGGAGATCGCGACGCTGACGTCGACGGGGTCGACGCCGAACGACGTGGCGATCAGCGGTATCGCCGGGGTGATGATGGTGGCGTCGACGATCTCCATGAAGAACGCGCCCGCCACCAACAGCGCCATGCCGCGCGGAAAGCGCTCCGCGTCGTCGGCGGCGTTCGGTAACGGCACCGCTGTCACCGTAGTCAGGTGTCAGCCGGCGCGCTGGCTCGCGGTCGCCGGGTAGTCGGGCAGTCGCACGCCGTCTGACGCGACGGTCACCATCCGCCGCCCGAGCAGTTTCATGGCGCCGCGGGCCACGGGGGTGGCGGCCAGCCGGGACACGGTGTGCAGGACGTCGATGCCCCGCTGGGTTCGGGGATTGGCGCGTCGCAGCGTGTCGATGGACACCTGCCCGGCCTTCTCGGCCAGCGGGCGCATGTACCGCTCGTAGCGGGACAACGCCGCCAGATGATCCTCGTCGCGACCCAGTTCACCGGCCAGCACGTAGGCGCCGATGAGCGCCAAGCTGGTGCCGCTGCCGCCAAAGGTGGCGTTGCAGTGGGCGGCGTCGCCGAGCAGCGCGACACGGCCCGCGCTCCACCGCGGCGAACGCACCTGACCGAGCGCGTCGAAGTACAGCGGGGCGTCGTCCAGTTCGGCCAGGATGCGCGGGGCCGGCCCCTCGACGTCGGCGAAGGTCTTGCGCAGGATGGCGATCTGGTCGGCACGCGAGAGGTCTTGGAGGCCACGGACGTCGGAGATGAACGTCAGGATGGCGCGCGTCGTGCCGAGGTTGTCGGGGCGCAGATGCACCGACCGGCGCCCCGGCACGTGTTGCCAGCTCCACCACTGGTCGTCGGTGTCGCGGCGGGCCAGGGTCAGGTACGCGAAGTACATGCCGAGGTCGTTCACCTCGGCCGTGGTGACGAATCGGCGCGAACGCGACCGCAACCCCTCGGCGATCACCAGCAGGTCGGCGTCGAGGGTGGTGCCGTCCCGCAGCGTGGTCGTGACGTGGTCGCCGTGATCGGCGACGTCGGCGATCTCCGACCCGAAGCGGTAGTCGGTGGTCTCGCCGGTTCGCTCGATGAGGATGCGGGAGAGCTCGCCGCGCAAGATCTCCAATTCCGCGGTGGGACCGTCGATCTCGCCGGGTTCGCTCATCGGGAACGACGCGGCGGGCGAGCCGTCGGGACGGGTGAAGCGCATGCCGACCTCGCCGGTGTTCGCGGCGCGTAGGTCGGCCTCGATGCCCATCCGCCGAGCGGCCTCGCGGGCGGCGCCGCGGACGTCGACGTTCTGACCCTCGAAGCGGCGCTGCGGGAATCTCTCGACGATGGTGGCGCGCCAGCCTCGGGCGGTGAGTTCGTGGGCCAGTGCGGGTCCGGCGATACCGGCTCCGGAGATGACGGCGTGGTGTGTCACGGAAGCGATGTCCAATCTGGGAGGATGTTCCTAGAATAACGTAATACACGATCTTCGAAGTAACTGCCCTCGAGGAGGCGGCGTGAGACATCAGCGCGACGAGACGGGGCACTGGCTGGCCGGGCTCAGTGCGCCCATGCTCGCGATGCGGGGCTTCCTCGAGGCGCACGACGAACTGCAGCGACGGCAGGCACGGCGCATGGGGCTCAACGCAACCGACATGGCCGCCCTGCGGCTACTCGACGTCCACGGGCCCCTGGGCCCCACGGAGCTGGCTCGCCGGCTGGACCTGCGCTCGGCCTCGGTGACCGTGCTGCTGGACCGACTCGAATCCGACGGATTGGTCGAACGCGTCCGCGACGAACGGGACCGGCGACGGGTGACGGTTCGCGCCCTGCCGCACGCGGTCGACCGGCTGTTCGACACCTGGGCGCCGATCGTGCGCGCCATGGACGACGTCGGGCACGGCCTGACCCCCGCCCAGCAGTCGGCGGTGTGCGCCTACTTCGACCAACTGGTCACCGTCATGACCGAAGGCGACCCGGCGCCAGCCGAGTGACGTCGAGCCCGCGGTCGACGAGATCCGGCGGGACCGGCTGACCGAGCACCAGGGCGGCACCCAGCGCTGCGGTGGCCGGCGCGGTCTGGATGCCGTAGCCGCCCTGCCCGGCGAGCCAGAAGAACCCCGGGGCCTCCTCGTCCTCACCGACCACGAAGGTGCGGTCGGGTGCGAACGTGCGCAGACCGGCCCACGACGCACCGATGCCGCGCACCCCGATCGTCGTGGCCGCGTTGATCGCCTCGATGGCGCGCGCGATCTCCAGCGTGTCCGGTCTGGCGTCACTCGGCGGGCACGGCGTCTCGTCGGCCGGTGAGCAGAGGAATTGCGCGCCTTCGGGATTGACGTAGAAGGACTGGTCGACGTCGCTGAAATTGGGCAGCCCGCGGGTCGCCTCGCCCAGCGGCGAGGTGACCATGAAGATGGTCCGCCGCAACGGCGCCAACCCCACCGGCCGCACCCCTGCCGCGACGGCCACGACGTCGGCCCACGCGCCGGCGGCGTCGACCACCACCGGGGCCCGATGGCGGCCACCGTCTGCGGTGGTCGCGGTCCAGGCCTCCCCGGCCCGTCGAAGCGACGTCACGTGGGCGGTGCGCATGATCTCGGCACCGTTGCGACGGGCGCCCCGCACATAGCCCTGGTGCAGCGCCGACACGTCGAGCGCCAGTGCCCGCGGCTCGTAGATCCCCCGCTCGGCCGCGCCGGGTCGCAACGGCGGGAAGAGCTCTCGGCAGCCGTCCCCGTCGAGCAGTTCGGCGTCCGACACCAGCGCGCACACCCCGGCGTGCATCCGGTCGACGACCGACGCGCGCCCGGCGGTGGCGAATTGCAGGAAGGGTCGCGGTGTGGTCAGCGACGCCTCGAAATCCTCCGGCGGGTCGACGAAGAAGGCTCGACTTCCCGTCGTCAGCGCTCGAATCTGTTGACCACCATAGGTTTCCAGGAACGTCGCCGCCGAGCGACCGGTCGTGTGATACGCCAGCGTCGGTTCCATCTCGAGCAGCGTGACCCGCACCGTTCGCGAGAGTTCGTAGGCGATCGACACCCCGGCGATGCCGCCGCCGATGACGACGACGTCCGCGCTCGTGTCGACCAAACTCATCTCAGCAGCTTCCCAGACTGCACGTAGGCTCGGGAGCCATGAGGGACAGACCATGAGTGCGGGGTTGTTCGGGTTGCTCGACGACGTGGCCGCGCTGGCCCGGCTCGCGGCCGCATCCGTCGACGACATCGGCGCCGCCACGGGTCGGGCCGCCGCCAAGGCTGCCGGGGTCGTCATCGACGACACGGCCGTGACGCCTCAGTACGTACACGGCATCGCCGCCGAGCGCGAGTTGCCGATGATCAAGCGCATCGCCCTGGGGTCGCTGCGCAACAAGCTGCTGTTCATCCTGCCTGCCGCACTGCTGCTGAGCCAGTTCGTGCCGTGGCTGCTGACTCCGATCCTGATGCTCGGCGCGACCTATCTGTGCTTCGAGGGCGCGGAGAAGGTGTGGGGCCGAATCGCCGGCCACGACGCGCACGCCGCGCCGACCACCGCGATCGGCGAGGACGCCGAGAAGCAGATGACGAGCAGCGCGATCCGCACCGACTTCATCCTGTCGGCCGAGATCATGGTGATCGCCCTCAACGAGGTGGCCGACCAGTCCTTCTGGCCGCGGCTGATCATCCTGATCATCGTCGCGTTCGTCATCACCGTCGCCGTCTACGGCGTGGTCGCGGCGATCGTGAAGATGGACGACGTCGGGCTGGCCCTCACCCAACGCTCCTCGGCGTTCGCGCAGAAGGTGGGCCGCGGCCTGGTCGTCGGGATGCCGAAGCTGCTGGCCGCGCTGTCGGTGATCGGCACCGTCGCCATGCTGTGGGTCGGCGGACACATCCTGCTCGTCGGCACCGACACCCTCGGGTGGCACGCGCCCTACGGGTTCGTCCACCACCTCGAGGAGGGCCTCAACGGCGTGTTGGCCTGGCTGCTGAACACCGCGATCTCGGCGGTCATCGGGCTGGTCGTCGGCGCCGTCGTGGTGGCCGTCGTGCACGTCCTGCCGTTCGGCAAGAAGAAGCACTAGGCCGATTCGTGCACGCCGACCCGCGCCCAGCGCGGGTATCCGTGCACGAACGCCGGGGGTCAGGGCCGCGCGAGCACCATCATCGCGACGTGCAGCGAGGTTCTGGACTCCGCGTCGTCGAGGTCCACGCCCAGCAGCCGCTCGACGGCTGCCAGTCGCGCGTAGAGCGTCGGCCGGGACAGGTGCAGCCGCTTGGCCAGGGCCGCCTTGTTGCCACCCTCGTCGAGGTAGGCCGCGAGCAGATCGAAGGATTCGTCGCCATGCGTGGCGCGCCGCTCGAGCAGCCCACGAAGTTCGGTCTCGGCGAATGCCTGCACCCGCGCATCGGAGCGGATCAGGGCGACCAGACCCCGCAGTCGCACGTCGGCCGCCCGGTAGAACGGCTTGGCCTCGGGACGGTCGGCCATCGCCAGCGCGACGTCCGCCACGTGGCCGGACTCGGCGAGACCACCCGCGGCGTCGACGAGCCGGCTCGATTCCGGGCCCACCCCGATGACGCACCGCGAGACGCCGTCGACCGCGAGGACCGCCCGACGCATCCCGGCGGCCACCTCGACCAGGACGCGTTCGGTGCCGGGGTCGCCCCTGACGGCCATCGCCGTCGGCTGCGGCGCCACGAGCAGGTCGACCCGACCGTCGTCACGGCTGGCGGCCAGGACGCTGTGCCCGCCGGACCGGATGGCGTGAACCAGCGCGTCCAATGTCCGGCTGCGCCGCTGCTGGATCAGCAACTGGTTGGCGCTCGCGGTCTCCGGCACCCGAACCGTGACGGGCACGTAGGTCAGCGCCGGCCGCAGGCCGAGCGCATGCGCGCGAGCCGTCGCCTCGCCCTCGTCGCGGATCCGCCCGCGCAGCAGGTCGTCGACCAGACCGCTCTGCGCGCGCAGTTCCAGTGAGGTGCGGTCCTGCTCGACCATGCGGTGCATCGCCAACGCCTGAGCCGCGCGCTCCAGGGTCGTGGCGATCCGGTCGCCGGCCTCCTCGCCGCGGCCTCGCCCGAGCGGTGCCACCAGCCGCCCCCACTCCTGCCGGTACGGGCCGACGGGGCACGTCACCCAACCGTCGGCGCCGAGCCGTGACCGACGCTCCCAGTCGTCGAGCAGTTCGGTGAGCGAGAGCCCGTGCCGCACGACGGCCAGCGCCTGGTGGTTCAGGTCCTCCAACACGATGGGCGTGTCGAGCATGTCGGCCGTCGCCGCGACGATCTCGTCGACCGAGGCCCGGCGCATGTTCAAGTTCGTGAACGCCTCGTGCACCCGACGGGCGTAGTCCACCTCGGCGTACTGCTCGGCGACGATCCGACGGTGCACCTCCTCGGTCACCTCGACGAACCGCACCGGGCGGCGCAGCGCGACGACGGGCAGGTCCAGGTCGGCGCCGGCCGCCACTACCGACGACGGCACGTCGGCGACGTGGACGCCGAGTTCGACGACCAGCGCCACCGCCCCCGCCCGCGCGAGTTGCGGCAGGTAGTCGTCGCGGTGCGCGACGTCGGTCAGCGCCTGTCCGGTGGTGAGCACCATCTCCCCGCCCTCGAGCAGGTTCGACAGATCGGGCAGATCGCTGACGTGCACCCAGCGCACCGGCCGGTCCAGTGCGCCGCTCCGGTCGGCGCCACAGACCAGTACGGGATCACCGGCCTGCAGGACCGGCAACGCGACGATCTCCCGGACTGTCGGCAACATCTACACATAGTAAGTTTCTCGGCCACATTCGTTACACATCGTCGGACTTGGCGCCTACATGCCGACCCCAGAATCGAGGCATGACTCTCAGCACCCGCGTCACGACCATCGCCCACTGGGCCGACGGCAAGAGCTTCGCCGGCTCCGGCGACCGCACCTCGTCGGTGACCAATCCCGCCACCGGACAGGTCACCGGCGAACTCGCCCTGGCCGACGTCGCCGACGCCCGCGTCGTGATCGACGCCGCGGCCGCGGCCTACCCGGCCTGGCGCGACACCTCGCTGGCCAAGCGCACCAGCATCCTGTTCGCCTTCCGGGAATTGCTCAACGCCCGCAAGGGTGAGCTGGCCGAGATCATCACCAGCGAGCACGGCAAGGTCGTCTCCGATGCCCTCGGTGAAGTGAGCCGCGGCCAGGAAGTCGTCGAATTCGCTTGCGGCATAGCGCACCTGCTCAAGGGCGGGATGACGGAGAACGCCTCGACCAACGTCGACGTCGCCTCCATCCGTCAGCCGCTCGGCGTCGTCGGCATCATCAGCCCGTTCAACTTCCCGGCCATGGTGCCGATGTGGTTCTTCCCCATCGCGATCGCCGCGGGCAACACCGTCGTGCTCAAGCCCAGCGAGAAGGATCCCTCGGCCGCCCTGTGGATCGCCGAACTGTGGGCCGAGGCCGGCTTGCCCGCTGGCGTGTTCAACGTGCTGCAGGGCGACAAGGTCGCGGTCGACGAACTGCTCACCAATCCGACGGTCAAGGCCATCAGCTTCGTCGGCTCGACCCCGATCGCGCAGTACGTCTACTCGACCGGCACCCTGCACGGCAAGCGCGTGCAGGCCCTCGGCGGCGCCAAGAACCACGCCATCGTGCTGCCCGACGCCGACCTCGACCTGGCCGCCGACGCCATGGTCAACGCCGGCTTCGGCTCCGCCGGAGAACGCTGCATGGCCATCTCCGCGTGCGTCGCGGTCGGCCCGATCGCCGACGAGCTGGTCGCCAAGATCGCCGAGCGCGCCAAGGGGCTCAAGACCGGCCCAGGATCAACCCCAGACGGCACGCGCGACTCCGACATGGGCCCATTGGTCACCAAGGCCCACCGCGACCGGGTGGCGTCCTACCTCGACGCCGGCGAGGCTGACGGCGCGACCATCGTGGTCGACGGCCGCGGGATCTCCGTCGACGGTGAGGCTGACGGCTTCTGGCTCGGCCCGACGCTGATCGACGACGTCACCCCCGAGATGAGCGTCTACACCGACGAGATCTTCGGCCCCGTGCTGTCGGTCGTCCGTGTCAGCTCCTACGACGAGGCGCTGAACCTCATCAACGCCAACCCCTACGGCAACGGCACCGCCATCTTCACCAACGACGGCGGCGCGGCCCGGCGGTTCCAGAACGAGGTCGAGGTCGGCATGGTCGGCGTCAACGTGCCCATCCCCGTCCCGACCGCGTACTACAGCTTCGGCGGCTGGAAGAGCTCGCTGTTCGGCGACACCCACGCCCACGGCACCGAGGGCGTGCACTTCTTCACCCGCGGCAAGGTCGTCACGACGCGTTGGCTCGACCCCAGCCATGGTGGAATCAACCTCGGCTTCCCGCAGAACGACTGACAGGCACACGAGGAACACTGAGCACATGACGACTTTCGACAGCACCGTGTTACCGAGCGGTCAGGACCTGGCCACCGCCAAGGCCGAGGCCGCCCACGCCTACGAACTCGACCGCAAGCACGTCTTCCACTCCTGGTCGGCGCAGGCTCAGATCACCCCGATGACGATCGTGGCCTCCGACGGGCAGTACGTGTGGGACGGCGACGGCAACAAGCTGCTCGACTTCTCCGGGCAGCTGGTGTTCACCAACATCGGCCACCAGCACCCGACGGTGGTCAAGGCCATCGCCGAGCAGGCGGCCAAGCTGTGCACCGTGGCGCCGCAGCACGTCAACGCCGCGCGCTCCGAGGCGGCCCGGCTGATCGCCGAGCGCACCCCCGGTGACCTGAACCGGGTGTTCTTCACCAACGGCGGCGCCGACGCCGTCGAGCACGCGGTCCGGATGGCGCGGCTGCACACCGGCCGCTACAAGGTGCTCTCCCGCTACCGCTCGTACCACGGCGGCACCGACACCGCGGTCAACCTGACGGGCGACCCGCGCCGCTACCCCAACGACTACGCCAGCAGCGGCGTCGTGCACTTCAACGGACCGTTCCTGTATCGCTCGTCCTTCTACGCGGAGAACGAACAGCAGGAGAGCGAACGCGCCCTGGAGTACCTGGAGCGGCTGATCCAGCACGAGGGTGCGTCGTCCTTCGCGGCGATCATCCTGGAGTCCGTGCCCGGCACCGCGGGCATCATGGTGCCGCCGCCCGGCTACATGGCGGGCGTCCGCGAGATCTGCAACAAGTACGGCATGGTGATGATCGCCGACGAGGTGATGGCCGGTTTCGGCCGCACCGGTGAGTGGTTCGCCATCCAGAACTTCGACGTCGTCCCCGATCTGATCACCTTCGCCAAGGGCGTCACCTCGGGTTACGTGCCGCTGGGCGGCGTGGCCATCAACGACGCGATCTACTCGACGTTCGCCGACCGCGCCTACCCGGGCGGGCTGACCTACTCCGGTCACCCGCTGGCGTGCGCGGCCGCCGTCGCCACCATCAACGTGATGGAGGACGAGGGCATGGTGGCCAACGCCAAGCGCATCGGCACCGACGTGCTCGGTCCCGGCCTGGCCGACCTCGCAGCGAAGCACCCCTCGGTCGGGGAGGTGCGTGGGCTCGGCGTGTTCCAGGCGATCGAACTGGTGGCCAACCCGCAGACCCGTGAGCCGCTGGCGGCCTACGGCGGGTCCAGCCCGGCGATGAACGCGGTGATCGCGGCCTGCAAGTCCGGTGGCCTGCTGCCGTTCGCCAACTTCAACCGCATCCACGCGGTGCCGGCCTGCAACATCTCCGACGCCGAGGTGGCCGAGGGTCTGGGCATCCTCGACGCCGCGCTGACGGTGGCCGACGGCTACGTGCAGTAGGACGGCGCTGGGGGGATCAGCTCAGCAAGCCCAGCTTCTCCGCGTAGTCGAGCACGGCCTCGGCACGGGCCCGGGTAGGGCCGACGCTTCCGTCGTACGGTCCGGCCGGTGCGTCCAGGCGGGCCAGCGTCGCCCGGGCCTCGTCGATCTCCTGCGGTGACGGCGACAGCAGGGCGTTGACCGTCGCGGCGTGCGCGGCGTCCAGGCACAACCGCCCGGTCATGCCGGCCGCCTTGGTCACTGCGGTGTCCGTGGCCAGGTGTACGGCCTGATCGCGCAGCGTGGGCCCGTCCACGGGTGCGGGCAGTCCCGCCGCGCGACTGGCGATCACCAGGCGGGCACGCGGGTAGGCCAGCGTCGCCGGGTCGGCGGACATGCCGGTGTCGCGGCGAAAGTCGCCCACGCCGAACGCAATTCGCGCGCAGGCGGGTGCGCGCGCGACGTCGGAGACCGACTCGACGCCGACGGCCGACTCGACCAGCGCGACCACCGGCGTGCCCGCGGGCAGCCGGGCACTCGTCGCCTCGACGTCGGCGGCGGACTCGGTCTTGGCCAGCATGACGCCGATCAGGCCCGGCGCGCCGGACAGCGCGTTCAGATCGGCCGCCCAGTAGGGCGTCGTCGTGGCGTTGATCCGGACCCAGCCCTGACCGCCGGCGAACAGCCACTCGGCCACCGACTGACGACCCGCGGACTTGCGCGCGTCGGGCAACCCGTCCTCCACGTCGAGCACGACGGCGTCCGCGCTGCCGGCCACCGCGGCGTCGAAGACGTCCTGGCCGTCGGGGACGCCCGGCTGCAGCAACCACGTCCGCGCGAGCGACCAGTGCGGCCTGCGAGTGCGTACCGGTGCGTCGATCGAGCGGGTCATGACTCCATCATCTGCGGCGAGGACTCAATGCAGAAGCTTGCGCACATTTAGTTCACGGCCCCGGCGGGCACGCGCCCGAGATGTGGGTATGTCACTCCCATGGCGAGTGAGAACGAATACGACCTGATCGTGATCGGCTCAGGCCCCGGAGGGCAGAAGGCGGCTCTGGCAGCGGCCAAACTCGGCAAGAGGGTGGCCATCGTCGAGCACGGCCACATGGTGGGCGGCGTGTGCACCAACACCGGCACCATCCCGTCGAAGACGCTGCGCGAGGCCGTGCTGCATCTGACCGGGATGAACCAGCGCGAGCTCTACGGCGCCAGCTACCGGGTCAAGGAGCACATCACCCCGGCCGATCTGCACCAGCGGACCTCGCACGTCATCGACCGGGAAGTCGACGTCATCCGCAGCCAGCTGATGCGCAACCACGTCGACCTGCACATCGGCAGCGGCAGCTTCGTCGATGCCCACACCGTCAAGGTGGAGGGCGTTCACGAGGCCGAACACCGCACGCTCACCGGTGATTTCATCGTCATCGCCACCGGCACCACACCGCGACGGCCCGAGGGCGTCGACTTCGACCAGGAGCGGGTGCTGGACTCCGACGAGATCGTCAACCTCGACTTCATCCCGACGTCCATGGTCGTCGTCGGCGCCGGCGTGATCGGCATCGAGTACGCGTCGATCTTCGCCGCGCTCGGCAGCCACGTGACCGTCGTAGAGAAGCGCGACACGATGCTCGACTTCTGCGACCCCGAGGTCGTCGAGGCCTTGCGATTCCACCTCCGCGACTCCGCGGTGACGTTCCGCTTCGGCGAGGAGGTCACCGACGTCGACGTCTCCCCAAACGGCACTCTGACCACCCTGGCCAGCGGCAAGCAGATCGCCGCCGAGGCCGTGATGTACTCGGCGGGCCGCGTCGGGAGCACCGACGGCCTGAACCTCGAGGCCGCCGGTCTGTGCACCGACGACCGCGGCCGCATCGAGGTCGACGACCACTTCCGCACCAAGGTCGACCACATCTACAGCGTCGGCGACGTGATCGGATTTCCGGCGCTGGCCGCCACCTCGATGGACCAGGGCAGGCTGGCCGCCTATCACGCGTTCGGCGAGCCGGCCAACGACATGACGGCGCTGCAGCCCATCGGCGTCTACACCATTCCGGAGTTGTCGTTCGTCGGTGCCACCGAAGTGGAGCTGACGAAGGACGCCGTCCCATACGAGTTCGGGGTCTCCCGATACCGCGAGTTGGCCCGCGGCCAAATCGCCGGTGACTCCTACGGCATGCTCAAGCTGCTGGTGTCCACCGAGGACCGAAAGCTCCTGGGCGTGCACATCTTTGGCACCGCCGCCACCGAATTGGTGCACATCGGCCAGGCGGTGATGGGGTGCGGCGGCACCGTCGACTACCTGGTCGACGCGATTCTGAACTACCCCACGTTCTCCGAGGCCTACAAGGTCGCGGCGCTCGACGTGATGAACAAGATTCGGGCGGTCCGCAAGTTCCACGAGGGTCACGAGGCCGACGCGGGCCCGCCGGAACGCGACGGCGCCGACGAGCGTACCGACGAGGAACTCGCCACTGCCGCGGAGTGACGTGGGCGCGTGGGATCGCTCTCACTCGGGCCCGATGACGGCACCCGGCGTGACCGTCGACGACATGATCTGCAGGTGGCCGAGCCCGTCAGTTTCCCCAGCAGCACCGGACCGACCCTGCGCGGGGTGGTCGACGTCCCCGACGGCGAGATCCGCGGGTGGGGCGTCTTCTCCCATGGTTTCACCCTTGGCAAGGACAGTCCCGCCGCGAGCCGGATGTGCAAGCAACTCGCGGCCGAGGGCATCGGCATGCTGCGCTTCGACAACCTGGGCCTCGGCGACTCCGACGGCGACTGGGGCGACGGATCCTTCTCCCACAAGGTGGCCGACACCGTGCGGGCCGTCGAGTTCATGAACGACACCGGGCGGGAGGTGCACCTGCTGGTCGGGCACTCCTTCGGCGGCGCCGCGGCGATCGCCGGCGCCCACGAATGCGAGACCGTGGCCGCCGTCGTCAGCGTCGGGGCGCCCTACGAACCCGCGCACGTCGAGCACAACTACGACGCCCTGGTGCACCGAATCGAAGCCGACGGCGAGGCACCGTTCCTGGTCGGCGGCAAGGCGCTGACGCTCAAGCGGCACTTCATCCACGACGTCCGCGCCGCGGATCTTCGCGAGCGCATCCGCACGCTGCGCCGCGCCCTGCTGGTGATGCACTCCCCCACCGACAACACCGTGGGCATCGCCAACGCCAGCGACATCTTCCGCACCGCACGCCACCCCCGCAGCTTCGTCTCCCTCGAAGGCGCCGACCATCTGCTCACCGGCAAGAACCAGGCAGCGCGGGCGGCCCGCATCATCAGTGCGTGGGCCGACCCGTATCTGTAGGCCCGACTAGCGTGGGCCCGGTGAAAGTGCTCGTGCCGGACGACCTCGGCCTCGAACTGCCCGCCCCCACCGACGGCACGACGATGGCGTTCTACCAACCCGGCGCCCCGTGGCCGGCCGACCATGCCGACGCCGACGTCGTCGTGGTGGGGTTCGACAACGCCGCCGCCACTGGGACGCGGTTCGCCGACCTGCCGAACCTGCGCCTGGTCCAGACTCTGAACGCCGGCTACGAGCAGTGGGTGCCCCACCTGCCGCCCGGCGTCGTGCTGTCCAACGGGCGCGGGGCGCACGGCGGTTCGACCGCCGAGTGGGTGATGGCGGCGCTGCTGTCGATCTACCGCGACCTGCCGCTGTTCCGCGCCCTGCAGGCCGACGGCGTCTGGGGTTTCCAGGAGACCGAGACGCTGATCGGCAAGCACGTCCTGGTGCTCGGCGCCGGTGATCTGGCCGTCAACCTGGCGGCCCGGCTGACGCCGTTCGAAGCCGAGGTGACCCTCTTCGGGCGCACCGCCCGCGCCGGCGTGGCCGCCCTCGCCGACGTCGAGGACCTCCTTCCCGACGCGGACGCCGTGGTCGCGATGCTGCCAGCGACCGAGGACACCCACCACCTCGTCGACGCCGCGTTCCTGCGCCGGATGCGCGACGGCGCCGTCATCGTCAACGCCGGCCGCGGCAGCGCCGTCGACTCCGACGCGTTGCTCGCGGAGCTGACCTCCGGGCGCCTGCGCGCCGCCCTCGACGTCACCGAGCCGGAACCGCTGCCACCCGGGCACCCGCTGTGGTCGGCCCCCAACCTGCTCCTCACCCCGCACGTCGCGGGCAGCACCGAGGGAGCATGGGGCCGGGCGTGGCGCGTCGCACTCGAACAGATCGCCGTCTACGCCCGGGGCGATCGGCCGCCCAACGCGGTCGTCGGACCGGACTAGGTTGGACTCGTGTCCTCACGAGTCGCAGTCGTCGGTGCCGGCATCTCCGGAGCGGTGTGCGCCCGGGTCTTGCGCGAGCACGGAATCGCGGTGGAGCTGATCGAGCGGGGACGCGCGCCGGGCGGGCGGATGGCGGCGCCGGAACTGCACGGCCGACGCGTCGACCTCGGTGCGGCGTACTTCACCGCGAAGGAACCCGAGTTCGTCGCCGCGGTCGAGGACTGGTCGGCCCGAAACCTGGTGCGGGACTGGACCGATACGCTCGACGTGTTCTCCGCCGAGGGGCACCGCACCACCTCCGGTCCGATGCGCTACGCCACCCCCGGCGGGCTGCGGTCGCTGGTGGCGGCGGCGCTGCCCGGGGAACCGCGATTCGGCGACGCCGTCGGCTCCCTCGACGACCTGGATCACGACGCCGTCGTCTTGGCGATGCCCGATCCGCAGGCCGCCCGGCTGGCGCCCGATGCCGCCGAGTGGGTGGACTACGAACCGGTGATCACCGTGGTGGCCGGGTGGGCGCAGCGCTACTGGGCATTTCCGGACGCCGCCTTCGTCAACGACGATCCCGACGTCACCACCATCGCCGACGACGGCTCGCGGCGCGGGGACGGCGCGGCCGTGCTCGTCGTCCACACCACCGCAAAGCGTGCCGCCGCACATCTGGAGGAGCCCGACGGCGCGGTGGCACCGGTACTGGAGGCGCTGAGGCGGGTCCTCGACGTCACGACGCCGCCGCAGTGGACCCACGCCCACCGCTGGACCTTCGCGAAACCCGTTGACACACATGGGGACGACGCGTTCGGACTGACCACCCACGGCGGTCGTCCACTGGGGCTGTGTGGCGACTCGTGGTGCCCGTCCGGCGCCCCGCGCATCGAGTCGGCGTGGCTGTCCGGGCACCGGCTCGGCACGGCGCTCGCCGACCGGTTGGGTTCCTGACTTCCCGACTACAGGCAGGCCGCCACGGCCTCGGCCAGGATGTCGAGTCCGGCGTCGAGGTCGGCGTCGGTGATCGTCAGCGGCGGGGCGATGCGGAAGATGCCGCCCATGCCGGGCAACTGGACGATGTTCATGTGCAGCCCGCGTTCGAGGCACTCGGCGGTGACCCTCGCCCCCAGGTCGTCCGCGGGAGCCTTGCCGACCTTGTCGGCGACCAGTTCGATGCCCTGCAGCAACCCGCGCCCCCGCACGTCGCCGACCTGTTCGTGCTCGTCGCGTAACGCGGCCAACCGGGCGCCGAGGTGCCGGCCCAGACGGGCGGCCCGCTCGACGAGCCCGTCGCGTTCGACCACCCTCAGCACCGTCAGGGCGACCGACGCGGCGAGCGGATCCGACACGTGGGTGGTGAAGAACAGGAAACCCCGTTCGTGACAGAGGCTCTCGATCTCGTCGGTGGTGACGACGGCGGCCACGGGCAGACCGGCACCGAGGGTCTTCGACAACGTCAACAGATCGGGCACGACGCCGTCGCGTTCGAAGGCGTACATCGTTCCGGTGCGGCCGATTCCGGTCTGCGCCTCGTCGGCGATCAGGAGCATGCCCCGTTCGGCACAGAGTTCGGAGAGCCGCGCCAGGTAACCGAGCGGCGGTTCGATGATGCCGCCGGAGGACAGGATCGGCTCGACCAGACACGCGGCGAGGCTGCCCGAGGACTGCGCGTCGACGGCGGCGAAGCCGTACTCCAGTTCCGTACGCCAGTCGTAGCTGCCGTCGGCGTTGCGGAATGGCGACCGGTAGGCGTTGGGAGTCGGCAGCGTCAGATTGCCCGGCATCGGCGGGCCGTAGCCGCGACGTCCCGCGCTGAAGGTCGCCGAGGCCGCGCCCGAGGTCATTCCGTGCCACGACCTGTCGAAGGACACCACCTCGTAGCGGCCGGTGAACAGCTTGGCCATCTTGATCGCGGCTTCGTTGGACTCGGCACCGGTGGTCAGCAGCAGCATCTTGCTCAGCGAGGCGGGCAGCGTCGCGGTGAGCGTCGCCGACAGTTCCACCACCGGTTCGCTGAGCATGCCGCTGTAGAGGTGGTCGAGGGTCGCCACCGCCGAGGAAACCGTGGCGACGACGTCGGGATGGGAATGCCCCAGCACCGAACTCATCTGCCCGGAGGTGAAGTCCAGGATGGCCCGGCCCCGCTCGTCGTATACGTGACTTCCACTGGCCCGCTTGATGATTCGGGGTACGAAGGCGCCGCCGTAGCGGACCAGATGGTGCTCGGCGTCGGCCCAGAACTGCGTGGTGTCCACGACACGAGTATGCCGTTGCGTGCGCACCACGTGAGGGTGGGCCAGACTTCGGTGGTGACCGGCACCCACCAGACCGCAGCGTTCGACGTCGACGCGGTCCGCGCCCAGTTTCCCGCCTTGGCCGACGGCACCGCGTTCTTCGACGGGCCGGGTGGTTCGCAAACGCCGATCGCGGTGGCCGACGCCGTCCGCACTGCGATGCTCGCTCCTCTGGCGAACCGCGGCCAGGTGACGGCCGCCGCGCGCAACGCCGAGACCATCGTCGTGTCGTGCCGGGCGGCCTTGGCCGATCTGCTCGACGTCGGCCCCGACGAGGTGATCTTCGGGCGCAGCATGACCGCGCTGACCTTCGACCTCGCGCGCACGTTGTCGGCCGGGTGGGGCCCGGGCGACGAGGTCGTCGTGACGCGCCTGGATCACGATGCCAACGTGCGGCCGTGGGTGATCGCGGCCGCCGCGGTCGGTGCGACCGTGCACTGGGTGGACTTCGACGCCACCACCTCCGAACTCGACGTGGCCGCCGTGGCCGCGCAGGTGACCGATCGCACGCGACTGGTCGCGGTGACCGCGGCGTCGAACCTGATCGGCACGATGCCCGACGTGCGGGCCATCGCCGAATTGACCCACGACGCAGGCGCGTTGGTCTACGTCGACGGAGTGCACTACACCGCGCACGGCGTGGTCGACGTCGGCGCGCTGGGTGCCGACTTCTACGCCTGCTCGCCGTACAAGTTCCTCGGACCGCACTGCGGCGTGGTGGCCGGCCGCCGCGACGTGCTCGCCGAGCTGCGACCGGCCAAGCTCGTCCCGTCGACCGATCGGATCCCCGAACGCTTCGAATTGGGCACGCTCCCATACGAAGTGATGGCGGGCGCGACTGCCGCGGTCGACTTCCTCGCGGACATGACCGCCGCCACCGGCTCGCGCCGCGAGCGCCTCGTCGCGAGCCTGGAGGCTCTCGAGGCCCACGAGGAGGCGTTGCGCGGTCGGCTCGAATTGGGGTTGGCGGCGCTCTCGGGCGTGACCGCGCACGCCCGGGCCGCGCGACGAACGCCGACACTGCTGGTGACCTTCGAGGGCCGCGACGCCGCCGAGGTCAGTGCGACGCTCGCCGAGCAGGGCGTCAACGCTCCGGCGGGATCGTTCTACGCCTACGAGGCGTCCCGGCTGCTGGGGCTCGGGGACGCCGGTGGACTACGGATCGGCCTGGCGCCCTACACCACCACCGACGAGGTCGACCGCCTGCTCCGGGCGCTCGACGACGCACTGGTGGCGCCGGATACATAGGGTGACGTATGCAAATGATCGGCGGCGGGGCGGCGATGTGATTCAGGCGCCGGGAGGGCTGGGATCGCCGTGACCGAAAGTCCTACCGGCCGTTGACACCGACTCGTAGCTGCCACTGGTCGCCTCGCATTCCCGATGCTGTGAATGTGCTGTCAGAAGACTGTGTCGCCCGTCGGTTCGCGACTACATAGGTCTCATGATATATGTAGCGGGTGCAGGAGCAGCCCGACGATCGCAGCGCCAGTGACGGCGTCGGCGGCTTCCTCGACCAGGTCGTGGACCTGACCGCACGATTCCTGACCGACCGCACCGACATGAGCGCCTCGGCGCTGTTCGTCGTCAACCGACTGTGTCGAGAAGGTCCGCTCCGCTTGACCACTTTGGCCACCAAGGAAGGCATCAGCCAGCCGTCGATGACGCAGCTGATCACGCGGCTCGAACGGCAGGGCTTCGTCTGCCGGATTGCCGATCCGGAGGACGGACGGGTAACGCTCGTCGGCATCACCGAACGGGGCCAGGAGGCCGTCGCCGACCGCAGACACTCCCGCCGCGAACGCCTCGCCGAACTGCTCGGCACCCTGAGTCCCGACGAACGCAAGGGGCTGCAGCTCTCCGCCCATGTCGCCCTGCCCATCCTCCGCCGGCTCGCCGCCAGTGCGGACGAACCACCTCATGACGATCCACGGAAGGCGTCGCAGTGAAGAACAATCCGATCGGCCGCGGGTTCAAGACGCTGTGGATCCCCCTGGTCCTGATCGTGGTGCTGGCGGTCTCCGGCCTGGTGGTCTACCGCCTGCACTCGCAGTTCGCCTCCAAGGATCTCAACGCCAACGCGGGGTCCGGAATCGAAATCGTCCAGTTCAACCCGAAGGTCATGGTCTACGACGTGTACGGCTCACCGGGCGACACCGCCCTCATCAGCTACTTCGACCCGGACGCCAACGTCCACACGATCACCGCGTCGCTGCCGTGGTCGGTCACCCTCTCGACGACGTTGCCGACGGTCAGCGCCAACTTGATGGCGCGAGCCGACGGAGATCAGATTGGATGCCGCGTCACCGTGAACGGAACCGTCCGTGAAGAGCAGTCCGCCAGCGGAATCGAAGCTCAGACCTACTGCCTGGTGAAGTCCGCATGACCCACGCGACGCCGGACGCACCGGCCCAGGCCCCATCGGGCAACCGACCCAAGCGGCCCTACCTGCCGCACGCCATCCGACTCCTCTCCGTCCCCATCGTGCTGTTCTGGGTCGTGGTGGCCGTGCTGGTGAACGTGCTCGCGCCCCAACTCGAGGTCGTCGGCGAACTGCACTCGGCGCCGATGGCCCCCGAGGATGCGCCGTCGATGACGTCGATGAAGTTGATGGGCGGCAACTTCAAGGAGTTCGACTCCAACAGCACGGTCATGGTCGTGATCGAGGGCCAGCAGCCACTCGGGCCGGACGCGCACGCCTACTACGACGCGATCATCAAGAAGCTGCAGGCCGACCCCGAGCACATCCAGCACATCCAGGACTTCTGGGGTGACACGCTCACCGCGGCCGGAGCGCAGAGCTCCGACGGCAAGGCGTCCTACGTGATGATCAACCTTGCCGGCGAGCAAGGCCAGACGCTGGCCAACGAGGGCGTGGACAACGTCCGCAAGGTCATCGAGGAGACCAAGGCACCGCCGGGCGTGCAGGCCTTCGTCGCGGGCCCCGCCGCCCTCACCGACGACCTGCACGTCATCGGCAACGCCAGCCTGGCGCAGATCACGTTGATCACCCTCGCGGCGATCGCCATCATGCTGCTGATCGTCTACCGGTCCATCCGCACGACGCTCGTCCAGTTGTTCTTGACCTTCCTCGGGCTGCTCACGGCGCGCGGGGTGGTCTCGGTGCTGGCCACCCACGGCGCCTTCGGTCTGACCACGTTCGCGGGCAACATCTTGACGATGCTGGCGATCGCCGCGGCCACCGACTACGGCATCTTCATCTTCGGGCGCTATCGGGAAGACCGGGCGATGGGGCTGGACCGGGACGACTCCTACTACGCCACCTTCAAGTCCGTGGCCCCCGTCATCGTGGGTTCGGGCCTGACGATCGCGGGCGCCACCTACTGCCTGAGCTTCTGCCGGTTGCCCTACTTCAGCACCATGGGCGCACCCGTGGCGATCGGCATGATCGTCGTGGTCGTCATCGCGGTCACCCTCGGCCCGGCGGTGCTCTTCCTCGGCAGCAAGGCCGGCCTCTACGAATCCAAGCGGCCCGCCAAGAGCCGGTTTTGGCGCAAGGTCGGAACGGCCGTAGTCCGTTGGCCCGCGCCGATCTTCGTCGTCAGCCTCTTCATCGTGTTGATCGGCATCGTGGCGATTCCCGGCTACAAGCCCGCCTACAACGACCAGTACTACCTGCCGAAGGACGCCCCGACCAACGTCGGGTTCGCGGCCGCCGACCGGCACTTCTCCCAGGCCCGGATGAACCCCGACATCCTGATGGTCGACTCCGAGCACGACATGCGCAATCCCGCCGACATGCTGGTGCTGAACGCGGTGGCGCGCAACGTCATGCACACCGACGGCATCGCCATGGTGCAGAGCATCACCCGGCCGCTGGGAATCCCGATCCAGCACAGCTCGATTCCGTTCCAGACGAGCGTCTCCGGTCAGACGAGCAACATGAACCTGCCGTTCCAACGCGCACAGCTGGCCGACCAGTTGCGGACGATCGACTCGACCAACGCGTCGATCGCCATCCTGGAGCAGCAGTACCAACTCTCGCTGGAGCAGACCCGGCTCACCCAGGATTCGGCGGACAAGTCGCGCGACCTGCTGGCCACGACCGAGAAGCTCCGGGACAACATCGCCAACTTCGACGACACGTTCCGGCCGATGCGCGCGTACTTCTACTGGGAGCCGCACTGCTTCGACATTCCGCTGTGCTCTGCCATCCGATCCCTCTTCGACTCCCTCGACGGCATCGACGAGCTGACCGACCGGACCGGGGCCGTGCAGGGCAACACCGACCAATTGGCGGCGCTGGCACCGAAGTTGACCGCCCTGCTACCGCAGACCCTGGCCACGATGAAGCAGAGCCGAGATCTCGCGCTGGCCTCGTACAACTCGCAGAAGGCGTTGCTCGACCAGATGGAGGCGTCCAACGACACCGCCCTGGCGATGGGTGCCGCCTTCGACGACGCCAAGAACGACGACCTGTTCTTCTTGCCGCCGGAGGCGTTCAGCAACCCGGACTTCAAGCGTGGCCTCGCGATGTTCCTGTCCCCGGACGGCAAGTCGGCGCGCATGTTCATCACCCACGAGGGCGATCCCGCGACCGTCGACGGCATCGCCAGGGTCAACTCCGAGCGCAAGGCCGCGCAGGAGGCCTTGAAGATGTCGTCGCTCTCGGACGCCAAGATCTACCTCGGCGGCGTCGCGGCGACCTACCGGGACATGGCCGACGGCGCCAAGTACGACCTGCTGATCGCCGTCGTGTCGGCGTTGACCCTCATCTTCATGATCATGATCATCCTGACCCGAAGTGCGGTCGCCGCCCTGGTCATCGTGACGACGGCGGGGAGTTCCATCGCCGCGTCGTTCGGCATCTCGGTTCTGTTGTGGCAGGACCTGTTTGGCAAACCGGTCCAATGGCTGGTCATGCTGATGTCGGTGATCATCCTGCTGGCGGTCGGCTCGGACTACAACCTGCTGCTGGTGTCGCGGTTCAAGGACGAGATTCACGCCGGCCTGAAGACCGGCATCATCCGCTCGATGGCGGGTACCGGTGGCGTGGTGACCTCGGCCGGTCTGGTGTTCGCGGCGACGATGGCCGCGATGATGTTCAGCAAGCTGGTGGTGCTGGCGCAGATGGGATCCACCATCGCGATCGGCCTGCTGGTGGACACGTTCATCGTGCGGTCGCTGCTCATGCCCTCCATCGCGACGCTGCTGGGCCGGTGGTTCTGGTGGCCGCTGGTGGTCTACCCCCGCGGCGACAACCACTTCAGGAAGACCCCGCCGCCAGCGGCCAGCGACGACACCGACACCGCGCCGGTACCGGTGCCCAGCTAGGCGTTCGACACCGGCGGGGCGGCCGCCTCCACCACCGCGACGTCGCTCAAGCCACTGATCGTCAGAACGCGAATCAGGAACGGATGCACGATGAGTCGGAGACGTTCGACCTCGTCGGCGTGGTTGAACAGAGCGTTGATACCGGCACTGTCGAGGTACTTGACCGCGCTCATGTCGACGGTCATGGGCCGCCGGGTGCCGGCGCTCGCAGTGGCGAGCGCCTCGGTGAACACGGCGATGTTGCTGAGATCGATCTCGCCGGCGGCGACGACCCGCGGCGCCCCGTCGGCGTCCTGATCAGTGTTCACGGTCAACGGTGTGGCCATTAGTCAATCCTCGCGTACATGGAAACTGTCGTGCCGACGTCGTCGGAGTGAATCGTGAAGCCCTCCATCAGACCCTTCATGAGCGCCATGCCCCGACCGCGGCTGATGTCGGCGACCGCTCGTGGCCGCTTCCAGGTGCCCGTGTCGGCGACCGTGACCCGCAGCCGGTTGACGACGGCCATGGCGGTCAGGGAGACGACACCGTCGGGCCTGTCGCGGTGACCGTGCTCGACCGCGTTGGACACGGCCTCACCGGTGGCGATGAGGACGTCCTGCATCGTGTCGTCGGCCACCCCCACCTGAGTCAGCCAGCCACGTAGGGCTTCTCGGGTGGGCGCGAGCTGGGCGGCGTCGGCGGCGAACGTCATGGTCAGTGGTCCGGGTCGCCGGTACAGCAGCAGCGCCACGTCGTCGGGATAACCGCCACCGGGCTCCAGTTCGGACATGAGGTGGTCGGCGACGTCGTCGAGTTCGTCCATGCGGCCGCCCCTGACCAGATCGGCGGCGCGAATCATGCCGTCGTCCATGGACGTACCGCGGCGCTCCACCAGACCGTCGGTGTAGAGCAACAACGTGGCTCTGGCCGGCATCGTCATGCGCACCTCCGGCCGAGTCCGGCTGGGCTGCAATGCAAGCGGGAGCCCACGGCCGCCCTCCAGCATCGTGGTGGTCCCGTCCGCCAGCACCAGGATCGGGGGTGGGTGTCCCGCACTGGAGAAGACGAGCTCGCCGCTGTCGAGGGTGAGCACCGCGGCGAAGGCCGTCGTGCAGCGGGCACCCGGCAGGCGGCTCGCGAATCGATCCATCCCCGCGAGAACCGCACTTGGAGAGGACTGTTCGAGGAACAGTGCCCGACACGCACTGCGTAGTTGACCCATCACGGTGGCGGCGCCCAGACCGTGGCCGACGCAGTCGCCGACGATGAGCGCAATCCTGCCGTCGTCGAGGTCGACGACGTCGTACCAGTCACCGCCGACCTGGAGCGGTCGACTCGCCGGGTGGTAGCGCACGGTGAACCCCGCAGGCAGGTTCACCGGCCCCAACATGGCGTGTTGCAGGGCCAGCGCGGTCTCTCGTTGTTCGTCGAGTTGATAGGCGCGGTGCAGGCCTTGGCCTAGTCGTCCGGCCAGGACGGCGAGCAGGGTGTGGTCCCGCGGTCCGAAGGGCCGTCGTTCGGACAGTTCGACCCACACGACCAGGACGCCGCGCGGATGCTGCAGGGACACGCCGCCGTAGTTCGTCGCCTCGGCCGAGGTGGTCAGCAGACCCGCGTCGCGGATGACCGCGATCGACTCGCGCTGCTCGTCGGAGAGTTCGGTCCACTCGACCGGTTCGCCGACGCCGAGGAGTTCGGGCGGGGTGTCCTCGTCGGCACCGGTGGGGAACGTCAGAGCCAGCACGCGCCGGGCACGCCACACGCCCTTGAGCTCGTCGATGGCGCCGACGAGGGCGTCGTCGAGGGAATTTGCCTGAGCCAGGCGCTGATTCAGCGCCGCCAGTGCGGACTGGCGCTGCACGGTGTAATGCTCGGAGGTGACGTCGCGGAAGGTGCCGACCATGACCCGCCGGGCGGTGTCGGGGTCCTCGGCGTGGTTGAAGTTGACCGCGACCCACAGCCGGTGGCCGTCACGGTGGGTGACCGGAACGGTGAAGGTGCCGTGGGCTTGGTCGAGCAGGTTCCGAAACGCGTTCTGCACCAACTGGTGCGCATCGGGGTCGGTGTCGGCGTCCGGCCACCAGGGGTGAACGGGATCGTAGGGCAGACCCGAGGGGCCGTACCCCAGCACGTCGGCGAAGGCGGTGTTGACCTCGATGACCGCACCGTGCTCGTCGCAGACGAAGAACGCCTCCTGCAGCGAGTTCACCAAGGCCGTCCGCCACCGGGCATGGTGGTTGCGCATCCTGGCGAGCTCCACGTTGGCCCGCACGCGGGCAAGCAGTTCCGCGGCCGCGAACGGTTTGACCAGATAGTCGTCGGCCCCGGCCTGCAGGCCCTCGATCGAAGCCTCCTGCCCCGCACGGGCCGACAGCAGCAGGACGGGAAGTGCCACCGTCTGAGGATCTCCCCGCAGCGCGGCCAACAGCGCGAGGCCGTCGAGGCGGGGCATCATCACGTCGCTGACCAGGATGTCGGGAGCCTGGTCGCGGATCGACCCGAGTGCCTCGACGCCGTCACTGGTGGTGGTGACCGAATACCCCGACGTACGAAGCAGATTGGTGAGGTATTCACGCATGTCGGCGTTGTCGTCGGCAATCAGGACGCGCACCGGATCCTCACCACCGCCCACGGGGGTGACGGCCGCCGACGGCGCGTCGGATTCGGCGGACGCCGGGTCTGACGGCAACCAGCGCAGCGCCTCCTGGACGTACGGTTGCGCCACGGCACCGGTGGTGCCGCTGGTTCCCGACGGCAAGATCTCCTCTGGGACGAGGCGTGCCGAGCCGAACGGGAGGCGCACCGCGAACGTCGTCCCCACCCCCTCCCGACTGTCGGCCGCGATCGTGCCGCCCTGCAGTCCGACGAGTTCGCGCACCAGCGCCAGTCCGATGCCGCTGCCCTCCGTCGAGCGCGATCTGGCGGTCTCGATGCGATGGAAGCGCTCGAAGAGCCGGGGCATCTCGGCCGCGGACACCCCGATTCCGGTGTCGGCGACGGTGACCACAGCACCGCCGTCCTCGCCGCGGACCCGCACGGTGACGGCGCCGTCGAACGTGAACTTCAGCGCGTTCGACAGCAGGTTGAGTACGACCTTCTCCCACATGTCGCGGTCCAGATACACGGGTTGGTCCAGCGGGGGACAGTCGACGTCGAAGGTCAGCCCCGCCCGCTCGACGGCGGAGCGGAAGACGCTGGCCAGCTCCACCGTGACCGCCGACAGGTCGACGGGTTCGAACCTGGCCCGCATCCGACCGGCCTGAATCCGGGAGAAGTCGAGCAGGGTGTTGACGAGCTTCGCGAGCCGTAACCCGTTGCGGTGGATCAGTTCCAGTTCGTCGCGCGCGGCCTGGTCCAACGCGTCTCCGCGAGCCCGCAGGTCGTCGACGGGCCCGAGGATCAACGTCAGCGGAGTGCGGAACTCGTGACTGATGTTGGAGAAGAACGCCGTCTTGGCGCTGTCGAGCTCGGCCAGTTCCTCGGCGCGCTGCTGCTGCGCCTGATAGCTGCGCGCACTGCCCACACCTGCCGCGACGTGGCCGGCGACGAGTTCGACGAACCCGCGGTAGCCGTCGTCGAGGGGGCGGTGTCGATTCAGCGCGGCGACCATGAAGCCCACGGGCGCGGCGCCCTGCTGCAGCAGCGGCACCACCAACGCCGTGGTCGGCGGTTCCGCCCACGCACCCGACGGCAGGTCGAGTCCCATGCCGTCGAGATCCACGACCGCGGTCTCCCCGCGGGAGGCCGGTTCGACGGGCCACACGTCGGGTCGGCCCGCCGAGAGCGTAGGCGGTACCGCCCGATGGCCGGTCTCGATGCCACTGACGCCGGCGAGGTGGGCGACTCCACCGTTGGGCTCGGCGTCGAACAGATAGGTCAAGGTGAAGGGCAGATCGTACGGATTGCCGGCGAGCTGACTGGCCGCGAAGTCCAGCATCTGGCGCTCGGTGCGCACCACGCTGGGGTCCGAGCCGAGGTCGCGCAGCGTCGACATCCGGCGCTCGGCGATCACCCGGTCGGTGTCCTCGCTGACGACGCAGAGCATGCCGACCACGCGGCTGTCCTCGTCGCGCAGCGGACTGTAGGAGAACGTGTGATAGCTCTCTTCCGGGTACCCGAATCTCTCGAGGAACAGCAACAGCCCCTCGTCCCAGGTCGCCTCTCCGGTCGACAGGACGTGTTCGATTCGGGGGCGCGCGTCGTCCCAGACCTCCTCCCACACCTCCCTCGCGGGCCGGCCGAGTGCCCACGGATACTTGCCGCCCAAGGTGTCGCGACGGTAGGAGGCGTTGCAGAAGAACGTCAGATCCGGTCCCCAGGCCATCCACATCGGGAATCGCGATGCGAGCAGGACGCTGACGGCCGTACGCAGGCTCTGCGGCCACTGCGAGGGTGAGCCCAGCGGCGTAGCCGCCCAGTCCACCCTCGCCATGTCGCGACCGATCTCGTCGTCATCGCGAAAGACCACGAAAACGCCCTTCGTCACGCGTCATTCGACGATCGTCCCGCCCTGGCGCCACTCGACGGGCACGACGAAGTGCGCGGCCAACATCGCCGCCGCCACCGGGTAGTCGCGCATTGCGGTCGTGAAGATGTCGACCAATTCGGCCATCATCGTCGGATCGGCGCCACGTGTACGCAGCAGATCGTCTATCCACCAAGCGGTTTCGGCCAAGACACGATGATCGCCGGTGAGAAGCGCCACCTGCACCGCATACAGAATCTGATGCAGCACGTCGTCGGCGACGTCGATGACGCTGTTGAGACAGTCTGCGTCGTGCGTGGTGGCCGTGGCGACCAACGACCACCGTTGCCGGAGCAGGGCGACGAGCCGGCGGTGGTCTGACTCCAGCGCGGACTGTTCGACGATGCGCTCGCCGAACAGGGGGCGAGCCGGTTCCACGACGGCAGGCAGGGCGTCCATTGCCGCGACGGCGCCGTGCGCGTCGCGGGCCCACGCGGTGGCGCCGAGGGCGACCGCTCGCATGTCGTCCACGCCAAATGCCGGACCGCCGACCAGGATTGGCGTTCCGCTGGCGGTCGTCGCCTCGATGAACCGTCGGCAGGTCGGCAACGAGCCCAGCACCGAGCAACTCACCGCGACGGCGTCGGGCCCCAGGTCCTGCAGGTACTGGTTGAGGCGCAGCGGATTCGTCGACGCCCCCAGCAGCGTGGTGTCCCAACCGTGAGCGCGCAGCGCGCACTCGATCATCATGGCGGGCAGCGCATGCCACTCCCGTTCGGCGCAGGCGACCAGGACCTTCCCCCGGGTCACCGGCACCTCGCGAACGTGCCTGGCGACGACCTTGGTCGCGGCGATGGCCGTGGCGGTGGCGGCATGCTCCTGGGCGATGGTGTACTCCCCGAGTTGCCAGCGCCGACCGACCTCACGCTGCGCGGCGGCGACCACGTCGGTGAGCACCGACACCGGATCCGTGCCTCCGTCGAGCATCTCTCCGACCAGCGCCCTGACCGTCTCGGTGTCACCGCTCGCGAGAGCCGCGTCGTACGCCTCCAACGGGTCTCGACGCTCGTCTAGTCGCCGCATGTCACCGCGAGCAACGCGATGTCATCGTGGTGGCGACCGTCGAGATACTCCAGGACGTCCTGCTCGATCGCTTCACAGAGCACTTCGGGGTCGGCGCCGGCATAGCTCGGCATCAGGGCCGTCAACCGGTCCACGCCATACATCCCGTCTGCACCCGTGGCCTCGTCGACCCCGTCGGTGAACATCAGCATGGTGTCCCCGGGTCGGAGGGTGACGGTGGCCGGTTCGTATCGAACCTGGGCGATCATGCCGGCTGCGGTGCCGCGCACGCCGATGGTCTCGACACGGCCGTCGCTGCGCAGCACGATCGGGGCGGGGTGTCCGGCGGCCGCGACGTCGACCACGAACCGTCCGTCGGTCTCGCGCCGCATCCGCGCGCAGACCACCGTGACGAAGTCCCTGGTGTGCTCGTCGAAGAGCACCGTGTTCAGCGCGTCGAGCACCGCCTCCGGTCGGCGGTCGAAATGGCAGGCAGTTCGGATGCTTTGACGAGTCCGCCCCGTCAGCGCCGCAGCCTCCACGCCCTTGCCCGAGACGTCGCCGACCGAGAGCAACCAGTCGGCACCCCTGCCGTGGACGTCGTAGAAGTCACCGCCGATGTCGAGGTGCTCGGCCGCGGGCCTGTATCGGGCGGCCAGCCGCGCACCGGGGACCTCGGGCAGCGACGGTGGCCGGAGGCTGCTCTGCAGAACCGAGGCCATGCGGCCACGCTCTTCGTAGAGCCGTGCCGAATCCAGGGCCATGGCGGCGCTGCCGGCCACCCCTTCGGCAACCGCCATGTCTCGGGAGTCGAAACCCCTGCCCTCGCTCCGGATCATGACCAGCACGCCGATGGTCGCACCTCGCGCGGTGAGGCCGACGGCGAGTACGTCCGCCGGGCGCATCGTGGCGGCCTCGGCGGCGAGCCTGGGGTGCGGAATCATGCCAGCCAGATCGGCCTCCGCGTCGGAGTCCATCATGACGTGGCGCAATTCGGTGCCGCCGGTCCGCAGCACGCGGCTGAGCTCGAGGTTGGCGATGGCCGCGGTGGAGATGACGGCGTGGAAGCCGGCGTCGTCGCCTCCGACGAGGGTCAGTGCGCCGGGGCGGTCACCCGGTAGGACGACCATCCCCCAATCCGCGAGGGTGGGGCGAATCATCGTCAACAACCGAAGCGCGGTACGACGCAGATTCAGGGAGCCGGACAAACCACGGGCGACGTCCTCGACGAGTTGGTCGCCGACACGGAGGTCGGGTGTCATCTCAGCGGGACGCAAACGGGCCTGCGGGTGCAGAGAGGTCGTCGGTCTGACCGCCACTACCTCACCTCCCAGCGCGTCGTCACGACGCATCAGCTAATGGTCGCCAACCTGCGTTAGGGCAGGTAACCATGGGTTTCGCGATACTGATGGAAAACCAGGCATCGATCCGGGGATCGAGACGACGACGGGCTGGGAACTCAACCTCCCGCCAATCTACCGATCCGATCACGTTAAGGCGAGCGGCGTCGCACCGAATCGCCAGATCTTACGCACCCGTAAGGCGTCGACGGAACGGGTATGCGCCCCGTCATGACCGTCACCGACGTCCACCACTGCCCAGCGTCCACCGGAATGCGGACCTCGTGAGCGGCGGCGGTGACCTCTGGTGGAAGAGCGCGGTGTACTACTGCGCCGACGTCGAGACCTTCTACGACTCCGACGGCGACGGCGTCGGTGACATCCGCGGGATGGCCGACCGCGTCGACTACCTCGCCGACCTCGGCGTCACCTGCCTGTGGTTGATGCCGTTCTACCCGACGGCACAGAGGGACGACGGGTATGACATCACCGACTTCTTCGGTGTCGACCCGCGGCTGGGCAACCTCGGCGACTTCGTCGAACTGGTGCGCACGGCGCGGGCAGCCGGGATCCGGGTGATCGTCGACTTCGTGATGAACCACACCTCGAACGCGCACCCGTGGTTCAAGTCCGCCCGCCGCAGCGTCGACGACCCCTTCCGCGACTACTACGTCTGGAGCGCCACCGAACCGAAGTCCGACCCCAAGGACGTGGTGTTCCCCGACCAGGAGAACAGCATCTGGGAGCTCGACCCCAAGACCGACCAGTGGTACCTACACCACTTCTACAAGCACCAGCCCGACCTCAACATCGCCAATCCCACAGTGCAGGAGGAGATTTCGAAGACACTAGGGTTCTGGCTCGAGTTGGGCGTGGCCGGTTTCCGGATCGACGCGGTGCCGTTCCTGTTCGCCAGGGACTCCGTACCCGGTGAGCCGGGTGCCTTCGATCCGTTCGAGTACCTCGGCGACGTCCGCAACTTCGTCACCCGACGCCTCGGTGACGCCGTGCTCCTCGGCGAGGTCAACGTGCCCTACGGAGAGCAGAAGAAGTTCTTCGGCGGCCCCGACGGCGACGGGCTCAACATGCAGTTCGACTTCATCGGCATGCAGAACGTCTACCTGTCCCTCGCCCGGGGCGACGCACGCCCGCTGGCCAAGGCGATGCGCCAGCGCCCCGACCTCGACGTGACCAGCCAGTGGGCCAACTTCGTGCGCAACCACGACGAGCTGACCCTCGACAAGCTCAGCGAGTCCGAACGCCAAGAGGTCTTCGCCGCCTTCGGCCCGGATCCCGACATGCAGCTCTACGGCCGCGGGCTCAGGCGACGATTGCCGACGATGGTCGGCGGTGACGAGCGCTGGATGCGATTGGTGTACTCACTGGCCTTCTCCACGCCGGGCAGTCCCGTGCTGTTCTACGGCGAGGAGATCGGCATGGGGGAAAACCTGGACATCCCAGGACGTTTGGCGGTCCGCAGCCCGATGCAGTGGACGGGCGGCGCCAACGGCGGCTTCTCGTCAGCGCCGAAACGGCGCCTCACCAGACCGCTACCCGACGGGTTGTTCGGCCCCGAGCGGGTCAACGTCGCGGCCCAACGCCGCGATCATCGGTCGTTCTGGTGGTTCATCCGCGACCTGATCTACACCTACCGCCAACAGCCGCAGATCGGCCGGTCGACCGTCGAGGTGCTCAAGCAACCCCACCGATCGGTATTGGCCCACGTGTGTCACGAGGAGGAGTCGGGCTGGCAGATGCTGGCGCTACACAACTTCGGAGCCGACGGCGCAATGGTTCCCATCGAACTGACCGACGCACCGGCCGGATCGATTCTGGTGAACCTGCTCGACGGGCTCACCGAACATCCCCTGGATGCCTCGGGGCGCGCGGAGTTCGGCATCGAGCCATACGGCTATCGATGGCTACGGCTGCTCCGGCCGGGCGACGACCCGATCATCTGATCGGCGCGGCCAGTCCCGTCGTCGACGCTTCCTCGTCGGCGCCGAGGCTGGCGTTGGCCACCAGTCGGTAGAGCGGAGCGCCCCAGGCGTGCGGCCCGCTGGTCGTCGGCGCGTACGAGGTGTGGATCGCCAGCGCTGCCGGCGAGAAGGTGTCGGTGTCGGCATCGGGATCGGCGTCGCACACCGGGTCGCCGACGTCGCAGACGCTGACGGTGCGGGCGCCCATCTCCGGCGGCAGTTCCGAGGTGGGAGCCGACGCCAGGAACGAATGCTCCTGCGCGACGCCCTTGCCCACGCTGGGGACACCGGCCGCTTGATAGGCCGTCGAACCGAGGTTGACGGTGGTGTCGGTGGGCAGCCGGTCGCCGTCGGCGATGAGCAGCGCCGCCGCTACGTGCGGGTCCTGCGCCAAGTCATGAAGGTTGCGGTGGATCACCATCGCGCCCTGCGAGTAGCCGGCCAGCACGACCTTCGTGGTGGGGCAGCGCTCGGTGAACGCCTCGAACTGCTTGGCGGCGGCGTCGGTGCCCGCCTTGACGCTGTCCATGAATCCCATCCAGCCGCCGATGCCGCCGTCGAGCGGGACGGGTGCCGCTGGATACTGCACGGCCTCGGCGGTGATCGTCTGACCGTTGGCGGCCAGCTCGGACTGCAGCTGCTGGAACGACTGGTACACCACGGGGCCCATCCCGCCGTTGGCGGTGAGTGCCGCGCCGTCGCGCTGACCCGATCCGGCCGCGCCGAGCCAGTGGAAGTCACCGCATCCGGGTGCGGCGCCTGCCGTACCCGTGGCGACCCCGGCCAGCGCCGTGCCTGCGACCAGAACGGTCAATCCGAAACGACGAAACATGACGTGAACCCCTTCGACCCTGGCGGCGACGGGTGTCGACCCGCTGCCGTGTCAGTCGATTGATCGCTCCCCCGGCGCTCTGGCGTTACAGAGGCCGACTCGACAGTCGACTGGACGCCCTCGGCGACGACGGCGTGCAGCGGTCGACGTCTGGACCGACTCGTCCTGTTGCCGGTGGACGGCCTCGTCCGTGCGCCGCCGTCGCGGGATGCCCGTGAACAGAGCGTTTCACATACTCTGTGAGCGCAGGACCCACCCTCACATCACCTTGACGCGACACCGTTCTGGACGATAGAGTTCAGTTCACGTATCACCAGCGCTTTCTAGGTAGCAAAGATAGGATTCGAGCATGAATAGTCGTCTCACCCGTCGCGTGGCCGCGGGCCTCGGCGTTGCTGCCTTCATCTCCATGGGAGCGTTGACCGCCTGCGGTGGCAGCGAGAAGCCCGCCCCGTCGAGCACCACGGAGACGTCGACCACCGCGCCGTCGGCCACGCCGACCGAGAAGAGCATCAACCCCACCGGTGGCAATCTCTTCACCCCGCCCGTCAAGGCGCCGCCGGCCCCCACGGCCATCCCCGGCACCCACAACTGATTCGTCGATCCCCAGAAAACGGAGAGGACCAACTCGTGTCCAGTCTCACCACCCGTCGCGTCGCGGCTGGCCTCGGCATCGCGGCGTTCGTCTCCATGGGAGCGTTGACCGCCTGCGGTGGCAGCGAGAAGCCCGCCCCGTCGAGCACCACGGAGACCTCGACCACCGCGCCGTCGGCCACGCCGACCGAGAAGAGCATCAGCCCCAGCGGCGGCAACTCCTTCAGCCCGCCGGTCAAGGCGCCCCCGGCTCCGACCGGAGTCCCCGGCACCAACCACACCGGGTAATTCACCGAGTCCCTTCATCAGGACGAACGAGGCGGGCCAGTCGACGACTGGCCCGCCTCGTTCGTGATGGACCTGATGGTCCGAATCCTCAGTCCTGCCGGGCGTCCTCCGGCTCGAAGGTCCTGACGTAAGCGATCGCCGAGTCCAACGCGGTCTGCATGAGCCGGGGATCGTGTGCGGTCTGCGACAGCAGATACCCGCCCTCGACCGCAGCGAGCAGACCCGTCGCGAGCATCGGGGCGTCGACGTCGGATCGCAGCGCACCGGTGTCGCGCATCCGCTCGAGCGCCGCTGCCAGCAGCTCCCGCCACTGCGCGAAGTGTGCCGCCAGGGATTCGCGCGCCTTGTCGTCGCCGTCGGACAGTTCGGCGGCCAGCGAGCCAAGCTCGCAACCCCACAGGCCCCGCCGCAGCGCACAGCGCTGAACCATCGCGTCGCGCCAATGATTCAGTCCGCGAAAGGAGTCGACCTTCTCCAACCGCAGCCGTTGCCAGGACAGGATCTCGTCCGCGCGGACGCTGATCACGTCGTACACCAGATCGGTCTTGTCGTCGAAGTGTTGGTAGAACTGCGACTTGCTCGTCGCGCTGGAGGCCAGCACCTCGTCGATCGTCGTGGCCGCCACCCCGCGCACGTGCATCAGCTCTGCTGCTGCCTGCACGATGCGGTTGCGGGTGGCGGCGCCTCGCGAGGTGAGCCGGGGCCGCGTCACGTCGTTCGATGATGGCGGCATCGTCCAACTGTAGCCCCTTGTTTGGACTCTGAAGTCCAACTCCGCCATCTGGTCCGGCTTGGTCTCGACTACTGCTGGGCGGTTCCGAGAGTGACCTGTTTGGTGTCGCTGGAACCGGACGGATCCTGGTACGTCAGCGTCACCTGATCACCGGGCGCCTTGGACCGCACGGCGGCCACCAACGCCTCCGCTCCGTCGACCACACGGCCGTCGACCTTGGTCACCACCACGCCGTCGGGCACACCCGCGGTCGCCGCGGGCCCGCCCTCGACCACCTGGGAGATCGCGGCGCCGGAGGCGTTCGGATCGTTGCTCAGCTGGACGCCGAGCGACGCGTGGGTGGCGGTGCCGGTGGAGGCGAGCTCGGAAGCGATGCGCTTGGCCTGGTCGACCGGGATCGCGAAGCCGAGGCCGATCGAACCGCTCTGCCCGCCTGAGGAACCCTGACCGCCGCCGAGCGAGGCAATCGCCGAATTCACCCCGATCAGTTCGCCCTTCATGTTCACGAGTGCGCCACCCGAGTTACCGGGGTTGATGGCCGCATCGGTCTGGATGGCGTCGAGCACGGTGGTCTGATGATCCTGACCCTCGCCCGCCGTGGAGACGGGCCGGTCCAGCGCGCTGATGATGCCGGTGGTCACGGTGCCCGAGAGACCCAGCGGCGAGCCCACCGCGACCACGTTCTGGCCGACCTTCAGGTCATTCGACGAACCGAGGGTGATCGGGGTGAGACCCGAAAGGCCCTGAGCGCGGACGACCGCGATGTCGCTGGACGGGTCCGCGCCGACGACGCTGAACGGTGCGGTACGACCGTCGGACAGGGTGACGGTGGCCTTCATGGCCTGCGGCGTCGGGGACTCCTGGCCGCTCGGGGTGACCTGGGCGTCGGGACCGCCGGACGCGCCCGCCAGGGCCGCGACCACGTGATTGTTGGTCAGGATGAGCCCGTTGGGATCCAGGACGACGCCGGAGCCCTCCTCACTTTGACCACCCATGTCGATCTGCAGTTGCACGACGCTGGGCAGCACCCTCGCCGCCACCGACTCGACCGAGCCGGTCGGCACGTCGGCCGTCGGTTGGGCCGCCGGCGCCTGCTTCGGCGCGGTGGCCAGCGCGGTCGCGAGGCCGTTCTCGGCGGAATCGTCGTGCTGGCTGGTCACCGCCACCGCGCCGACACCGGCGGACACCACGGCGACGGCCGCCACACCGGTGACCATCGCCCCGACGCGGGAGCGCTTGCGGTGCGACCGGATTGGGGCCATCGGCGCCGTGACGGCGGCCGCCGACGGGTCGCTGGCATACCTCCAGTCGTAGGGCGTTTGGTACCCGCCCTGCGGCGGATGAGTCGAATGCGTCCGTGCCGCATGGTGATTGGCACCGGGCCGGCGTCCGGTCGGTTGCATCGGGTACTGCGGGTAATTGGTCATGTATGGGGGCCTTATCGTTTCGGGCAGTTGACGTTGACCTCACGGTGCCCGTGCTGGCTGAGATGGGACTTAGAGCTGGATCGGCGCAGTCCAAGACTTTTCATCGATCCGTCACGACCGGACGTCCCAGACACCACCATGTCGAGAATCCCGGTGTGGCTCCGTCCCAGGGGTGAGGGCGGCCAGAATGGGCCGCACCAGACCCGAAGGAGACCACGATGGCCAAGTACCTGATGCTCAAGCACTACCGCAGTTCGAGCGTCCCCGGGGACCGACCGTTCGCGCCGATGAACGAGTGGACGCCCGACGAGGTCGACGCCCACGTCAGGTACATGTACGACTTCCAGGACAAGCTTCGGGAGACCGGTGAGTTCATCGACGCGCAAGCCCTGTCCCCCGAGGGCACCTTCGTCCGCTACGACGGCCCGGGACGGCCACCCGTCACCGACGGCCCGTTCCCCGAGACCAAGGATCTGATCGCCGGCTGGATGGTGGTCGACGTCGACGACTACGAGCGGGCCGTCGAGCTTGCCGGGGAATTGTCGGCGGCTCCCGGCCGACACGGCGAACCGATTCACGAATGGCTCGAGCTTCGGCCGTTCCTCTCCTCACCGCCCACGATCACCGAGTGATCCCCGGGTTCGACGCAGCCGCGCTGCGGGAGCTGGTGCCCGCAGTGCTGGCGGTCCTCGTCCGGCGCGGAGCCGACTTCGCGACGGCCGAGGACGCCGTTGCCGACGCACTCGTCGCGGCGCTGGCCAGTTGGCCGTCCGATCCGCCGGCTGATCCCAAGGCGTGGCTGGTCACCGTGTCGTGGCGGAAGTTCCTCGACGTCGTGCGCTCCGACGCCGCCCGCCGGGCCCGAGAGGAGCGCCTGTTCGCCGAGCCGGAGCCGGGGCCCACGGAGGATGCCGACGACACCCTGTACCTGTACTTCCTGTGTTCGCACCCGTCGTTGTCGTCGAGTTCGGCGGTCGCACTGACTCTTCGTGCGGTCGGCGGTCTGACCACCCGTCAGATCGCCGCCGCC
Source organism: Mycobacterium sp. NPDC006124 (assembly GCF_040614235.1). Taxonomy (NCBI): domain Bacteria; kingdom Bacillati; phylum Actinomycetota; class Actinomycetes; order Mycobacteriales; family Mycobacteriaceae; genus Mycobacterium; species Mycobacterium sp. NPDC006124. The sequence goes on along the minus strand of NZ_JBEXUA010000001.1, from coordinate 304,189 downwards.
TACCTGGTGCCGGAATCGACGATGGCCCAGCGGATCAGCCGGGCCAAGCGCACCGTCGCCGCACTGGGGGCGGGCACGTTCCCGGTGTCGGTCGCCGATCCCGCCCAGGTCCTGCTGGTGCTCTACCTCGTCTTCAACGAAGGCCACGGCGGTGACGTCGACCTCGCCGCCGAGGCCATCCGGCTCACCAGACAGTTGAGCCAGCTCGTCGACGATCCGGAAGTGAGCGGTCTGCTCGCGTTGATGCTCTTGCACCATGCCCGCCGCGAGGCCCGCATCGGCGCCGACGGCAGCCTGATCCCGCTGGCCGCCCAGGACCGCAGCCGATGGCGGACGGACCTGATCGCCGAGGGCGTCGACCTGCTGCAGACCGCGTTGGCGCGCGACTGCCTCGGGCCCTACCAGGCGCAGGCCGCGATCGCGGCGCTGCACGCCGACGCCCGCACCGTCGAGGACACCGACTGGGTTCAGATCCTCGACTGGTACGACGAACTACTGGCCCTGACCGACAGCCCGGTGGTCCGACTCAACCGAGCCGTCGCCGTCGGGCACGCCGACGGCGCTCGAGCCGGGCTAGCCGCGCTCGCCGACGTCGACGAGACGGTGCCACGCCACACCGCCGTGGCCGCCTACCTGCACGAAAGAGACGGCGACCTCACGACGGCGGCACGGCTGTACGTCGTGGCGGCGGCACGCGCGCCAAATCTCGCCGAGCGCGACCACCTGACCCGCCAGGCCGCGCGGCTCAACCAACGACCGGGAACCCCGTAGCAGCGTCTACTTCCAGGCGAACACCGGTTGTTCGAACTGGTCGACCGGGTCGTCGCGGCCCTCGAGGCACAGCCAGCGGAACTGCAGCAGCACCGCCCCGGTCGGAGCGTGGATGAGGTCGTTGCCCAGCGGTACTTGTACCACCGGCCGCTTGCTCTCCGGAATTTCGACGAAGCGTGGGGAGTCTGGCCGCTGGAGTTGATGTAGCCCCACCCGGTAGACGGCGACGACCTCGTCCGGCGAGGGACGCAGGTCTCCCCGCCCCCCACCCCAGACGACCACCGGGGTGATCACGTACCCCGAGCGGGTCGGGTAGTCGTCGAGCAGACCCAGCACCGACGCCACCGGCAACCTGACCCCGACCTCCTCGTCGAGTTCCCGCAGGGCGGCGTCGACCACGGTTTCGCCCTGGTCGACGCGGCCGCCCGGCAGCGCCCATTGCGCGGAGTGGGCGCGTAGCCGAGATGCTCTGCGGCACAACAGGAACGCGGCCCCACCGGACACGTCGACCATGCGCCCGTCGAGACCGGCACCCATCGGCCGGCCGTCGATCCAGTCGTCGACCGGTGCCGGGTCGACCCTGTCCTCGCCAAGCTCGGAGTCGACGAGCACCACCGCCACGGCCGCGTGCCGCTTCGACGGGTCGACCACCTCGCGGCGGCGGTGCCCGGCCAGGTTGCCCCGAACCCGCATCCGCAGCGCCTCGTCATAGATGATCGTCACCGCTCGACCATAGGTGCTGCCCGCGAGATCAGGCCGCGGGCACCATCCCATGCGGGTCGAGCACGAACTTCTGCGCGACGCCGGAGTCGAATTCGGCATAGCCGCGCGGTGCGTCGTCGAGGGGGATCACGGTGGCGTTCACCGCGTCGGCGATGTGCGCCTTGTCGTGCAGGATGCTCATCATCAGTCCGCGGTTGTACTTCAGCACCGGGCACTGACCGGTGGCGAAGCTGTGGCTCTTGGCCCATCCGAGACCGAGCCGGACCTTCAGCGTGCCCTCCTTGGCGTCGTCGTCGGAGGCGCCGGGATCCCCGGTGACGTAAAGCCCGGGGATGCCGAGCGCTCCGCCGGCACGCGTCAACCCCATGATCGAGTTCAGAACCGCCGCCGGCTGCTCACCGGCCCCCTGACCGTGCCCGCTGGCCTCGAACCCGACCGCATCCACGGCGCAGTCGACTTCATTGGTGCCCAGGACCTCGGCGATTTGGTCCTCCAGGGATGTGTCGGCGCTGACGTCGACCGCTACGCAGCCGAAGGATTCGGCCTGCCTGAGGCGGTCGGCGTTCAGATCGCCGACGATCACCACCGCGGCCCCCAGCAGTTGGGCCGAGTACGCGGCGGCCAACCCCACCGGTCCGGCACCGGCGACGTAGACCGTGGAACCGGTGGTGACGCCCGCCGTCTTCGCGCCGTGGTAACCGGTCGGGAAGATGTCCGACAGCATGGTCAGATCGCGGATCTTTGCCAGCGCCGCGTCGCGGTCGGGGAACTTCAGCAGGTTGAAGTCGGCGAACGGCACCATCACGTAGTCGGCTTGGCCGCCCAGCCAGCCGCCCATGTCGACGTAGCCGTAGGCCGACCCCGCGCGCGCCGGGTTGACGTTGAGACACACGCCGGTCTGGCCCTCACGGCAGTTGCGGCACCGCCCGCAGGCGATGTTGAACGGCACCGTACAGATGTCGCCAACCTCGAGAAACTGTACGTCGGAACCCTTTTCGACGACCTCACCGGTGATCTCGTGGCCCAGCGTCTGCCCGACCGGGGCGGTGGTGCGTCCGCGCACCATGTGTTGGTCCGAGCCGCAGATGTTGGTCGACACGCACTTGAGGATCACGGCGTGGTCGGCCTTTCGGCTCATTCCCATCGCGCTGGCCACCTCGGCCGGAACCTCGAGCTTGGGGTAGTCGACCGTCTCGACGGCGACCTCGCCGGGACCCTTGTACACGACAATTCGGTTGCCACTCATGGCTTTCCCAACCAGAGCCGCGGTGTTGGCAGCAGGCTCTCCGTTGCGCCCGCGGTCCTCGCTCCGAGCCTAGGCACCCATCCTCGCCCCGGGCAGCCCCTTGGCCGAAACCTGTTCCAAACCTGGCCTTTCGACTAGCCGCGGTAGTCGGCGACCTTCGCGGCGTAGTCGTCGAGCAGACGCAGTGTGTCGTCGCGGGACACCGACGGCAGCATCAGGTTCGTCTGCCCGAATCCGAGATCGTCGACGGCCTGCCAGTAGTCCGCGTCCACCGGCGCCGCGAACATGGACAGCGGGACGTCGCGGCCGGAGCCGTCGCGCATCTGTCGAACGCGAGACGACAGCACGTCGACGGGCAGTGGGTTGGAGATCCAGCCCGCGTCGTGACGGATCACCCGCTTGACCGTGGCATCGGAATTGCCCCCGATGAAGACGGGCGGGTGTGGTTGCCGCACGGGCTTGGGCCGGCTGTAGGAGGCGTCGAAGTCGACGTACTTGCCGTGGTACTCGGCGGGCTCGTTGGTCCACAGCGCCTTGATGGCCTCGATGCGCTCGTCCAGCAGCGCGCCGCGCGTCTTCGGATCGGTGCCGTGGTCGCGGAGCTCTTCGATGTTCCAGCCGGCGCCGACGCCGAACACGAAGCGACCGCCCGAGATCAGGTCGACGCTCGCGGCCTCCTTGGCGGTGGTGATCGGATCGCGCTGAATGAGCAGAGCGATACCGGTGACGAGGTCGATCCGCGAGGTCACCGCGGCGGCGGCCGCGAGGGTGACGAACGGGTCCAGCGTCTTGTAGTAGACCTTCGGCAGCTCTCCGCCACCGGGATACGCGCTCTCCCGACTGGCCGGGATGTGGGTGTGCTCGGCCACCGCCAGCGCGTCGAAGCCCCTGTCTTCGACCGCCGTGGCCAGCGAGACCGGGTCGACGGCGTCGTCTGTGACGAACGTGGCAATGCCGAATTTCATGTGTGTGGGAACGCCGCACGGGTGGGGCGCTATTCCGTCCGGGTACCGACGAATGGCCTTCCGGCCCGAACGTTAGATAGGGTCACTATCAGGTTGGGCCGGGATCGACGGTGCTTCGGGTGCGACAGCCATTCGCGAGAACACGCCGTTCCGCGGGAATGAACCCCGCCGGAGACACCTTGGAGAAGTACGTGCCTGCCCCCATTTCGTCTGACCACCGCGGAGTTCGCTGATGCGCCAAGGACCCCTCGCCGGCCGGTATCCCGCCGTTGCCGCCATGGTCATCCTCGCGCTGATCCCCTACCTGGCGCTGTCGGCTGCGATCGACCCCCTGGTGCCGATCATCACCGAACAACTCCACATGAGCGTGCAGACGATGAGCCTGAGCTCCGGGCTCGGCAACGCCGCCTATGCCGTCGGCACGGTGCTCGCCGTGCAGTTCGCCCAACACCTTCCGCAACGCCGGATGCTGCTGGCCTACGCGGTGGTGCTGGCGGTCGGATCGGTGGTGTCCGCGTCGGCGGTGAACGCCGGCATGTTCATCGGCGGGCACGTACTCCAAGGGCTGGCCACCAGCATGCTGCTGATCGCCGCGGCGCCACCGCTGACGATCGGCTTCCCGAAGGACAAGCTGCGCAACACCGCGGTGATCATGAACATGTGCGTGTTCGGCGCGGTGGCGCTCGGCCCGTTCATCGGCGGCGCGCAGGCTGAATCCCACGCCTGGCGGCCGCTGTTCTGGATCATCGCCGGGATCGCGGTGCTGGCCCTGGTGATGGCCGCCCTGACGTTCGAGGACGCGCCGCCCGCCGACCTCGACGCACCCCGCGACCTACCCGCGATCGGGCTCGCCGCCGTCGGGTGTGCCGCGGCGTTCGTCGGGGCCTCTCAGTTGACCACTCACGGTTTCGGCGACGCCGCGGTCACCGTGCCGATGTTCGGCGGACTGGCCCTCATCGTGGTGCTGGTCGTCTACCAATTCCGTTCGCGCCGTCCGCTTCTCACCGTGCGGACGATGCTGACCAGCTCGATCCCCGTCGCCGGTGTGGGAGTCGCCCTCTTCGCCGCGGCGGCCTCGGTCGCGGCGACGGCGCTGACGGCCAACGTGCTGCTGCAGACCTACAGCCCCGTCCACGTGGGCCTGCTGTACCTGCCCGAACTGGGCGGCGCGATCGTGATGGCCGTGGTCTTCGGCATCGTCATCACCCGGCGCGCCATGCACTACCTACCGCTGGTCGGCATGGTGCTGCTCGCGGCGGGCATCCTGGTCTTTCAGATCGCCCTGCCCGCCAATCAGCCCCTGGTGCTCCTCGCCGCCGGTCTGACGGGGCTGGCGCTGGGCGCCACCGTCGCGCCTGCACTGTTCGTCGCGGGCTTCTCGCTGCAGTCCAACAGTCTGCAGCGCGTCTTCGCGATCATCGAATTGTTCCGGGCGGTGGCCGCATTCATGGTCGCGCCCATCCTGGCTCACTTCGCGACGACGGTGTCGTCCGACCTTGGAATCGGGACGAGCTACGCGCTGTGGATCGGCTTCGGCCTCGCGGTCGGCGGCGCCGTCTTCGGCGTGGCGGTCTACGCGCTCAGTGGCGCCCGGCCGCAGCAACCCAACCTCGACGAGTTCCTCGACGGCGACGATCCGGCGTGGCATTCGCCCCCGCTGCTGGCCCGGATCCGGTCCGGGGTGTCGGCGGCACCCGAGCGGACCGCCGTCGTCGCGACCCCGGCCGACGCTCGGGCGGACGCGGGCACCGAACCGACGGGCATGGTGCTCATCGCCTACGACGGCACCGATCTCGCCGACTTCGCGATCACCCAGGCCGCGGCCCGCCTCGGCACGGGACGCGAGGTGCTGGTGGTCTGCGTCTGGCAACCGGTCGACGTCGGCTTCAGCCCAACCGATGCGCAGCACTTCGACGCCGACCGGGCGACCGAGGTGCGCAGCGCCGCCCAGCGGACGGCCGCCCACGGCGCGGAACTGGCGCGCCGGGCCGGCTTCACGGCGCGCAGCGTGGCGGTGGAGGCGGTGCCGACGTGGAAGGGCATCGTCGCCGCAGCCGAGGATCACGACGCCAGCGTCATCGTGCTCGGGCCGCACCGCCGCAGTGGGCTACTGGGCCACCTGCAGGGAAGCGTGGCGTCCGCCGTCGTCGCCCACACCGACCGCCCGGTGTTGATCGTCCCGCAGTACCAGGACGTCAGCTAGCCGCGCCGGCACCGGACTCGTTGGTCGACTTCTCCCCCACCTTTGTCGGCGATGCGTCCGGTGCACCGCTGGGCGTCGCGGTGCTCTGCGAGCCGCCCGTGACACCGCCGACGACCCTCTGAATCTGCTGCTGGCCGTCCTTGGCGATCGCGTCCAAACGGGCGGTGGCCCGCTTGAGGGTGGCGTCGGCGCGGGCCTGAGCCCGCGTGGCCGCCGCATCGGCGCCAGTCGGCGTGCTCACCTGGGCGGTTCCACCGGTGGGCGTGGTGTGGGGCGTGACGGTGTCTGGTTTGCTCGTGTCGGGTTTGCCCGTGTCGGCTTTGGCGGCGGGTTCGACGCCGCCGTTCGCGTCATCGGCCTGGACCGTCGGGGGCTCCGTCGCGGTGATCGCGTCCGGCGTGGGGCCGGAGTTCTTCTGCACCAACGGTTTCGGTTCGATGGGCGCGGGGGCTTGTGACCGCGCGGCGGCCAGCGGGACCAGGCCCTGAACTCCGGCGGCGCCGGCACCGGCGGCGAGCGAGGGCACGTCGGCAACCCCGCTCAACGGGCTCACCGCATTCGTCGCTCCCGGAAGACCCTTGACGCCAAGCAGATTCGCCAGGACGGCCAACGGGTTGACACCCGGTGATCCGACCAGCCCCTGGGCGATCGCCTTCTGCACACCCGCGATCAACTGGACGAACAGGTCGCCCGGCACCTGACCCCAGTCGACGCCCGACGGCAGCGTGCCGAAGGGCGTGATCACGTTGGCCTGGTCCAGGGTGCGCTCGTAGACCGGCACACCGTCGACGACGGTGCGTTCGACGTCGGTGTAGCCCAGGTTGACCAGGGTGGTCAACGCGGGTTCCAGCGCGGTCGCGATCGGGTTGTTGAGGTTGGCGCCGGTCAACAGGTTGATCAGGTCGATCGGCAGCCGGACCGGTTCCAGCAGCGGCAGCGCATCGTTGACCGGGACCGTGAGGTACAGGTTCAGCGCAAGCGGGTTGCCGAGCGCGGTGCTGGCGAGCGCCGCGGCGAGTTGCGGGGTGAGCTGGTTGGTCAGCAGTTCGGTCAGGCTCGCGGCCGTGATGCCACGCAGCAGATAGGTCGGGAAGAGCAGAGCCGCACCGGAATTGAGGAGCGACACCGGGTTCGGCCAGGCCGGCACGTCGGACAGCGGATCGTATTCGGCCGTCGCGTCCACCTTGATCGGAATGAGGTTCGCCGACCCGAGCACGATGCCGGTGTTGCCGATCGGGATGCTCAGCCCCGTGCCGTCGGAACTGCTGCTGACCGAGGTGTCCGGGGTGACGGTGTCGATGCCGAACAAGCCGGCCAGCGGGTAGGCGCGGGCGAAGAGGCCGCCGTTGGCGCGACCGGGATTTCGCAGCAGGATCATCGGCAGGATGGTGAGGCTGCCGAGCAGGGGGTCGACGCCGACGTCGTTCGCGCCGCCGGGCTGGTTCGCCAGATCCGCGACGACCTGGGGGTAGGCCATGCCGGCGGCGAATGCGCCGAGACCAAAACCCAGGACGATCGGCACGCGAACGTCCACCACGTTCACGTCGCCGCCGGGCAGCAGCTTGACGCTCGCGATCAACCCCGCCACGACGGCCCGCAATGGTGAGAACTGCGGGAGGAGGCCGTCCAACTCCTGCAGCACGCCCAGTGCGCCAATGTTCAGATAATCGGTACCGTTGACTTCGTCGGCCACCGAGTTCGGGAACCCGGGCACCCAGCCCAGGTCGATGCCCAGGAACTTGAGCAGGCTGAACGGCGGCCCCGCGGTGATGAGGTTGACGCCGGACGCGGCTGCACCCGGCAGGTTCAACGGGTTGGCGAGGTTGAAGCCGAGCAGGCTCAGCAGTGCCCCCACGTTCGTCACGCCGGCCGCGGTCAGGACGGGTCCGAGGACCGGAATCGCGCCGGTGTCGACGGTTACGCCCGCCAGCAGTTGCGTCAGCGCGTTGCCCAGCGCCGCGTTGACTGCGGCCTCGGGGTCGTAGCCCAGGTTCGCCAGCAGCCCGGACAGGTTGACGTCGTCGAGCAGCGCCGTCTCCAAGGCCGCCCCGAGCGCCTGGAAGGAGTCGTAGGTGCGCCCTCCGAAGCCGAAGGTCAGATCCGGGATGGAGGCTGGGTCCGGCGCGCCAGGAGCGAGCTGCATAGGCGGCAGACCGGCCGATCCCGCGGTGGACGCGGCGTTCGCCAACGGTGGCGGTGCCGCACTCATGGCAAGCGCTGCCACGGTTGCGGTGGCGATCCCCGCGCTGGCAATTCGACCGGTGGTGCGCGCGTTCTTGCGATGCCGAGATGCCATTGACCAGTCCGTTCACCGGGATTCACAGGAATATCTCAGCACGGTAACACGTGTTGACCATCGCGAAAAGAGTTGCTGGCGAAGTTCTTGCCCGAGTTCGGCAAACCTCGCTAAGGTTGCCGCCGGCAAACTACTACTTGGCGCGCAACAGGGGTGTCAACCGCCGGATCGCGCGAATCTCGTCGTCGCGGTAGGGCCGACCGTCCGGGCCGAGGAGATCGCTGAACCACACCTTGGGGGCCGGGTCGGGGCGGTCCCACGAATCCCACGGCAAATAGGTCTGCGTCTTGCCTGCGACCAACCCCCAGTTGAACGCGCCGACGTCGAGCCGCTGGGCGACGGGCAGGATGCCCTCGACGTTGCTACCCAGCGACCGGGCCAGGTATTCGGTGCACACTATCGGCCGTCGAAGCGGGGCCAGTTCGGCCACGCGGCCCTCGAACTCCGCCGGCTTGGCATAGGAGTGGAACGTGATCACGTCGGAGTTGTCGAGTTGGATGCCCGCGATGGCGCTGCGCCTGCCCGGGTCGGCCCAGGCGCCCTGCCACACCCCGCTGGTCAGCGGCTGAGTCGGGTCGACCTTTCGGGCCCACTGGAAGACCTGAGGAAGCAAAGCGGCGACGAGGTCGACCTTGTCCGGCCGCTCCACGTCTCGATAGACGGTCGCGGGGTTGTCGGGCTCGTTCCAGAGATCCCACCCCAGGATGCGGTCGTCGTTGCGGAATTGAGCCATCACACCGGTGACGTACTCCTCGAGCACCCCGACGTACTGCCGGTCTCCGAGGCGATCGGCGCCCGGGCTCTGCACCCAGCCGGAGTTGTGCACACCGGGCCTCGGCGCCCGCTGCGGACCCGGCTTGGGCCGCGGATCCCAACAGGAGTCGAAGAAGACGAACAGCGGCTTGATGGCGTGGCGCGCGGCGATGGTCACGAACTGCATGAGCCGACGAATGAAGCCGCGGCGATCCTGGGTCCACAGGAGGTCGTGCAGGAACACCCGGATGGAGTTGAACCCGATCCGCCGCGCCATGGCCAGCTCGGCGTCGATGCGCCGGATGTCGTAGGTCTGCGGTTGGAACATCTCGAGTTGGTTGACCGCGCTGGCCGGAATGTAGTTGGCGCCGACGAGTCCGCGATGAGCCCGGTACCAGCCCTGGGCCCGCTCGACCGGCCACCGTGCCCCGCCCGCCGCGGACGCCCTCGGGGTGGCGGTGAGGGCGGCGCCACCTGCCAGCATCAGCGGAATCTTGAGCGCCGTTCGGCGATGAATCACGCGTCGAGTGGGCCGTCCGGAGTCGTGTACGGAATCACCCACCAAGCTGCAGTCCTTGCGTCAAAATCACGAAAGGTGCCGTCGCACAACACCTTTGGAAGCGACGGCCGGATCGCACACCCGCCGTCACGCACCACGGTACGTGAAGCGCACGGCTGCGGCATCCGCGCCGCTCAGCGGCGGGTGGGAACCGCCCAGGCGCTGCCCTGCTCGCGGTCGAGCACCGTCAAGCCCTTGTTCTTCAGCCCGAAGACGTAGACCACCAGGCTGACGCCGATCACCACGGTGACGTAGACGATGAAGGAGACGACGCGGTCGGAGGACTTCGCCGCCTGGAACAACAGCGGCGCCGTGCCACCGAACACGGAGTTGGCCAGCGCGTAACCAAGTCCGACGCCGAGCGCGCGCACCTCGGCGGGGAACAGTTCGGCCTTCACGATGGCGTTCACCGAGGTGTATCCGGTCAGGATCACGTAGCCCACCACCGTCAGCGCGAAGGCGATCATCGGCGACGTGGTCTGCGGGAGGTAGGTCAACAGCACGTAGGTGTAGAGCACCCCGCCGACGCCGAAGAACACCAGCAACACCTTGCGGCCGATCCGGTCGCTGAGCAGACCGCCCAGCGGTTGCACGAGCATCAGCAGGATCAGGCTGGCGAGGTTGATCCACGTCGCCGTCAGCGCCTGGTCGGAGCCGAACGTCGACTTCACGATCGCCGGCGCGTTGATCGTGTAGGTGTAGAAGGCCACCGTGCCACCCGCGGTGATGAGGAAGACCAACAGCAGCGGTCGCCAGTGCGTGGTGAACAACGCCTTCAACGATCCCGCGGCCTTGTCCGCTCCGGAGCGGACGGACTCGAGGTAGGACTCGCTGAGCGACTCGTCCATCGAGCGTCGCATCCACAGCACCACCAGGGCGGCGATGCCGCCGATGAAGAAGCCGACCCGCCAGCCCCACGCCGTCACCATCTCCACGTCGAAGACGCTGAGCAGGATCAGAAGCGTGAACTGGGCGAGCACGTGGCCGCCGATGAGGGTGACGTATTGGAACGACGACAGGAAGCCGCGCCGGTGCGGGGTCGCGGCCTCGGACATGTACGTCGCCGAGGTGCCGTACTCCCCACCGGTGGCGAATCCCTGCACCAGCCTTGCGAGGATCAGGATCACCGCCGCCCAGTAGCCGATGATCTCGCGCGTCGGCATGACGGCCACCACGAAGGCGCACGCCGACATCACCGTGATGCTGAGCATCAGCGCCGACTTGCGCCCACGCCGGTCGGCGTATCTGCCGAAGAACCACGACCCCACCGGCCGCATGACGAAGGTGACCGCGAAGATGCCGTAGATGTAGAGCGTCGAGTTCTTGTCGCTCTTGTCGAAGAACTGCGCCTCGAAGTACGTGGCGAACACCGTGTAGACGTAGACGTCGTACCACTCGACGAGATTTCCCGCCGACCCCTTCATGGTGTTGAGCACCGCCCGTCGGGTGCTCGTCGGCGCGAGGGTCGGACCACCGGGGCTGGACGGCGTGCTCGGTGCGCTGGCCGGTTCGCTCATCCGGCGACGATAACGGCCCGCCCCGCCGAGCGCACGCATGTTGACGGCCCCTCTCGGCGTTCGCGGTCACGATGCGTGCGGTCAGGGTGTGCCCCACCGGGGTGAGCCGGCGTCACGCCGGGTAGTACATCTTCCATGCGGAACGACTTCCACGGCGAACTCGACTCGCTGATCCAGACGTTGAGTCGGATGTGCGGCCTCGCCGGGCTGGCCATGGAACGCGCCACCCAGGCCCTGTTGCAAGCCGACCTGCCGCTCGCCGAGACCGTCATCACCGATCACGACCATCTGACCCTCGTGCAGTCCCAGGCCGAGGAGGCCGCGCTGCTACTGCTGGCACTGCAGGCTCCCGTGGCCGGCGACCTGCGCGTGGTGGTCAGCTCGATGCAGAACGTGGCCGACGCCGAACGGATGGGCGGCCTGGCGCTGCACGTGGCCAAGATCGCCCGCCGTCGTCATCCGGACTACGCGGTGCCCGAGGAGGTCAACGGATACTTCGCCGAAATGGGCCGCATCGCAGTCGATCTCGGCAACAACGCCAAGGACGTCGTGCTGTCGCGCGATCCCGAGCAGGCGGCTCAGATCGGTCGCGACGACGACGCCATGGACCAGCTGCACCGGCACCTGTTCACGATGATGATGGACGAGAACTGGAAGCACGGTGTTGCAGCCGCCGTCGACGTCACCTTGCTGGGACGCTTCTACGAGCGCTTCGCCGACCACGCCGCACAGATCGGCCGCCGCATCGTCTTCCAGGTCACCGGAGAGGTGCGCGAGCTTTGAAGGAGGAATCCCATGCCCACCGTGACGATCCTGGACGACTACCAGGGCGTGGCGCTCACCAGCGCCGACTGGTCGGCGGTGAGCCGGGACTACACAGTCGACGTGATCGGTGAGCACATCGCCGACCACACGGCACTCGTGGCGCGGCTGCGCCACAGCGAGGTGGTCGTGGCCATGCGGGAGCGGACCCCGTTTCCGGCTGCCCTGCTCGAGGCCCTTCCCGCGCTGCGCCTGCTGATCACCACCGGTCCGGTCAACGCGTCGATCGACCTGGCCGCCGCCGCATCCGCCGGCGTCACCGTCTGCGGCACCGGGGGTTCGGGCAATGCGATGCCCGAACTCGTGATCGGCATGATCATCGCGCTGACCCGCAACTTCGCCCAGGAGGACGCCGCCGTCCGCGCGGGTGGCTGGCAGCACACCATCGGCCCGGGTCTGTTCGGCTCGACGCTCGGCGTGGTCGGGCTGGGCCGCCTCGGGACGCCGGTGGCGACCTTGGCGCAGGCCTTCGGCATGTCGGTGATCGCCTGGTCGCCGCACCTGACTGCCGACCGTGCCGCCGAACACGGCGTCCGCGCGGTCCCCAAGGCCGAACTCTTCGGCGAGTCCGACGTAATCACCGTGCACGTGCCGCTGGCCGACGGCACCCGCGGCATGGTGGGTGCCGACGACATCGCGATGATGAAGCGCACGGCGTACCTGGTGAACACCTCCCGCGGACCCGTCGTGGACCAGTCCGCCCTGGTGGCGGTCCTGCGCGAGAACCGCATCGCGGGGGCGGGACTGGACGTCTACGACACCGAGCCCCTGCCGGTCGACGATCCCCTGCGATCGCTGCCCAACACGCTGCTGCTACCGCACATCGGCTACGTCACCACCGACGCCTACCGCGTGTTCTACCGTCACGCCGTGGAGGACATCCTGGCCTTCGACGCGGGCGCTCCCATTCGGGTACTGAGCCCGATCTAGTTTGCTGCCCTGTGCGGCCGGTCGCCTCGGTGGGCCCCGTCACATTCGCCCTTCCGAGCCGGGCACGGTGGTCCCGGCCACTCACCTGCTGTGATACTCATCGCCCTGAGCCCGGAAGACTTGGCGTCTCGTGGTGTCGATGTCACCATTGATGAGGTGTTGACGAGAACCCCCGGACTTCGTACTGGCTGGCGCCGATGAGCGCTCACTCGTTTGCTCAGAGCCTTCGCTGGAACGTCCGGGCATTGCAGCGCAATCCGCTGACTCGCCCCACCGATCGTCTCGAGGCACTGACCTTCCTGGTGCTGTTCCTGATGACGCTGCTCGCCATCCCCGTCGCGACTCACGTCGCCAACCTGGCCTATGACTCGACGATGAGCTTCGTGCGCGAGGAGTCGCAGCACCGCCACTCCGTAGAGGCCAAGGTGATCGGCGGCACCGCCGCTCCCACCGACTTCGGCACGCCCCTCTACGTCGAGGCGAAGTGGACCGAGGGCGCCCAGGAGCGCACCGAACGCATCGCCAGCCCGGGAGCCGTCGCCGCGGGCGCCACGATCACCGTCTGGCTCGACGATGCGGGCAAGGTCGTCACCGCACCCCTGCGGCCGGCCGATGCGTCGGTCAACGCGACCAGCGCCGGCTGGTCGGTCTGGATGCTGGCCGTGGTGTTCTGCGGGCTCGTCGGGTTTGGCGTCCGCAAGGCGCTGGACCGGGTGCGGGCGCGGTCTTGGGATCGGGCACTGCAGCTGTTCGCGTACGGCGACGACGGCTGGGCCAACCGCAGGGGCTGAGCCCTAGACTCGGCCGGGTGGGCGAACCGGCGAGGACCGAGGACGGCCACTACTTCGTGATCGACGGCCGGCGCTGGCGGGCCACCGACCCCGCGATACCCGAGCACCGCCGGGCCGAACTCACCCGCATTCTGATGTCCTGGCGCCGAGAAGTGCGTCGCACCAAGGGAACCGACGAAGAGCGCGCCGCCCGCGCCGGCGTTCAAGCCGCCAAGGTCGCCCTCGGCGAACGCGGCACGCCCCCGTGGTGGGAGCAGAGCGACGACCAACGGCGGACCCGCTGGGAGGCAACCGTCGCTACGCCCGCGTCAACGACACCAGCGTGAAGGTGCGCACCCGCCCGGGAATCGTTGCGCTGCACTGGGACAGCAGCGGCTCGGAGAGCCGTTCTCCGATCACGACGTCGACGGTGCCCGTCTCGGCGGCCAGGGTCACGCGCGTCGTTCCCTCGCCCGGCTCGAGGCGCACCGGCGCCAGTGCCCGCAGCCGGTCCTCGCCCAATGCCTCGCGCGCGAAGTACTGGGCCGCCTGCACCACGTGCGGCAGCGAGGTCCGTCCCCGCAGAAGGGCGTTGTTCACCCGGCCGTCGGCGTACAAGCTCACCAGGCTCGCGGCGTCGGTGGTCTCGACCCGCCCGTAGCACAGGCCCTCGGGCAGGATCAGCATCGTCGCGGCGAACCGGTCGCCGCCCAGATGCGAGCACTCCCAGGTGATGTCGGGATGGGCCGCCGCGATGGCCGCGACGGCGCCGCGGCCCCGCACGGCACAGCACTGGTCGTGGCGGCCGTGCGCGCAGACCGCGACCAGCGGCGCCCTAGTCGACTGGCCCCCGGAGCCGTCGAGCGGCAGGTTCAGATAGTCGTCGGGACCCGAGACCTCCCCGTGGTGCAGGGTCTCCGCGCCGAGGTGGGACTGCGCGACGAACCACCGCCAACGCCGCGGTGCCACCCGCCGGCCCGGCCGCCGGATCGCCGCGATCCGCATCCCGGCCGCCTCGGCCCGGCGGACGACGGCCCGGCCCAACACCGGGTCGATCACCGACGGCGAGTCCATGAACGCCGAAGGCCCCCACCCGCCGCACAATTCGAGCATCAGCCATGACGTGCCCGCCGATGCCGTGCCGTACATGGCGTCGTCGCGTTCCCGAGACACGTCGCTGCAGGGCCGCCAACCGCCGGACAACGTCATCCGGGGACCGGTATGACGACCGCCTCGCGCAGCAACCGGCGAATCACGACCTCCCCGTCGGCCGCGTCCAGCCCGGGCAGGGACCCGGCGTGGACGTCACCGCCAAACTGCAGCGCAGCGATCGCGTCGGCACAGGAATCCGGGAGGCTGATGGTGCGGTCCGTCAGCTTCACGTGCACCCGGCCGCCACACCGATCGACGGTCGCGACGAGACCGGGGCGCCACCGGACCGCGACGGTCGCGGCCTGCTCGGCGGCCACCAGGGAGGCCAGTGGTCGGACTGCGACGGGCCGGGTGCGCTCGGCGAAGCGCCACCTCATGGTGGTTGCGGCCTGCTCGCCGAGGTCGGCGGCGTGATCGCGCAGTCTGTCGGTCAGTTCCGCGACGATCTTCGTGGCGGTCGCCGTCATCTCGCTCTGGTCGGTCAGGTCGACTCCCATGGGCAGGGATCGCCGGAACTCCGGCACTGCGGCCAATTGGTCGACGACGGCCCGCACCACGTCGACGGCGGTGACGGCCGAGACGCCGATCGTCAGGTGCACCGACGTCTCGCCGAGCGCCTGGGCCGAGTGAATCCAGCCGCGCGGCAGATACAGCGCGTCACCCGGTCCGAGCACCGCGTCGACGACCGGTGCGTCGCGGACGCGCTCGGCTATCGCGTCGCGGTGATCGGTCCACGGCTGCGAGGTCAGGGGGTCGGGATGGACCGGCTCGTGCACGGTCCAGTGCTTGGTGCCCGCGGTCTGCAACACGAACACGTCGTGGACGTCGTAGTGGGCGTCGAAGCCGCGGTTCTGGGGTGGGGTCACGTAGGCGTTGGCCTGGACGGGATGTCCGAGGTCGGACACCATGCTGCGAACGAAGTCGATCATCGGTGGCCACAGCCGGTGTAGACCTTGCAGCACTATCGTCGAGCCGGAGGAGAATTGGTTGAGCACCTTCGCCGAGTCGACCTGGTCGGGCATCTCGGCGCCGAACCCCGCCGGCCCGAGATAGCACTCGCGGGCGAGCACCTCGCCCTCCTTGGCCACCCGGATGAATGGGGCACGCACACCACGCTCGGCCAGCAACTCGTCGACGTGGTCGACCGAGAGCAGGTCTGTGAAGTCACGCGGCAAGTCCGCCGCACGGGTCAACGACGGCAACCGCCCCCAGTGTTCGCGCGCGAACGTCTGGGGGTCGGTGCCGATGCAGCGGTTCAGCATGCCGCTGGATCAGGCGGTGCCGTCCGCGCCGCCGTCGTGTCCGTCGGGGTTGGAGCCACCATCGGCCGGACCCTCGCCACCGGCGCTGCCGTCGGCACCGCCGTCATGGCCACCGGGGTTGGAACCACCGTCGGCCGGACCCTCGCCACCGGCGCTGCCGTCGGCACCGCCGTCGTGACCACCGGGGTTGGAACCACCGTCGGCCGGGCCTTCGCCGCCCGCACCGCTGGTCGTGATGTCGTCGTCGTTGATCGCCATGGATCCATCTCCTTCATCGAACCGCATCGAGGCTTGCGCAGGAGGAGCCTGCTGCGTCGCGGTGAGACCGGATTTGCCCGCCGGCGAGCTTCCCAAACCGAAGGTACGGCTGGCCTAACCGCACGGTCTACCCGGCGGTGTCGTCGGAGGGCCGCGCTGCGAGGAGGGTGTCGATCATGGCGGGGTCCACGTCCGCGCCGAACATGCCCACCCGGCCGATCGGGAACGAGGCGAGCATCTTCGAGAGGTCGACACCCTCGGGCATGATCGCGGCCGGAGCGTCACCCATCATCTCGGCCATCGCCGCCGCGAGGACGGGTCCGGCGGTGGGGTCGGCGAGCACCTCGCCGATCGACGACCCGCGCGACAGGGGAACCGCCACGGGGTCGCCGGCGACCTCGACGAGGACCGTCGAGCGGAGGTCGCGACTGGACGCGGCGACGTCGAAGGCATAAGTGCCGCCCTCGACCACCCAGGCGTCCACGCGAACGTCCCAGTAGGCCAGGTCCCGTCGCGGGACGGTGAGCATCACCTCGCGGGTCTCGCCGGGCTCCAGCGGCACCGATGCGAACGCCTTGAGCTCGCGAGGCGGACGCTGGGTGCCGGCCCCGGGCAGCGACGAATAGAGCTGGACGATCTCCCGGCCGGCCACCGGTCCGGTGTTCGTCACGGTCGACGTCACCACGACGTCCCCCTCCGGCGAGGTCGACGCGGATGCCGGCCCGTACTCGAAGGTGGTGTAGGACAAGCCATGTCCGAAGGGATGGGCGACGTCGAGGTCACGGGCGTCATACCAGCGGTAGCCCACGAACAGTCCCTCGCCGTAGCGCACGTGGGAGAACTCGCCGGGGAAGTCGAGATAGGCAGGAGTGTCGGCGAAGCGTAGCGGGATGGTCTCGGTCAGCTTCGCCGACGGGTTGACCACGCCGAAGAGCACGTCGGCGATGGCACCGCCGCCCGCCTGGCCCAACAGCCACCCCTCGAGGATCGCCGGCACGCGGGCGGCGAACGGCAGGGTGACCACGCCGCCGTTGGACAGCACGACGACGGTGTTCGGATTGGCGTCGACGACCGCGTCCAGCACGGCGAGCTGGTTGGCGGGCAGGTCGACGTCATCGCGGTCGTAGCCCTCGGACTCCAACCGGGCCGGCAGACCGAGGAACACCACGGCCACCTCGGCGGCGGAGGCCGCGGCCACCGCCTCGTCGAGCAGCCGCTCGGCCTCGGAATCCGACACCGCGACGGCGGTGCTGAAGCCGGCGGCGTAGGTCACCGATCCCGTTGACAGGGAACCTATCTCGTCAATCGAACGGTCGAGCCGGGTCGGGTTGATCATCGACGAGCCGGCGCCCTGATAGCGCGGGTCGGCGGCGAAGGCACCGATCACGGCGAGGTCGGCGTCCGGCGCCAGCGGCAACAGGCCGCACTCGTTCTGGAGCAGGACGATCGACCGCCCCGCCGCCTCCCGGGCCAGCGCGTGGTGCGCGTCGACGTCCAGCGGACCCGGAACCGGTGCACGAGCGCCCGTCCGGTCGACCAGTGCCAGCACGCGTCCGGCCGCGACGTCGACCACCGCCTCGTCCAGGGAACCGTCGGCGACCGCCGCCGCCAACTGCGTGGTGGTGACGCCGCGGGAGCCGGGCATCTCCAGATCCAGGCCGGCGGCCAGCGCCCGGACGCGGTCGTCGACCGCGCCCCAGTCCGACACGACCAACCCGTCGAAACCCCACTCCTCGCGCAGCACCGAGGTCAGCAGCCAGCGGTCCTCGGAGGCGTAGACCCCGTTGACGCGGTTGTAGGAGCACATGACCGTCCAGGGGTGAGCGTCGGTGACGACGCGCTGGAAGGCGCGCAGGTAGATCTCGCGCAGCGGCCGGGGGTCGACCTCGGCGCTGACCCGCATGCGGTCGGTCTCCTGGTTGTTGACCGCGAAGTGCTTCAGCGACGCACCGACGCCGCGACTCTGGATGCCCTGCACCATGGCCGCGCCCAGCACCCCCGCGACGACCGGGTCCTCGGAGAAGTACTCGAAGTTGCGCCCGCACAACGGTGATCGCTTGATGTTGACGCCGGGTCCGAGCACCACCGCCACGTCCTCGACGGCCGCCTCGGTGCCGATCGCCGCTCCGACGCGGCGAACGAGGTCGACATCCCACGACGACCCCATGGCGACGGCGGGCGGGAAGCAGGTGGCCGGCACGCTGTCGCCGAGCCCCAGGTGGTCGCCGGCCCCGCGCTGCTTGCGAAGGCCGTGGGGACCGTCGGTCAGCATGATCGAGGGGACGTCGTGGGCCTCGAGCGCCGCGGTGTGCCAGAAGTCCGCGCCGCTGAGCAGTGCGATCTTCTCCTCGAGGGACAGCCGGTCGATCTCCTGGGTCGTCATGGGATCCATGGTGCCCGCCGGTGGCGGAGCGCGGTCAGTCGACGAACCCGCCGAGCCACCGGGCCACGCTCCTGGCGAACGACTCGGGCACGCGGTCGGGATCCATGAGGTCGTTCTCCGCCCAGAGGCTGCGTTCGCCGACCACCGTCTCGGGGGTGAACCGCAGCAGGGTCCGGCCCGAGCCTCGCAGCGCCTCGACGGCCGCGAGGAACGATCCCCGCTCGGTCTGCTCCCGTTCGAAGTCCTCGACCGTCACCCCGAGGTGCTCGCACACCAGCGCGTTGCGTAGCGCCACGATCGTGGCGGCGACGTCGTCCTCGTCGTCGGCCCCGTGCGACTCGATGGCCACGTCGCACTCGCTGTCGAAGCCCAGCGATCGGTTGTTGAGGTTCGACGAGCCGACCCGGAACAGACGGTCGTCGACCGCCATGACCTTCGCATGCACGTAGACCGGGGTGCCGCCGTCGGTCACCGGCCAGTACACCCCGAGGCGGTCGTATTCGTCGGCGGCCCAGAGCCGCTTCAACATCCGGTACCGCGCGCTGTCCATCGCGCGCTCCTCCAGCGGGCTCTCGGACTTGCGCGGGATGACGATCACGATCTCGGGGCCGGCCGGTTCCCGCAGCCGGGCGCACAGGGCGTCGACCAGGATCCGTGAGGCCAGGTACTGGTTCTCCAGGTAGATCGTGTCGTGCGCGGCCGACATGCCCGCCAGGTTGAGTGCCTCGACCTCGCGCACCTCCTGACCGTCGCCGAGGCGGGGCATGGTGCGGGCCACCGCGACGTCCACGCCGCGCAGGGTGGGCTCCAACCCGCCCGGCCAGACGTCACGCGTCCCGTCGACCGGGTCCAGATCGCTGCCGGTGGCCGCCGACCAGCGGTCCATTGCGACGTCGGCGAGGGCGCGCGCCGCGGCACCGTCGACCGCGGCCGCCACCTCGTGACGCGGACCGTGCGGCTCGCCGAGTGCGCGCCGGAGCCGGTTCTCGTCGAGGTGCTCGGGGGTGTCCCAGCGGTCGACGGTGAAGTCGATGCCGCCGCAGAACGCCACCGAGTCGTCGACCACGACGATCTTCTGATGGTGCACCGCGCCGGTGGGGTGGGCGCCGTCGATGGCGAAGTGCAGGCGTTCGCTGCTGAAGCGGTTCATCACCGACACGGGGGTGACGCCCTCCCACAGGCCCTCGAAGGCCGGCAGGAGTCTCAGGTTGGATCGCAGCACGTACACCTCGAGGGCGGGCCGTTTGCGCACCAGCGAGCGAAGGAACGGGCCCAACTCGTTGTAGCCCGGCACGGTCTTGCCGCCGGGCTCGAAGACCGTCCGGGAGTCGAAGTCCCACCCGATGAGCAGGATGCGGTGCTTGGCCCGCACCATCGCCGCCTTGGTGTGGCGAAAGTAGTCCGCCGCGTCCACGATGAAGGCGAACCGGTCGGCGCGCTCGAGACGCCAGCACGTCGTGCCCGGGATCAGGAGGCGATCGCCGGTCGCCTGCGGCGATGACATAGCGCAGTGTCTATCACATCGAAACAACCCGTCCGGGCGGCGCCGCCGCCGCGGTAAGGGACCGGTCACACCGTCCGCGTCGCCGCTAGATCGGAGCGACCCGATCCGACCAGGGCAACGCCTGCTCCAGCTGCGCGGCGAGCCGGATCAGCAGTGACTCGCCCGCCAGCGGCGCGACGAACTGCACGCCCAGCGGCAACCCGTCGGCCGTCTGGTGCAGCGGCAGTGAGACGGCCGGCCGGCCGGTGATGTTCGCCAGCTGCGTGTAGGGCACCCAGCCCAGGTTCTGGTCGACCATGTCGTCGACGATCCTGGTGTGGCGCAACAACTTCGCGGTGCGCGTCCTGATCAGCACGTCGGCGCCGCGCTGCAAGGCCTCGGGCAGCTCGAACTGGCCGATCCGGGGCGGGGGCGTCGCGAGGGTGGGCGTCAGCAGCAGGTCGTAGGACTCGAAGAACGTCGTCAGTCGGCGCGTGTGCTCGTGGCGCCGCTCGACGGCGGCCACGTAGTCCACGCCGCCGGTCGCGCGGCCCAGGGCGGCCATGATGAGCGTGTCGCGCTCGAAGGAGTCGTCACCCGCTGCGGTCCGCCGCTTCGCCTCGGCGACCTCGTAGGCCACGTGGACGAACCAGGTGAGCAGGAAGTCCTTGGCGAGCACGGCGTCGTCGTAGGGCGCCCGGGTCAACTCCTCGACGTGGTGGCCGAGCTCGGTCAACGTCCGCACCGTGGCCGCCACCGCTTCGACGGCCTCCGGATGCGGTGCGGCCGTGATCGCCGACGGCACGCGGACGCCGATCCGGAGCCGACCCGGGTGCTCTCCGACGCACGACGAGAACGACGCCTCCGGAATCCCCGGCACGTACGGGCCGACCGGTTCACCCCCGCGAAGGACGTCGAGCATGCCCGCGGTGTCGCGGACCGTACGGGACACCACGCCCTGCACGGCCGCCCCGTGCATGGGTTCACCGTGCGCCGGCCCCGACGGCGTCAGTCCGCGTCCGGGTTTGAGGCCGACCAGACCGCAGCACGCCGCCGGGATGCGAATCGAGCCGCCGCCGTCGTTGGCGCCCGCACACGGCACCACGCCCGCCGCGACCGCCGCGGCCGAGCCGCCGGAGGAACCGCCGGGCGTGCGATCCGGATTCCACGGATTGTGGGCCGGCCCCCAGGCGACGGGCTCGGTGATTCCCTTCGCGCCGAACTCAGGGGTGTTGGTCTTGCCGAAGATGACCAGCCCGGCGTCGATCCAACGCTGCACGACGGTCGAGTGCTCGGTGGCAGGGGTGGACGTCAGCGCCCGCGAGCCTGCCGAGGTCGGCAGGCCCGCGTAGTCCTGCGCCAGGTCCTTGATCAGGAAAGGGACGCCGGCGAACGGGCCCTCGAGCTGCTCGGTCGGTGCCGCGGGCACGTCGCGGACGATCGCGTTGAGCTGCGGGTTGACCGCCGCGGCGCGGTCACGGGCCAACGCGAGCAGCTCCGCGGCCGACACCTGGCGTTGCGCGACCAGCTCGGCCAACCCCGTGGCGTCGTGGGCGCGGTACTCCTCGAAGTTCATCGTCCGACTGTAGGGGCCGCGAGCCCCACGCACCGCGAGTTCTAGGTCGCGCCCCGAGACGACGACCGGGCCGGATCCCGAGGGATCCGGCCCGGCGTCATCGTGCCGAGTAGGCGATCAGCTCAAGTCGAACCGATCGTTGGTCATGACCTTCACCCAGGCCGAGACGAAGTCCTCGACGAACTTGCCGGCGTTGTCGTCCTCGGCGTAGACCTCGGCGATGGCGCGCAGCACCGAGTTCGACCCGAACACCAGGTCGTTGACCGTGGCCGTCCACTTGAGCTGACCGGAGGCCCGGTCGGTGCCCTCGTAGGCGTGCTCGCCGGTCGCCGCCGACTTCCATGCCGTGTTCATGTCGAGCAGGTTGACGAAGAAGTCGTTGCTGAGCACACCCGGACGGTCGGTGAGCACACCGTGCTTGCTGCCACCGTGATTGGCGCCGAGGGCGCGCAGTCCGCCGATGAGGACGGTCAACTCCGGCGCGGTCAGGTCCAGGAAGTACGCCTTGTCGACGAGCAGCTGCTCCAACGGCGCCTTCTCTCCGGGCTTCGCGTAGTTGCGGAACCCGTCGGCTTGCGGTTCGAGCACCTCGAAGGACTCCACGTCGGTCTGCTCCTGCGAGGCGTCGGTGCGGCCCGGCGCGAAGTGCACGTCGATCTCGAAACCGCCGTCCTTGGCGGCCTTCTCGATCGCCGCCGAACCGGCCAGCACGATCAGGTCGGCCAGCGAGATCTTCTTGCCACCGGCGGCCGAGGCGTTGAAGTCCTGCTGAATCTTCTCCAGAACCGGCAGCACCCTGTCCAGCTCGGACGGCTCGTTGACCTCCCAATTGTGCTGCGGCTCAAGGCGGATCCGCGCACCGTTGGCGCCACCGCGCTTGTCGGTGCCGCGGAAGCTCGACGCCGACGCCCAAGCCGTCTTGACCAACTGCTGGACCGACAGTCCGGAGGCCAGCACCTTGGACTTGAGCTCGGACACGTCCGACTCGTCGACCAACGGGTGGTCGACGGCCGGCACCGGATCCTGCCACAGCTGCGGCTCGGCCACCCACGGACCGAGGTAGCGGGTGACGGGGCCCATGTCGCGGTGCAGCAGCTTGTACCAGGCCCGGGCGAACGCGTCGTTCATCTCCTCGGGGTGGTCCAGCCACCGCCGGGTGATGGGACCGTAGACGGGGTCGACCCGCATCGAGACGTCGGTGACCAACATCGTGGGCTTGCGCGGCGGACCACCGAAGGGATCCGGGATGATCGCCTCCGAATCCTTCGCCTCGAATTGCCAAGCGCCACCGGGGCTCTTGGTCAGCTCCCACTCGTTGCCGTAGAGCAGCTCGAGGTAGCGGTTGCTCCACTGGGTCGGGGTGTCGGTCCAGACCACCTCGAGACCGCTGGTGATGGTGTCGCCGGCATTGCCCGAGCCGAACGGGCACTTCCAGCCCAGACCCTGTTGCTCGATGGGTGCGCCCTCGGGCTCGGGGCCGACGTTGTCGGCGCTCGCGCCGTGGGTCTTGCCCAGGGTGTGACCACCGACGATCAGCGCGGCGGTCTCCTCGTCGTTCATCGCCATCCGGCCGAACGTCTCACGGATGTCGTGCGCGGCAGCCAATGGGTCCGGCTTGCCTTCGGGCCCTTCGGGATTGACGTAGATCAGGCCCATGGTGGTGGCGCCGAACGGCTCGGCCAGCTTGCGGTCGGAGTCGTTGGTGCCGCCGTAGCGCTTGTCGGTGCCCAGCCAGGTGTCCTCCTGACCGAAGAGCACCTCCTCGGGCTCCCAGATGTCCTCGCGACCGAAGCCGAACCCGAAGGTCTCGAAACCGGCTGATTCCAGTGCCACGTTGCCGGCGAACACCAGCAGATCGGCCCACGACAGCTTGCTGCCGTACTTCTTCTTGACCGGCCACAACAGTCGACGGGCCTTGTCCAGGTTGGCATTGTCGGGCCAGCTGTTCAGCGGGGCGAAGCGCTGGCTGCCCTGACCGCCGCCGCCGCGGCCGTCGTAGATGCGGTAGGTGCCGGCGGCGTGCCAGCTCATCCGGATGAACAGACCCGCGTAGCTGCCGTAGTCGGCGGGCCACCAGTCCTGCGAGGTCGTGATGACCCCGAGGACGTCGGCCTTGAGGGCCTCCGGGTCGAGGCGCGAGAACGCCTCGGAGTAGTCGAAGTCCTCACCGAGGGGGTTGCCCTTGGCCGGCTGCCGGTGCAGCACCGAGACGTCGACCTGCTCGGGCCACCAGTCCTGATTCGTCAGGGGCGCATGACCTTTGGGTTCCGGCGCCTTGATCGCCGGATTCTCGCTCTCGCTGTTGGAGCTCGTTCCGGACGCTGGGGCGGGGGGGCGGCTATCGGATGTATCGGTGGACACGACATTCCTTCCGGGGTTGACGAAACGGGCTGGGTTTCACGATCTGGATGGGAGAGGGCCAACTGTCGAGCAAGCGGGACAGTAGCCCCAGTAGATGACTTCTGCTTCGTCGACGGTGAACCCCTCGAGCTGGCCGTCGCCGTCGGCGGGTACCAGGCACGGCGCCTCGCCGACCGCGCAGTCGACGTCGGCGACGGCACCACACGACCGGCACACCACGTGATGGTGGTTGTCGCCGACCCGGGACTCATAGCGCGCGACCGATCCGGCGGGCTGGATGCGTCGGACCAAACCGGCGCCGGTGAGCGCGCTCAACGCGTCGTACACGGTTTGGTGTGACACCTCGGGCACGGCGGCACGGGTGGCGCGCGTAATCGTCTCGGTGTCGGCGTGCGGGTTCGCGTACACCGCGCCGAGGACCGCGAGCCGGGGCCGCGTCACCCGGAGGGACGCCTCGCGCAAGAGTCGCTGAAACTCGGTCGGCGAATCCACGTCCTCCGTTCTAGTCCGCTTTCTGGAATCAGTCAAGAGTTGTTCACGAGGGTTTCGCACCCGTTCACCGTGCGCTCGTGGCGCGGCCGGCCCGATCAGTCCTCGTCGGACTCGGTGCGGCCGGCCATCGTCGTGAAGTCCTCCTGGACCGTCTCGTCGTCCTGGTTGACGATCCAACTGCGAAGGGTCAGCACGTCCGCCCCGAAGGCCCGGCGCAGCGAGTCGATGCGAATGCGGCAGCGCAGGACGTCACCGGCCTTGATCGGAATGAGGAACTTCAGCCCCTGCTCGGCCTGGATCAGCCGCTCGTCGTGGATGGGGATGTTCGCGTAGTCGAAGAACGCCATCTGGGCGTGATAACCGAAGACCGAGATGAACGTCAGCGGCGCCAGGATCGCGTCGTGGCCGAGCGCCCGGGCGGCGTCCTCGTCGACGTAGGCGGGGTCGACGTTCTTCACCGCGACCGCGTACTGCCGGATCGCCTCGCGGCCGACCACGTAGTGATCGGGGTGCTCGTAGGTCATCCCCACGATGTCCGGTGACAGCGCCATGACTGACGAATGTAGCTGGCACGTGACGGCCCCACCCGTGCCCGTCCGGCGTTCTGCCGGGGCGACGTTACAAGTCGGGTCAACCGGGTAAGTGACGGGGCGCGTGGTCCGAACGGTGGATCATCATTGGAAGGAGTGCGTGTGGCCGTGGCTGGTGACGAACGGGTTCGAGCGTGACACCAGTCCTGGACATCGCCCTCATCGCACACAATCGGTTCCCCATCCGGCAACCCTTGGCCGGTGGACTGGAAGCCCACATCTGGCACCTGGCGCGCGCGCTCGCCGAGGGTGGCCATCGCGTCACCCTGTTCGCCGCGGCCGACTCCGACCTGGGATCGGATCTGCCCGGGCTGACGATCAGCCCGCTACCCCGCAGCAGCGCCGCCGGCCGACCGTTCCCGCGACCGGGCGCGGTGTGGGAGTCCGACCAGTACGCCTTCCTCGATCTGATGCGCAGACTCGTCGACCAGACCGAGCGGCGATTCGACGTCATCCACAACCATTGCCTGCACCACGTGCCGATCCACCTCGCACCCCGACTGCGCACACCGATGCTGACCACCCTGCACACCCCACCGCTGGCGTGGCTCGAATCCGCCCTCGGCACGACGGGCGGGGCCGGCTCGTCGTTCGCCGCGGTGAGCGGTTACACCGCCGACTCCTGGCGCCACGTCGTCGCCGATCGAATGCACGTGGTGCCCAACGGCGTCGACCCCGTGTGCTGGCCGCCGGGCCCCGGGGGTGACTACCTGGTGTGGTCGGGCCGGATCGTTCCCGAGAAGGGAACCCGCCTCGCGATCGCGGCGGCGGCGCGGGCCGGGCGCCGGCTCGTCCTGGCCGGGCCGATCGGCAACGCGGAGTACTTCCGCGAATACGTCGAGCCCAGACTCGGCGACGACGTCCGTTACGCAGGGCATCTCGACCAGAATCGGCTGGCGTCGCTGGTCGGCTGCGCCGCGGCGGCGTTGGTTACCCCGCTGTGGGACGAGCCGTACTGCCTGGTTGCCGCGGAGGCCGCGATGTGCGGCACGCCCGTCGTCGCGTTCGCCCGCGGCGGGATACCCGAGGTGATCGACTCCCAGAGCGGTCGACTCGTCACCCCCGGTGACGTCGCGGCGATGGCCGCGGCGATCCCCGAGGCCATCGGGCTTCCGCGAGAAGCCGTGCGCCACAGCGCCGTGATGCGATGCAGCGCGCGCTCCATGGTGACGCGATACCTCGCGATCTACCGCAACCTCATCGACGAACGGAAAGCGGCCGAACATGATTGGCTACTACGTGCATCACCACGGTCGCGGGCATCTCGCCCGGGCGACCAGCATCTGCGCACGCCTGCATGAACCCGTCACCATCCTGTCGTCGCTGGACGTCCCGGGGCAGCCGGGCGTGGAGACGGTCCGCCTTCCCCGCGACGACGGACGTGACTCCGGCACCTCCTTCGACGACGTGGACGCCAATGGGGCGCTGCACTGGGTCCCGTTGCACCACGGCGGTTTACGCGACCGGATGGCGATGATCGCCGACTGGGTGGCCACGCACCGGCCCAGGGTGATGATCGTCGACGTCTCGGTCGAGGTGACGATGCTGGTGCGGTTGCTCGGCGTGCCCGTCGTCGTGGTCGCGATGCCCGGTGAGCGCACCGACCCCCCGCACGAGCTGGCCTACCGGGTGGCCGAGCACATCCTGGCGGCGTGGCCGTCGACCCTGTACGAGCCGGCGTGGCTGGCGCCTCACGTGGCAAAGACGACCTTCGTGGGCGGCATCAGCCGCTTCGACGGCCGCGCGCGTCCGTCGCGTACCGACCACGACCGCCCCGGCGTGCTGGTCCTCAACGGCTCCGGCGGCTCGGACCTCGACGTCGGTGCGATAAGTCTCTGTGCAACAGCACATCCGGAGTACCGGTGGTCATCCCTCGGGGTGGCCGGCGGCCCGTGGGTCGAGGATCCCTGGCCGGACCTGTGCGCCGCGGACGTCGTGGTGTCCTCGGCGGGCCAGAGCTCGGTCGCCGACATCGCCGCGGCCCGCCGCCCGGCGATCATCATCGCCGCCGAACGTCCGTTCATCGAGCAACGGGCTACGGCAGGGGCGCTGGAGCGCGCCGGTCTGGCGGTGGTGCGACCGCGGTGGCCCGAGATGTCGGATTGGCCCGGCTTGATCGCCGACGCGCGCGCCCTGGGCTCCACCTCGTGGGACCGCTGGCGGACCGCCGATGCAGCCGACCGGGCGGCGGCGGTCATCGAACGGATCGCAGCGTGAACACGGCGGTCGTAACGGCGGTTCGCGGCCGCGGCGCCCACCTCCGCCGGCAACTCGACGGCCTCGACCGCAGCGTCATCCCGGCCGGACATCACGTCGTCGTGGCCGTCGACGACGACGACGTCGCACGCCAGGTGCGCGGCTACCGTACGACGGTGGTGCCGTTGCGCTCGGGGTCGCCACGGATCCCGATGGCGCACGCCCGCAATCTCGGCGCGCGGGTGGCGCTCGAGGCGGGAGCCGAACTTCTCGTCTTCCTCGACGTGGACTGCATTCCCTCGGTCGACATGATCGGGTACTACCAGCGAGCCGCCGCGACGCCGGCCCACGAGGGGGCGCTGCTCTGCGGCCCGGTCACCTATCTCCCGGCGCCGGGGCCCGGCGGTTACGACCTCGATCGGTTGTCGGAGTCGACCGCTCCGCACCCGGTGCGACCGGCGCCGCCGGCGGGGGTGACGGTGGCCGGCGAGGAGTACCACCTCTTCTGGTCGCTGTCCTTCGCGGTCACGGCCGCGGTCTGGCAGCGCGTCGGCGGCTTCTGTACCGACTACGTCGGCTACGGAGGGGAGGACACCGACTACGCCCAGCGGGCGGCCACCGCGTCGGTCGGCCTGCGCTGGGTCGGCGGCGCGCATGCCTACCACCAGTTCCACCCGGTCTCCGATCCGCCGACCGAACACCTGGCCGACATCGTCGCCAACGCGACGACGTTTCATCGCCACTGGGGGTGGTGGCCGATGCAGGGGTGGCTCGACGCCTTCGAGCAACGGGGGCTGATCTTCCGCGACCGGCACGGCGCACCCCGTCTCACCGCCTGACGGCTGTTTGGCGGCGATCAGACGGGGGCATTCGGTGAGGTGTCGCAACCGACGAACCACGACCTCGCGCTCCGCATGGCCGAGCTGGCGAGAAGTCTGGTCCCGAAGCCCAGCTTGGACACGATCCTGGCCGAGGTGACTGCTGCGGCCGTCGACCTGATCCCCGGAGTCGACACCGCGGGCATCCTGCTGCTGGAGCGCGGAGGCAAGTTCAGCTCGGTCGCGACGACGTCGGAACTGCCGGCCCAACTCGACATCCTGCAGGTCACCTTCGACGAGGGGCCCTGCGTACAGGCCGCCCTCGCGGACACCGTCGTCCGGACCGAGGACTTCCGTCTGGAGACGCGTTGGCCGCAGTACTCGCCGGCCGTGGCGGAGATCGGCGTGCTCAGCGGATTGTCGTTCAAGCTCTACACCGCCGACCGCACCGCAGGCGCACTCAACCTCTTCGGCTTCGAGCCCAACCAGTGGAGTTCGGAGG
Source organism: Mycobacterium sp. NPDC006124 (assembly GCF_040614235.1). NCBI lineage: Bacteria > Bacillati > Actinomycetota > Actinomycetes > Mycobacteriales > Mycobacteriaceae > Mycobacterium > Mycobacterium sp. NPDC006124. The sequence goes on along the minus strand of NZ_JBEXUA010000001.1, from coordinate 275,561 downwards.
CCGAGACCGTCGGCACCATCCTCGCCGCCCACGCCGCGTCGGCCATCATCACCACGCAGGCGCAGACCCAGCTCAACGCGGCGCTGCTGAGCCGCGACCGCATCGGCCAAGCCAAGGGCATGATCATGGAGCGCTTCGGCGTCGACGCCGTCCGCGCCTTCAGCATGCTGCGGCAGCTGAGCCAGGAGGGCAACGTCAAGCTCACCGACATCGCCCAGCGGGTGATCGACTCGCGCGTCTGACCCGTTCGGTTCAGACCCGGTCGGCCCTGACGACCGCGAGACGCTCGACGCGTCGGCCCACCTCGAGCATTCCGATCCGCTCCAGCCAGTGCGCCCGCGCCGTCAGCACGGGCCCGAATGGAATCCACTGCTCGGCGACCACGCTCGCTCGCAGCCCAGCCGCGGTCAGGCCGTCGACCGTGCGGTCCACGTGTGCGAACTCGGAGTGGACGACGAAGATGGAGCCGCCGTCGGCCAGCAGCTCGGGGGCCCGCTCACACAGCGGGTCGAGAATCCGGCGCCCGTCGCGTCCGGCGTTCCACGCCGTCGCCGGTCCCGCCGACTCCGACACCGGCGCGTCGTCGGCGCCGTCGTCGAACGGCACGTAGGGCGGATTGCAGGTGACGACGTCGAAGGGCTCGAATTCGACTGCGCGCGTCCATGATCCGCGATGCACCTTGACTGCGAGCCCCGCCGTCGCGGCGTTGCTCCTGGCGCAGTCGACGGCAACAGAGCTCATCTCGAACGCCGCAACCGTCGCCGCACCCTGCTCGGCCGCGGCCAAGGCGACGACGCCGCTGCCCGAACACAGGTCCGCGACCCGGTTTCCGGCGGCCCGGCCGGAGACACGCAGCGCGCCGATCAGCAGCGCCGAATCCTCCTGCGGCGGGTAGACGCCGGTCGGTACGCGGATCGGGCCGGAACGGTCGATGAGTTCGTCGGTGAAGATCGTGGTCACTAGGTAGCTCCGTCACATCCTTGGGGGCGGTGCTTGCGACATGCCCCGTCGCCGGCGCTTTAATCTCCGCAACGCAAACGAATCACCGCGAGCCACGAGGTTTCAGCCCGGATGAGCGTGAAACCGGCTGGCACGGGTAAGGCTCCGACATGGCCTCACCGATCGGGAACGTCGACGCGAGTTTCGACGTCGTGGTCGTGGGTGGAGGCAACGGGGGCATCAGCGCCGCGGCGCGTCTGCTGCGCAAGGGCATCGCCGACGTCGCGGTCCTAGAACCACAGGTCGTGCACACCTACCGGCCCCTGCTCTCCTATGTCGGTGGCGGCCGAGCCGACCTGCGCAGCGCCGAGCGCACTCAACGATCGGTGACGCCCGAGGGCTGCACCTGGCTTCGCGATTCGGCCGTCGCCGTAGACGCGGAGGCGAGAACGGTGCAGCGTGCGTCGGGGCGGATGCTCCGCTACCGCGATCTGATCCTCGCTCCGGGACTGGTGCCCGACACCGACGAACTTCCCGGCGTCGACGCGGCGATGGATCACCCCGCGGTCGCGAGCAACTACCTCGACGCCGCCGACAAGACCTGGGATCTGGTGCGGCGCCTTCCAATTGGGAGTCACGCCGTCTTCACGGTGCCCCGGTCCCCGGTGAGTTGTACCGGCACGACCATGAAGCCGCTGTTCCTCGCCGCCGCATACTGGCGACGAATGCGCCGGCTTCCCGGCATCGACATGACCCTGGTGGTCGACCGTCCGACGCTGCTGGAGGCCCCGCGGCTGGACGAGCGAATTCACGAGGAGCTACGCGAACTCGGTGTGACGGTGCTCCTGAAGACCGGGGTGACCGGGTTGTTTCCGGCCGACTCTCACATCACCGTCACCAGCCGCCGCGACGGCACGGTACGCCCGATCGCCTACGACCTGCTGCACCTGGTGCCGCCGTTTCGCGGACCCCAATGGCTGGCCAACTCCGGCTTGGCCGCCGAGGACGCCTTCGGTGTCGCCGACGTCGACCCGGCGACGATGCGGCATCGCCGCCACCCGAACGTGTGGGGAGTCGGAGACGGGGCGAGCGTGGGCACCGATCCGTCGGGAGGGGCTCTGCGGCCGCAGGTCTCGATCATGGTGGACAACCTCGTGGGCGCACGCGCCGGTCGGCCCGCGTCGGCGGACTACGACGGGTACACCGTCGCGCCGATCGCCACCGACGACCACCATCTGATCACGGGCGAATTCACCAGGGACGGCGTGCTGGCCCCCTCGCTGCCGTCGTTCCTCGATCCGCTGAAGTCCCGGCGGGCGGCATGGGCGTTCGACCGCTACGGGCTCCCGCAGATCTACTGGAATCTGTTGCTGCGGGGCAGACTCTGACGTCGACGTCATCTTCGGTTGGCCGACGTGGGCGCGGGTACGTGCCCAAACATGGATGATCTGACGAAGAAGTTCGTCGCCGCCCTCGACCAATTGCACCGGGACGGCAACGCCGAGTCCCTGGTGGACCTGTTCGGTGCCGACGCGACGTTGAACAAGGCCGGGATGCCCCACGGGCAGACTGGGCGAGACGGTGCGCGCACGTTCTGGGAGCAGTACCGCCGCGTCTTCGGCGACATCGGCTCGACCTTTCATCACGTGGTCACCGGCGACGGCATCGCGTTCCTGGAGTGGACGTCCAACGGCACGCTGCCCAACGGTTCGGAGATCGCCTACGACGGGGTCAGCGTGCTGGAATCCAACGGCGGTGAGGTGATCGACGCGTTCCGCACGTTCTACGACACCGCGGCGTTCCTGGAGAAGCAGAGCGCCATCCGGTCCTGACCCGCAGACGGCGACGAGCCCCACTCCCAACGGGAATGGGGCTCATCGCATTCGGGCATCACTCCGACGGCGGCTCGAACAGCTGCAGATCATTGCCCTCGGAGTCCTTGAAGGTCGCGATGCGGCCCCAGGGATGCTCGCTGACCTCTCCGACGAACGTCACGCCCGCGTCGGTCAACCGGACGAGTTCGTCGTAGAGGGTGCCGTCGGGCTGCAGCGTGAGGACTGCCCCGCCCGTGCTCTCGCCGTGGGTCTCCTCGCGGCCGTTGAGCCCGATGGACACGCCGTTGGCGTCGAGTTCGGACCAATCCTCGCCCTCGCTCTTGACCTTCAGACCGAGAGTCTCGCCGTAGAACTTCAGCGCCCGACTCATGTCTTCGACGGGCATCCACACCGTCGCCACACCACTAGCCATTGTTCCTCCAGTCGTCACCGATGTACCTCAGGTGCACTTACCCGGTGACGGGATCGCTACACCCGTTGAGCGGCAACACTTTCCCGGAGCGAGAACGGTCGGCCTCAGTAGTAGTGCCGCCGGCCGCCGACGGCCCGCCCACGGGATCCCAGCAGGGCCAGCACCACGCCGACGACGAGCAGGATGACGCCGACGACGAGGAGCAGGTGCGCGAAGGCGAAGGTGGGAATCAGGCTCGGCAGGATGAAGCCGAGAACGATGAGGACGATTCCGAGAACGATCATGACGGTTCCCCTTTCGGTGGGCTGCGTGCCGAGCGGTGCTCGACCCACGTTCGATGAAAGACCCTTTGGGGTGGTCCGGATACACCCCTAGGGCGGTAATGTCCCTCCCCGTGGCCACCGACGACGCACGTCCGATCACCGTTGCACTGGTCGACGACTACGACGTGGTCGTGATGGGCGTGGCCAACATGTTCGACAACTACCGCGACCGCGTCGTGGTGGCCGAACTGGACACGACGATGGGCGTCAGCGACGAGGTCGACGTCGTCCTGTACGACTCGTTCGCCCAGCCGGAATCCGACCACCACGAGATCGGCGTGCTGGTCGCCAACCCACGGGCTCGTCGAGTCGTGGTGTACACGTGGAACTTTCATCCCGATCTGATCGAGAGCGCCAAACGCCATGGCGCTCATGGCTATTTGTCCAAGACGCTGCCCGCCCGCGACCTCGTGGCCGCACTCGAGGCGGTACACGCCGGCGAGATGGTGATCAGCGAGGCGCCGGCTCGCAGTCGCAGTGCGGTGGGCCTGGACTGGCCCGGCCGCGGCGAGGGGTTGAGCGACCGCGAGTCGGAGATCCTGGCCCTGATCACCCAGGGCAAGAGCAACGCCGAGGTGGCGGCCCTGACCTATCTCTCGCCGAACACCGTCAAGTCCTACATCCGCACGATCTACCGCAAGATCGACGTCACCAGTCGCACCAAGGCCGTGCTGTGGGGCGTCGACCATGGCTTCACCCCGGACCACCACCGCATCGAGCACTGGAAGGGCGGCCCGTGATCGGTGCGGGTGGGACGAATCTTGGCGTTCCCGTCGACCGTGATCCTCGGTAGAGTCGGCCGCTAGCCGACGCGACCGAGACCCCGTTACGTCGAGAATCTGGCAAACCCGCACGGAGTTGCCAGGCATGGTCGGGCGGGGGAGGTCGACGGTGAGGTCTCTTCGGTGGTGGTGGCGTCAACCGGACCACTTCGACTGGCTCAGCGCATTCCTCCACGTGCGCCGCATGGCGACGATGACGCGCGGGGTGATCGTCGCGGCGACGTCGTGCCTGGCCGCGGTTCCGTTCGTCATTCTGTTCGGGTCCGCGCCGCCCACCTCATCACTGCAGCAGACGTTGAGCGTGCTCGCCGGTGTCGGCGGACTCGCAGGCGCAGCGCTGTGGTTGCATCGGTTCCCGACGAAGAACCAGTCGATCGCGTACTCCGTCACGGCCAGTCTCAGCATCGCGTGCGCCGTCCTCGCCCAGAGTGATCCCCTGACGGCAATCCTCGGCTGCACCACCTTTGCGACGATCTCGGGCTACATCGCCCTGTTCCATACGCCCGCGCTGATGGTGGCGAACCTGATGGTCGTCGTCGCCGTCTCGGCCGTGCCCGCCGTGGCGCTGGTTGCCGCCGACGGCTACGTGCGCACCGTCAGCGCTTGCGCGGTGGTGCTGATCGGCAGCGTGGTCGTGCCCTACGGCGTGCAGATCATCGTCCACACTCTCGGCGTCGACCTGCTAAAGGCCGACCGCGACCCCCTGACCGGGCTGTACAACCGCCGCGCCTTCCTCCGGCGCACCGCCACGCTCACCGCCGTCAACGAGCACGGCACCCTGCTGATCGCGATGATCGACCTGGACCGATTCAAGCGCCTCAACGACACCCACGGTCATCACCACGGTGACCGTGCCCTGGCGGCGGTCGGCCGGGCGCTACGCGACCATGCGCCGCGCGGTTCGGTGATCGGACGCGCCGGCGGTGAGGAGTTCCTGGTGGCCGTCGACCTCGGAGACGACGACCCGTGGGTCGTCGGGCGGGGCCTGTGCCGGGCCGTCGAGGTGCTGCCCTTCGCGACCACCGCCAGTGTCGGCACCGCGTGCGCGCGGTTCGGCGAGACGTCGACGCAGGACGTCCACGACGCGATCACCGACCTCATCGCCGCCGCCGATGCCGCGATGTACGACGCGAAGCGCAACGGCGGCAACCAGACTCGTCACTACGGCCGCCTGGTGACACGTCATGACGCGGCGGTGCGGCACCGAACGTGGAGTCCCACCACCCGTCGGTGGGAAGCCCTACCGACCGCCGACACACCCCGGCCGGACCCGAGTCCGCACCGACGACGTGACCGCGACCGGTTCGCGTCCTGGTGACCGCCGGGTCACCACCGGTCCAGAACGCCCGCCACCTGGAGCAGGTAGACCACCGAGACGACCAGGAAGATCGCAAAGATCACACCGACCGCGATGAGTGCAGCCACCGCCACCGGCGTCATTCGGGTGCGCGGGGGAGGGTTTCGGTTCGCCGACTGCGACGTCGAGCCGGAGTCCGGCGGAGTCTCACCGGGCTCGACCCCGTGGGCGTCGCCGACCGTCGGGATCTCGACGGGATCGGGGTCTGGTGGCACCGCCGTCATCGCCGCGGCACCGACCCGACCGCATGGGTCGCCGCGGCCGCCGGGGCCATCAGCACGAGCAGCGGCACGTGCGACTGTCCGAGGACGAGTCGCCCGCCGCCCGGGCGGACGAACGCCACCGCCCTGCCGAAAGCGCTGGTCACAGTGCTCAGTGTCATGGCCACCCTCCTATCCGATTGGTGCTGACCACATCCCCGCCTGCGCGGGGTCTCAAACGCCGGCGGCGATTGCGACGCGCACTGCGCGGGTACCGTCGAGACATGACCAACCCCCTGAACCAACTGACGAACGTGGTGACTCAGGTCGCCGAGTCAGTGCTCGGGATAGTCGGCATCCGGGTTGGCACCGAGGAGCCGCCGCACGACACCGAACGGCTGCCCGGCGGTCTCGAGATTCGCCGCTACCGACCCCGCATCGCCGCCGAGACGACCGTCGAGGCCCCCGAGGAGCGGGCCCGCAACGAGGGATTCCGCAGGTTGGCCGGCTACATCTTCGGCGGCAACGGCGGCTCCGACGAGATCGCCATGACGGCGCCGGTCAGCCAGGCCGGATCCGGCGGGCGCAAGATCGCGATGACCGCTCCGGTGGCGCGCTCCGGTGACGACGAGAGCGGCTGGGTGATTCGCTTCTTCATGCCGTCGAAGTGGACGATGGCCACCCTTCCCACCCCCGACGACGACAGGGTGCGACTCGTCGAGGTGCCGGCGGAGACGGTCGCGGTGCTGCGCTTCACCGGCGACCGCGGCTCGGCCACGATCGCCGCCAAGTCCGATGAACTGCGCAAGGCGTTGCACGACAACGGAATCGAAGCCGTCGGTGAACCGCAGGCGTGGTTCTACGATCCGCCGTGGACGCTGCCGTTCCGCCGCCGCAACGAGGTCGTCGTCTCCGTCCGGTCCGATCCGGCCACCTGACTTCCTGGCGGGTCCACGAACTCGCACCGGGAACCGGGAATGAATCACCCGCCGTCGGTGTTGTGCGCCCCGTGACTGACAATGCCGAAACCGAAGCCGAACTGAGCCCCACCGACTGGGTGCGCGACCAGACCAAGCGCATCCTCGAGCAGGGCACCACCGACGGCGTCGAGGTGCTCGACCGTCCGATCGTCCTGTTCACCACCACCGGGGTGAAGTCGGGCAAGAAGCGCTACGTGCCGCTGATGCGTGTCGAATCCGACGGCAAGTACGCCATGGTCGCCTCCAAGGGCGGAGATCCCAAGCACCCGTCCTGGTACTTCAACGTCAAGGCCAATCCCACCGTCGACGTGCAGGACGGCGAGAAGGTCATGACCCTGCAGGCCCGCGAGGTCGACGGCCCCGAGCGCGAGCAATGGTGGAAGCTGGCCGTCGAGGCGTACCCGCCCTACGCCGAGTACCAGACCAAGACCGATCGGCAGATTCCCGTCTTCGTCCTGGAGTGACGCGTCCCAGGGGCTGGTCTACCGTTCGGTGACCCTCCCGCGGTCCACCATCCACGTGCGGTCCAACCGCACGTTGTGCAGCATCCGGCGGTCGTGCGTCACCAGTAGCAGCGCACCGTCGTAGCCGTCGAGCGCCTGCTCGAGTTGTTCGATCGCCGGCAGGTCCAGGTGGTTCGTCGGCTCGTCGAGCACCAGGACGTTGGTCCCGCGCGCCTGCAACAGCGCCAGTCCGGCGCGGGTTCGCTCACCCGGCGACAGATCGTCGACGCCACGCTCGACGTGGTCGGCGCGCAGCCCGAACTTCGCCAGCAGCGTGCGCACGTCGGCGGTGGTCCAGTCCGGCACCCGATCGGAGAACCGGTCGACGAGACGCCCGGCCCCGGTGAAGTCGGCGCGGGCCTGGTCGACCTCGCCGATGGCGACGTTCGCCCCGAGGCTGGCCCGGCCCCGGTCGGGCAGCTGACGTCCCAGCAGCAGCCGCAGCAACGTCGACTTTCCCGCGCCGTTGGGGCCGGTGATGCCGATCCGTTCGCCGGCGTCGACCTGCACCGACACCGGACCGAGAACGAAGTCCCCCTGCCGCAATACGGCGTCGGACAGGGTGGCGACGACCGAGCTCGACCGCGGCGCGGCGCCGATGGTGAACTCCAGGTTCCACTCCTTGCGGGGCTCGACGACCTCCTCCAGACGCGCGATGCGGCTCTCCATCTGCCGCACCTTCTGCGCTTGCTTCTCGCTGGACTCGGTGGCCGCACGCCGCCGGTTCTTGTCGTTGTCCGGCGCCTTGCGCATCGCGTTGCGAACACCCTGGCTCGACCATTCCCGCTGCGTGCGGGCGCGTGCCACGAGATCGGCCTTCTTGTCGGCGAATTCGTCGTACTGCTCACGCCGGTGGCGACGGCCGATCTCGCGTTCCTCCAGATAGCTCTCGTAGCCGCCGCCGAAGACCGTCGTGGTGTTCTGCGCCAGGTCGAGTTCGAGCACGCGCGTCACGCTGCGGGAGAGGAACTCGCGGTCGTGGCTGACCAGCACAACCCCGCCGCGGAGGTCGTGCACGAACTGCTCGAGCCGGTCGAGGCCGTCGAGGTCGAGATCGTTGGTGGGCTCGTCGAGCAACACCAGGTCGAAGCGTGACACCACCAGCGCCGCCAACCCCACGCGGGCCGCCTGGCCACCCGACAGCGCGGTCATCGGGGTGGCGTCCGGTCGCACGTCGGTGGTGTCGAGCCCGAGGTCGGCCAGTACCGCAGGCAGCCGCTCGTCGAGATCCGCCGCACCGCTGGCGAGCCACCGGTCCAGGGCGGCGGCGTAGACGTCCGCCGGGTCCGCTCCCCCCGGTCCAGCGCCCTCGTCGGCCAGGGCGGCCGCGGCGGCGTCCATGGCCAGCGTCGCGGCGGTGCAGCCCGCGCGGCGCGCGACGTAGGCGGCGACGGTCTCCCCGGGCACCCGTTCGTGCTCCTGCGGCAGCCAACCGACGAACGCGTCGGGCGGGGCGAGGCTCACCGTCCCCTCGAGCGGTTCGAGGTCCCCGGCCAGGATGCGCAGCAGCGTGCTCTTGCCCGCACCGTTGGCGCCCACCACTCCGACGACGTCACCCGGTGCCACCGTCAGGTCGAGCCCCTCGAAGAGCGTGCGGTGGGCGAATCCGCCTGCCACGTCCTTCGCGACGAGCGTTGCAGTCATGCGGTCATCGTCTCACCGGGAGGCGATTGGCACTCGAGCCGCCGGGCCGTTAGCTTCTCCAAGGTGATGACCTCAGCTGCCGGTGCAGTCGCACGGTGGATCTCCCCGTTCCTGGCGGTCGCCGCCGTCGCCACCACCGCGCTCGTCGCGCAACCCGTCCACGTCACCGGCGCTCCTGCGGTGCGACTGGCCGCCGACGGGAACCCGTTGGCCACGTTGCCCTTCTACGTGAATCCGAACTCGAAGGCGATGCGCGCCGCCAACGGCGCGGGGAGCCCCGAACTGACCGCGATCGCGAACACGCCGACCGCGTACTGGATGGACCACCTGTCCACCCCGGCCGTCGACGCCAAGTACATCGCCGACGCACAAGCCGCCGGCACCATGCCAATCCTGGCGCTTTACGGCATCCCGCATCGGGACTGTGGCAGCTTCGCCGCCGGCGGGTTCGGCTCGGCCGGGGCCTACCGCGGGTGGATCGACACCGTGGCGGCCGACATCGGCGGCGGCCCGGCGGCCGTCATCCTCGAACCCGACGCCCTCGCGATGGCCGACTGCCTCTCCGGTGACCAGCGACAGGAACGCTTCGACCTGATGAGCTACGCGGTCGACTCGCTGACCCGCAACCCGGGCACGGCCGTGTACGTCGACGCCGGGCATTCCCGGTGGGTCAGCGCCGACGAGATGGCGGCGCGGCTCAACCAGGTCGGCATCGCCAAGGCGCGCGGCTTCAGCTTGAACACCGCCAACTTCTTCACCACCGGCGAGGAAACCGGCTACGGCGACGCCATCTCCGGCATGGTCGGCGGCAAGCCCTACGTCATCGACACCTCACGCAACGGCAACGGCCCCGTCGAGGGTGACCCGCTCTACTGGTGCAACCCCAGCGGCCGCGCTCTAGGAGCTGCTCCCACCGCCAACACCGGCAACGGCAACATCGACGCGTTCCTGTGGGTGAAGCGCCCCGGGGAGTCCGACGGCTCGTGCCGTGGATCCGCCGGGGCGGGCACCTTCGTCAACCAGTACGCCATCGACCTGGCCCGCAACGCGGGCCAATAGAGCTAGTCCTTGGCGGCGCGCTCGGCCTGACGCTTCTCCTTCTCGACTTCGGCGAGACGTTCGAGGCGGTCGGCGTCGGCGCGCTTGGTCCGAGCCGCGTCCCGCCTTTGCTGCGCGTCTTCCAGGGTGTCCTCCGCGGCTGCGGTGACCCGCTTCTCGGCAGAGGAGATGCGCTGCTCGTCGGCGCGCTTGGCCGCCTCGGCCTGCTTCCTGAGGCGCGCGGCAACGTCGTCGGCCTCCTTCTTCGTGTCACCGGCCCGCTTCTGGGCGGCCTCGGTGGCGGCGCGCTTGCGCTTGTCCGCAGATGCCTTCGCCTCGTCGATGGCCCGCTCCTTGGCGGTCCGCGCGTCGCGAACGCCGTCGACCACCTCTTGGCGCGAGGACTCGAGCTCCTCGTCAGCCCGTTGGACTTCGGCATCCGCCGCCGCCTCCAGGCGAGCGGCCCGGGCGAGTTCGTCGCTGCGCTTGGCCAGTGACGCGCCGCGCCGCGTGAGCCGGGCGTCGCCGAGGGCATTGCCGATGGTGGCGTCGAGCACCCCCAGCGACCGCTCATAGGCCAGCCGCGCCGGCGCCTCGACGTCCATCCGCGCCACTACTCGCTCCTCGATGAGCTGCAACGGAAAGCGGATGAACTCGTACTGGAACCGCAGGATGGTGCGGGGAATGGTCACGATGCTCATGTCTGAATCCTTGGGGTGGTCGTCGTTCACGGCAGGTCGGCGGCGTCGGTCAGGTTCTCGGCACGCCGTCTGGCCTCTTCGGCCTCGGCACGAGCGGCCGCCGCGTCGTCGACGGCAGCTCGATGCTCCTCGACGGCGTCGGTGGCATCACTGGCGGCGGCCCGAACGTCGACGCGCTCCTGCGCCGCGGCTCGTTCCTCTTCGCGCTGCGCGTCGGTCTCGGCCTGGGTGGCCGCATGCTGCGACTCCTGCTGGGCGGTCCGCTCGGCGGCGGACTTCTGTCCGGCCTGCTGTGTCACGATCGAACTCTCGACCGAGGCGGTGCGCGCGTCGACGGCGATTCGCTCCTGCGCCCCCTCGAGCCTCGCCTCGGTGGCACGCTGACGGGCCTCCTCGGCCTCGGCGTCGGCAACTGCCTGAATGCTGTTGGCTTCCTTGCGTTCTCGAGCCTGAGTCTGCTCCAGCTGTCCCTCTGCGGTCAGCGAATCGTTGCCCGTCATGGCGCCTGCGATTTCCTTGGCCTTGCCCTTGACCGAGTCGATCAGGCCCTTGCGCGCCTCGTCGGACATGTCGTGCTCACTCATGAAACTCCTCTGGCATCCATGCGGTGTACCAATCGGCCCGCACGGTGCAGATGCTCGGATCGCGGGAGGTTGAAACCCCGTCGGGCATGTGACCTGACGCGCGCGACTCCGAATCGCGCACGCCCCGTGAGCCTTCGACGGCGTTTCAGCCCCCTGGCGCCGGGTACTCGGCGGGGTCGTCGATTGGAGGCGGCATCGTCGAAATGCAGGTGACGCGTCGTGCCCGAGGGTGACACGGTCTACGCGCTGGCCCGGCGCCTGGACGCCGCACTGCGCGGCCGGACGCTGACCCACGGGCGGCTACGGGTTCCCCGGCACGCCACGGCCGACCTGGAGGGGCGCACGGTGCTCGGCCACGACACGCACGGCAAGCACCTGTTGACCCGATTCTCTGACGGTCTCACGCTCCACACGCACGTGCTGATGTCGGGTTCGTGGACGGTGTCTGCGACCGGTCGCTGGTTGCCGAGGACCGTCATGCCCGACGTGCGGGTGGTGTTGCGCACCGACGGCCCCGCGGCCTACGGCGTCGGGATACCACGCGTGGACCTGCTGCCGACGCGCGACGAGGCGCTCGCCGTCGGTCATCTCGGTCCGGATCCCCTGCGCGCCGACTGGGACCTCGACGAGGCCGCCCGGCGGGTGTCCGCCGATCCCGCCCGACCCGTCGTCGCCGTCCTGCTCGACCAGCGGTGCGTGGCCGGGTTCGGCAATCTCTGGGCCAACGAGCTGTGCTTCCTGCGCGGCCTCGGCCCGTGGACGCCGGTCGGGAAGGTGGACGTCGTCGCGCTGCTGGAGCTTGGCGCCCGGGCGCTTCGCCATTCGGCCACCACCCCCGGTGCCATGCAGGTCACGACCGGCGCGCGCCGCAAGGGCGAGCAGCACTGGGTGGCCGGGCGCGCGGGGCGACCCTGTCTGCGCTGCGGCACCACCGTGCAGGTGGTCGCCGAGGTGAGCAACGATCCGGAGCGCCGGCGTACCTGGTGGTGCCCGACGTGTCAGCCCGGGCCACCGCGTCCGACCCGTTAGTCAGCGGAATCGCGTAGCGCCTCGTCGAGCACGACGGTCACCCGGAAGCCGCACAGCACCAGGATGTGCACCACGAAGAGCCACAGCGCCAGCGCCGAGACAGCGCCGACGATGGGCAGCCCACCGAATGGCGCCGACCACTCGACGGGGATGGCCAGGAACAGGATGAAGCCCTGCATGAATCCGGCGAGGATCGCACCGCTGGAGAATGCGCCGATCACCAGCGCGCGCGGGGCGATGCGGCCCGGACCGATGAGGCCGAACACCCCGACCAGCGCCGTCGACACCGTCACCCACACGACGTGGAACGCCACGACGACGCCCCACACGAGCGACCATCCGCTGCCCGCGTACAGCGGTCCGACGTACGGCGCGGCCACCAGCACCGCCAGCACCAGGAACGGGGCGACGGCGGCGACCCCGAGCAGACCGGCCCGCCCCCGCCAGCCGGTGAGGGTGTCGCGGGCCGAGGACATCTGCACGAACGCCCGGCGCAGCCCCTCGCCGTACAGACTGGCCGGGAACAACACCACCAGCGCCTGCACCCACGACATCGACAGGGCAACCTCGGTCAGCTTCCGCAACGCCGCCGGGGTTCCATGGCCTTGGGGCAGCCCGTCGATGCCGGCGTTCATCGCGGCGGTGACGGTGTCCGGGCCCACCAGTGCGCCGACGGCCCACAGCGACGCCAGAGCCAGCGGCACCAGGCCGATCACGCCGAAGTAGGTCGCGCCCGCGGCCCAGAGCGCGAGGTCGCTGCCGGGAAAGGTCTTGCGCACCCCGGACGCGAGTTCGCGGGCGCGGCTCGCCGCGATCACCGGCTGTCCTGGCAGTCTTGGTTCATGGCGTCACGGCGTTCCGACGACGAGGAGTGGTCGGACTTGCACGGCGGCGTGCGACCCTCGCCGGTCGTCCGCGGCTGGCTGCGCATGATTCGGTTGTTGGCATCCGGTCCGATTATCCGCGTCCCGCCCGATGCCCTGTCCGTGGCCGGGGTCCTGGTGCTGGCCGGGGCGTGGGCGGCAGTCGTCGGCCCGGGTTGGCCCGGGCTGGTCGTGCCTTTGGTCGTCCTGGCCGGCGTCTTGGACGGCCTCGACGGAGCGGTCGCGTTGCGGACCGGTCGGGCCCGTCCGCTGGGAGCGGTCGTGGATTCGGTCGCCGACCGCGTCGGCGACGTAGTGCTCGGAGCGATCCTCCTCGCGATCGGGGCCCCGACCCCATGGGTGCTGGCCGCGGTGACGCTGGTGTTCCTGCTCGAGTACCTGCGGGCGCGAGCGCAGGCGGTGGGCATGCCCGGCGTCGGCGCGGTGACCGTCGCCGAACGTCCGACCCGGCTGATCGTGGTGGCCATGGCCGCCGGCGGCGCCGCGGTGTGGCCCTCGGGCCTGCCGGCGCTCGGCTGGGGGTGGGGCGTCACCTTCGCCGTCACCTGGACCGTCGTCGGCGTCGTCGGCCTGGCTCAGCTGCTGCCCGGGATTCGGCGGACGGTTCCGCCGACGTTTCCGCCGGTCCGATGAGGGTGGCGACGATCTCGGCCGACATCAGCACCAGGGGGATGCCGCCACCGGGGTGTGCCGAGCCCCCGACCAGATAGAGCCCCGGGATCGGGCTGCGGTTGGCGGGTCGACGCAGCGCAGCGCGCGGTCCGTGGGAGGCGGTGCCGTAGATCGCGCCACCCGGCGCTGCGGTGCGTCGTTCCAGGTCCGCGGGGGTGATGGTCTCGACGAACCGCAGGCGCGGGCGGACGTCGACCCCACGGTCGGCGAGCACGTCGAGCACGCGGTCGGCGTAGCGCTCGCGCAGGCCCGGCGCATCCCAGTCGACGCCCCGGGCGGGATCGTGAGCGGGCGCGTTGACCAGCACGAACCATCCCTCGGAGTCGTCGTCTGGTCGCAGGGCCGGGTCGTCGGGGGCGTGCACGTAGACGGTCGGGTCCGGCACCGGCCGCGGGTGGCGCCCGAAGATCGCGTCGAACTCGGCGTCGTAGTCGTCGGGGAAGTACACCCGGTGGGCGGCTCCGGGTCGTCGTTCGGACAGGCCCAGCAGCAGCACGAATCCGGCCATCGAGCGGGAGGCGCCCCGCAGCGACCGTCGCATCGCCGCGGTGCGGTCGCGTGGCAGGAGACGGTGGTAGAGGACGGCCGCGTCGGCGTTGCACACCACGACCTCGGCGGGCACGTCTCGTCCGTCGACCCGTACGCCGGTGGCCCGGCCACCCGCCGTGGTCACGGCCTTAACCTCGGCGCCGGTGTGGAACTCGACGCCGAGTTCGACGCAGCGTGCCTCGAGCGCGTCGACGATGCGCCGCAGCCCGCCCGCCACGTACCAGGCGCCGAACTCCTGCTCGACGAACGACGTCACGGCGAGCACCGCGGGCGTACGACGCGGGTCCGACCCGGAGTAGGTGGCGTACCGGTTGAGCCAGGTCCGCATGCGCGCGTCGGGCAGCATCCGGCGGCCGAGGCCGTCGATGGTCTGCCACGGCGCCACCGTCATCAGATCAGCGGGCCGCAGGCTCATCCGAGCCAGCGCGGACAGCGAGATGGGTTGGCGCAGAACGGGTTCCTCGACCAAACCCCACAAGCGCCGCGACCGCTCGTGCAGCCTCAGCCACGATTGCCCGGCGCCCGTGCCGAAGGCCTCGTCGAGGGCGGCGGGCACGGCGGCCGCGTCGTGCGGCATCGCCAGTTCGGTGCCGTCGGCGAAGCGGTAGGAGCTCGCGGGGTCGACCGTCGTCGGCGTCAGCCCGCCCGGACCGCCGGTGTCGGCGAACAACCGCTCGAGTGTGGCGGGAACGGTCAGCAAGGAGGGACCGGTGTCGAAGACGAAGCCGTCGCGCTCGACGACGCCCAGTTTTCCGCCGACCGTGTCGGCGCTCTCGTAGACGATCGTGCGGTGCCCCGCGGCGGCCAGACGCGCCGCGACGGCCAATCCGCCCAGCCCCGCGCCGACGACTACCGCGCGGCTCATACCGCGCGTCCCTTCCACCGCAGCGTGCCCCGGACGCGGCCCACCCACGACGACGCCAGCAACCCGAGCAGCACCACCACCGAGACGGGGTGGGCGACGGCGTCCCCGGGGCGTCCGCCCCATCGGCGCACGAGCACCCGACCCGTGACAGCGGCGGCGTACCCGACCACGCCGGTGCGCGACCCGGTGACCGCGGCGGCGGCAGGCAGGACGTACACGACGGTCAGCGCCGTCGCCACCGCGAGCGCGCCGACCGGCGAGCCGAAGGCCGCCCACAGCGACTTGCGGTAGCCGGCGCTCAGTTCCCGGCCGGTGGCGTACATGTGACAGGTGGCCAGGCCCGACCCGTCGGCCAGGCCCGTGCGCCCGCCCGTCGAGCGCACGGCGCGGGCCAGGCCGATGTCGTCGAGAACCGCCCCCGAGACCGATTGCCACCCGCCGGCCCGCCGCAGACTCGCGGCGTCCACCAGCAGGAATTGTCCGTTGGCCGCCGCCATGGACGGCCTCGCGGACCGCTCGGCCAGTCTCAGCGGCAGGGTCGTCGACCACGACCAGGCCAGCAGCGGCTGGACCAACCGTCCCAGCGGACCCGTGGCGACCTGGCGCGGCCACGGGCACAGCAGGTCCAGGGGCTGGGGGCCGCGCAGCACGGCCACCGCGGCGGCGACGGCGTGCGGCGCGAGGACCACGTCCGCGTCGACGTAGACCAGGGTCTCGCCCCGGGCGGCGGCGGCGAGCTGCGCGCACGCATGCGGCTTGCCGAGCGCGTCGCCGGGCGGCGCCGTGCCGGCGATCACCCGCACCCGCGGATCGGGCCCGGCGGCCGCCCGAACCACGTCGGCGGTCCCGTCGGTGGAGCCGTCGTCGAGAACCAGGATCTCGGCGTCGAGCAGACCGCGCTGGGCCAGGAGCGAGTCGATCGTGGGGGTGATGCGGTGGGCCTCGTCGCGCGCCGGCACGAGCAGCGACACCGGGGAGGTCACCGGCGAGGGGTCCGCGGGCGGGCGGCGGAGCAGCCGGAGGTTGACCGCCTGATGCGCCGTGCCGAGGCAGGCCAGGGCAGAGCCCGTCGCGACGAGAGCGCGAAGGGGTTTGGCCGGACGTGCGAGGGGCACCTTGAAACCCTACGGAGTCGCGTCTGGCGGCAACGCCGGTGGGGCACGGGTAACCTCGGCCTTTACGAACTCTCGACGGTGGAGGTGCGCTCGTGGCCCTGGCCGAGCTCCGTGCCCCGACCAGTTCGCGACACGCGGTGTGGGCATTGGTCGCGGCCGCCGTGGCCAGCCAGATCCTCTTCCCCCTGATGCCGGAGTCGTGGCGCACGCCCGTGACGATCGCGAGTGTCGTCGTGTTCTTCCTCGCCAGCGTGGCCGACGCGTACCGGGTGCTGGGCGCGGCGGGTGCGGCCGTGCTGGTGGCGGTCGCCGGTGGCGGCGGCCTGGTCGCCGAGTCGGTCGGGGTGGCCACCGGCTGGCCGTTCGGTCAGTACGCCTACACCGGCACGCTCGGACCCGAGGTGCTCGGCGTGCCCGTGGTGGTGCCGATGGCGTGGGTGATGATGGCGTGGCCCGCGTTGGTCGTCGCCCGGACCCTGGCCCGCAACGCCATGGCGGTCACCGTAATCGGAGCCCTGGCGCTCACGACGTGGGACGTGTTCCTCGATCCGCAGATGGTGGCGGCGGGCCACTGGCGGTGGTTCGACCCCGAGCCGGGACTCCCGCTGATACCCGGCATTCCGCTGACGAACTATCTCGGGTGGCTCGCGGTGTCGGCGTTGGTCCTGGGCACGCTCAACGCCCTGCTGCGCCGTCCCGCACGGCCGTCGGCGCCCGCGGCGACGCTGTACCTGTGGGTCTACCTCTCGTCGGTGCTCGCCCACGCGGTGTTCTTCGGGCTGCCCGGCTCAGCGGTCACCGGCGGGGTCCTGATGGGGGCCGTGGCGATCCCGTTCGCCGTCGCGCTCGCGCGTGGCCGCGCTCGTCGGCCGGCCGAGGCCTGAGCGCGCGGGGTCAGACGCTCGTCAACTCCCCCATGGCCGTCGCCCGGCCGAAGAGGTAGCCCTGGGCCAGCCGGCATCCGGCCGTGAACACGGTCTCGGCCTGCCGCTCGTGTTCGATGCCCTCGGCGATCACGTCCAGGCCGAGTGCCGAGCACAGTCCGACCACCGACCGGTACAGCGCCAGGCCACGGTCGGGCTCGTCACCGACCGCCATGCTTCGGTCGAGCTTGACCACGTGCACGGGCAGGGCGTGCAGATAGCTCAGGGAGTTGAACCCGGCGCCGAAGTCGTCCAGGGCGATCCGGATGCCGAGCGCACCGAGCCGTTCCATGGCGGCGGCACCTGCGCGCAGGTCGACGATCGGCACCGTTTCGGTGATCTCCAGGACCAGCCGGCCCGGGTCGACGCCGTGGCGGTCGAGGGTCCGCATGACCTGGTCCTCGAAACCCCGGTTGCCGAGCCTCGCGGCGCCGACGTTGACGTGGATGACCAGTGGCGAGTCGGCCTCCTGGATCTCGCGGCAGGCCAGGTCCAGCACCATCGCGTCGAGCGCGGCGCCGAGTCCAGCGCCCTCGGCGACGGCCACGAAGGTGGCGGGCGGTATCTGCATGCCGTTGGGGGCGGACCACCGGGCCAGCGCCTCGACGGCCACCAGCCCTCCGTCGGGCAGACTCACCACGGGTTGGTATGCGAGGCTGAAACCTGGCGGGACCCCACCTGCGGCGCGCCTCAGAGTCCCGGGGAAGTCGACCACCACGTCCGAGGACGGTCGGTACACCACGGCGGTGTCCTTGCCGAGCCGCTTGCCGGCGTACATCGAGACGTCGGCTTGGCGCATCAGCTCGTCGGCGGTGGGCACCGGATCGTCGGCACCATGCTCGACCAGCCCCATGCTGGCCCGGACCCCCACCGAGGACCCGTGGACGGCGAACGGGTCCCGCAGTGCGACCCGCAGACGATCGGCGACCTCGTCGGGCGGGCCGTCGTCGTTCTCGATCAGGATCGCGAACTCGTCACCGCCGATGCGGGCCAGGATGTCCCCTGGGCCGATGCTGCGGCGGAGCCGCTCGCCGACGGCACGCAGGAGTTCGTCGCCGGCGGCGTGGCCGAACTGGTCGTTGACCTCCTTGAAGTCGTCGACGTCGACGAAGACCAGCAGGAACGGTCCATGGCGGATGGCGGCGTCGAGACGCTGGCCGAACAGCAGCCGGTTGGGCAACCCGGTCAGCGCATCGTGGTTGACCTGGTGGGCGAGGCGGCGCTGGGCGTCATAGAGCCGCTGGGTCAGTTGGCGGGCGGTCACCACGGCCACGATCTGCCGTGCGGCGACGAGCACCACCATGGCCATGCAGAGCCACACCACGACCGGCGGCGCGGGCAACCCGAGGAGCACGTGCGCACCGCACAGCAGCAGGATGCTGAGGAATCCGAGGTAGGGCCACACCAGCTGAGCCCAGTCCATCACCGCGTCGCCTGCGCCGTCGTCGCGCGGCTGGGGGTCGAGCACCGCGTAGGCAATCATCAACGGTCCCAACACCGTTCCCGCTCCGCCCCACACGTCGGGATGCGGTACACCGATGCTCCACAGGTAGGCGATCAAGCGGTCCGAGCCGGCGATCAGGACGATGCCGCCGGCCAGTGCCAGGTAATTCCTGCGATGCAATCGATCACGCCGGTAGTTGGTCGCCACCATGACCGCCAAGACGACGACGAACAGTTCGAGCACCGAGTAGGCGGCGACGACGGCGCCGTCGTCGGACCGGGGCAGGGTGACGGTCGTCGTGGCGCCCAGCCCGCCGATGAAGACGAGGATCGAGAATGCCGCCACGGCGACCAAGCCGTCGAGGACGGCCAGCGACAGCGATCCGCGCAGCGGCCCGCCGCGCCGCAGGCTGGGCCAACCGCCGCTGTGCACCAGCAGCACCATGGCGAAGAACGACAGGATGGGTGGACCGAAGTAGAGGATCACAGCCGGCAGCGGAGCGCTCGACGACGACTGGTCGCCGAACCACCAAAACGCCTCACCGCCGAGCCAACAGGCAAAGGCGGCGATCACCAGCACGCGCCAGGCTCTCGCGATGCCGCGGGTCCGTCGCGCCGCGGTCACCGCGCAGATCAGCGCGCTGGTTCCGACCACCGACTGCAAGACCAGGGCGACGATTCGGGCGACGTGCCCGTCGTAGGGAGCCGTGGCGTTGGCGACGACCAGAACGGCGACGGCCGCGAAGACGACGAGGCGGAGTCGACCCCCAGAAATCGACACGGAACCCCCGTTTCGTCGATGCCGGCGATGGCCCATCTTGGCATGGCACCCCGTCGCCGCGACTCCCACTCGCAACATCCACTAGGCCTTACTGTGACCTTAGGTTTTCCTTATATTCCTTATTTTCGGTGTACCGTCATCGACGACGCCCGGCGATCATCTCGACGGAAGGACCCGCACGTGCACCACGTATCCGAACGAATCGTCTTGGTGACGGGGGCCTCGAGGGGCATCGGCGCGGAGGTCGCGCAGCAGCTCGCCAGCCCCGATACCCACGTCATCGTCAACTACCGCGAGAAGGCCACGCGGGCCGAGGGCATCGCCGCGGCCATTCGCGACGCCGGCGGCCGCGCGTCCACGATGGGCGCCGACATCTCCGACGAGGCCGACGCCACGGCGATGATGGCGACGATCGAGGCCCGCTTCGGTCGTCTGGACGCCTTGGTGCTCAACGCCTCCGGTGGCCTGGAGATGGGAGCCGACCCCGGCTACGCCATGCGCCTCAACCGTGACGCGCAACGACGACTCGCCCAGCTGGCGGTGCCGCTGATGCCCGTCGACGGCCGCATCGTGTTCGTCACCAGTCATCAGGCGCACTTCTTCCCCAACAAGGCGGTGCCCAAGGGCTACTCGGCAGTCGCGGCGAGCAAGCGCGCCGGCGAGACCGCGCTCTATGCCATGCGTTCGGCGTTCAGCCGGGCCGGCGTGCGGCTCACCGTGGTCTCCGGGGACATGATCGACGGCACCATCATCGTCCGGCTGCTGCAGCGCCGCGATCCCGACGCGGTTGCGGCCCGCCGCACGCATGGCACCCTGCCGACGGTGCACGAGTTCTCCGGGGCCATCGTCAGTGCCGTCACGATGCCGAGCCCTCCGGGGATCGTCTACGTCGGCGGTTCCGACTACCTGATGACGGCCTGAACCCCGCGCGTCAGGTCCTCGGCGCGTCCCCCACGGCGCGCTCGAGAATGGCGCCGAAGTCCCGGTGTCGGTCGTAGTCCTCGAGCCAGCCTCGCAGCATCTCCACCATGTCGCCGGGCAGCGCGATGCGTTCTCGGGCAACCACTTCGAGCACCCGACGGAACACCGGGGAGTAATCGCCGACACCGAGGTCGACGAACGCGGTGGTGCGCTCCTCGGCAGTGAGGTGAGCGTGGACGTGGTCGACGAGGTCCCAGGCGAGTGTGGACTCTCGCGGACGGTCGGTGGCCTTCACTCGTGAGAACCTTCGCAGCTGGCAAGGCGGAGGCGCCGGCATCTCGTGGCTGTTCGACTAAACCGGGCGAGGACGTACGCGTTGGGCAGTGACGACCTTATCCCGAATCAGCCCGAACCGCTGGTCGTGTGGACCCTCGGCGCCGGCTCCGGCGTGGGCGGTGTACCCAGCGGTTTCGTGGGTATGTAGCCCACCGTGCCCCTTCCCCGTCGGTCCGCCCGCTGCCGTCTCCACCGGTGCCCCCGCCCGTCGACCGCGGATCGTCGGTCGTGAGCGCCGATCCCACGCCGGTGTCGGAGGATCTGCGCCGGATCGCCGAGGCCCACGGTGTCGCGACGTCCTACCGCAACGAGCGGCGCGTCCCGGTGGAGGTCGACGCCGACGTCGTCGTCAAGGTGCTCTCGCTGCTCGACGTGGACGCCAGCACCGACGCCGCCCGCCAGGCCGAGTTGGCGCGCCTGGAGGAGGTGGACCGTGCCGGAATCTTGGCCCCCACGGTGGCCGTCCGGTTGACCGGTGAGCCGCAGCCCCTTCCCGGGGCGGTCGAACTCGTCGACGAGGACGGCACGCGAATCGCCGTGCAGGACGAGCTGCCCGCCGACCTGGTTCCCGGCTGGTATCAGCTGAACACCCGCGACGGTCAGCAGGTCACCCTGGTCGCCGCACCACCGAAAGTGCCTGTGGCCCAACCGACGTGGGGCTGGATGCTCCAGCTCTACGCCGTGAGGTCGGAGCGGTCTTGGGGCATCGGCGACCTCGGCGATCTCCGCGAGTTCGTCGAGTGGACCGCCCGTGGGCACCACGCCGGCGCGGTGCTGCTCAACCCGCTTCATGCGCCCGGGCCGACCCACCCGGTGCAACCCTCGCCCTACACCCCGTCGAGCCGGCGGTTCGCCAACCCGCTCGCGCTGCGCATCTCCGACGTGCCCGCCTATGACCGCGCCCCCGACGACGTCCGTGCCGAGGTCGACGCACTCCGGGTGTCGGCGAAGACGCCGCGCGTCGACCACGACCTGGTGTGGGCGGCGAAACGGGATGCGCTGGAACTGCTTTGGCGCTCCGAGGGGCGGCCCGACCCGTTCGGCGACGGATCGGAGACGATTTCGGCGGGCCTGCGCGACTGGGCCACCTACTGCGCGCTGGCCGAGCGGCACGGCGGCCGCTGGAGCCAGTGGCCCGAACCGCTGCGCGACGTCGCGGGCGCCGCCGTCTCGGACGCCCGCCGCGACCTGGCGCCCCGGGTCGCCTTCCACGCCTGGGTGCAGCAACAGTGCGCCGAGCAGTTGGGCGCCGTCCGCGCCGCGGCGTCCGAGGCCGGCATGTCGCTGGGCATGCTGCACGACCTCGCGGTGGGCGTCGACGCCGACGGCGCCGACGCCTGGGCACTGGCCGACGTACTCGCCGCCGGGGTGAGCATCGGCGCGCCGCCGGACAACTTCACTCCGCGTGGCCAAGACTGGGGGCTGCCGCCCTGGCGGCCGGATCGGTTGGCCGCCACCGGTTACGCCGCGTTGCGTGACATGCTCCGCGCCGTGCTGGCCCACGCCGACGGGCTGCGCATCGACCACGTCGCCGGGCTGTGGCGCCTCTGGTGGATTCCGCCGGGCGACGGTCCCGACCGCGGGACCTACGTGCACTACGACGCCGACGTCATGCTCGCGGTGCTGGCACTGGAGGCCCACCGTGCCTCGGCGATCGTCGTCGGCGAGGACCTGGGCACCGTGGAACCCGAGGTCACCGCCGCGCTCGCCGACAACGAGATGCTGGGCTGCGCGGTGTCGTGGTTCACCAGGGACGTCGACGCCCCCGGCGAACCGCTTCTGGCACCGGGTGATTGGCCGACGCGCGCCGCTGCGAGCATCTCGACTCACGATCTGCCCACCGCAGCGGGTTTCCTGCGGGCCGAGCACGTGCGGGCTCGCGCGGACCTGGGTCTGCTCGACGACGTCGCGGGCGAGCAGGCGAACGCCCGCGCCGAACGGACCGAGTGGCTGGCCATGTTGCGGGCGCAGGGACTGCTGCCGGGCGAGGACGTCGAGCCCGAACCGGACGAGGCCACCATCATCGTTGCGCTGCACCGGTTCCTGGCGTCGACCCCCAGTCAGCTCAAGCTGGTCTCGCCGTACGACGTCGTCGGTGAGCCACGACAGCCCAACCTGCCGGGAACCGTCGACGAGTACCCGAACTGGCGGTTGCCGCTGCCGCTGACCCTCGAGCAGTTGCAGGCCGATCCCAGGGTCGCCGAGATCGCTTCGGTGTTTCGGGTCAAGTAGCGCGTTCCCAGAAGCGGTGGCCGATCACCGCGGTCACCAACGTCGCGAAGGCCGCGACGTAGACGGGAACGCAGATGTGCAGCTTCATCATCAGTCCGCCGAGCAGGGCACCGGCGAAGATCGCGACGACCGCCCACAGTCGGCGGTGGGTGAACCAGGCCAGCCCGCCCATGAAGAGCGTCTCGCTGGCATAGGAGGTGATGGTCGAGGTGACCACGACCGTGGTCATGTCGGTCACCGCCAGGAAGCGGGCCATCGAGGCCTGGGCGCCCATCGCGACGGCGATCGTTGCCGCAGCGGCGATTCCACCCGCCGACTGCCCGCTCACCGGGATCAGCAGCAGTGCCGTCGCGACCGCGGTGAGAAGCAGGACGTTGACGCCCAGCGTGGCGGTGACGACGGGTCCCCACCCCCGTTGCCGCCCGCGGATCAGCCGGCCCGCGACGGCGGCCCCGGCGACGTATCCCATCAGGGCGATCAGCGGGCCGGCGACGGGCAACCCCTCCTCCGCGGCGATGCCCATGCCGAGGATCACGACGTTGCCGGTCATGTTGCCGGTGAAGACGCGGTCCAGGCCGAGATACCCGACGGCGTCGAGGACCCCGGTCACCACCGTCAGCGTCATCATCAGCCACACGTGCAGATGACGGCGCACCAGCGGACGCGTCTGCACCTACGGCATCCTACGGTGACGGGCGTACTGCACCACCATTGCCGAGCCGTCGGCGCGAGGGTCTGCGGCGGCCGTCAGTTCCCCACCCGCACCGATGCGAACCACGTTGGCCTGCCCCAGACTCTCCGAGTGCCGGGGCACCTCGACGGTCTCGAACGACGACGCGCGCAGCGACGCCACGGCATCGGCGTCGACGTCGGCCTCGACGACGACGGAGTCGTCCGTGCAGCCCATCGCCTGCTGACCCACCACGGCGCGCGGCGCCGCGACGGCGTCGGCCGCGGTGGCGCCGTCGAGCATCCGCAAGAACACCTGGGTGAGGATCTGGGGTTGCCCCTGACCGCCCATCGTCGAGAGCACCTGGCGCAGTTCGCCGCCCTGGGTGACGATGACGGGCATCAGCGTGTGCAGCGGTCGCTTGCGCGGAGCCAGCACGTTGGGGGATCCGCCGTCCAGCGAGAAGCTGGTCCCGCGGTCGTGGAACAGGATTCCGGTGTCGGGGTCGACGAGTCCGGATCCGAAGGCGTGGTAGACGCTCTGGATCAGCGAGACCGCCCACCCGTCGCCGTCGGCGGCCGCAACCCCGACGGTGTCGCCGCGGGGCACCGATCGCGCGGCGACCGCGTCGCCGACCGGGGTGGCGGCCCGAAGATCGTCGTGGACGAGGGCCCGCACGTCGACCGAAGCGACCCGCGGGTCCGCCAGATACCGAGACCGCAGGCGGTTGCCGTGGTGGAACGCGCGCATCAGCGTGCCGAGGTCGTCTCGCAGCGGCGAACCCGTGTGGAACTCCTCGACGGCCGCCAACGCCCGAAGCATGATGAAGCCGTGGGTGTTCGGCGGACTCGTCGACACGGTCAGGCCCCGGAAGCCGACCGAGACCGGCGGGGTGATCTCGGGCCGGAAGTCGGCGAAGTCGGCGCGTTCGAGGACCGATCCGTGCGAGCGCAGGTAGCGCACGCTGGTCGCGGCGAGGTCACCGCGGTAGAACGCGTCGGGGCCCTCGTCGGCGAGGGTCGCGAACGTGGCGGCGAGGGCCGGTTGGCGCAAGTCGTCGCCGGTCCGCAGCAGGCGCCCGCCCGGACGAAAGAGCCGGTCGAAGTCCTGATGATCGGTCAGATCGGCGTTCTCGGGATCCGCGAGGTGCGCACCGAGGGACTCCGCGATCGGCACTCCGATGTGGGCGGCGTGGCGGGCGGGTTGCATCAGCCGCTGCCACGGCAGGCGACTTCCCATGCCGTGCAACGTCTCCCAGCCTCGCACCCCGCCGGGCACCGTGACGGTGTCGGCACCGCGGGCGGGCAGCTCGGCGCCGTGCTTGGCGCGCATCGCGTCGGCGTCGGCCGCCGCACCGGCCCACCCCGAGGAGTTGACGCACGTGACGGTGCCGTCGGGACTGCGCACCAACGCGATCAGGTCACCGCCGAGGGCGACGTTGTGCGGGTACACCACGGTCAGAACGGCGGCTGCGGCGATGGCCGCGTCGATCGCGCTGCCCCCGTCTCGAAGCGCGTCGGTCGCCGCGTCGGTCGCGAGGGTGTGCGGGGTGGCGACGGCACCGGTGAACGACGTGGGGGAAGCGGGCACGACGGACGTCCTCTCTGGTGAAGGGTGACGGGGTGGACCGGGGCCGACCGGTCAGTGGATGGTCGACAGGAACGTCTTGGTGCGTTCACTCTTCGGATGCGCGAACAGCTCGTCGGGTGGGGCGTCTTCGATGATGCGCCCGGCGTCCATCACGATGATGCGATCGGCGGCGTCGCGGGCGAAGCGCATCTCGTGGGTCACCACCACCATGGTCATCTGTTCGCGGGCGAGTTCGCGCATGACCTCGAGGACCTCGCCGACCATCTCGACGTCGAGTGCACTCGTCGGCTCGTCGAACAGCATCACCTTCGGCCGCATCGCCAGCGCACGGGCGATCGCGACGCGCTGCTGCTGGCCGCCGGAGAGCTGGCTCGGCCGCGAATCGGCCTTGTCCGCCAGGCCAACTCGGTCCAGGAGCGCCAATGCGTTCGTGCGCGCCTCGTCCTTGGACTGGCCGAGCACGCGCACCGGCGCGTTCCAAACGTTCTCGCACGCGGTCATGTGCGGGAACAGGTTGAAGTGCTGGAAGACGAAGCCGATCTCACGACGTCGGCGGGCGAGCTCGGTGGTGCCGATCTTCTTGCCCTGCGCGCCGTGGGCGATGGACACGCCTCCCACGAGTACCTCACCACTGGAGAGCTCCTCGAGGTGGTTGATCGAGCGCAGCAGCGTGGTCTTTCCCGCGCCGGACGGTCCGATCAGCACCACGACCTGGCCGCGCTCGACGTCGAGGTTGACCTCGTCGAGCACCCGCTTGCCGCCGAGCATGCAGCAGGCGTTGCGCACCGAGACGATCGGTTCGGTGGTGCCGGTCATCGCTTCTCCTGAGTCATCCATGGGGTTGCAGCGTCGGGGTGGCGGCCGCCGCACGCCGCGCACCGAGCAGTCGCGAGGTGATGGGGACGCGCTGTTCGATGCCGAGCTGGCGGGCCAGCCGGTTCTCGATCCAGGCCTGGATGAAGGTCCAGATCGTGGTCAGCGCAAGGTAGTAGATCGCCGCCACGATGAAGATCTCGAAGGTGTGGAACGTCGCGGAGCTGATCGACTGCGTGACGAGGAACATTTCGCTGACGCCGATCACCGACAGCACCGAGGTGGTCTTCATCATGCCGTTGAACGAGTTGCCCAGCGGCGGAACCATCACCCGCAACGATTGCGGCACGATGATCCAACGCATCAGGCGGCCGGGTGTCATGCCCAACGAGGCCGCAGCTTCGAACTGACCCTTGGGCACCGAATCCAATCCGGCTCTGACGATTTCGGCGATGTAGGCGCTCTCGTTGACCATCAGCCCGATGACGGCGGCCTGTACGGCGGCCTTCAACGACAACCCGAGGAAGGAGACGTCGTTGAACTGGTAGATGCCGACGGCGGCGAATCCGGTGTAGATGATCACCAGTTGCACGAGCAGCGGTGTCCCCCGGATGACCCAGATGTAGACGCTGGCGACCCCACGCACCACGGCGAACGACGAACGCCGCATCAGCGCGATCACCAGGCCGAGCAGAATCGCCAACACCATTGCCACCAGGGAGATCCCGATGGTCAGCGCCAGCCCGTCGAGGAACGTGTCGCTGGGGGTGAACAGCGACTTCCAGAAGAATTGCCAGTCGAATTCCACGAGCTACTTCTTGATGCTCAGGTCCGACATGCCCCACTCGCCGAGGATCTTGTCGTAGGTGCCGTTGCCTTGCAGCGCCGCCAGGGCCGTGGCGATGGCGTCGTGGAGTTGCGTGTCGTCCTTGCGCGTGGCCGCCCCGATGTCGATGGTGCCGAACGGCTGTCCGATCGTCTTGATCTTGGCGCCGGTCTTGGTCTCGTAGTAGCCGAGGGTCTCGGCGGTGTCCATGAAGGCGTCGACCTGACCGTTTTGCAGTTGCTGCAGCGACACGTCGGCCTGGTTGCTGCGGTTGACGTCGACCGCGGGTTTGCCTGCCCCGGTGCACTTGTCGGATTGCTCCATGGCCAGAGACTCCGCCGTCGTCGCCACGGCGACCATGACCTTCTTGCCGCAGAGGCTGTCGTCGAGACCCGTGACGTCGGCAGGCTCGTTCTCCGAGACCGCGATACCGGTGCCGGACTTCACGTAGGGCACGAAGTCGACGACCTTCTCTCGCTCGGGCTTGATGTAGAGCTGCGCCATGATGACGTCGCACTGCTTGGCCTGCAGGGTGGGGATCACGGTGGCGAACGAGGACTGCACGAAGTCGGACTTGAGTCCCATCTCGGCGGCCAGCGCCTTGCCCAGGTCCACTTCACTGCCGACGAGTTCGCCCGATTCGTCGTGGTAGACGTTGGGTGGCGTGCCGTCGTTGGGCGCACAGACCTTCAGCGTGCCGGCCTGCAGGATCGCCGGAGGTGCCACCTTCGCCGGGCCGCTCGGCTCCGGCGCGGCGGTCTTCGACGACGAACAGGCGACCAGCGGCAGGGCCGCTGCTGCCATGACGGCGATGAGCGCTCTCTTCACATTTCCTCCCAGGGTCGGCGCCTGCGGGTGACGTCGGTCACCAGCTGGCCTATCGAACGATAGGGCAGCATCGGCCGAAGCGCGACCCCTACGTCGAATGTTTAACCTGGCCGTCACGAGGACGGCGCGGACGCTCAGCGGGCGGCCGCGACCTCGAGGGCATGTAGGCGCGTCCGCGTCACCTCTTGCAGGGTCGGCAACCGCGACTGGTCGGCCAACAGCGACCGCAGCACGAAGTCCGCCGCCTGCAGCGGCCGCTCCTGCCGCATCCGTCCAGACGGTCCACCCTGTTCACGCAGGGTCTCGAACAGCACGCCGTTGATCGCCCGCTGGACGAAGCTCGGCTCGAACGTCACGAACTCACCGGCCTCGCAACCACCGTCGACCACTCTCTCCAGCTGCTCGTGGAACAGCGCGATGCCCTCCCGCTCGGCGGCGAATTCGTCGAGTGCGAGCACCGCGTCCTGATACAACCCGCGCGCGTCGAACGGTTGCGCCAGGATCTCGCGGACGTCGCATGCGATGGCGAAGTGCAGTTTCTCGGCCCACGTGGACTGCTCACCGAGACGCTCGTTCATCCTGGCGATGGAGGGACCGAGATCCATCTCGACGAGGGCGCGGAACACCTCGTGCTTGGCCTGGAAGTGATGGAACAACGACGGCTGACGGATCGCCACCGCCTCGGCGATGTCTCGGGTCGAGGTACCGAAGTAGCCGCGCTGGGCGAACAGGACGGAGGCCGCCAGCAGGATGCGGCCCCTCGTCGAGTTCCAGTCGACGGTCTTCGGCTGCCAATCCTGCCCGTACTTCACCGTCCCACTCTGACACACCGTGGGGTCCGGCACGCGGTCCGCACCCGAAAGTCGATGTGGCCTAACGCGATCGGTCGAACCGGCGACGGTCCCGTCACCGTGACGACGAGACGGACACCACGACCTTGTCACCACGTCGCTCCGCGGCCGACCGGAAGGCCTTGGCCGCCTCGGCCAGCGGGTGTCGTTCGGTGACCAACTGGTCGAGGTCCAGACCGTCGGCGGCCAAGGCGATCGCCCGCGGATAGGTGTCGTTCATGCGCCTCACCATCGCGAACGTCAGCCCCTTGCGCCGGGCGACCGCCGCGGGAAACGCCGAGTCGTCCTGCGACGGGATGCCCGCCAGTGCGATTCGCGCACCGGGGCGGGCAGCTGCGACGGCGGTGGCGATCGCGGCGTCGGTTCCCGCGATCTCCACCACGACGTCCACGCCCCGGCCGTCGGTCGCGTCGAGCACCTCCTGCGCGCCGCGTTCGTCGGAGAACACCGCGTCGGCCCCGCTGCGCAGGGCGGTCGCCCTGCGGTGCTCGAGGGGTTCGGTGACGAAGACCCGTGCCGCACCCTGACGACGCGCCACCTGGACCGTCAACGCTCCGATTGGTCCGGCGCCGACGACGAGGACGTCCGCGCCGGGTCGCAGATGACTCACCGCCACGGCGTGAATCGCGACGCCGAGCGGTTCCAGCAGCGCTCCGGCGTCGTCGCCGACCTCGTCGGGCAGCGGATGCAGCAGGTGATCCGGCCAGAGGAGCTGCTCCTGCATCGCGCCGTCCAGGGTGCCGTGTCCGGCGAATTGCACCGTGGGACAGAGATTCTCATATCCCATCCGGCACATCTCGCACGATCGGCACGCGATCGCCGGGTCGACGGCGACCCGGCGCCCGGCGTGCGGTCCGGTCAGGGCGACGGCGGCGAATTCGTGTCCCGGTACGACGGGCCGCTCGATGCGGTTCTCGCCGATGCCGCCGTCGGTGAACCAGTGCAGGTCCGACCCGCAGATGCCCACCGAGGTGACCGCGACCAGCGACCAACCGGCCGGGGCGTCGCCGGGGGTGGCTTCCTCGGCCACCCGCAGGTCGCCGACGTCGTGCAGGCGGGCGGCGATCATCGCGGCCGCACGCTCACAGCCCGGCGGCGACGTGGTGGTACACGTCGTTCCACTTGAGCTCGTGTTGGAAGCCGCGCACCGTGGTGGCGTCGTCGATGACCAGCAGTTCGGTGTCCGTCATGGCGGCCAGGTCGTCGATCGCCTCGGCGTCGACGGCGGTGGACATCACGGTGTGGTGCGGCGCGCCGGCCATCAGCCACGCCTCCGCCGAGGTCGACCAGTTCGGCAGCGGTTCCCACACCGCACAGGCGACGGGCAGGTTCGGCAGGTCCTGCGTCGGCTCGACGACGCGTACCTCGTTGAGCACCAACCGGAATCGCGAGCCCATGTCGCAGATGCCGAGGATGATCGCATCGGACGGGGTCGCGGTGAAGCGCAGCCGGACCGGATCCTCGCGGCCGCCGATCGACAGCGGGTGCACCTCCAGGGTCGGCGTGGCGGCCGCGATGCTGGGACAGACCTCGAGCATGTGGGCGCCCAGGATCCGCTCCCGACCCGGGGTCAGGTCGTAGGTGTAGTCCTCCATGAACGACGTGCCGCCGGGCAGTCCCTCGGCCATCACCTTCACGGTGCGCAACATCATCGAGGTCTTCCAGTCGCCCTCGCCACCGAACCCGTAGCCGTCGGCCATCAGGCGCTGTACGGCCAGCCCGGGCAGCTGGCGCAGCCCGCCAAGATCCTCGAAGTTGGTGGTGAAGGCGTGGAAGTCGCCATCCTGAAGGAACTTTCGCAATCCGAGCTCGATTTGGGCGCCGTGCCGCAGGGAGGCGTGCCGGTCGCCCCCTGGCAACAGTTCGGCGGCCACCGCATAGGTGCCCTCGTACTCCCGGACCAGCTTGTCCACGTCGGCGGGGCGGACCCGCTCGACGTACTCGACCAGGTCGTTGACACCGTAGGCGTCGATCGAGGCGCCGAAGTGTGCCTCGGCCTCCACCTTGTCGCCCTCGGTCACCGCGACGCCGCGCATGTTGTCCCCGAAGCGCGCGACCTTCATCGTCGACAGCTCGGCACGGCCCAGCGCCGCACGCACCCAGGTGCCGATCCGCCGGCGGGTGGCCGGGTGGCTGACGTGTCCGGCCACGGTCTTGCGCGGGGTCGACAGTCGCGTCTGGATGTAGCCGAACTCGCGGTCGCCGTGGGCGGCCTGGTTCAGGTTCATGAAGTCCATGTCGAGGCTCTGCCAGGGCAATTCGACCCCAAATTGGGTGTGCAGGTGCAGTAGCGGCTTGCGCAACGTCTTGAGGCCGCGGATCCACATCTTCGCCGGCGAGAAGGTGTGCATCCACGCGATCACGCCGATGCACTCCTCGGAGGCGTTGGCCTCGGCGAGGATCTGGGCGATGGCATCGGAGGTCGTGACGACGGGCATCCAGCGCACCTCGACCGGGATCTCGGAGCTGCCGTCGAGTTGATCGGCGATCTGGCGCGACTGATCGGCGACCTGATCGAGGATGTCGGGTCCGTAGAGGGACTGGCTGCCCGTGATCAGCCACACCTGGCTGGTGACGAGTCGGGACGCGATCATCGCTGGTTCTCCTGAGTGGTCGTGGATGGTTGGTCGGCCTGGCCGTAGACGTTCTGATACCGCTCCCACAGGGCGGTCACGTTGGCGGCGTCGATGCGTGAGGTGGTGCCCAGCTGGCGGCTGATGTGCACGGTGCGGGCCACGTCCTCCACCATGACGGCAGCCTTCACCGCGTCGCGTGGCGTGCGGCCGATGGTGAACGGACCGTGGCTGTGCATCAATACGGCCGGAGACCTGCTGTCCCGCAACGTCTCCACGATGCCGCGACCGATCGAGTCGTCACCGATGAGGGCGAACGGACCCACCGGCACATCGCCGCCGAACTCGTCGGCGATCATCGTCAGCACGCACGGGATCGGCTCGCCGCGGGCCGCCCACGCGGTGGCGTAGGTGGAGTGGGTGTGGACGACGCCGCTCACCTCGGGCATGTGCCGGTACACGTAGGCGTGCGCCGCGGTGTCCGAGGACGGGTTGAGCTCGCCGTCGACGAGGTTGCCGTACAGGTCGCACACCACCATGTCGTCGGCGGTCATGGACTCGTAGTCCGCACCCGAGGGCTTGATGACCATCAGGTCACTGTCCGGGACGCGGGCGGAGACGTTGCCCGCGGTCCAGATGACGAGGTCGTAGCGGGTCAGCTGGGCGTGCAGATCGCAGACCTCGCGGCGCAATTGGGCGATGACGCGGTTGGTCTCGGTGGTGACGGTCATCGCGACGCCCCCACGGTCTCGAGCGATCCGATGCGACGCAGCCGGCGCATCATGTCGTTGCCCCGGCCAAACCAGTCGTAGAGCGTGACGTACTCGCGGTACAGCTGGTCGTAGAGTTCCTTGTTCTCCGGAATCGGGGTGTAGGCGTTTCGCACTCGTCTACCCATCTGCTTGGCGGCGGCACGGACGTCGGGGAACGCGCCCGCGGCGGTGGCGGCGTGGATCGCCGAACCCAGCGCGGGTGCCTGCGTCGACGGCACCGTCGAGAGCGGCAAACCGACGACGTCGGCGTAGATCTGCATCATCAGGTGGTTCTTCAGCAGGCCGCCGGCAACCACCAGCTCCGTCACCGCAACGCCGCAGTCGACGAAGGTCTCGACGATCATGCGCGTCCCAAAGGCAGTGGCCTCCAACAGGGCTCGGTAGGAATCCACGCAGGTGGTCTCCAGCGTCTGTCCGACGATCACGCCGGACAGTTCATGGTCGACCAGCACCGAGCGGTTGCCGCTGTGCCAGTCCAGGGCGACCAGTCCATGTTCGCCGATGCGCTGTGCGCTGGCCAGTTCGGTCAGGTGCTCGTGCAGCGACTGGCCACGGTTGCGGGCCTCGATCTCGTAGCGCTCGGGCACGCAGTTCTTGATGAACCAGGCGAAGATGTCACCGACACCGGATTGCCCGGCCTCGTAACCCCAACTGCCCTCCAGGATTCCACCGTCCACCGCACCGCACATACCCGGCACGTCGCGAAGCACGTCGGAGTTCATCACGTGGCAGGTCGACGTGCCGATGATCGCCACCAGCTGACCGTCGTCTAGGGCGTCGGCCGCCGCCACCGTCACGTGCGCGTCGACGTTGCCGACGGCCACCGGGATGCCCTCGGGCAGTCCGGTCCACTCCGCCGCCTCTGCGGTGAGGGTGCCCGCCGACTCGCCCAGTCGTCCGATCGGCTGGTCGAGCTTGTCGGTGACGAAGGTGGCGAAGTCGGGGTTGAGCTCGGCGAGGAACTCCGCCGACGGGTAGCGACCGTCCTGCCGAATTCCCTTGTAGCCGGCGGTACACGCGTTGCGGACGTAGCTGCCGCACAGCTGCCACACGATCCAGTCCGCGGCCTCGACGAAGCGTTCCATCGTCTCGTATACCTGGGGGTCGTCCTCCAGGATCTCCAGCGCCTTGGCGAACTCCCATTCGCTGGAGATGAGTCCGCCGTAGCGGGGTAGCCAGGACTCGCCGCGTCGAGCCGCGACGGCGTTGATGCGATCGGCCTGCGGCTGAGGCGAGTGGTGGCGCCACAGCTTGGCATAGGCATGCGGCCGGTCGGCGTACGCGGGCAGTTCGCACAGCGGGGTGCCGTCGGCCAGCACGGGAACCATGGTGCAGGCGGTGAAGTCGGTGCCGATCCCGATCACGTCGCGTGGGTCCACACCGGCCTTCCCGACGGCGGCGGGGACGGCCGTGCGCAGCACCTCGACGTAGTCCGCGGGGACCTGAAGGGCCCACTGCGGCGGCAGTCGACGGTCGTCGCCGGGCAGCGTCTCGGAGACCACGCCGTGGGCGTAGACGTGTTCGGCCTGTGCCAGTTCGTGGCCGTCACTCACGCGCACCACCACGGCGCGCCCGGACAGGGTGCCGAAATCAACTCCGACCGTGTACTTTTCGGCGGCTTTCTCGATGGTCGTCTCGACCGTCATCGGTTCTCCTCGTACGTAGCCGTGCTGTGACGGACGATCAATTGCGGGGGTAGCAGTGGGACGTTGGTCGTCGACCCGTCCAGCGTGGCGGTGACGAGGTCGATGGCCCGGCGGCCGATGGCCTGGAAGTCCTGCCGGACCGTGGTCAGCGCCGGGTTGAGATAGCCAGCCTCGGGGATGTCGTCGAATCCGACGACGCTGACGTCCCTCGGCACGACGAGCCCGGCCTCGGCGAAGGCGTGCAAGACGCCGATCGCCATTTGGTCGTTGGCCACGAACACCGCGGAGGTCTCGGCCCGGCGGGCCATCTCGCGGCCGATCTCGTAGCCGCGGGCCGGCGTCCAGTCACCCTCCCAGGGCTCGCGCACCTCGAGTCCCGCGCCGCGCATCGCCTCCTCGTAGCCGGCGCGGCGGCCCTTGGCCTCGGTGTAGCTCAACGGCCCCAGGACGTGGTCGATCTCGCGGTGGCCCAGGTCGATGAGGTGCTGGGTGGCTTGGCGGGCGCCGTCGATCTGGTCGACGCCCACGCTCAACCCCCGGCCGGACAGGTCACCCTCCACCACGATCAGCGGAACACCGGGGTCGGCCGAGGCCACGACGGCCAGCGCGTCCTCCTGGGCGGCGATCATCACGATCGCCTCGACCGCCTGGCGCGCAAGGTAGTCCAGCGCGCCGGCCAGTTCCTCGACGGTCACCTCGGCGAGTGGCACCAGGCTGGAGAAGTACCCGGCCGCACGCGCGGCCTCCTGGACGGACCGCTGGATGCTCGACGGCCCGTAGAGCGCGCTGTTGGTGCCGACGATGCCGATGATGCCCGACCGTCGGGTGACCAACGCGCGCGCCGCCGTGTTGGGCCGGTAGCCGAGTTCCTCGATGGCCTGTTCGACCCGGGCCTTGGTCGTGGGCCGGATGCTCGGCGAACCGTTGATCACCCGGGAGACGGTTTGATGACTGACACCGGCGAGGCGTGCGACGTCGGCCATCACCGGTTTCGGCGTCGCGGGTTGCAGGGGGTGGGCGCTCATCCGGGCTTCCTCACCAACAGTCGTTGAACCAACACGAACGCCAGGAGCAGCACGCCGGTCATGATCCGAGTCCAGTAGGAGTCGAGATTGGCTGCGGTGACGAATGTTTGGATGGTGCCGAGCACCAGCACCCCGATCAGCGAGCCGAGCACGAAGCCCACGCCGCCAGACAGCAGCACGCCACCGATCACGGCCGCGGCGATGGCGTCGAGTTCCAGGCCGATGCCGTTGAGGCTGTAGCCCGACAGCTTCTGCACCCCGAGAAGCAGGCCGGCGAAGGCAGCGCACAGTCCGCTGATCGCATAGACCGACACCCGCGCCCGGGACGCGTTGAGCCCCATCAGTTGTGCGGACTGCCGGTTGCCACCGACGGCGTACACGGTTCTGCCGAAGCGGGTTTGGTGCAGTACGTAGACCGCGATCGCGACGACGGCGAGGGCGGCCACGACCGTCCACCGGATGAACTTGTCCTCGTACAGGTAGACGTAGTTCAGGCCGAACTGGCGCAGGATCGGATCCTTGATCGGCAGCGTGTCCACGCTGATGACGTAGCAGAGGCCGCGGGCCAGGAACATTCCGGCCAGCGTCGCGATGAAGGGCTGAACGTCGAAGTACTCGATGACCAAGCCCATCATCAGGCCGAGCACCGGTCCGACCACCAGCACCGCGGCGACGGCCAGCGGCATCGGCCAGCCAGCCTTGAGCGCGGTGGCGAGGATGACGGTGGACAGCGCGACGACCGAGCCGACGGACAGGTCGATGCCGCCGGTGAGGATGACGAAGGTCATCCCGACGGCCAGCACGATCAGATAGGCGTTGTCCACCAACAGGTTCAGGAACACCTGTGTCGGGCTGGCGAAGTCGTAGCGGGCCACGACGGCGGTGAACATCACCACGAACAACACCAGCGACGCGAGCGGCGAGAGATACCGGCCCCGAATGCGCCGCATGACCTCGGCGATGTCGAACCGTGGCCGGTCGGCGGTCTGAACGCTCATGATTCCCTCACTTCGCAACCATCGACGTGGGTGCCGACACCGACACCTGTTGCCCGGCGACGACGTCGGTCTCGGCGTGGCCCGTCGGCGCGGTCGGTCGTCTGCGGCGGCGCGACACCAGGGCCCGGAACTTGGGCGCCTGAAGCAGGCACACCGCGATCACCACCAACGCCTTGAACACCAGCGTGGTCTCGGGGGTGATGCCGGCGGTGTAGACCGTGGTAGTCAGCGTCTGAATGATGAGCGCCCCCAGGATGGTGCCCGTCAGGCTGAAACGTCCACCAAGCAGCGAGGTTCCGCCGATCACCACCGCAAGGATTGCGTCCATCTCGATCCACAGCCCGGCGTTGTTGGCGTCGGCGGCCGAGATGTTGGAGGCGATCATCAACCCGGCGACACCGGCGCACAGCGCGCAGAACACGTAGACGGCGAAGACGATCGTGCGATAGCGCACGCCGGCGAGCCGGCTGGCCTCGGGGTTGATGCCGACCGATTCCAGCAGCATGCCAAGCGCGGTCCGCCTGGTCAGCAGTCCGACGAGTGCGAACACGCTGAGGCTCACCAGGATCGCCACCGGCAGCCCGAAGACGAAACCGGTGCCGAGGATCTTGAACGGGGCGCTGGTGACGGTGACGATCTGACCGTCGGTGATGAGCAGTGCGATACCGCGACCGGCGGTCATCAGCACCAGGGTCGCGATGATGGGCTGAACGCCGAACACCGATACCAGCATGCCGTTCCACAGGCCGAGACCGACGGCGACGCCGAGGGCGATGCCCATGGCCGTGATCACGGTGCCCGCCCCGGCCGGGTCGTCGGAGGCCGCAATGTGTGCACAGGCCAGCGCCCCGCTGACCGCGACCACCGCCCCGACCGACAGGTCGATGCCCCGCGAGGCGATGACGAGGGTCATCCCGAGCGCCACCAGCATGGTGGGGGCGCCGTTGCGCAGGATGTCGATGACGCTGCCAAACAGGTGGCCGTCCTGAACGCGGACACTCAGGAAACTCGGCGTCACGATGACGTTGACGACCAGCAGCGCGACGAGCGCGAGCACCGGCCAGATCAGGGGTGACGCCGCGAGCTTCTTCCTCATTGGTCCCCTCCGGCCGCGATGAGGGCGGTGAGTTCGCCGACCGTGCGTTCCGAGCCGACCTGCGCGACACACGCGCCGTCGCGCAGGACGGCGATCCGGTCGCTGATCCGGGCGACCTCGTCGAGTTCGGCGGAGATGAACACCACGCCCATGCCGTCCTTGGCGAGATCGGTGACCAGTCGCTGGATTTGGGCCTTGGCGCCCACGTCGATCCCGCGCGTGGGCTCGTCGAGGATGAACAGCTGCGGTTCGGTGATGAGCCAGCGCGCGAGCAGAACCTTCTGCTGATTGCCGCCGCTGAGGTTCTTGACGGGGATGCCAGGGTTGCGCGGCCGGATGTCGAGCGCCTCCATGTAGCGGTCCACGAGGTCGTCCTTGGTCTTCTTCGACAACGGTCGGGCGAAACCGCGGCGGGCCTGCAGGGCGAGCACCAGGTTGTCGCGCACGCTGAGGTCGCCGATGATGCCCTCGCCCTTGCGATCCTCCGACGAGAAGGCGAGTCCCTTGGCGATGGCGGCGCGCGGTGAGCGCATCGCGTCGGTCGACCCGTTGACCGATACCTTGCCACTGCTTGCGCGATCGGCGCCGAACAGCAAGCGCGCCAACTCCGTTCGCCCGGATCCCAGCAGGCCCGCCAGGCCAACCACTTCGCCACGGTGGACGTCGAGGTCGACCGGCGCCAACCTGGGCTTGCGGCCAAGGCCGCGGGCGCTCAGCACCGGTTGGCTGGATTCGGACACCGAGGCCCTCCCCGAACTGCTGTCACCGATCTCCTCCAGCACGTCGAGCTCGTGACCGAGCATCGCGGCGACCAGCTGGACCCGGTCGAATTCGGAGGTGGGGTACTCCCCGACCAGACGGCCATTGCGCAGCACCGTCATTCGGTCCGAGATCGCGTAGACCTGTTCGAGGAAGTGGGACACGAACAGAATGGCGGTGCCGCCGTCTCGGAGCCGGCGCATCACCCGGAACAGTTCGGCGACCTCGTCGGCGTCGAGGCTGGAGGTCGGTTCGTCGAGGATCAGGACCCGCGCGGAGATCGCCGTCGCCCGCGCGATGGCGACGAGCTGCTGGATGGCGATCGGATGCGCGCCCAGGGTGGAGCCGGGGTCGATGCTCAGATCGAGTTGGCCCAGGAGTTCGGCGGCGCGGCGCTTCATGGCCCGGTAGTCGATGCTCCCGAAGCGTCGGGGCTCACGGCCGAGCAGGATGTTCTCTGCGACGGTCAGATTCGGGCAGAGGTTCACTTCTTGGTAGACGGTGCTGATCCCGGCGTCCTGAGCCTGGCGCGGGCCGGTGAACCGTTGTTCGACCCCGTTCACGGTGATGGTGCCCGCATCGGGGTCGTACACACCGGTCAACACCTTGATCAGGGTCGACTTGCCGGCCCCGTTCTCACCCATCAGCGCGTGGATCTCGCCCGGGAGGAGGCGGAAGTCGACGGCGTCGAGCGCCTTCACACCCGGGAAGTCGATCGTGACGCCCTGCATGCGGACCACCGGCGAGGCGGCGGGCCCGGCGTGGGGTGTGGTCATCGGTGAATCCTTACCGGTGGTGGTCGACGCCGCTCGGAGCGTTGCGGGGGGCTGCTGCGTCCGAGCGGCGTCGACGGTCTTCTTCGTGGTGTGCTGCTAGTACTTGCGGTCGGGCAGGGCGGCCTTCGCCTGCTGCTGGTCGAAGGTCTGATCGGGGGTCACGATGCGGGCGGGCACCGCCTCTCCGGCGACGACCTTCTTCGCGATGTCCATCAGTTGCGGCCCGAGCAGCGGGTTGCACTCGACGAGGAAGTTGAACTTTCCGTCGGCGGTGGCCTGCATGCCGTCGTGGGTGGCGTCGATCGCGACGATCTTGATGTCCTGACCGGGCTTGAGACCGGCGGCCTCGATCGCTTCGACGGCGCCGAGACCCATGTCGTCGTTCTGGGCGAAGACCATGTCGATCTTCGGGTTGGCCTTGAGGAACGCCTCCATCACCTGCTTGCCGCCGGACCGGGTGAAGTCACCCGACTGGGAGGCGATCACCTTGAGGTTCGGGTTGGCCTTGATGGCGTCGGCGAATCCGGAGCTGCGCTCCAGCGCCGGGTCCGATCCCGTCGTGCCCTCGAGCTGGACGATGTTCACCGGGCCGGGTGCCGATGCGAAGTTCTTCACCGTCCACTCCCCTGCCCACTTGCCCTCCTGGACGAAGTCGGCGCCGAGGAAGGTCTTGTAGACGTCCTTCTCCTGGGTGTCGACGGCGCGGTCGGTGAGGATGACGGGGATGCCGGCGTTCTTGGCCTCGAGCAGGACCGCGTCCCATCCGGTGCGCACCACCGGGCTGAAGGCGATGACGCTGACCCGCTGCTGGACGAAGGAGCGGATCGCCGAGATCTGGTTTTCCTGCTCGCCGTTGGCGTCGGAGAACTTGAGGTTGACGTCGGCGGCCTTGGCCGCGTCCTGGATGGACGTGGTGTTCGCCGTGCGCCAGCCGCTCTCTGCGCCGACCTGGGAGAAGCCCATGGTGATCTGGCCTCCCCCACCACCGCCGCCGGAACCACCGGATGGCGCCGGTCCGCTGCCGCACGCTGCGAGAACGCCGACTGTCGCGATGCTCAGCACCGCGGTGAGGACTCTCTTCACAACAACTCCTTCGATCATTCGGATTGCCGGGCTCGGCACGTTGCCGGCGTGTGGTCCACGTGCCGCGGAGGGGCGGAAGATGAATGTGACCGGCGTTACACCGTCAGGATGTTAACGCTCACATTCGAACGGTGTCAACGATTTGTTAGCGCTCACATCGACGCGCCGACGGGCTTGACAAAGACGTGAGCGGCGTCACAAACTCCATATGTTAGCGCTCACATGGGCGTCCGCCCCGGCCCGTGAGACCGCGGTGCGAACCCACTCAGTCTGGAGGAATTCATGCGTCAGGGCATCGTTCGAGTACTGGGGGTTCTCACCCTCATCGTGGCCGTGGTGGCCGCGCTGTCGGGCTGCGGCCGGTCGACGACGTCGGATCAGCCGCAGGCCGGCACCGGTCAGCGGTCCGGCACCATCGGCATCGCCATGCCGACCAAGTCGTCGGAACGCTGGGTCGCCGACGGCAACAACATGGCCGAGCAGTTCAAGAAGCTGGGCTACGCCACCGACCTGCAGTACGGCGACGACGTCGTGCAGAACCAGGTGTCCCAGATCGAGAACATGATCACCAAGGGCGTCAAGGTCTTGGTCATCGCGCCGATCGACAGCTCGTCGCTGACCGACACGCTGCAGCGCGCCGCCGACGCCAAGATCCCGGTCGTCAGCTACGACCGGTTGATCCGCGGCACCGAGAACGTCAACTACTACGCGACGTTCGACAACTTCAAGGTCGGCGTCCTGCAGGCCACCTACATCGCCGACAAGCTCGGTCTGGCTCAGGGCAAGGGCCCCTTCAACATCGAGTTGTTCGCGGGATCGCCCGACGACAACAACGCGACGTTCTTCTTCAAGGGCGCAATGAGCGTTCTGCAGCCCTACATCGACAGCGGCAAGCTCGTGGTCAAGAGCGGCCAGACCTCCTTCGACCAGGTGGCCACGCTGCGCTGGGACGGCGGACTGGCGCAGTCGCGAATGGACAACCTGCTGAGCAAGGCCTACACCAGCGGACGGGTGGACGCGGTCCTCTCTCCGTACGACGGCATGTCGCTGGGCATCATCTCGGCACTCAAGAGCGCGGGCTACGGCACGCCGACCAACCCCCTGCCGATCGTCACCGGTCAGGACGCCGAGCTGGCGTCGGTGAAGTCGATCATCGCCGGCGAGCAGACGCAGACGGTGTTCAAGGACACCCGTGAGCTCGCCAAGGCGGCCGTGCAGATGGCCGATTCGCTGCTCACCAATGGCAAGCCCGAGACCAACGACACCACCACCTACGACAACGGCGTGAAGGTCGTGCCCTCGTTCCTGCTGCAGCCCGTCAGCGTGGACAAGACCAACTACCAGAAGGTGTTGGTCGACTCGGGCTACTACACCGCCGGACAGCTGGCGTGACGGTCTCCGACACCGCTCCACTGCTCGAAATGCGCGGCATCACCAAGCGTTTCGCGGGGGTCACGGCGCTCAGCGAGGTCAACCTCGCCGTGCGCCGTGGCGAGATCCACGCGATCTGCGGTGAGAACGGTGCCGGCAAGTCGACGCTGATGAAGGTGCTCAGCGGGATCTACCCGGTCGGCAGCTACGACGGCGAGATCGTCTTCGACGGTCAGCCGGGCGACTTCAAGGACATCAGGTCCAGCGAGCGCCGTGGCATCGGCATCATCCACCAAGAGCTCGCGCTGGTGCCGGTGCTGTCGATCGCCGAGAACATCTTCCTCGGCAACGAACACGCCTCCGCGGGGGTGATCAGCTGGCACGAGACCATGACCGACGCCGCGCGGCTGCTCGCCCGCGTGGGGCTCTCCGAGAGCCCGCGCACCCGAATCGCCGACATCGGGGTGGGCAAGCAGCAGCTGGTCGAGATCGCAAAGGCCTTGTCCAAGAAGGTCAAGCTACTCATCCTCGACGAACCCACGGCCGCGCTCAACGACGAGGACAGCAGGCATCTGCTCGACCTCATCGTCGAGCTGCGCGACCAGGGGCTGACGTGCATCATCATCTCGCACAAGCTGGGTGAGGTGATGCGCGTCGCCGACGACATCACCATCCTGCGTGACGGCCGCACCATCGAGACACTGCCGGTGACCGACGATCTCACCGAGGAGCACGTCATCCGCGGCATGGTCGGTCGCGACATGACCGACCGCTTTCCCGAACGCAGCGACCACCCAATCGGAGAGGTCACCTTCGCGATCGAGGACTGGACCGTCTACCACCCGTTGGATCAGCAGCGCAAGGTGGTCGACGGGGTGTCCATCAACGTCCGCCGCGGCGAGGTCGTCGGGTTGGCCGGACTGATGGGCGCGGGCCGCACCGAGCTCGCGATGAGCGTGTTCGGACGCAGCTACGGCAAGAAGGCCGGCGGCAAGGTGTTCAAGGACGGCAAGGAGATTCGTACGCGCACGGTGCCCGAGGCCATCGCCCACCGGATCGCCTACGCCACCGAGGACCGCAAGCACTACGGGCTCAACCTGATGGACGACATCGCGCGCAGCGTGACGTTGGCCTCGCTGCCCAAGGTCAGCCGGGCGTCGGTCATCAACGAGCACGAAGAGACCGTGGTCGCCGAGCGGTTCCGCAAGGACATGCACATCAAGGCGACCTCCGTGCGGGCGACGACGGGCAATCTCTCGGGTGGCAACCAGCAAAAGGTCGTGCTGAGCAAGTGGATCTACGCCGACCCCGACGTGCTGATCCTCGACGAGCCGACCCGCGGAATCGACGTCGGTGCCAAGTACGAGATCTATACGATCATCAATTCCCTTGCCGCCCAGGGCAAGGCGGTGATCGTCATCTCCTCGGAACTACCCGAACTGATCGGTCTGTGCGACCGCATCTACACCCTCAACGAGGGACGGCTGACCGGTGAGGTCGCCCGTGCGGATGCCAAGCAGGAGACCTTGATGCGATACATGATGAAGGGACGCAGCTAGATGACCACCACCCCCACCGTGAGCACCGCCTCGAGCGCGCCCACGCCGACGCCGCCCCCGGCGTCACCGGGCGAACGGCTGCGCGCGGTACTGCAGGGCAACTTCCGGCAATACGGCATGGTGGCCGCGCTCGCGGTGATCGTCATCCTGTTCCAAGTCTGGACCAGCGGCATCCTGCTGAAGCCGCTGAACGTCACCAACATCGTCCAGCAGAACGGTTACATCCTGATCCTGGCGATCGGCATGGTGATCGTCATCATCTCCGGGCACATCGACCTGTCGGTCGGCTCGATCGCCGGCTTCGTCGGGGCGATGTCGGCGGTGCTGATGATCCGCAACGACATGCCGTGGCCGCTCGCGGTGGGTCTGTGTCTGCTCCTGGGCGCACTCATCGGTGCATGGCAAGGGTTCTGGATCGCCTACGTCGGCATCCCGTCGTTCATCGTGACGTTGGCCGGCATGCTGGTCTTCCGCGGGGCGACGCAGTACCTCCTCGAGGGCCAGTCCATCGCCCCGTTCCCGCGCAGCTTCAGTCAGGTCAGCAGCGGCTTCCTGCCCGAGATCGGCGGCGGCGGTGGGCTCTACCACTGGCCGACGGTCATCCTCGGCGTCTTCGTCATGGCAGCGGCGGTATGGCAGCAGGTCCGTCAGCGCCGCACGCAGTCGCGCTACGGCTTCGACGTCTCGCCGCTGGGCTGGTTCGTGTTCAAGTGCGCGGCCATCGTCGCCGCACTGGCGGCCTTCACCCTGCTGCTGGCCAGCTACCGCGGCGTTCCCGTGGTCGGCATCATCCTGGCCGTCGCCTTCGTGATCTACGCATTCGTCATGCGCAGCACCGTCTTTGGGCGGCAGGTGTACGCCGTCGGCGGCAACGAGGCAGCCGCTCGGCTGTCGGGCGTCAAGAACAAGCGCGTCACGTTCCTGGTGTTCGTCAACATGGGGCTGCTGTCGGCGCTGGCTGGTCTGCTGTTCGCGGCGCGGCTCAACTCCGCCACACCGCAGGCGGGCATCGGCATGGAGTTGGAGGCCATCGCCGCGGCATTCATCGGTGGCGCGTCGGCCAGTGGCGGCGTCGGAACGGTGTTGGGCGCCATCATCGGTGGCTTCGTCCTCGGCGTCCTCAACAACGGCATGTCGTTGATCGGCATCGGCAGTGACGTCCAGCAGGTCATCAAGGGCCTGGTCCTTCTCGCAGCCGTCGGCTTCGACATCTACAACAAGAAGAAGGGTGGGTCCTGAGGTGGCCGACGGATTCATCGCGGATCGGTTCGCGCACGACATCGTCACCTTCATGCGCAGCTGGGCGCCCTACGGCGGCCCACCGGCGGACGAGGTGCTGCCGGAATTCGGCTTGACGCGAGACCAATTGGTGGCGCGGTACCACGAGATCATGGCTGCGGCCGCCGCGCGTCGCCGTCCCGTCGGCCGCCCCGCGCCGGGCGGGTTCGCCCGTCCGTTGCGGCGGCCCGTCGGCGACTAGACGCCCGTGCTGGCACAGTGATTGGCCAGCACCCGGACATAGGGTGCCACGGCGTCCAGCTTGTGTCCGGGCCTCGAGAAGATCTCCAGCAGATGCCCGCTGCCGGCTGAGCGCACCCCGACGGCCAGCACCGCGTGATAGCCCAGGTCCGCCAGCAGGGTCGCCTCGGCGGCATCACAATCCTTGCGCCCGATGTCGGCGATGAATGCCGTACCCGGGCAGGCCATCACCCGGGCGGTCCACGGATAGTCGGCCAGCGCGTACACGGTGCCCACGTCGATCCTCCGCAGCTTCGCCAGACCGGAGTACTCGTCGAGCACGCTGTCCACGCCACGGATCGTGCGGATGCACGACTCGTCGGCCGTGGTCTCCGAGATGGCCCAGGCAGCCGCATTCACCGCGTTGTGCACCTGCATCGCAAGCACTTCCAGTGCGGCGACGACGTCCAACGGGGCGTGCTCGTCGAGGATGGCCAGGACGCGGGGCACCAGCAGATCGATCGCCGCCCTCCAGTCCTCGGGCGCGCCGGTGCGCCGACTCGGACCGGTGACCGTGGGCCTGTCCACCCCGACGTTGTAGCGCCCCGGTCCTAACCGCTTGGCGTCCAGCAGTGCGGCGTCGGCGGCGGCCAGCAGATCCCGTCCCGACGCGGTGTGGGCTCCCGACACGGTCGCACCCCAGCTGAGGGAAACGTCCGTACCCAGGATTCGCCGCACGCGGTGGCTGGTCTCGCTGGCCAGGTGCTCGGCTGCGTCCAGAGTGCGGTTCGGCATCAGCACGCAGAACTCGTCACCGCCGAGGCGGACGGCGGTAGCCTCGCCGTCGGTGGACGTGACCTCCCCGAGGACCGCACCCACCTGGCGCAGCAGCTCGTCGCCCGCCGGGTGTCCGTCGCGGTCGTTGATCGTCTTGAACCCGTCGAGATCGCCGACCAGCAGTGCCACCGGGGTGCTCTGCCAGTCCACCTCGTCGAACCTGCGGTCGAGTTCGCGCCGGTTGGCCAGCCCGGTCAGCGGGTCTTGATGGGCGAAACGCCATACCGTGC
Organism: Mycobacterium sp. NPDC006124; assembly: GCF_040614235.1. Classification (NCBI taxonomy): domain Bacteria; kingdom Bacillati; phylum Actinomycetota; class Actinomycetes; order Mycobacteriales; family Mycobacteriaceae; genus Mycobacterium; species Mycobacterium sp. NPDC006124. The sequence goes on along the minus strand of NZ_JBEXUA010000001.1, from coordinate 230,751 downwards.
TGAACAGTTCGGAGCGGCCGATGGCCACCGCGGCGTGCGCGGCAATGGCTTGCAGCAACTGGACGTCGTCGGGTCCGAATCGTCGGCCGTTCACGCCGGTCACCCACAGCTCACCCCACATGACGTCCTCGTGCATGATCGGAACCGCGAGTTCGCTCTCCTTGCCGAGGCGTCGAAGCCACTGCGCCTCGACGGGATTGGCCTCGGCGTCGTCGACGGAGAAGACGTAGGGCTGGCCGTGACGCAGCAATCGCATGACCGGACCGTCGTCGCGGACGTCGTAGATCTCGGCCTTCGGCCACCGCTGCTCGTCGGGTCCGAGCGTGCCGACGTTGATCAGCGTGCGCAGCTGGGTCTCTGGCTCCCATCGACTGATCGACACCGAGGCCGCCTGCAGCGCCAGCAGGGCCTGCTCGGCGATCACCTCGAGGGCCTCGTCGAAGTAGCCGGCCCGCAGCACGGCGCGCGAGATGCGCAACAGCGCACGCAGGACTGGCGCGTCGGCCATGTCGATCTCGAGATCCCGCGCGCCGTCGTTCGACTCATTCCCCACCGCGTTCGACGCACGTCGCCGCTGCAACGCCCAATCCGGCACCCGCGCCCCTCCACTATCACCCCATGTGCGAACCACGGATCCTACCGTCGGCACCTGGGTACTCAGCCACGGATCTTCTGACCCTGGTTGTCGCCCCCGGCGACGTATCGAATGAGGGCATGAACTCAGACGAAGTAGACGTACCGAACCTGTCCGGACGGCTGGCCGTCGTCACCGGGGCCAGCGACGGGCTTGGACTGCACCTGGCCCGCGGACTTGCCCAGGCCGGCGCGGAGGTCGTCATGCCGGTTCGCAACCTCGGAAAGGGCGCGGAGGCGGCGGCGACGATCAGACGGGCGGTTCCCACGGCCGCCGTGTCGACCCGCCCACTCGATCTGTCCTCGCTGCAGTCGGTGAGCGGCCTGGCCGAGTCACTGCTCGCCGAGGACCGCCCCATTCACATCCTGGTGAACAACGCCGGGGTCATGACGCCGCCGCAACGACGTGGGACGGTGGACGGATTCGAGGTGCAGTTCGCAACGAATCACCTCGGTCACTTCGCCCTCGTGGGCCAGATCCTGCCACTGCTGCGCCGGGGAGCCGCCCGCGTGACCACCCAATCCAGCGTCGCCGCCGCGCAACACGGCGTTCACTGGGAGGACCTGCAGTGGGAACGCGGATATTCGACGGCCAAGTCCTATTCGTCGTCGAAGATCGCGGTGTCGCTGTTCGGCATGGAACTCGACCGTCGCAGTCGAGCGGGCGGGTGGGGAATCAGCAGCAACGTCGCCCACCCGGGGGTGGCCGCCACCAATCTGCTCGCCGCGCAGCCGGAACTGGGCCGCGCGAGTGACGGCCTCTCGGTCCGCGTGATCCGCACCCTCGCCCGGCTCGGGATGCTGGGCACCGCGGAGACGGGGATGCTGCCCGCTCTCCACGCGGCGACCAGTCCCGACGCCGGCGGAGGAAAGTTCTACGGTCCCAACGGCTTCCGGCAGCTGCGTGGTCGACCCGCCGAGCAGCTCCCGTACCCGAACGTGGCAGACGAGGCGGCGGCGGCACGGATCTGGTCGATATCCGAGTGTCTCACCGGCGTGCGCTTCCCGACGGGTTGACTGTGACCATGGACCGTGAACAGCTGGCCGACTTCCTGCGGAGCCGGCGCGAGGCGCTGCAACCCGAGGACGTCGGGCTCGGGCGGGGTCGGCGGCGGCGCACCGCAGGGTTGCGCCGCGAGGAGGTCGCCGCCCTGAGTGACATGTCGGCCGACTACTACAGCCGCCTCGAACAGCAACGCGGACCGCGGCCGTCGACGTCGATGCTGGCCGCGCTGGCCCGCGGTCTCCGGCTTTCCCTCGACGAACGCGACCACCTCTTCGCCCTGGCCGGGTTCGCCGCCCCGTCGCGGGCCGCGAGCGTCGACTACGTCGGCCCGGGTCTGATGCGGATCTTCGACCGGCTGAACGACATTCCCGCCGAGATCGTCACCGCGCTGGGCGAGACGTTGGCCCAGACCCCGGCCGCGGTTGCGCTGACGGGTGACCTGACCAGCTACACCGGGCTCTACCGCAGCATCGGCTACCGCTGGTTCGCCGATCCCCACGGGCGGGACCGCTACCGTCCCGAGGACCACCATCGGCTCTCGCGCGGGTTCACCGCCGGTCTGCGCGCGGCCCACACGAAGCCCGCGACGCGAGACCGCGCAGCCGTGTACCGCGACGCCCTCCTCGAGCGCAGTCCCGAATTCACCGAGCTGTGGCACCGCCACGAGATCGTCGTCGCCCACGAGCAGCACAAGCACATCGTGCATCCCGAGCTAGGCGAGCTGGAGTTGCAATGCCAGGTGCTGACCGATCCCGACGGGGGTCACTCTCTGCTCGTCTACACCGCCACTCCCGGCACGCCGAGCCACGACAACCTGGCCCTTCTCGGCGTCATCGGCGGGCAGTTGCCACGCCGCGGCTAGTCCGCGGCGCTGGCCAGCCATTCGGTGATGCTGGCGACCACGTCGCGGTAGAAGGTGCGGTACAGATCCTGGGCGACGTAGCCGACGTGCGGTGTGACCAAGGCATTGGGCAACGTCCGCAACGGGTGGTCGACGGGCAGGGGTTCGGTGTCGAAGACGTCGAGCGCGGCCCCGCCAATCGTTCGGTTGGCCAAGGCCTCGACCAGCGCGGCTTCGTCCACGATGGGACCGCGTGAGGTGTTCACCAACCACGACGTCGGCTTCATCTGGCCGAGTTGGTCGGCGCCCACCAGGCCGCGGGACCGGTCGCCGAGCTTGAGGTGGATCGTCAACGTGTCGGACCCGGAGAAGAGGTCGTCCTTGGACACCAGCCGCGCTCCGGCCTTCTCCGCGGTGTCGGCGTCGAGGTTCTGACTCCACGCCACGACGTCCATCCCGAAGACGTTGCCGAGGCGGGCGATCTCGGAGCCGATGTTGCCCAGGCCGAGGATGCCGAGAACCTGACCACGCAATTCCCGTCCCACCGTGGTCTGCCATCCCCCGGAGCGGACGGAGGCGCACTCGTCGACGAGGTGGCGCGAACTCGCCATGATCAGCGCCCACGTCAGTTCCACGGTCGAGGTCGGGTCGTACCCGGTGTTGGTGACGACGACGTCGTGGTCGGCGGCGGCGTCGTAGTCGATCGCGGCGTTGCCCGGGCCGGTGGAGGCAATGAGCTTGAGCCGGGGCAGGCGTTCGATGATCTCGCGCGGCAGCGGGGTGCGCTCCCGCATCACGCAGACGACGTCGAACGGCTCGAGCCGGGCCACCAGGTCGTCGGCATCGGCGAGGTGGTCGCCGAACACCGTGACCTCCGCCTTGGCCTCGACGGCCGACCAGTCGGCCGTCGACAGCGCTACGTCCTGATAGTCGTCCAAGATCGCGATCTTCACGTGGGGTCCCTTCCGAGGCGGTGTGATGGCCTTACCCACGATCTCACCGGGTGACGCCTGCGCCGGCATACCCGCTAGCCCCCACTGCGAGTTGGGGGCTACCGTCGACGCCTCCGACCCGCCTCGTGGGCGAGGGTTGAGCCATGGTCCCGCACAGCCCCGAACCGAACGCGATCTACCAGACGGCGACGATGGAGGCACTGCTCGACGGCGTCTACGACGGCGACGTGATGATCCGAGAACTGCTGAGCCACGGCGACTTCGGTCTCGGAACCTTCAACGGTCTCGACGGCGAGATGCTGATGCTCGACTCGGTGTGCTACCAGCTCCGGTCCGACGGCAGCGCCGAGCAGGCCGGCCCAGACGAACTCGTTCCCTTCGCCGTCGTCACGCGATTCCGTCCGCAGCAGACCATCGAGGTGACCGAGGAGTCCGACCGCGCGACCGTGACCACGCTGGTCGACGAGCGTGTCGAGAGCGCCAATCTGATGGTCGCGGTGCGCATCCGCGGCGACTTCGCCTCGGTCCGCACCCGCACCGTCAGCAAGCAGCACGCACCGTACCCGCCGTTCACCGAGGCCACCCGCGATCAGGGCGAGGTGACCATGACCGACGTGTCGGGAACGCTCGGCGGCTTCCGGATGCCGCAGTGGGTGCAGGGCATCTCGGTTGCGGGCTACCACGCACACTTCCTCGACGCCAACCGCGCCCGGGGCGGGCACGCACTCGACTATCGCTTGCGGCACGGCACCGTGGAGGTGAGCGTGTGCTCCGACCTTCACCTCAGCTTACCCCGGACACCGCAGTTCGAGGCGGCCAACCTCTCCGACGACGACGCCGACGAACAGATCCGTCGCACAGAAGGGCACTGAGATGACCTCTCCGGCAACACGTTCCGCACAGGGCATGGTCGACACGCTGTCGGCCTACGGCGTGCAGTTCATCTTCGGCATCCCCGGAGCCAAGGTCGACGCGGTATTCGACGCACTCGAGGACGGCGGACCGCAGCTCGTCGTCTGCCGCCACGAGCAGAACGCCGCGTTCATGGCCGCCGCGGTCGGCCGACTCACGGGCACTCCCGGTGTCGCGCTGGTGACCTCGGGTCCCGGGACGACGAATCTGGCGACCGGCCTGGTCACCGCGAACACCGAGCAGGATCCGATGATCGCGATCTGCGGCGCCGTCGGGCGCGTCGACCGGCTCAAGCGCACCCATCAGTCGATGAACGCCGCGGCGATGCTCGCCTCGGTCACCAAGTTCACCGGCGAGGTCGCCCATCCGGACAACGCCGCCGAAGCCGTCGCCAACGCGTTCCGCGCCGCCACCACGGTGCCCCGCGGAGCCGCGGCGGTGATCATTCCGTCGGACGTGGCGGCCGAACCGACCACGGCCGTCGTCACCCCCGTACCCGTCGCGCCGCTGGGAGCCGCTCCGGCCGAACGTGTCTCGCGCGCCGCGGACCTCATCCGCCACGCCCAGCGACCCGTCGTGCTGGTCGGGATGCGCGGCGGCGATCCCCGCGCCTGCGCGGCGATCCGGGATCTGCTCGCCGTCACCGATCTTCCCGTCGTCGAGACGTTCCAGGCCGCCGGCGTCGTCTCGCGTGAGCTCGAGAAGCACTACGTCGGGCGGGTGGGACTGTTCCGCAACCAGCCGGGCGACGAGTTGCTCGCCGAGGCCGACGTCCTCCTGACGGTGGGCTACGACCCCGTCGAATACGACCCGCGGCTGTGGAACTCCGATCCGGCCCGCATCGTCGTACACCTCGACGAGATCGACGCGGACGTCGACGTGCACTATCAACCCGCACTGGAACTGCGCGGCGACGTCGCCGCGACCGTGCGCGCGTTGATTCCCGAACTGTCCGGGCTTCGCCTCTCCGAGTCGGCGGCCACATCCGTCGACGAGAAGCGCGCCGCCCTGATCGCCATCGACGACGCGGCCGCGACGCACGCCGACACCGAGGTCGGGGTCAACCCGGCCGCCCTGGTGCTGAAGATCCGCGACCTACTCGACGACGACGCCACCGTCGCCTGCGACATCGGGTCCAACTACATCTACGCCGCCCGGCACCTGCGTGCCTACGAACCGCGCCGCTTGCTGTTCTCCAACGGCCAGCAGACCCTCGGGGTGGCCTTGCCGTGGGCGATGGCCGCCACCATGGTGCGGCCCGGCACCCAGGTGGTGTCGATCTCTGGGGACGGCGGATTCCTCTTCAGTGCACAGGAATTGGAGACCGCCACCAGGCTGGGGTTGCACTTCACCCACGTCATCATGCGCGACGACACCTACGACATGGTCGGGTTTCAGGAGAAGCTGAAGTACGGCCGCACCTCCGGCGTACGGCTCGCCGACTACGACGTCACCCAATACGCCGCGGCCTTTGGAGCCACCGGCGTGCGCGTGAGCGGGCTGGCCGACTTCGAACGCGCCTTCAAGGAGTCTCTCGACGATCCGGGCGTCACCATCATCGACGTGTGCGTCGACTACCGATCCAACACCGACCTGGCCAAGCATCTTCACGACGGCGTCCTCGAATGACACCATCACCCACAGCACGTCGACCAAGGAGCCCAAGATGATTCGCGCGTACCGCCTCTACACCGGTCCCGACGGCAACTCTCACGTCGAACGCGGCAGCATCGCCGGCGGCGAGTTGGTGCAGGCCGAATCGATCGAATTCAAGGAGACCGCGCCGCATTCGTCGTTCGACTGGCACAACGACCCGATTCCGCAGTACGTCATCACGCTCTCTGGCGTGCTGGAGTTCACGACCGTCGGCGGCGAGACGTTCACGATTCACCCGGGTGACGTGCTGCTGGCCGTCGACCACACCGGCACCGGCCACGAGTGGCGGCTTCTCGACGACGCACCGTGGAAGCGGGCCTACGTGGTCTTCAAGACCGGCGCCGACACGCACTTCGTGCCCGACGAGGCCTGACGCCGGCAAGTCGAGACATAATCGTCGGTGACGACACGCCGCCAGAGGCCGCCACAGCTGATGTCTCGCGTCGGTGTCGGCGTCCGCGTCCTCGAAGGGAGAACCCGGTGAGCAAGCACTATGGTTCCATCGCATTCACCGACGCCGTCGTCGATGTCCAGCGCGAGTACGGCAGCGACGGGTTCTACGGGCGCAAGCGGGTCCAGGGCCGAGCCGCACCCGGAACCGACGCGCTCACCGACGACGAACGGGACTACCTGGCCGACCGCGACGGCTTCTATCTGGCCTCCGTCAGCGAGACGGGTTGGCCGTATGTCCAATTCCGAGGCGGGCCAAGGGGTTTCCTACGTGTCGTCGACGACCACACCATCGGCTGGGCCGACTTCCGCGGCAACCTGCAGTACATCACCACCGGCAATGTCAGCGGTGACGACCGCGTCGCGCTGATCGTGCTGGACTACGCCCAGCGACGCCGGTTGAAGATCTACGGTCACGCCCGCGTCGTCACGGTCGCCGACGACCCGGCGCTGGTCGGGAGCTTCGCTGATCCCGGCTACGCCGCAGATGTCGAGCGCGCCGTCCTCGTCACCGTCGAGGCCTTCGACTGGAACTGCCAGCAGCACATCACACCGCGCTTCAGCGCCGAGGAACTCGAACCGCACCTCGCCCCGCTGCGTCGGCAGCTGGCGGACCTGCAGGCCGAGAATGCCCGGCTGCGCGAGGGACTCGAAAGCGCTGGACCGCCCGCCCGTTAGTGTGCAGTGGTCGGCCCACAGCGAACTGACCGATAGAAAAGATGAGCACATTCATGACCGCAGCAGCAGAAACGCAGGAGCTCGAAGCCCGAGTCGGCCACCACTACCAGGCCGACGGCACCTATCTCGTCGGACGGGAGAAGGTCCGTGAGTTCGCGCGCGCGGTGCAGAATTATCATCCCGCGCACTGGGACGTCGCCGCGGCCCAGGCACTGGGGTTCTCGGATCTCGTCGCCCCGGTGACCTTCACATCGACCCCCGCCATGGCCTGCAACCAGCGCATGTTCGAGTCGGTCGTCATCGGATACGACATGTACCTGCAGACCGAAGAGGTCTTCGAACAACACCGGCCGATCGTGGCGGGCGACGAACTGACCACCGACGTCGAGCTGACGTCGGTGCGCCGAATCGCCGGCCGCGACCTGATCACCGTCACCAACACCTTCACCGACGCCGCCGGCGAACGCGTCCACACACTGCACACCACCGTCGTGGGCGTCACCGGTGACGACGTCGACCCGGCGATCCGCTCGGCGATCCAGGGCGTGATGATGCACGACGTCAACCTCCTCGGGGTCGACGAGAGCGGCGCGACGTACGAGAAGACGGTCCGTCCCGACGGTGAGGCCAGGATCTCCGACGGGGGTGCCACCCGCACTCCGTCGACCCCGTCGTTCGACGATCTCGAGGTGGGTGGCGAACTCCCGGTCCACCACGCTCGGCTGTCCCGTGGCGACCTGGTCAACTACGCGGGCGTGTCGGGCGACGCGAACCCACTGCACTGGGACGAGGACATCGCCAAGCTGGCAGGCCAGCCGGACGTGATCGCCCACGGCATGCTCACCATGGGCCTCGGTGCCGGCTTCGGCTCGTCGTGGTTGGGCGACCCCGGGGCGATCAGCCGCTACGCCATCCGACTGTCCCAGCCCGCGATCGTGCCGGCCGCGGGTGGCGCCGACATCGAGTTCGGAGGCCGGATCAAGTCGCTGGACCCGCAGACCCGCTCCGGCGTGGTCATCGTCACCGCGAAGTCGGCCGGCCGCAAGATCTTCGGCCTGGCCACGCTGGAGGTCCGCTTCCGCTGACCCGTCAGGGATCGTCGGCGGCGGGACCCGAGCCCATCACCAGGGTGATCGTGGCGCTCACCGCCGCAGGCAGACGCGCGTGGGGATTGGTCGCCAGCACCCGGTCCTTCGACTCCGGGGACGACGGCAGGTACGCCTGCCGGAATTGCCGGAAGCCGGCGCCGGTCAGCACCCGGATGGCGTCGGCGTAGGTCATCGATGCCACGTCGGGAACTTCGAGTCGGGGCTCGGCGGCCTGATCACGGCCGGGTCCCGACGACACCTCGATCGTGATCTCGGACCCGGCCGCCACGTCCGTCCCGGCCACGGGGTCGGTGTCGATGACGTGCTCTGCGGGCACGTTCGGATGCGCCGCCGTCTCGACTCGCGTGCTCAACCCGCGGTCGTGCAGTGCGGCGACGGCTTCGGCGACGGTGCGTCCCCGAACGTCGAGGAGCGCCTCGGCGGTGGAGCCGCGGCCGAGCGTGCCGAGGCCGACCGCGACGGCGACCGCGACGACGAGCACCGTCACCGCCCCGACCGCGATCAGCCGCCGGGAGACCGCGTGCCCGCCGGCCGGCGAGACCGGGCCGCTCACCTCACGTGACGCGGCCACCGGCAGGGGCGACGTGGCGTCGGCCGTGGTTCGGACTGCCGCGTAGGGCACGTCACCGTTCAGCAGGCGAATGAGGTCGACGCGCATGTCGGCGGCCGACTGGTAGCGCTCGTCGGGGTCCTTTGCCATTGCCTTGGCTACGACCGCGTCGAAGGACGCCGTGAGTTCGGCATTGCGACCGGAGGGCTGGACCGGATCCTCATGCACATGCTGATAGACGATCGCGACGGGTGAATCACCGGCAAAAGGCGTGTCACCGGTGGCGAGTTCGTAGAGCACGCAACCCACGGAGTAGACGTCGGAGCGGGCGTCGACGGTGCCGCCGCGGGCCTGTTCTGGCGACAGGTAGTGCGCGGTGCCCATGACGGCACCGGAGCCCGTCGTGCCGTGATCCCCGTCGGAGAGTGCCCGGGCGATGCCGAAGTCCACGACCTTCACCGCGCCGGTCTTGGTCAGCATGATGTTGGCGGGTTTGACGTCCCGATGGATCACGCCGTTGCGGTGGCTGAACTCGAGTGCCTCGCATACCTCGGCGATCACCGAGACCGCGCGCCGCGGGGTCATCGCACCGCGCTCGCGTACCGAGTCGCGCAACGTCTGACCGTCGACGAACTCCATCACGATGTACATGGGCGTGCCCGTGGTCGTGTCTGCCGCACCGGTGTCGTAGACGGCGGCGATGCCGCGATGGTTGAGGCCGGCCGTCTTCTGCGCTTCCCGACGGAACCGCGCGCTGACGGCGGCGTCCTTGGCCAGGTCGACGTGCAACACCTTCACCGCGACGTCTCGATCCAGACGCAGGTCGCGGGCCAAGTGCACTTCCGACATGCCGCCGATGCCCACCAGCTCGTGCAGTTCGTAGCGGTCGGCGAAGCGGCGCGGCGTACTCAAGGCACGCTCATCGCCAGGTCACGTCGGAGGTCTGCGGTGGTGACACCCCTCGATCCTGGCACGCGAGGCCGCCAGCCTCGCCGGATTGCCGTTCCTCGGGTGAATGGACGGGCGGCGGGCCTAGTCTCGACGCATGGCGAGCACTCGTGACGACTACGAAGCGCTGTACGCGGCGTACCTCGAGCTGTGCAACGCGCACGACCTCGACGGCATGACGGCGTTCTACACGCCGACGATCAAGGTCAACGACGCTCCGATGCAACCGGATTCAGTGGTCTCTCAGTTCGCACCGTTGGTGGCGGGGTTCCCCGACTGGACGTGGGAGGTGCGGAGTCTCCTCGTCGACGGCGATCTCCTCGGGCTGCACTTCTGGGTCGGGGGCACTCACCTGGGGACGTTCCGCGGGATCGAGGCGACCGGCCGCCGGGTGCGGATCTCCGAGTTCACCCTCTACCGGGTCGAGGGCGACAAGTTCGCCGAGGTGTGGGACGTGTCGGACATGGAATCCCTGATGGCGCAGATCACCTCGGCGGCTCCAGCGTCGTGATGCGACGCCGCACTTCGTCGAGCAGGTCGTCGACGGAGGCGAAGTCGCCGGGGTCGACGGGCTCCCCGAAGATCACGTAGACCTCGTGCCCGAGGTCGGGCAGCTTCTTGCCGACCGGCAGGACCGCGTTGGCGTTCACCAGGCGAACCGGGATGACCGGCACACCCGTGCGCTTGGACAGGACCGCGACGCCGGGCCGGTACGGAGCGTCTTCCCCTGGCAGCACGCACTTCTGCTCGGGGAAGATCCCCACCAGCGCGCCGTCGTTCAGGGCCTGTTCGGCGCTCTCCATCGCCTGCTTCCCGGACTCCGAATCTCCTCGGACGACGGGGATTTGGCCTAGGACTTCGACGAGCCACCGGGTCAGCGGCGACTTCCACAGCTCCGCCATCGCCATCGCGATCGCCTCCCGACGCAGTGCGCCGAGGATGAACAGCACGTCGATCATCGAGGTGTGGTTGGCGGCCAGAAGCACCGCACCCCTGGCCGGCACGACGTCGGCGTTCACGATCGTGGTCCTGACGACTCGCGTGAAGCCCAACGTCCACAGCACCAACCGAATGGACCAGGTCACCAGCCACGCCCGTCGTCCGAGCCCCCGCGACCGGGGCCGTCTCCACCGTCGGGCCATTCGAGTCCTCTCCGCACACCGTCGCCGGCGCATTCCAGGCGAACGCCGACGCCGAGTCACGCTTGCCCTCGCCGAGTGTCCTCCCGACGATGGCATGCCGCTGGGCTCCGTCAACTTCCGATGAAGAACGTCAACCGATGATGACGGTGGCCGCGAGGTGATGGGCTACCTCGGCCTCGACGACGAGGGCTCCGGGAATAGTGTGCGCCAGTTCACGTGTTGGCCCCGATCATGAGGCCCTTCACGGATGACGAGCGCGAACGATTTCTGAGGGACGTGCGCGTAGGCGTGCTCTCGGTGGCGGCCGACAACGGCCGTCCTCCCGCCAGCGTGCCGATCTGGTACGACTACACCGACGACGGGTTGATCCGGATCAACACGGGCGCCGGCTCACGCAAGGCACGGTTGATCGAGCAGGCCGGTGCGGTGAGCTTGGTCGTGCAGCGCGAAGAGCCGCCGTACCAGTACGTGGTCGTGGAGGGCACCGTGGTCGACACCGCGAATCCCGCGCCGCGCGACGTCCGCGAGGCCATCGCCGTCAGGTACCTCGGCGACGAGGGTGGTCGTGCGTTCGTCGACGGCATGGGGGACGCCCCGAGCGTCCTGTTCACCGTGCGACCCGACCGCTGGCTCACCGCGGACTTCTCCGAAGGGGTCTAGACGCAGGTACGTCAGCGCCGCGCCGCCGACGACGACGCCGCGTCCTGCGTTCGCACCTCACTGACCATCGCGCCCGCGAGGTTGGCCAATTCCGCGGCGGCCGCCACGAGCGGGTCCGCCAGTTCGTCCATGCGCCGGTCGGTCAGCTGGAGGCTGGGTCCGGCGATGCTGACGACACCCGCGGCCCCGACTCCGTTGGTCCGCAGGGGCGCGGCCATCGCGGAGATGCCCTCCTCGAAACTGTCGTGCACGCGTGCCCAGCCCCGGGCGCGGGCCTCGTGCACGCGATCGAGCACGTCGGTCAGGCTCCCCGGCGCCCCGGGCCCCATGGGATGCCGCAGTTCTGGATCCTGCCGGGCGACGAGGTGCAGGGCCTCGTCGTCGGACAGTTGCGAGAGCCATGCCAGGCCGCTCGCCGAGGACCCCAGGGGGATCTCCTTGCCATGGTCGACGTCGGGTTCGTAGCGCAGACCTCCGCGCGCGCCCTGGGAACGCGCCACCCACATCAGCCGAGATCCGTCGACCAGGCCGAGTCGGACGAGCTGCTGCGATTCGCGGGCGAGGCGCGCGAGGACGGGCACGGCCAGGTCGGCGATCGTGCTCCCCGCCAGGTGCCGCAGCCCGAGGCTCACGATGCGCAGGGTGAGCGCGTAATTGCCCGTGGCCTCGATCTGCTGAACGAAACCCTCGTCGGCGAGGGCCACCAGGATTCTGTGCGCAGCGCTCTTCGGCAGGTCGACGAGTTCTGAGATCCGGCCGAGCGGAAGTCCCTCCGATACGCCGACCAGGCATTGCAGCACCGCGAGTCCTCGCGGAAGCGAACCAGTCGCCATCAGCACTCCTCATTTTCGGAACGACGTTTCATTATTGAATGCAGTTCTGTTAGTGTAGTAGATCACACCTGGCGATCACTTGAGAGCTGCACCACCACAGGGCTCGAGAGCGCCGAAGGACCCCATGCCCCGCCCAAACGACGAGGAGTCGACGATGACCAATGGCATCCCCCGGCAGGGTCTGCTGTATCAGGATCTCTCCGTCGGAATGGCGTTCCGAAGCCCCGGTCGGACGATCACCGACGCCGACGTCATCGGGTTTGGCACCCTCACCGGCGACCTCTCCGAAGTGCACACCAGTGACGTGTACGCCGAGGCGAGCCAGTTCGGTCGGCGGATCGCGCACGGTCTGCTCGGCCTGTCCTACGCCCACGGATTGATGTGGCCGCGCACCGAGCAGCTGCGTCATACGGCGATCGCCTTCCTCGGCATCAGCGACTGGCGGTTCGTGGCGCCCCTGTTCCTCGGCGACACCATGTTCGTGAACTATTCGGTCGCAGCGATGCGCGACAGCAAGTCCAAGCCGGATCAAGCCATCGTCACCTTCGACGTCGAGGTCGTCGACCAGACGGGACGCCTCTGCCAGAGGGGGCAGAAACTCGAGCTGCTGTCCAAGGTGCCGCTCGGCGGCGTCCTCGCCAGCGACGGCCAGGACGCGTGATGTCGTCACCTCGGTTCGCCGGCAGGCGCGCGCTCGTCACCGGCGGCAGCCGCGGCATCGGGCGGGCCATCGTGGAACGTCTCGCCGCCGAGGGTGCCCACGTCGTCATCGCCGATCTCGACGAGATGGAGGCCAAGTCGACGGCCTCGGCGGTGCACGGCACCGAGGCGCTGCGCCTGGACGTCGCCGAGCCGTCCATGTTCGACGAGGTGGCCCGAGTCGTCGGTCCGCTGGACATCGTGGTGGCCAACGCAGGCATCCAAACGTTCGCACCGGCAACCGATCTCGCGGTCCAGGACTGGGATCGAGTCCTCGACGTCAACGCCAGGGGCACCCTGCTCACGCTGCAACTGGCCGCCGCGCTCCTCAACCAGGGCGGCTCTGCGATCGCCATCGCCTCCATTCAGGCGCAGCTGCCCAATCGACTGACGGCGAACTACGCCGCGTCGAAGGCCGCAGTGCGCAGCCTCGTCCGGTCGTTCGCAGCAGAGTTGGCCCCACGCGGCATTCGGGTCAACGCGGTGGCGCCGGGCCGCATCGACACCGCACTGTCGGACTTCGGAAGCGTCGAGGTGGGCAGGATGACCGACCAGGATCCCGCCGACGTACTCGAGCACCGGATGTCGCTCAATCCGATGAAGCGCATCGGCCGTCCCGACGAGGTGGCTTCCGTCGTGGCGTTCCTGGCCTCCGACGACGCCTCGTACGTCACCGGCGAGTGCGTCAACGTCTGCGGCGGGGACGTGATGTCGTGACGGAACTGAACCTCGACGAAGCACCCAGCGGTAAGCGCGCCCGCGACGTGCTGTGCTCCCCGAGCGAAGCCGCCCAACGCATTCCATCCGGTGCCGTCGTGGCGGTGGGAGGCACGGGCTCGCTGCTGCAGGTGCCGGAGACGCTCCTGGCAGCCGTCGAAGAGCGCTGGCTCGACGTCGGCGAACCCGCCAACTTGGTGGTCGTACACGTCATGGGACTGGGCGACCACGAAGGACGAGGCATCGACCACGTCGCCGTCCCCGGCCTGGTCAGTCGCTTCATCGGCTCCCACTTCGTCCTCTCCCCCCGGCAACAGTCCGTCATCGCGGCCAACCAGGTGGAGGCCATCGGGCTGCCTGCGGGAACGATCTCCCTGCTGTACCGGGAGATCGCCGCCGGTCGCCCCGGGCTGTTCACCGACATCGGTCTCGACACCTTCGTCGATCCGCGGCGTCAGTGGGGTCGGATTAACGCTTGCACCGGTGACGGTCTCAGCGAGGTCGTCACCATCGGGGGCCGAGAATGGCTGCACTACCCGCGGTTCGACGTCGACGTCGCGCTTCTGCGCGCCACCGAGGCCGACGCGGACGGCAACGTCGCCATGGATGACGAGGCGGCGATCGGCGACAACCTCGCCATCGCCTCGGCTGCCCACAACAGCGGCGGCATCGTCATCGTCGAGGTGAAGCGCTTCGTGGAGCGTGGTGCGATACCTGCTGCGCGCGTGCGTATTCCGGGTGTGCTCGTCGAGCACGTGGTGCTGACCGACTACCCGAACCAGACACCGATCACGGTCACCGACTCGAGGCGTACGGGAGCCACGCCCAATCGGTCGACGGCCGTCCCGGGACTGCCGCTCGACGAGCGAAAGGTCGTCGCCCGCCGCGCGGCGATGGAGCTGCACGACGGCGACCTCGCCAATCTCGGGGTCGGGATGGCCAACGGCATCAGCTACGTGGCACTCGAGGAAGGCTTCCTCGAACGCATTACGCTCACCGTCGAACAGGGCATCTTCGGCGGACTGCCCGGCGTGGGGCTCGACTCCGGCACGGCGATCAACCCGTCGGCGATCGTCGACATGCCCAGCACCTTCGACCTGTACGACGGCGGCGCCCTCGACTTCGCGGGTCTGGCCTTCGCCGAAGTCGACCGGGCGGGCAACGTGAACGTCGCGGTGCTCGACGGGAAGCCCATCGGCCCAGGCGGTTTCATCGACATCAGCCAGAAGGCGCGCACCGTCGTGTTCTGCGGGACGCTGCGCGGTGGTGGCCTTCGGACCGATCTCGGCGACGGTGCTCTGCGCATCGACCGAGACGGCCGCTACCCCAAGTTCGTCGAGGAGGTCGACTACGTCAGCTTCAGCGCCGAGCGTGCCCGCCGCACCGGTCAGCGAATCCTCTACGTCACCGAACGGGCCGTGTTCACCCTCGGCGAGCAGGGCATAGAGCTGATCGAGATCGCGCCCGGCGTCGACCTGCGACGAGACGTGTTGGCACAGATGGGGTTCACCCCCATCATGTCTCGGCCGCCCCTCCTGATGGACCGCCGACTGTTCCTGCCCGCCGCGGCGGGAATCCGACCACTGCCGGCTCGCCGCGAATCGGCACTGCATGGAGCGCAGCGATGACCGACGCCTTCGAGGGAATACGGATCCTCGACTTCACCCAACTCGAGCAGGGCCCGTCGGCCACGCAGGTCTTGGCGGACTTCGGTGCCGAGGTCATCAAGGTCGAGCGGATCGATGTCGGTGAGATCGGCCGCAACCAGCCGCCGTTCCTGGCCGACGGGTACAGCCCCCACTGGTCGGCGACCAACCGCAACAAGAAGAGCATCAGCGTCGACCTCAAATCCGATGCGGGGCGCGAACTCATCCACATCCTGGCCAAGGACGCCGACATCGTCGCGAGCAACTTCCGCCCCGGCGTGATGGACAAGCTCGGCTTCGGTTGGGATCAGTTGTCCGAGATCAACCCGAGGGTCATCGTCGCCTACGCCTCGGGGTACGGCTTGTCCGGACCCTACGTCCTGCGCCGGGGCCAGGATCTGGCCGCGCAGGCCACGAGCGGGCTGATGGCCTTGACCGGCACCACGGACACCGGTCCGGTGCCGGTCGGAACGTTCATCGTCGATTACCTCGCCTCGATGCAGTTCGCCCAGGGAATGATGATTGCGTTGGCGGCTCGGGAGCGCACCGGACGCGGTCAAGTCGTGGACTCCAACCTGCTCAACGCCGCGATCTCGAGCCACTTGCAAGAGGGCACGACCTACCTCAACACCGGGCAGCAGTACCCCCGGCCCGAGCAGGGAATCGCCCACGCGCACAACACCGCGCTGTACGGCTACTACGAGTGCGCCGACGGGCACTGGTTGGCCCTCGTCGGCGAGTTCTACGTCGACCAGCAGTGGCAGCGCTGCGCACGGGCCTGTGGCCTGCCGGCCGAGGCCGTCGACGATCCGCGCTTTTCCACCATCGACGGCCTTCGCGCCCACACCGTCGAGACGCATCGTCTGCTCGCCGACGCCATCGCCGGCCACGAGCGTGACGCCATCATGGAGCGCTTCGAAGCAGAAGACGTGTTGGTGGCACCCGTGAACGACTACGCCGCGGTGTTCGCCGACCCCCAGGTGGTGCACAACGGTCTCGTCCTGGAGGCCGAGGTGACCGGGGTGGGCTCAGTCAAGTTCGTCGGGATGCCGGTGCAGCTGTCGGAGACCCCGCCCCGCCTGCGCGCCGTTCCGCCGACCGTCGGGCAACACAACGACGAGGTCCTCACCGCGGCGGGTTACGAGCCCGATCAGATCTCGGCGTTGAAGCGCACCGGGGCCATCGGCTCCGAGCTGGACCGCGAGCGACGCGGCGAGCCTCGCCACTGGTCCTGACGTTCCTCCCCTCGAAAGGCAAACGTGAGCATTCTGACCTCGACCGAAGTCGTCCTTCCCACGGCCGACGGTGACACCGTCACGCACGTGATGCGTCAGCCGGTCGACTACCCGCGACACCCGCAGCCCTTCACCTCCCGGACAGTGTTGGCCGCAGCCCACGTCGTCGCCGACACGCGCGGCGACTACACGCCCGGGGTGTCACCGCAAGTCGACTGGGAGGCGACGATCGCGTTCCGCCGTCACCTGTTCAGCTACGGGATCGGCATCGCCGAGGCCATGGACACGACCGAGCGGGGGCCTGGCGGCCTGGACTGGACTCAGGCCAGGGAGCTCATCCGCCTCGGGGTCAGCGCCGCGTTGGAGGCAGGTGCCGCAGTGGTGGCCGGCGCCGGCACCGACCAAATCGATTCTGCCAGGCCGAGTCTGGAGCAGATCGTCGATGCCTACACCGAGCAGGTCGAGTTCGTCCAGGCTCAGGGGTGCGGCGCCGTCCTGCGGGTCAGCCACGCCCTGGCTGCGGTGGCCACCTCCGCCGAGGACTACCTCTCGGTCTATCGCGACGTACTCGCCAAGACCGACCGGCCGGCGATCGTGCACTGGCTCGGCACCGGATTCGACCCGGCGATGACTGACTATTGGGGACACGCCGATCCGCGCGAGGCCATGGACGTCGTCGTGGACCTGGCCCGCGAGAACGCCGACCGCATCGAGGGCATCAAGTTCAGCCTGCTCGACCACGAACTCGAACGCGAGTTCCGTCGCCGATTGCCCACGGGCGTCAAGGTCTTCACCGGCGACGACTACGGGTACACCGACCTGCTCCTGGGCGACGGTGACCACCACAGTCATGGCCTCCTCGGGGTGCTGGATCCGATCGCTCCCATCGCCTCGGTCGGCTTCGCCGCATTGGACGCCGGCGATCGCGACGGCTTCGCCGATGCGATGAATCGCTCGATTCCGTTGGCGGTCAAGATGTTCGAGACCCCTGCCGACCGCTACAAGGTCGGTTGCGTCTTCATGGCCTGGCTCTGCGGCCATCAAGACCACTTCCGGATGGTGACCGGCCGGGAGGGCCTACGCTCGCTGCAGCACCTCGCCGACCTGTTCGTCCTCGCCGACGAACTCGGCATGTTCCCCGATCCCGAGCTCGCCGCCCATCGCATGGGCTTGCTCCTGGCTCAGGGCGGTGTCAGTTGACCTCCTCCACGAGCGTGCCCGCCGACTTCCACGTGCCGGTGGCGACCGTCCGCGACGCCCTTCGAGGAGCGCGCAAGGTGGTCTTCCTCGACGACGATCCGACGGGGACGCAGACGGTTCGCGACCTTCCCGTGCTCACCCGGTGGACCGACGAGGACGTCGAGTGGGCACTGGGACGGGACACTGCCGGATTCTTCGTCCTGACCAACACCCGCAGTCTGGATCCACACCGGGCCGCCGAACGCGACCGGCAGGTGGTCCAGGCGTGCGTGCGGGTCGCCGCCAAAATGGGCGTCGAACTCGCCTTCGCCAGCCGCAGTGATTCCACTCTGCGAGGCCACTTCCCGCTGGAGATCGACGTCATCGGCGACGTCCTCGCCGAGTCGGGGACGGTGGTCGACGGTGTTCTGCTGGCCCCGGCCTACGTGGACGCGGGCAGGCTGACCCTCGACGGGGTCCACGTCCTGCGGGTGGGCGACGAACTCGTCCCCGTCGCCGAAAGCGACTTCGCACGCGACGCCACCTTCGGCTACCGCTCCTCGAGACTGTCCGAGTGGGTGGCCGAGAAGAGCGGCGGCCGGATTGGTTCGCACGACGTCATCGAGATCTCCCTCGAGACGATCCGGACGGCGACGACGTCTGCACTCGCGCGACGGCTCGCGGACGCACGCGACCGCCAAGTCGTCGTGGTCGACGCGATGACCGACGACGACCTGCGCGCAGTCGCCCTGGCCGTGCTCGCCGCCGAGCGTGACGGCGCACGCCTCGTCTACCGCATCGGTCCGTCCTTCGTCCGCGCACGAACGGGCCAGGAGGGCGGCGAGCGCCTGTCCGACCAGGAACTCTGGCGTCTGGTCGGCGACGACGTCCACGGCCTGGTGGTCGTCGGCTCGCACGTGCCACTGACCACCCGGCAGCTGGACCGATTGGCCGCCCGACGGTCGATCAGGTCCTTCGAAGTCGACGTGGACGCGATCGTCGGCGACGACGGCGCCCTCGACGGACGGCTCGAGGAGGTGGCCCGGCATGCGGCTGACGCGCTGAGCGAGCACACCGTCGTGGTCAGCACCTCGCGGTTGCTCGCCGCCGGGGCCGACGAGGCCGCCAGCCTCGACATCTCCCGCCGGGTCAGTACGGCACTGAGCACGTGCGTGGCCCGCATCGTCACCGGCCGGCGGCCGGCCTTCGTGATCGCGAAGGGCGGAATCACGTCCTCCGACATCGCAACCCGCGCATTGCGCATCGACCGTGCCTGGACCCGGGGACCCGTGCTCGACGGCATCGTGTCGCTGTGGCAGGCGGTCTCGGGACCGGCCGCGGGAATCCCCTACGTCGTCTTCCCCGGCAACGTCGGCGACGACGACGCCCTGGCCGACGTCGTCTCTCGACTGGAGGACCCCTCGTGAACCCACGAATCGCGATCACGGGCGGTGGCGGCTTCGTCGGCGCGATGCTGGCTCGACGGTTGTCGTCCCAGCCGATCGGTCTCGGCGGCAGAGAGCCCGAAGAGGTCGGCGAGATCCTCCTGCTCGACCTGGTGGAACCGCCGCCGGACGTGGCGTCGGATCCGCGAGTGCGCGTCGTGCTCGGCAGTCTTGAGGAGACGCTGCCCGAAATGGGTTCCGTGGACGCCATATTCCACCTCGCCGGCGTCGTCAGCGGAGCCGCCGAGAAGGACTTCGACCTCGGCATGCGGACCAACGTCGACGGCACCCGGGCGTTGTTAGAACGTGCCAGAGCCCAGCCGGTTGCTCCGATCGTCGTGTTCTCCAGTTCGCTCGCGGTATTCGGCAGCGACCCGGCGATCGGGCCGATCGGGATGGTCGACGACGACACTCTCCCTAGACCCCAATCCAGTTACGGCACACAGAAGTTCATCGGCGAACAGTTGGTCGCCGACTACACCCGCAAGGGGTTCATCCGGGGCCGCTCGGTCCGGCTGATGACCGTCGCCGTGCGACCCGGTAGACCCAACGCGGCGGCGTCGAGCTTCATGTCGGGCATGGTGCGCGAACCGCTCGGCGGCACCCGCGCCTCGTGCCCGGTGCCACGGGACATGCCGATCGCGCTGTCCTCACCCCGCCGCACCCTCGACGGGCTGCTCCGGGCCGCCACCGTCGACGACGACACCTGGGGCAGCCGAACGGCGATGAACCTTCCCGCTCTCACCACCACGCCGGGTGAGATGGCCGCGGCGCTCGACCGGGTCGCAGGCTCCGGGACCAGCGACCTCGTCGACTGGACCGACGACCCCGCGGTCGCCGCCATCGTCGGCAGCTGGCCCGCGCGTTTCCGGACGCCGCGCGCCGAACGCCTCGGATTGCATGCCGAGGAGTCCTTCGACGACATCGTTCGCGCCTACGTCGACGACCACGGGATCGACATCCGAGATCCCAGAACACATCCCACGACCACTGCTCCACGACGATGAGGAGAACCCTGATGAGCCGGACTCACGACGAGAACGAGAGGTACCGACATGACCGTGCGTGACATCGACCCGTCGGTACGCGAGCCGGCCGACATGCGGAAGGTGACGCTGGCCGGCGGCCTCGGCACCCTGATCGAGTACTACGACTACGCCCTCTACGGTTACGTGTCGGCCATCATCGCGCCCTTGTTCTTCCCGAACCAGGACCCCGTCGCCGCACTGCTGTCCGTCCTCGCGCTGTTCGCGTTGTCCTACGTGATCAGGCCACTCGGTGGCATCTACTTCGGTTGGGTGGGTGACCGATTCGGCCGCAAGCGAGCTCTGTTGGTCACCATCATCGGCATCGGGGTGGCCAGTACGATCATCGGACTGTTGCCCACCTATGCCACGGTGGGCGTGCTCGCACCGATCCTTCTGTTCGTCGTCCGCATCGCACAGGGCTTCTTCGCCGGCGGGGAGGTCGGCGGCGCGGCCACGGTGATCGCCGAGGCGGCGCCGAACGGTCGCAAGTCCCGGTACGCAGCATTCGTGCCAATGGGGACGAATGCCGGTTTCGCCGTCGCGTCGGCGGCCATCGGCGTGGTGTCTGGTCTGCTGGCAGCCGACCAGTTGAACAGCTGGGGGTGGCGAATCCCGTTCCTGCTGGCTGCTCCGTTGACCGTCATCTGCTACTTCGCCCGGCGCACGCTGCCCGACATCGACCGCAACGTCAAGAAGGCCAGCCACGGCTTCCCCCTGTTGTCCGCGTTGAAGTCCTACCCAGGTCCGCTGGCGCAGGCGACCGCGCTGGGCATCGGCGTGCAGGGTGCCGCGTACATCGGATCGACCTTCATCGCGATCTATCTGGTGACCAATCTCGACTACCCGAAGGCGCCGGTCTACTGGATCACCGCCGGTGTCACCGTCTTCTCCGTTGCGTTGATGCCCTTCACCGGTCGGCTCGCCGACCGCATCGGCCCCATCACGGTCGCGGTCATCGGCCTCGTCGGATACGCCGTGGTCACCTATCCCGCGCTACTGCTGATGGACCTGGGCAGCTTGGGCTTCGCCGCGCTCGGATACGCACTCATCATGGTCAACATGGCGTTCCTCCAGGTGGCGTCTTACACCATCACGCCGCAGCTGTTCGACGACGAAGTGCGTTACACCGGAACGGCTCTCGCCACCAACATCTCGGTGGTGATCGCCGGCGGCACGGCGCCCTACATCGCGACCTGGCTGGTGAGCAGGACGGACAACCTTCGGTCGCCGTACCTCTTCGTCGCCTTGACGAGCGTCATCGGTCTGATCTCGGTCCTGACCATCTGGCGCTACCGCCGTCACGGCTTGGAGCACGACACCAGCGCACGCAGCGCGGCCGCGGCGAAGGGCGGGAAGAGCTCACCCGTCGCCTAGAGCGCCGATGACGCGGGTGGCGGGCGGTGTCCTTCGGGTGGGAACCCCGGCACGCGCTGGTCATTCCGGAGTAAGGTCCGCGGTTGCCGTATTGGTGCGTATAGTCTGCCCCGATCTATACCACTCGATACGGGAGTGCCGTGCTGCCCAGTCCATACTCCCCCGGCGCCGTGCCCGTGTATCTCGCGGGCCGCGGTACCGAGCTCGAGACCATCCGTACCCGCCTGGCGCGCACCCGGATGCTGGGCCGCTCCGGCGGGCCGCTGCTGGCGTTCTACGGATCCCGCGGCCTCGGGAAGACCTCGTTGCTCCGGGCAGCCCAACGCGAGGCCGCCGAGGCGGGCTACCTCACGGTGTGGGTCACCGGCCGCGACGACGTGGCACTTGCTCCGGACCTGGCGGCGTCGTTGACCGAGGAGATCGGCCGCCGGTCGACGGGTCAGAAGGCCAAGGGGCTCCTGGCGAACCTCAGCAAGGTCCAGGTCGAGGTGGGGTTTCCGGGCGCGAAGGTGGGCGTCGCCGCCGACCAGACCCGAGCGACGGCTGCCGTCGAACGCAACCTCGCCGACGCCGGCAGATTCGCCCGCCAGCACGATCACCACGGACTCGCGGTGTTCGTCGACGAGTTCCAGGAGGCCCAACTGGCCGACCGGCGGTCCCTCCTCATCGCGCTTCAGCACTTCGACGGCGCCCCGGAGGGCTGTCCGGTGGCCATCATCGCCGCGGGGTTGCCCTCCCTGCTCGGCGCGGTCCCCGAGGCCGCGACCTTCGGGGAACGCACCGACTTCGTCGAAATCGGCCTGCTCGGCGAGGTCGCGGTGGCCGAGGCGCTGCGGCTGCCGGCCCAGGAACTAGAGGTGTCATGGTCCGACGACGCCATCCTCGCGGCCATCGACGCCGCCGCGGGCTACCCCCACCGCGTTCAACTGATCGGCGACGCGGCGTGGGAGGCGGGCCGACCGCAACGGGGCGACGCCATCGAAGAGGCACACGTCCGGCTGGGTGCCGAGCGCGCCGAACAGCGCATGGGCGCGGTGTTCCGCAGCCGGATGGCGAAGATCAATCCCGAACAGCGCCGGGTGGTCATGGCGATGGCCGAACTCGGCGACGAAACGGTGTCGCGCGCCGCCCTCGCCGGCCGCCTCGGCATCGCCTCCGAGGCGTTGAGCCGCCCGCGCCAGGAGCTCATCGACCGCGGCCTGGTCGAGTCGGCGGGTCGCGGCCTGCTCCGCTTCACCATTCCGGGCTTCGCGGCCTTCCTTCGGGCCCACCCCGATCTGGACTGATTTCGCTCAGAACGGACCGGCCCATGCCCGTCAGCAGCCGTCGTGCCCACTTGCACCTGGTCGATCAGATTCGCCAACCAGTCCGCGGAACGGCAGCCGAGGCGGTAATATATCAACTGATTATCACTTCGCTGCCACACTCGCCATCCAGTGACGGCAGATGATCGAGCCAAGCATCACCGGCAACTCGGAAGGGCCGCCGAATGACCATCAGCGTGTTCGAGCTGTTCTCGATCGGTATCGGCCCGTCGAGTTCGCACACCGTCGGGCCCATGCGCGCCGCCGCCCGATTCGTCGCCGATCTGCAGACCCTCGGCGCCCTGGACGCCACGGCCGAAGTACGTGTCGACCTCTACGGTTCGCTGGCCGCCACCGGCGCCGGGCACGGCACGATGACCGCCATCCTGCTCGGGTTGCAAGGCTTGCTCCCCGAGGAACTTCAGACCGACGAGATGGAGCGACGGGTGGACGCGATGCGTGCCACCGGTCGCATCGCCCTCGGTGGGTCCCGCGAGGTCGCGCTGACCGAAGACGACATCGTCCTGCGCCCGCTGACGATGTTGCCCTTCCACCCCAACGCAATGACCGTCGCGGCCCGCGACGCCGACGGCGGCGAGTTGCACCGCGAGACCTACTTCTCGGTCGGCGGCGGTTTCGTCGTCACCGAGGCCGAGAGCCGCGAGCCGGTGTCGGGGCACGCCGATCAGCACCGGCTGGCGTTCGGATCGGCCAAGCAACTGCTCGAGCTGTGCCATGAGAAGAGCTGCAAGATAAGCGATCTCATGTTGGAGATCGAGTGCGCCACCCGACCGGAATCGGAGGTCCGCGCACGCCTGCTCCACATCCGCGACGTCATGGTGGAGTGCGAGCAGCGCGGCGTCACCCGCGACGGCCACCTACCCGGAGCGCTGCGGGTGCGCCGCCGCGCCAAGGGGTGGTACGAGCGTCTGGTGGACGAGGATCCTCACCGCAGCCCCGAATTCGCCGAGGACTGGGTGAACCTGGTGGCACTGGCGGTCAACGAGGAGAACGCGTCGGGCGGTCGCATCGTGACCGCCCCGACCAACGGCGCCGCGGGAATCGTGCCCGCCGTGCTGCACTACGCCTTGAACTACACCCCCGCCGGTCGACGGGACCGCGACGAGACCACGGTCGCCTTCCTGCTCGCGGCGGGCGCGATCGGCTCGCTCTACAAGGAGCGCGCCTCCATCTCCGGCGCCGAGGTGGGTTGTCAGGGCGAGGTCGGCTCCGCGGCCTCCATGGCAGCGGCCGGCCTGGCCGAAACACTGGGTGGCACACCGGAACAGGTAGAGAACGCCGCGGAGATCGCGATGGAGCACAGCCTCGGGTTGACGTGCGACCCGATCGACGGGCTCGTCCAGATCCCCTGCATCGAGCGCAACGCCATCTCCGCAGGCAAGGCGATCAACGCCGCCCGGATGGCGCTGCGCGGCGACGGCACCCATCGGGTGAGCCTCGACCAGGTCATCGAGACGATGCGAACCACCGGTGCCGACATGCACTCCAAGTACAAGGAGACCTCCACCGGCGGCCTCGCGGTCAACGTGCCGGTGAACTACGTCGAATGCTGAGCAGATCATGACCCAGAACTTCACCCTGACGCTCAGTTGTCCGCAGCGGCCCGGAATCATGCACGCGGTCACCTCGTTCCTCTTCTCCCGCAGTTTCGACATCGCCGAGCACCAGCAGTTCGACGACACCATCAGCCAGTCGTTCTTCCTCCGAACGAAGTTCGTGTGCCCGGAGAAGACCGTCGACGTCGCCGAGTTGACCGACGAATTCGACTCGCTGGCGACCACGTTCGGAATGGCATACCGCTTCGACGCAGGCGTGCCGCCGCGAGTGATCGTGATGGTCTCGAAGATGGGACACTGCTTGAACGACCTGATCTTCCGCTGGCGCGCAGGCACATTGGGCGGCGAACTGGTCGCCGTCGTCTCGAATCACGAGGTGCTGCGGCCGATGGCCGAGGCCGCCGGTCTCCCGTTCGCGCACGTCCCCGTCACGCCGACCACCAAGCCGGCGGCCGAGGCCGAACTTCTGGCACTGGTCGACGAGTTCGAGGCCGATCTCGTCGTACTGGCTCGTTATATGCAGGTGTTGTCCAACGAGACCTGCTCGGCACTGCGGGGCCGAGCGATCAACATCCACCACTCGTTCCTTCCCGGCTTCAAGGGCGCCAAGCCCTATCACCAGGCCTACGACCGCGGTGTCAAGTTCGTCGGCGCCACAGCGCATTACGTGACACCTGATCTCGACGAGGGCCCGATCATCGAGCAGGAGGTCATTCGCATCGACCACTCGTACGACCCGGCGCGGCTGGCGACCGTGGGTCAGGACGCCGAGGCACTGGCCCTGTCCCGGGCGGTTCGGTGGCATTGCGAGAACCGCGTGATGCTGCACGGGCATCGCACCGTCGTGTTCAGCTGACCGAAGCGGTCGGCGGGCTCACACGATGGCGCGCACCGACTTCTCGAATCCCATGACGTGCTCCAGGGTTATGGTCGCGGCCGCATCGGCGTCACCGGCGGCGATGGCCCTCAACAGCATCGCGTGCTCCTCGATGTGGTCGGCCACCGTGGGCAGCCGGTCGAGGAACAGGCAGTAGATGCGCGTGGCGAGGTTGTAGTACCGCACCAGGACGTCTTCGAGATGCGGGTTTCCCGCGGCGCGGTAGATCGCGCGGTGGACCTTGAGGTCCCACCGCATCAGCTCGGTGCGGTCGACGTTGGCGACGTCGAGCGCCTGGGTGTCGTCGGCCATCCCCGCGAGCTGCTCCCGGGTCGCGGCACTCGCCACCTCCGCGGCGGTCCGCGCCGCGACGGGTTCGAGGTTCACCCGGATCTGCGAGATGTGCCGGAGGTCGGCGACGTCGACTCCCGTGGCGAAGGTGCCGCGGCGCGGGTAGGACACCACCAGCCGGTCGGCCTCCAGCCGTTTGAGCGCCTCACGGACGGGCGTCCGTCCGAAGTGCAGCTCGGCGGACAGTTCGCTCTCCACGATCGCCTCGCCGGGGCGGATGTCGAGCATGATCAGCTTGTCGCGGATGGCGAGGTAGGCCCGGTCGGCGAACGACATGCCCTCCGGGTCGACGTCGAGTTCGCCCACGCCCGGAATGCCGGCGGTCATGACCCTCCCGACGTCGACGTCTTGCAACTGGCAGCTCACCCGACCATGCCGCGTCGATGATATATCAGGGGCCACACCGCCGGGTTCACGCCTCACAGCAACGCGCGAACAGCCGCCTCGAAGCCCGCGACGTGGGCCAGCGTGAGCTCGGCCGCGGCAACCTCGTCACCCGCGACGATCGACTCGAGCAGCCCGACGTGTTCGCGTACGTGGCTGGCGACGTCGGGCAAACGGTCCAGGAAGAGACACCAGATGCGCGTGGCGTGTCCGTCGAGGGTGATCAGGATCTGTTCGAGGTGCGGGTTGCCCGACGCGCGGTAGATCTCCCGGTGCACGTGCACGTCACGGCGCAACACCTCGCGAGGGTCGTCGCCGTCGTCGATGGTTGCGATGCTGCGGGCGAGTTCCGTCAGGTGCGCCCGGGCGCCGGGCGACGCGGTGCGTGCGGCCCTGGCCGCCGCGGTCGGCTCGAGCTGCTTGCGGATCTCGGAGATGTCGGCGAGGTCGGTCAGGTCGACCGCCGTCGCGAACGTGCCGCGCCGGGGGTAGGCGACGACGAGTCGGTCTCGCTCCAGCCGCTTGACGGCCTCGCGCACGGGAGTGCGCCCGACGCCCAACTCGGCGGCCCACCGGTCGTCGTTGATCGGTTCCCCGGGACGGATGTCGAGCATGACCAGGCGCTCGCGGATCAGCTCGTACGCGCGGTCGGCGTTGCTCTCGGTGCCGACGTCGACCGGGTAGTCCGCCAGGGTCATCGCCGACCTCCGTTTTCGTGTTGACGTGAACGCCGTTTGATCGTAGCCTAGCCGATGACTGATATACCAGTCGTGTGCGCAGTGAGACTCCAGGAAGGCGTCCATGACCCTCGACACCGCATCACCGATCACCACCCGGCCCGCGAACCCGCTCCTCGGCACGTCACTGGCCGAGCTGGACCCCGCTGTACACGCCGCGATCACGGCCGAATTGTCGCGTCAGGAAACCACTTTGGAGATGATCGCGAGTGAGAACTTCGCGCCGCTCGCGGTGATGCAGGCCCAGGGGTCGGTACTCACCAACAAGTACGCCGAGGGCTACCCGGGGCGCCGCTACTACGGCGGGTGCGAGCACGTCGACGTGATCGAGCAGCTCGCCATCGACCGCGTCACGGAGCTCTTCGGCGCGAAGTACGCCAACGTGCAACCACATTCGGGCGCCCAGGCCAATGCCGCGGCGATGGCCGCCCTGCTCACCCCGGGTGACACAATCCTGGGCCTGGCGCTGCCGCACGGAGGTCACCTGACCCACGGCATGAAGCTCAACTTCTCCGGCAAGCTGTACGACGTGGCGGCTTATCACGTCACCGAGACCGATCACCTCGTCGACATGGCCGAGGTCGAGCGCGTGGCCCACGAACGACGACCCAAGCTGATCATGGCCGGCTGGTCGGCCTACCCGAGGCACCTCGACTTCGCCGAATTCCGCCGCATCGCCGACGACGTCGGGGCCTACCTCATGGTCGACATGGCGCACTTCGCCGGCTTGGTGGCCGCCGGGCTGCACCCCTCTCCCATGCCGCACGCGCACGTCGTCACCTCCACGACGCACAAGACCCTGGGTGGCCCGCGCGGCGGCATCATCCTGACCAACGACGAGGCCTTGGCCAAGAAGTTCAACTCCTCGGTGTTCCCCGGTCAGCAGGGCGGACCGCTCGAGCACGTCATCGCCGCCAAGGCGGTCTCCTTCAAGGTCGCCGCACGACCAGAGTTCGTGGCGCGCCAGCAGCTCACCCTCGACGGAGCACGGATCCTGGCCGACCGCCTGCTACAACCGGATTCGCGAGCGGCCGGCCTCAGCGTCGTCTCCGGCGGCACCGACGTGCACCTGGTCCTGGTCGACCTGCGTGACTCCGAACTCGACGGTCAGCAGGCCGAGGACCGACTGCATCGGGTCGGCATCACCGTCAACCGCAACGCCGTCCCGTTCGACCCACGACCGCCGATGGTCAGCTCCGGCGTGCGCATCGGCACTTCGGCCCTCGCGACGCGCGGGTTCGACCTCGACGCGTTCGCCGAGGTCGCCGACGTCATCAGCCACGCACTGCGGCCCGACACCGACGACGCCGCACTGGCGGTGCTGCGCAGCCGGGTGGACGATCTGGCCGCGCGCTTTCCCCTCTACCCAGGCCTCGTAGGAGCCCAGCTGTGACGACCGCGACCGTGCCGCCTGGCGCGCACCTGCCGGACCATCCCGAATTCCTTTGGCGCACACCGACGCCGAAGAAGACCTACGACGTCGTCATCGTCGGCGGCGGAGGCCACGGCCTGGCCACCGCGCACTACCTGGTCCAGAACCACGGCATCACCAACGTCGCCGTGCTCGAACGTGGCTGGCTGGCCGGCGGCAACATGGCCCGCAACACCACGCTCATCCGGTCGAACTACCTCTGGGACGAGAGCACCCGGATCTACGAGCACGCGCTCAAGCTGTGGGAGGGTCTCGAGGACGACTTGGACTACCCCATCCTGTTCAAGCAGTGCGGCGTGCTCAACCTCGCCCACAGCCTGCAGGACGTCCGCGACAGCGTGCGCCGGGTCGAGGCCAACAAGCTCAACGGCGTCGACGCCCACTGGGTCGATCCCGACGAGGTCAAGAAGCTCTGCCCAATCGTCAACGTGTCGAGCGATATTCGCTATCCCATCATGGGTGCGACCTACCAGCCACGGGCCGGCATCGCCAAGCACGACTACGTCGCCTGGGGTTTCGCGCGTCGCGCGGATCAGGCCGGGGTGGACATCATCCAGAACTGCGAGGTCATCGGTTTCACGACAGAGGGCGACCGGGTCACCGGCGTGCGCACCACCCAGGGCGACATCGGCGCGGGTCGGGTCGCGCTCTGCGCAGCCGGGCACACGTCGACGCTGACCGACATGCTCGGCATCCGCACCCCGCTGCAGAGCCACCCCCTGCAGGCTCTGGTGTCCGAACTACTCGAACCCGTGCATCCGACGATCGTCATGTCGAATGCGGTCCACGTGTACGTCTCTCAGGCGCACAAGGGCGAACTCGTGATGGGCGCCGGCGTCGACTCCTACAACGGGTACGGCCAACGCGGTGCGTTCCACGTCATCGAGCGACAGATGGCCGCGGCGGTCGAACTGTTCCCCGTGTTCGCCCGCGCGCATCTGCTTCGCACCTGGGCGGGCATCGTCGACGTGTGCCCGGACGCGTCCCCGATCGTCGGCCGAACCCCGTACGAGAACCTGTATCTGAACGCGGGCTGGGGAACCGGCGGGTTCAAGGCCACCCCGGGCATTGGCTGGTGCCTCGCCGACACCATCGCCAACGATGAACCCCACGAATACGTCGCCCCGTTCAGTCTGGATCGATTCGTCACCGGTGCGCTCGTCGACGAGCATGGCGCCGCCGGCGTCGCGCACTAGGCCCACCGAGCCATTCAGACAGGAGCAACCATGCAACTCATCGAATGTCCTTGGTGCGGAACGCGCGAGGAGACCGAGTTCCACTACGGCGGGCAGGCGCACGTCCCCTACCCGGAGGATCCGCAGGCGCTGACCGACGACGAGTGGGCCCGCTACGTGTTCTTCAGAACCAATCCGAAGGGCCTCTTCGCGGAGCGCTGGAGCCACAGCGCCGGCTGCCGTCGCTGGTTCAACGCGGTCCGCGACACCGCGACCTACCGGTTCCAGAGCGTGTACCGACCTGACGAGCAGAGGCCCACCCCATGACCGCGCCCTTCCGCACGCCCGAGGGCGGTCGCGTCGACCGCTCCTCCACCCACACCTTCGTCTTCGACGACCGCGAGCTGACCGGACACCCCGGCGACACGCTCGCATCGGCGTTGTTGGCCAACGGTGTTCACCAGGTGACCACCAGCATCAAGCTGGGTCGGCCCAGGGGCTTCACCGCCGCGTGGGCGGAGGACACCGGTGGCCTGGTCCAGATCGAGTATCCGTTCCCCGAACCGATGCTGCTCGCCACGACCGTCGAACTGTTCGACGGGCTTGCCGCTCGGGGCATTCCGGGGCAGGGCCGCCTGGCCGAGATCGCCGACACCGCGACGTACGACGCAACCCACGTGCACGCCGACGTCCTGGTCGTCGGGGCCGGGCCGGCGGGCCTGTCCGCCGCGCTGACCGCGGCCCGGTCGGGCGCCCGGGTGGTACTGCTCGACGAGCAGAGCGAGGCCGGGGGCGCCCTGCTGGGCAGCACCGACACGATCGCCGGCCGGTCCGCGATGGAGTGGGTGGGGGACGCGGTCGCGGAGTTGGCCACCTACCGCGACGTGGTGCATCTACAGCGCACCACTGCATTCGGACACTACGACGACGGCTTCATCCTGGCGCTGCAACGTCGCACGGACCACCTCGGCGTGGATGCCCCGGTGCAGGTCAGCCGTCAGCGTGTCTGGCGCGTCCGGGCCCGGCGCATCGTGGTCGCCACGGGCGCCCACGAGCGTCCGATCGTGTTCACCGACAACGACCGCCCCGGCATCATGCTGGCCAGCGGTGCCCGCACATTCCTGCACCGCTACGGCGTCAAGGTCGGCAAGCAGGCCGTGGTGTTCACCACCAACGACAGCGCCTACATTGCGGCATTCGACCTGCAGGACTCGGGGATTCAGATCGCCGCGATCGTCGATCCGAGGATCGAGCTGTCCCCGGATCTGGTCGAGGCCTGTATGTCTCGCGACATCGCCGTACACCTCGGCTCGGTCGTCAGCGGTACCCGTGGCGAATCGCGCGTCACCCACGCCGTGGTGTCGGGCGTCGACGCCGTGGTGCCCTGCGACGTGCTGTTGGTCAGCGGTGGCTGGAATCCGGCGGTGCACCTGTACAGCCAGGTGCGCGGTACCCTGCGCTACGACGACGCGCTCGGTGCCTTCGTCCCCGACGCGCCGCTCGACGGCGTCGACGTCGTGGGGGCGGCGACCGGAGTCTTCGACCTGCCGGGCTGTTTGCGCAGCGGCCGCGAGTCCTCCGAAATGGCGCTCGCTGCAATGGGATTCGAACTCGCGTCGGGTCCGCCGCCGGGCGAGGACGACGCCGTCCGGACGCCGGGCGCCAGCCTGGTGCTGTGGTACGTCCCCGATCCCGCCGCCGCGACCCGGCAGTTCGTCGACGTCCAGCGTGACGCCACCGTCGCCGACCTCGTCCGGGCGGTCGGGGCGGGGATGGTGTCGATGGAGCACATCAAGCGCTACACCACCATCGGCACCGCTCACGACCAGGGCAAGACCTCCGGTGTCGTCGCGTCGGGCATCACGGCCGATCTGCTGGGTCGCCGTCCGGAGGACATGGGCGTCACCACCTTCCGGCCGCCCTACACTCCGGTCGCGTTCGCCGCCCTCGCCGGCCGCAGCCGTGGCCGCTTGTTCGATCCGGAACGGGTCACCGCGGTGCACGACTGGCACGTCGACCGGGGCGCGGTCTTCGAGGACGTCGGGCAGTGGAAGCGCCCGCGGTACTACCCGCTGCCGGGTGAGGACATGCACACCGCCGTCCTCCGCAAATGTGCCGCCACGCGAGGCGGAGTCGGCATCCTCGACGGGTCCACCCTCGGCAAGATCGACGTCCAGGGTCCGGACTCGGGCCAGTTCCTCGACATGCTCTACACCAACCTGATGAGCACTCTGAAGGTCGGCATGATCCGCTACGGCGTGATGTGTGGCGTCGACGGAATGGTCATCGACGACGGCACCGTCATGCGGCTGGCCGAGGATCGCTTTCAGGTGTTCACCACCACCGGCGGCGCCGCCCACATCCTGGATTGGATGGAGGAGTGGCTACAGACCGAGTGGCCGCACCTGCGGGTCCGGATGACCTCGGTCACCGAGCAGTGGCACACGTTCCCCGTCGTGGGTCCCAAGTCCCGGGACGTGATCGGCGCCGTATTCGCCGACCTGGACGTCGGCAACGAGGCGTTCCCCTTCATGGCGTGGCGCGACACCACCCTGGACGGGGTGCACGTGCGGGTTGGCCGGGTCAGCTTCTCCGGCGAGCTCGCCTACGAGGTCAACGTGATGGGCTGGTACGCCACGGCGTTGTGGGAGAGGCTGATCGAGGCCGGCGAACGCCACGGCATCACGCCGTACGGCACCGAGACGATGCACGTCCTGCGGGCCGAGAAGGGCTATCCCATCATCGGGCAGGACACCGACGGCACGATCACCCCGCAGGACCTCGGCATGAACTGGGTGGTGTCGAAGAAGAAGGTCGACTTCATCGGCAAGCGGTCGTTCACCCGCAGTGAGAACCTCAACCCGCTGCGCAAGCAGTTCGTCGGGTTGCTACCGGTCGACGCCGAGACGGTGCTGCCCGAGGGCGCGCAGATCGTCGAGGCCAGCGCGGACGGCGAGCTGCCACCGCCACCGGTGCCGATGCTCGGACACGTCACGTCGAGTTATCTCAGCGCCGAACTGGGGCGGCCGTTCGCCCTCGCCCTGGTCAAGGGCGGCCATGCCCGCATCGGCGACATTCTGAGCGTCCCGGTCAACGGAACCCTGGTGCCGGTGGAGGTCACCGGATCCGTCCTCGTCGATCCCGAAGGAGCCCGCCGCGATGGCTAACGGCCTCATCCGACACAGCCCGCTCGGGGTCTTCGCGGACCGGTTCGCACGACTACCGGATTCGGTTGCGGTGCAAGAGGAGCCGTTCGTCGCCATGGTCGACCTGTGGGTCGACCCATCGAGTCCGGGTGCGGCGGCGGCCGCCCGGGTCCTCGGCGTGGACGCCCTGCCCCAGACCGCGTCGACCACGGTCACCGCCGGAGACACCACGGTGATCTGGTTCGGCCCCGACGAGTGGCTGGTGACCTCGACGGCCTCGGTTCCGGAGCACTTAGAGGCACGGTTGCGGGAGGCCGTGGTCGAGCACGGCGGTGCTGCGGTCGACGTGTCGGCTCAGCGCACCACCATTCGGCTTCGAGGTGCCCGCGCACGTGACGTCCTCGCCAAGGGCTGCTCGATCGACCTGCACCCGTCCGCATTCCCCGCTGGCGCTGCCGTGCAGACCATGCTTGGGCAGGCCGCGGTGGTGCTGATGGCCTCGGGCGACGAGGGCACCGACTACCGGGTATTGGTGCGGTCGTCCTTCGCCCGCTACCTCGCGGAGTGGTTGCTCGACGCTGCCGAGGAGTTCGGCGTCGACTGGTAGCGCTGAGCCCTACGGTCACTTCACCTTCTATCAGCTGGAGATGGCACTGCACCTGGGCGTGATTCCCGCGCAGAAGCCAGCCGACTACGACCCCATGACACCGGCGATCGTCGAGGCGATGACCGCACTGCACGGCGAGATGCAACCGGCGCTGCAGGTATTTCTGGAGCGCTTCGAGATTCCCGTCGGCGAGGCCTTCACCGGTCAAGACTGGGGCGGCTGGGAACCGTCCTGATCTGACGGCCCGACTGGGTCAAACCTCCTGTGTCACAGACGTTTCAGGTTGAACGTTCTTGTCGGTGGGTCGTACTAGTGTTCGAGTATGAGTTCGGATCGGGTCATCGCGGCGGTTGCCTCGCTGGTGGCCGCCGTCGCCGATCTCACCACCTTGGATTGCGACCAGTTCACCCACCGGGAATTGGTCGAACTGCTCGGTGAAATCGAGACCGTGACTTGGCAACTGCCGTCGGTGGGTCATCGGGTGATCGCCCGGCTGCAACGTGAAGCGTCCCCGGTGGAGTTGGGCGCGAAGTCGTTGGGCAGCGTGCTGACCCAACGGTTGCGGATATAGGGTCGCGAAGTTCGACGCCGACTCGCCGAGGCGGAAGACTTCGGGCCGCGGACGGCGCTCAATGGGCAGCCGTTGGTCCCCAAGCTGGCACCGACTGCGGATGCGCAGTCACGCGGCACGTTGGGCCCAGAGCACGTCGCCGAGATCCGGTCCTTCCTCGACAAGCTGCCCGGCTGGGTGGACCCAGAGGTCCGAGACCTGTCCGAGCAGACGTTGGTGACCGTCGGATCCGGCACCGGTCCGGAGGAACTGCGCAAGGCCGCCGACAAGCTTGCGGTCGCGATCGACCAGGACGGCCCCGAGCCCGACGACAAGGAACGCGCCCGCAAGCGATTCCTACGGTTGGGACCGCAGCAGGCCGACGGGATGTCGACGCTGACCGGCCTGCTGGACCCCGAAGCGCGGGCCACCATCGAACCGATCTTGGCCAAACTCGGTGCGCCGGGGATGTGCAACCCGGCCGATCACGAGCCCCGCACCTCCGGCACCCCGTCCCAAGAACAGATCGACGGTGACGACCGCAGCGTCGGGCAACGCAACCACGACGCGCTGATTGCCTTGGGACGGACCGCTCTGTCCTCGGGGGAGTTGGGTCAGCACAACGGGTTACCCGTGACGGTCATCGTCAGTACCACCCTGCAAGACCTCGAAGCCGGAGCCGGGTCCGGCGTCACCGGCGGTGGGTCACTGCTGCCCATGGCGGATCTGATCCGGATGGCATCCCACGCCCACCACTATTTGGCGGTGTTCGACAAACACACCACCGAAGCGCTGTACCTGGGCCGCACCAAACGGTTGGCCTCGGCAGCCCAACGGATCGTCCTGCACGCGCGGGACCGTGGCTGCACCAAACCCGGCTGCACCGTCCCCGGGTACGGCACCCAGGTCCACCACATGACCGGCTGGGCCCACAACGGGCAGACCGACATCGACGAGGTCACCTTCGCGTGCGGCGGGGACAACCGCCTCGCCGAGAACGGCTGGACCGTCGCACTCGTCGACGGCGTGGTGCAGTGGATCCCACCCCCGCAACTCGACGTCGGGCAAGCCCGAGTCAACTACCTCCACCACCCCGAGCGACTCCTCGCCCCCGATGACGAGGATGCGGCCTGACGGCTTGGCCGCGTGCCGAGATTGGAGCGAGGTTCGCCGTCGTGCCCGGGTTCCGCAGCCAGGGTGCGACGGTCGGTACGCGCGAGATGCCTAGTCGTAGATCACGTCGAGGCCCCGGCGTCGCAAATCGGCCAGACCGTCGCGCATCGCCTGCAGTTGCTCGGCGGAGTGCCCCACCCAGTCAGTCAACTCGCCGACGATCCGCACGGGCTTGCGGGTGCGGAAGGACATGGTCGGGTTGCCCGGAAACTTCTTGTCGGTCACGTTCGGATCGTCTTCGACCTCGCCGTCGGGTTCGACGACGAAGATCCGGCCCGGCCCGTCACCCTTGGCCATCTCCGCGCCCCAGACCGCGGCGTCCAACGTCTTGGTCACGTACACGTGGTTCATCACGCGCCCTTCCGCATAGTTGGATTCTCGGCCGGGCAGGAGAAGGTCACCGACCGAGAGATTGGCCTTGGTGCCGTGGAGGAATGCTCCAGACTCATGGGTTTCGAATGGTTTTGGCGAACGCGGCACGACGACTCCCGACTCTCGACTACGTTGCCGCGAGATTGTGCTCCAACTCAGGGGCCTTGCCGCAAGTCCCCCATCCCGCCCTATGATGAAGGGGGCGCGGCGACCAACGGCTCGATCACGGAGTCAGCCCTCACCCGGCGTCAGGATCGCGGCGATGGCGGCCGAACGTGGCGTGAAGACCTCGAGAAGGCCCACTGCACGCAGAGCTGGTGCGAGAGAACTCAATTCGTCCTCGAGTGCATCACGGTCCGCATGGCCGGGCTCGAGCCGAGCCAGCTTCCGGGCATTGGCGACGAAGGCCGCCACGGAGCCCTTGCGAACCTCGAGCCCGTCGAACGTGGTTGCGTCGACGCCATCTGCGAGCACGTCGCCGGCGCGTACGGGGGTGGTGTCGGCCATCATCTCTCCCTCAGCTATGCGTGCTTTGTACACGCATCGAGATTAACAACATTGCGTGCAGAAGTCACGTAATCTGTGAGCGTGACCGCCGCCTCACCCGGGTACCGGGTTGCCGACCAATTGGGCCGACTGCTGCTGCGTAGCACCCGTCAACACCTCTATGAGCGCCTCGTCGAGGGCGTCGACGGCCTCGACGTGGCGACCTATCCGGTCCTGTCCGGACTCGGGCGGGTTGGGCCGACGACGGCCACCCACCTCGCCACGGTGATCGGCGTCGACCGCTCGGCCACCACCCGCTACCTCAGCAAGCTCGAGGCCGGCGGGCTGATCACCCGAACGGTCGACCCCGGGGATGCCCGCGCCACGCGACTGGTGCTCACGCCCGCCGGTCGAACCGCGTTGGCGACGACGCGGCGGGAGTTGAGTTCGGCGATGGACGACGTCTTGGCCGAGTGGCCCGCCTCGGAGGCGGCGTCCTTCGCGGCAGCACTCGAGCGGTTCACCAACCGGCTCGACGACCTGGCCCGCAACGTCGACCGTTAACTCTCCCGACACCCGCCCCTTGCCTGTCGACCATCCGGTATTGGCCGGCACGTCGCCGCCGCACCGCATGCTGGGCTCGTGGCCATTCCGACGAACCGACGAATCGGCCGGCGAACCCTCCTTCGCGGCTCGTTGGCCGGAGCACTGCTGGTACCCGCGACGGCGGCCCTGCAGGCCTGCGGCGCTCCGACAGGCCCCGGCCTGGTCGTCGACCGCCCGCGCCTGACCCACGGCGTTGCCAGCGGTGACCCCCGGACCGACGGCGCGCTGATTTGGGCGCGTTCGGACGCCCCTGCCCGGATGATCGTGGAAACCTCGGCGACCGAATCGTTTTCGAACGCCGCGCGGATCGACGGACCTCGCGTGACGCCCGCCTCCGACGGCACCGGCCGGGTGCGGGTCACCGGCCACGAACCAGGCCAGACGGTGCACTATCGGGTGACGCTGCAAGACGACCGCGGCACGAAGTCGGAACCGGCGGTCGGCGTCTTCACCACCGTGGCGACCCAACCGAAGGACGTCAGGTTCGTATGGTCCGGCGACGTCGTCGGTCAAGGCTGGGGGATCAACCGGCAGGGCGGCATGGCGATCTTCGGCGCCATGGCCGACCGCCAACCGGACTTC
The DNA here is from genome assembly GCF_040614235.1 of Mycobacterium sp. NPDC006124. NCBI lineage: Bacteria > Bacillati > Actinomycetota > Actinomycetes > Mycobacteriales > Mycobacteriaceae > Mycobacterium > Mycobacterium sp. NPDC006124. The sequence goes on along the minus strand of NZ_JBEXUA010000001.1, from coordinate 193,698 downwards.
TTCCTGCACTCCGGCGACGCCATCTACGCCGACGGACCCGTGCCCGAGACACAGGGTCAAAACGACGGCGGCACGTACCGCAGCGTCACGGCTCCCGCAAAGGACCACGTGGCCCAGACCCTGGACGACTTCCGTGGCAACTACGCCTACAACCTCACCGACGAGCACTACCTTCGATTCAATGCCTCCGTGCCGCAACTCATTCAGTGGGACGACCACGAGGTTCTGAACAATTGGTTCCCCGGCGAATCACTCGCCGGCCAGAACCGCACGGGTTACACCGACTCGAACGTCGACGAGCTTGCCGGCTACGCATACCAGGCGTGGCGCGAGTGGCAGCCCGTCGAGCCGTCGGAGGCGACCGACGGGCGATTGCACCGCAAGATCTCCTACGGGCCGCTCCTGGACGTGTTCGTGTTGGACATGCGCTCCTACAAGGACCCCAACCCGCAGGCGTGGGCGCCGACCGACGACGGCGGCATCCTTGGTCGTCAGCAGACGCAGTGGCTGATCGACGGTCTCAACGCGTCGACGGCGACGTGGAAGGTCGTCGCCAACGATCTGCCGATCAGCATCGTCGTACCGGATGCGGCGTCCAGCCCGGCCGGCGGCGCCCCGTCGATGGAGGCCGTCGCCCAGGGCGAGAACGGCAGGCCGCTGGGCCGCGAGATCGCCTTCAGCCGAATCCTCACCGAGACCAAGGACGTACGCAACGTCGTCTTCTTGACCGCCGACGTGCACTACACCGCGGCGATCTCCTATCACCCCGAACGCGCGGGCTTCACGGACTTCACGCCCTTCTGGGAGTTCGTGTCCGGGCCGCTCAACGCCGGCGCCTTCCCCGTGAGCCCACTCGACGGCACCTTCGGTGCCCGCTACGAGTTCGTCCACGCCCCGGAGGCCAAGAACGCCTCCCCCGCCGAGGGGTTCCAGCACTTCGGCGAGGTCGGCATCGACCCCGACACCCGGGTGCTGACGGTCAACCTGCGGGATGCCGCGGGAAAGTCGTTGTATGCGAGAGATCTTCCCGCGGCGTAGGGCTACGTTCAGCTGGCGCAGGGTGTCGGCTGGCTCGGCGCGGGCACCCTCGCCAGGCCGGGCAGCGGACCGAACGCCCTGGCCACCAACGGACTTATTGCCGCCAACACGGTCATGGCCGCCGACACCACGACGGCGCCGCGCGGTCCGTAGGAATCGGTGGCGACGCCGGCGACGGCGGTGCCGATGGCCCCTCCCACGATCGCCGCGCTGCTGAGCCAGCCGAATGCCTCGGTGGCCATGTGCTGACCCACTTCTCGCGACACCATCAGATAGAGGGCAGACATCGCCGGGGCGAATCCGACGCCCGAGACGAACAGCGCGGCGAACTGTAGTGCCAACCCGTCGGCGAGGCCGTAGAGAGCGACACCGACGGCAACGGCGGACAGCGCCGCGACGACGCCGGACAGCCCGAGGCGACGGTGCCCGAACACCAGTCCGCCGAGCAGGGAACCGACACTCGCCGAGGCGATCGCGGCGCCCGCGGTGAAACCGTCCTTGCCCAATGCCGCGATGATGCCCACTTCGAGGGCGGTGAAGGAACCCACCAGGACGAGACTGGACACCATCGCCAGGATTACCGCTCGATGCAGCAGGACCCGGCCGAATCTGCTTTCACTGACTGCCTTCTCGGGGTGCAGCCGGCGAGAGCCGAGGAGAAACCAGGTCGTGCCCACCAGGGTGACTGCCGCACAGAGGATCAACGGGAACAGTGTCGAGATGCTCGACGCGAGAACGGTGGCCGCGACGGGACCGATGACCCAGATGAGTTCCTGCGCCGTGGTGTCGAGCGCGAAGAGCGTTCGGACCTCGTCCTCGGGGACCATCCGCGGATACAGGGCCCGCACGACCGGCATCAGCGGCGGGATGGACGCCCCGACGATCACCCCGAGCACCATCAACGGCAGCGCGGATCCGCCGGCCAGCGCCAACCACAGCGTGCCGACGGCGTTGACGACGGCCGCCGTCACCAGGGTGCGGGCGACACCCAACCGTCCGGCCAGGCGCGAGGTCAGCGGCATGGCGACGGCCTCGCCCGCGCCGACCGCCGCGACCACGGTGCCGGCCAAGGCGTAGGACCCCGTCAGCCGGTGCACGTGCATGAGGATCGCCAAGGAGAGGATGCCCAGCGGAAGACGCGCGAAGATTTGCGAGGCCGTCACATTGAGCACGCCGGGCACCCGCAACAGGTTCCGGTAGGTGCCCATCGCCGTCGTTCCTCCACTTCCATGCCCATGCCACGAGCACGGATCTACACCGTCCAGACGGTACACTTCGGGGCGTCGGTCGTAAACTGATTTCGTGACCTCCTCACGGGACCGCATCCTGGATGCGTATGCGGACCTCCTCATCACCGAGGGGGAACGCCAAGCCACGCTCGAAGCAGTGGCCGCGCGGGCAGAGGTCTCCAAGGGCGGACTCCTCTACCACTTTCCCTCGAAAGACCAATTGGCCGTTGGTCTTTGCGACCGTCTGGCCGAACTCGCCTCGGTGGACGCAGACCGGATGCGCACCGCGGACGAAGGCCCGGCGCGTTACTACGTCCGCTCGTCGCAGTATGCCGACACCCCACTGGACCGGGCCCTGGTGGCCGTCTCGCGGCTACGTCAGTCCGGGGACGGTCGGGCACGCGCCGCGATCGAGTCGGCCTCCGACGCCTGGCTGACCATCCTGTACGACGCGCTCGGCGACCTCGACGTCGCCCGCGCCGTCAAGCTGATCGGAGACGGTCTCTACTACAACGCGCTGAACCAGGCGCTCGGTGGCCATCCCCCAACCTCGGGAGTCGAACGAGGACTGCTCGACGTCGTCGACCGCATCACCCGAACGGCCAAGCCGCCGGATGACGACGCGTAGTCACCGCGACGTCAGGTCAGGCGCACTCCGGTCGTCCGGTCGAAGAGATGGATCGCATCGGCATCGGCAGTGACGTGCACCGTGTTGCCCGTGCCGATGCGTTCGCGGTTGCCGATGCGGGCAATCACGTCGGCCTCGCCGCCCTCGACCGGCGCCTTGCCGTACAGGTAGGCGTCGGCGCCGAGGGTCTCGACGACCCCCACTGTGACCGCGATGCCATCGCCTGGACCGGCCAGCCGCCAGCCCTCCGGCCGCACGCCGACGACGACCGGCCCGTCGTACCCGCCCGACCGACCCACCGACATCTGGTGCCCGGCCGCGGTGACGGACGCACCGCGCACTTCGCCGTCGAGGAACTTCATCGCCGGCGAGCCGATGAACCCGGCGACGAACACGTTCTCGGGTCGGTCGTAGAGGTCCATCGGAGCTCCGACCTGTTGCAGCACGCCGTCCTTCATGACGCCGACGCGATCGCCCATCGTCATCGCCTCGGTCTGGTCGTGGGTCACGTAGACAGTGGTGACGCCCAATTCGCGCTGCAGCGTCGCGAGATCGGTGCGGGTCTGCACGCGCATCTTGGCGTCGAGGTTGGACAACGGCTCGTCCATGCAGAACACCTGCGGATTGCGCACGATCGCACGACCCATCGCCACTCGCTGCCGTTGCCCACCCGAGAGGGCCTTGGGCTTGCGGTCGAGGAAGTCGGTGAGGCCCAACGTCTTCGCCGCCTCTGCGACCCTCCGCTTGCGTTCGTCCTTGGCCATTCCGGCGTTCTTGAGCGAGAACTCCATGTTGCCGCCGACGGTCATGTGGGGATAGAGGGCGTAGTTCTGGAACACCATCGCGATGTCACGGTCCTTGGGCGCGACCGTGGAGATGTCGCGGTCACCAAGGTAGATCGATCCGGACGTAAGGTCCTCGAGACCGGCCAGCAGCCGCAACGTCGTCGACTTGCCACAGCCCGACGGCCCGACCAGAACCATGAACTCACCGTCGGCGACGTCGAGATCCAGAGCGTCCACGGCGGCTGCGGGCGCGTTCGGATACCAGTGCTGGACCTTGTCGAATCGTATGGTGGCCATGACCTTTGCTCCTGGTGAGTCAGTGGTGGAGGGCATTCAGCGCGACGAGATTCCGCCGACCATGCCGTTGATGAACCGCTTCTGCAGCGCGAAGAACAGCACGGCGATGGGGAGGGCGACCATCACGCCGGCCGCCGCCAGCAGGGAGTAGTCGGTCAGGTGCTGGCCCTGGAAGAACGCAAGACCGAGAGGCGCGGTGCGCTTGGAGTCCGAGACCACCATGACCAGCGGCAGCAGGAACTCGTTCCAGGTCCACATCGTGATGACGACGGCCATCGTCATCATCGGCGCCAACGACGGCGGCACGACGACCCGCCACAGGAGTCGGAGGTCGCTGCATCCGTCGAGGCGCGCTGCCTCGATGATCTCGCCGGGGAAGCCCCGGAACTGGTTGCGCATCCAGAACACGGCGAAGGCCAGCGACTGCGCGGTCTGCGGCAGGATCAGCGCCCAGTAGGTGTCGGTCAGCCCGATGGTCCGCAAGTTGAAGTACAGCGGGATGATGAACGCCTCGGTCGGCAGCGTCAGGCCGACGAGCAGCAGGTAGAACAGCACGGACGAGCCGCGAAAGGTCATGCGGGCGAACGCATATCCGGCGAAGGTCGCCAGCACGACACTCAGTGCAACGACCGCTGCGGTGACGAGCACGCTCGAGAGGAGGTAGCTGCTGAAGTTGCCGCGACTCCACGCCACACCGTAGTTGCCCAGGTCGACTGCGTCCGGGATCGCGAAGCCGCCGGAGTTCTCGCTGGCCGGGGTGACCGACGACAGCAGCACCCCCAGCAGCGGAACCAGCGCGAACGCGGCGAAGACGGCGAGGATCAGCTGGTTGACGATGCTCTCGGTGCGGGAGATCCTCACTCGGCCTCCCGCGGGGCGATGCGGCTGATCGACACGGTCAGCGCGACGATGGCCACCGTCAGCACGACGGCGATCGCGGAGGCCAGTCCGACCTGACCGGTGTTGAAGGCCCGGTTGTAGGCCTCGAAGGCCGGGACCGAGGTCGCGTTGCCTGGGCCACCGCGGGTGGTGATGAAGACCAGGTCGAAGGTCTTGAGCGCGGAGACCACCGTCAGCGTCAGCGCGATGGCGATCTGACCGCGTAGCGAGGGCAGCGTGATGGCGATGAATTCCCGTGCTCGCCCGGCCCCGTCGAGGCGGGCGGCCTCGAAGAGTTCGGGAGCGATGTTGCCGATGCCGGACAGGAAGAGCACCAGGCACAGGCCGATGTTGAGCCACGTGCCGACCAGGCCGATCGCCAGCAGGGCGAAGGTGTGGTCGCCCAGCCACACGCGGCTGAGCGAGCCGAGCCCGATCAGCCGCAGGGTCTGGTTCAGCAGACCGTCCTGCGAGTAGATCGAGATCCAGATCGTCGCGATCACCACGGTGGCGATGACCTGCGGCAGGAAGAGCACAGTGCGGAAGAACGACATCGACTTCATCGCGTGCGCCCGGGAGATCAGTGCGCTCAAGAAGAGCGCGATGAGAACCGGTGCGGCCGCGTAGAACAGCATGAGTACGCCCGCATGCACGAAGGAGTCCCGCAGGCGTTCGTCGGTGAAGACGGTGACGTAGTTCTTCAACCCCGCGACGGTGGACGCGCCGAGGCCGTCCCAGTCGTAGAACGAGTACTGCACGGTCTGCAGCACCGGGGCACCGAGGAAGGCGGCGAACACCAGAAACGCCGGTGCGACGTACAGATACGCCTTGGGCGAGCGGCGGACCGGTCGCGTCACGCGCTACTTCTTGCTCGCCAGGAAGCCGGCGTAGTCCTTCTGCAGGGCGTCGACGAACTGCTGCGGATCGGACTGTCCGCCGACGAGCTCCTGCATCGCCGCGGTGAGCGTGTCGTAGAAGGTGGGCGTCGAGTAATCCAGGTACGGCACTTCGCCGTTCGCCTTCTGGACGTCGCGGTACTGGGTCGCGATGTCGGCCGCGACGCTGCCCTGGGGCGGCTGGTAACCCGCCGGCAGCACGGTCGGCAGGTTGCCGGTGTCGACCAGCGTCTGTGCCGACTTGGCGTTGGTGATGAAGTCGACGTAGGCGGCCGCGACGTCGGGATGGGCCGACTTCGACGTGATCGCCCACGCCAGGCCTTGGCCGCCGGTCGTGGCGGCCTTTCCGTCGTCGGCGGTGAGCGTCGTGAAGCCGACGTTCGGTCCGAGGTCGTCCTGCAAGGTCTGCTGCAGCCACGTGCCGCTCAGCGTGAAGAGGGCGCCGCCCTTGCCGAACGCGGCGACGGCGTCGTCGCGGGACACCCCGTTGGCGCCCGGGGTGAGGTAGCCCTGCTTGCTCCAGTCGGAGACCTGCTGCGCGGCCTTCAACGACGGCTCGTCGGTCCAGGCACCGCCTTGGCCGCTGACCAGCTGGTCGACGGCGGTCGCGCCGGCCAAGGCCGCCTGCACCACGCCGAACATGTGGATGCCCGGGCTCTTGTCGAGGTTGCCGAATGCCATGGGCAGGATGCCCTTGGCCTTCGCGGCGGCCATCGCAGAGTTGAGGTCCGACAACGTCTTTGGCGCCTGCAATCCCAGCGAGGACAGGAGTTGGCGGTTGTAGTAGATGCCGACCACCTCACCGGTTTGGGAGACGCCGAACAACGTGTCGCCCTGCCAGGTCTTGCCGTCGCCACTGAAGCTGTTCTGCTTGAGCAGCGCCTCGGGGTAGTAACCGTCCCAGCCGTAGAGCTTGGCGTAGTCGTTCATCGGGCGGAGCATTCCGGCGGCCACGAAGGCGCCCATGTCGGGGTAGCCTTGGTTGGCCTGTACGACGTCGGGCGGGTTGTTGCTCGACAGCGCCAGCTTCAGCGTGGTCTTCAGATCGCTGAACGACTCCGCGTTGCGTGAGATGGTGACGTTCGGATACTTCTGGTGGAACTGCTGATTGAGCTCGTCCTGCGCCTTGGAGATGCCGCCGTCGACGTTCTGGTCCCACACCGTCAGCGTCACCGGGCCCGCCGACGAGATGTCCTTCGACGCCTCGTTGGTGGGTGAGGGCGCCGCCTTGTCCCCGGAAGGCCCTGGGGCGCAGGCAGACAGGGACAGCGCGACGCTGACCGCGGCGACGAGGCCGCCGAGTCGGAACAGTCTGTTTCGCATCATGGTGTCAGGCTCCTGGGGTAGTGGGGACGAGGGAGGAGTGTCGATGCCGTTCGGCCCAGTGCCGGACGGTCGCCCAGTCGGGGTCGGCGTGGTGCTCGGCCAGCAGGTCGGCGATCTCGGCGGGATGGGGCGCACTGAGCGCTCCGCCCGCACCGCGCACCGAGCACGTGGCGCAGGCGCTGGCCAGGCGCAACCTCTCGGGCAACTCCCAGTCCCAGGCGGTGGCCGCCATGAACGCGGCTGCGAAGGCGTCACCGGCGCCGGTGGGGTCGACCGCGTCCACCACGATCGCCGGCACGTGCAGCCGGGCAGACCCCCGCCCGGCGACCGCACCACGGGGGCCGAGGGTCACCACCGCCGTGTCCACCACCCGGACGAGCACGTCGAGTGCGGCGTCCACCGTGCCCGCGCGGGTGTACTGGACGGCCTCGTGGTCGTTGACGATGAAGGCGTCGACGCCCTCGAGATGATCGAGGAGCGTCTCCGACCACTGCCCCGAGGGGTCCCAACCGACCCCGCCGACGATCGTGGTTCCGTTGGCCCGCAACCGGGCCGCGTGGGCGGGAACGGGACCGCGGCCCAGGCCGACGTGGGCGACTCGCACCGGCGTGGACGCCGGCCAGGCCGGAAGTTCCCCGGGATGTTCGAAGGTGACGAACGAGCGCTCGTGGCCGTCGGTGATCGCGACGGAGATGGGCATCTGATAGCCGGTGTGCTCCACGGCGAAGCTCAGGTCGAGATTCGGTTCGTCCCGCAGAGTCCGCGTCACGATGCAGCCGATGGGGTCGTCACCCAACTCCGTGACCAGAGCGGTGTGTGCGCCCAGCCGGGCAGAGGCGACGGCACGGTTGGCCGCACCACCGGGCGAGATCGCGAAGCCGTCGGCGAACACCTCCGCGCCGGGGGCGGGTGCGTTCACCCCGGTGAAGACCAGGTCGCTGAAGACCCGGCCCGCGACGAGGACGTCGATACCGCGATCCGTCACTGCCGACTACCTCCACTGGCTGACGTAGTTTGACGATCTGCGCGCACATCGTGCGTTCGTCGAGTGACCATAACGCCGCACATCGGCTTCTCGCAGGACTTCTCGATGATTTCGGTCACCAATCGTCATAGTCACTCAAACTTCGTCATCCGTGGGTAACATCCCCGGCATGCTCCTCGCCCAGCGCCACCAACGGATCCTGGCTGCGCTCAGCGGCGGAGGACAGTCGGTGGTCCAACTGGCCGGGGCCCTGGGCGTCAGCGAGTCCACCATTCGTCGCGACCTGGACCTGCTGGCCAAGGGCGGCCAGCTCGAGCGGTCCTACGGCGGCGCGATGCTCACCCACGGCAGCCGGTCCACCACCACCGACTCCGGCGGTGTGGAGGACCCCTTCGTCTTCGAGGAACGACCCGACTTCGATCTCCGGCGCAGGATGGCGGCCGAGGCGGCCCGGCTGGTCGGCGACGGTGACGTCGTCGTACTCGACATCGGGTCGACCACCCCGCTGGTCGCCAGGGAACTTCGTGGTCGTCCCGTCACCATCATCACGTCGAATCTGGCGGTGCTCGACGAGGTTCGCGACGACGACGCCGTCGAGCTGGTGCTGCTCGGCGGCGTGTTGCGCCGCAATCAGCAGTCGCTGGTCGGGCCGCTGGCCGAGCAGGTCGTCGGCCACCTCAGCGCCGACACGATGTTCCTGAGCTGTACCGGAGTGCGCAGCGGCCGGGTGGTGGACAACATGGCCGTCGAAGCGCCGATCAAGCACGCGCTGATTGCGGCATCGCACCAAATAGTGCTGCTGGCAAGCGAAGTCAAGTTTCCGGGCTCGGGTGCCCTGCGGCTGTGCTCCCTCGACGACGTCGACGTGCTCATCACCACCTCCGGCACCCCGGAAGCCGAAGTCACCAAGCGCCGTGAAGCCGGCAGAAAGGTCGTCGTCGCATGAAGCTCGTCATCCTCGGCGGAGGCGGATTCCGCACCCCCTACGTGTGGCAGGCCCTGATCCGCGACCAAGGGTCGCCCCGGGTCACCGAGGTCGCCCTCTACGACGTCGACGACGCGCGCCTGGCAACCATCACCACCATCCTGGGGCAACTCGCCGAGGGCTTCGCCGACGTGCCCACACTGAGTACCCACACACACCTCGAATCCGCCCTCGAGGGCGCCGACTTCGTCTTCGCTGCGGTCAGGGTCGGCGGCGTCGAGCAGCGCTGCTGCGACGAACACGTGGCGCTCGACCTCAACGTGCTAGGCCAGGAGACCACGGGCCCGGGCGGAATCGCCTACGCTCTGCGAACCCTGCCGGTCATGCTCGACATCGCCGAGACCGTCCGCCGGGTGGCGCCGGACGCCTACTTCCTGAACTTCACCAACCCCGCCGGCATCATCACCGAGGCGTTGCAGGGCGTGCTCGGTGACCGGGCACTCGGAATATGCGACACGCCTTCGGGTTTGGGACGACGGGTGGCCGGTGTCCTCGGTTACGACCACACCCGGATCCAGATGGACTACGTGGGGCTCAACCACCTCGGCTGGATGCGTCGGGTCCTCGTCGACGGCGTCGACGTCCTGCCCGGCCTGCTCGACGACGACCGTCGCCTGGCCCGCATGGAGGAGGCGCAGGTGTTCGGCGCCGACTGGATTCGCACGCTGGGGGTGATTCCCAACGAATACCTGTACTACTACTACTTCAACCGCGACGCGGTGCGCCACATCCTGGAGTCCCCGCAGACCAGAGGTGACTTCCTGCTCGAGACGCAGGGGCATTTCTTCGCCGAGGCCGCCGCCGAACCCGATCTCGCGGCGAAGTTGTGGACCGGCGCGGTCGACGAGCGCGGTGCCAGCTACATGGCCGAGGCGAAGGGCGGGGTGCAGGGCGCGCCCGCCACGGAGCGGGACCGCGAGACCGACCCCGCCCACCTGGGCTACGCCGGTGTGGCACTGGGGGTGATGACGGCGATCAGCCGCGACGAGCGGCGCACCATGATCCTCAACGTGCGCAACCGCGGCACCATCGCCGGTCTGCCCGCTGACGCGGTGGTGGAGGTGCCCGCCATGGTCGACGCCAACGGCGTGCACCCCCTGACCCTGGATGCGCAACCGGATCTACATCAGCTGGGACTGATGCAGCAGGTCAAAGCCGTTGAGCGACATGCCATCGCCGCGGCGCGGACGGGCTCGACGGCCGAGGCGCTCAAGGCCTTCGCCCTACATCCGCTCGTCGACTCGGTCACCGTCGCACGCGATCTGCTCACCGGCTACCTCGCGGCCAATCCGGATCTCGCGCGCGTGTTGACGGCCGGCTCAGCGCACCGTTTCGAAGATCGCGGCTAGGCCCTGTCCGCCCCCGATGCACATCGTCTCCAGGACGAACCGGGCGTCGCGGCGTCGCGCCTCGAAGGCAGCGGTCGCCAGGATGCGTGCGCCGGTCGCGCCGATGGGGTGGCCGAGGGAGATTCCGGAACCATTGGGGTTGACGCGGTCGTCGAGCGGGTCGACCTTCCACTCCGACAGGACGGCAAGCACCTGGGCGGCGAACGCCTCGTTCAGCTCGATCAGGTCCACGTCGTCGAGGGTCAACCCGGCTCGGTCGAGGGCGGCGGCGGTGGCTCCCACCGGGCCGATGCCCATGACCTCCGGCGAGCAGCCGGTGACCGCCCACGACCGCAGGGCCAGCATCGGGGTCAGACCGCGCGCCTCGGCCTCGGCGCGGGTGGTGACGATGCACATCGCGGCGCCGTCGTTCTGACCGGACGCGTTCCCTGCGGTCACCGTCGACTGGTCGTCGACCTTCGCGCGGATGGGACGCAGCGCGGCCAACCGCTCGACGGTGATGTCGGTGCGCGGATGCTCGTCGCGGTCGACCACGGTCTCGGGCCGGCCCCGGGCGCCGGGGACGGTGACCGGCACCAGCTCGTCGGCGAAGCGACCCTCCGCGTGAGCGGCCACGGCCCGTCGGTGCGAACGGACCGACAGCTCGTCCTGCTCCGCCCTCGTGATGCCGTACTGCCGGCGCAGGTTCTCGGCGGTCTCGATCATCCCGCCGGCCACGGGATGGTCAGCGCCACCGGCCGTCTCGCGGGCGCGGTCCAGGCGATCGAGTAACGCGATGCCGCCCTGGCGTACCCCGGTGCGCAACCCGAGCGCGTAGTGCTCCACGTTGGACATCGATTCCGCGCCGCCGGCCACCACGACACCGGCAGCGCCGGTCGCGACCTGTCCCGCCGCGTACAGGACGGCCTGCAACCCCGATCCGCACCGGCGGTCGATCTGCAAACCTGGCACGGAAGTGCCCAGACCCGCGTCGAGCGCGGCGATCCGGCCCAAGGCGGGCGCTTCCCCGTTGGCGTAGCCGTTGCCGAGAATCACGTCGTCCACGTCGCCCTCGCCGAGCCCGGCGCGGGAGACGAGTTCCCCAAGGACCATGGTGGCCAGCTCGGCCGCGGTCAAGGAGGACAGCACCCCACCCATGCGGCCCACCGGAGTGCGCAACGGATGGCAGATCACCACGTCGGTCATCGCTTCACCGTAAGTTGGCGATTGGACGGTGGGAAATACATAGATGGAGCTCATTGAGACGATCGACGTTTGGATCGCCGGGAGAGCACAGGTCGGTGGCCTAGCATGGAGGCCATGGCACGGCCTCGGGAGTTCGATCGCGCCGAAGCCTTGACCCAGGCGATGCACCTGTTCTGGCGACAGGGCTACCAGCGCACGACGCTCAAGGACCTCACCGAGGCAATGGGCATCTCCGCGCCAAGCCTGTACAACGCCTTCGGCGACAAGAAGTCGCTCTACGACGAAGCACTCGCGCTGTACCTCACGACGCCCGCCGTCGTCGTTCCCCAGGCGGTGGAGGAACCCACCGCCCGGGACGTCGTGGCGAAGATCTTCGAGGTCGCCGTGCGCGAGTACTGCAGCGTCGAGCACCCGCCGGGTTGTTTCGTCATCTCCGATCCGATCCTCGAGGACCACCGCCGCGACGGGTTGGAGGCCATCCGGATCCGCCTTCGGCACGCCGTCGACGACGGCGACTTGCCCGCGGATGCCGACGTCGACGCGCTGACCGACTACGTCGACGTCGTGCTGCGCGGATTGTCGTCGCGCGCACGAGACGGCGCCGACGCCGAAACCTTGCGTGCTGCAGCCGAGGTGGCGCTACGGGCGTGGCCCGCCGCGCGACACTCCCCGCGTCGGCGCGCCACCCGGCGATAGGGCTCTCGACCCCGGCGGAGTCTTGGCGTACCGTTTTGTCGGTATCGCTACAGAACATGGGCACCAGCGCACTTGCGCTCCAATGGCCATGTCACCGAAGGGAAGCCACCGATGAGCACTACCACCTCAGACACGACCACCGGCAGTGGCCCGCTCTCCGGTCGGAGAGCGTTGGTCACCGGCGGCTCGCGCGGCATCGGTGCGGCGATCGTGCAGCGACTGGCCGCCGACGGAGCCGATGTCGTGTTCACCTACAACGCCTCGGCCGACGTCGCCGAGAACGTCGCCGCCCAGGCGTCGGCCTCCGGCGCCACCGTCCATGCCGTCAAGGCCGACAGCGCCGACGCCGAGGCCGTTCGCGACGCGGTGCAGGAGGCCGTCGACCGCCTCGGCGGCCTCGACATCTTGGTCAACAACGCCGGCGTCGCCTCCGGTGCACCCATCGAGGCGTTCCCCCTCGAGGAGTTCGACCGTCTCGTCGCCGTCAACGTCCGCGGCGTGTTCGCAGCCATCCAGGCCGCGGTGCCACATCTGTCCAGCGGCGGCCGCGTCATCACCATCGGCAGCGTCAACGAGAGTCGCGTCCCCGTGCCCGGCCTCGCCGTCTACGCGATGACCAAGGCGGCGGTCAGCGGCCTCACGCGTGGTCTGGCCCGCGAGCTGGGACCACGCGGCATCACCGTCAACAACGTCGCGGTCGGACCTACCGACACCGACATGAACCCCGACGACGACGGTGACATGGCCACGGGCGCACGTGCCATGATGCCTCTGCAACGCTACGGCCAACCAGAGGAGATCGCCAGCGCGGTAGCGTATCTCGCGCTCCCGGAGGCGGGCTACGTCACCGGCTCGAGCTGGTACGTCGACGGTGGCTACGCCGTCTGATCGACCACCCGCCGACGGGGCCGGTTCGGGATGTTCAGCGGCCACCAGAACCAGCGTCCGAGGATCGCGGCGATCGACGGCGTCATCAGAGATCGCACGATCAGGGTGTCGAACAGCAATCCGAGCCCGATGGTCGAGCCCGCCTGTCCCACGTGGCGCAGATCGCTGGCCAGCATCGAGGCCATCGTGAAGGCGAAGACCAAACCGGCTGCGGTCACGACGCTGCCCGTGCTGCCCATCGTCCGGATGATGCCCGTCTTGATGCCTGCCCCGACTTCCTCCTTGAACCGTGACACCAGGAGCAGGTTGTAGTCGGAGCCCACGGCCAACAGGATGATCACCGAGAAGGCCAGCACGATCCAGTGCATGTCCATGCCGATGATGCGTTCCCAGATGAGCACCGAGAGCCCGAACGACGCACCCAGCGAGAGGACGACGGTGCCCACGATCACCAATGACGCCACCAGGGCTCGGGTGATGAGAAGCATGACCAGGAAGATCAGGACGATCGCGGCGAAGGCGGCGATCATCAGGTCGTACTTCGCCCCGCTCTGGATGTCGCGATAGGTGGCCGCGGTGCCGGTCAGCGACACCTTGGCATCGGCCAGCGGAGTGCCCTTGACCGCTTCATGGGCAGCGATGATCTCGTCGTCGACCACCGAAATCCCTTGTTCGGTGGCGGGATCGACGTCGTGGGTGAGGATGAAACGTGCCGCCTTGCCGTCCGGTGAGAGGAACAGCTTCAGCCCCCGCGTGAAGTCGGCGTTCTGCAGGACCTCCGGCGGGAGGTAGAAGTAGTCGTCGCTCTTCGACGCGTCGAAGGCCTGTCCCATCGCGGTTGCCGTGTCGGTCAGCTGCTGCATCTGATCGAACAACCCGGCGAACGTGGTGTGAATGGCCTGCAAGGTCTCCTGCATCGCGGTGGCGGTGGCGATGATTGGCAGCAGTTGCGCAGCCAACTGCGGCGTGAGCGCGTCGAGGTCACCGAAGTCCTCGAGCAGGGCTCCCATGTGGTCGCTGAAGCCGTCCACGCCGTCGACGGCGTCGAAGGCCGACCGAACCCCCCAGCACACCGGAATGTCGAAACAGTGTGGTTCCCAGTAGAAGTAGTTGCGCAGTGGTCGCACCGAGTCGTCGAAGTCGGCGAGGTGATCGCGCATCTGATCCACGGCGGCCTTCATCGCGGACATGTCGGTGACGGTGCGACCCATGGCCTCGGAGAACCGGGTCATCATCGTGTGCATGGCCTGCATCGAGGCGATCATGGAGCCGAGGTCGCCTGCCATCGTGTCCATGTCGTCGATGCGGGTCTTGAGGAATTGCAGGTTCTGGGTGATGGGCACCGACTGCATGCCCACCTGATACGGGATGGAACCATGGGCGATTGGTGAACCGAGCGGCCGGGTGATGCTCTGCACCATGGCGATGCCGCGGATCCGGAACAGCGCCTTGGCGACCCTGTCGAGCACGATCAGGTCGCTCGGATTGCGCATGTCGTGGTCGGTCTCGACCATCATGATGTCCGGATTGAGCCGCGCCGCGCTGAAGTGCTTCTCGGCCGCGTCGTAACCCTCGTTGGAGGGCACCGTGCCCGGGATGTAGTGCCGATCCTCGTAACTGGTCGTGTAGCCGGGCACCGCAATGATTCCCAGCAACGCGATACCGGTCGCGACCGCCAGAATGGGCACCGGCCAGCGGACCGTTGCAGTGCCGACGCGGCGCCATCCGCGCGTCTTCAGCGCGCGCTTCGGTTCGAACAGCCCGAATCGGCTCGCCACTGCCAGGACGGCCGGGCCCACCGTCATCGCCGCGGCGACGACGACGATCACACCGACCGCGGACGGAATCGCCAAGGACGTGAAATAAGACAACCGGGTCAATCGTAGGCAGAGCACCGCCCCCGCAATGGTCAGGCCGGAACCGAGGATGACGTGGGCCACCCCGCGAAAAGCGCTGTGGTACGCCGTCTCCGGGTCTTCACCGGATTGTCGTGCTTCGTGGTAGCGCCCGATCAGGAAGATGGCGTAGTCGGTGCCCGCGGCGATGGCAAGCGCGGTGAGCAGGCTGACCGAGAAGGTGGAGAAGTCCAGCAGCTTGGCATGGCCGAGCAGTGCGACGATCCCGCGAGCGGTACCCATCTCGATGCCTACGATCACGAGGATCAGGAGCACCGTGCTGATCGCGCGGTACACGATGAGCAACATGATGGTGATCACCACCATGGTCACGGCCATCATCAGCACCATGCTCTTGTCGCCGGCGAGTGCGGTGTCGGTGGTCAGCGGCGCGGGCCCGGTCAGGTAGGCCCGCAATCCCGGTGGCGGCGGGGTGCGGTCGATGATGCCGCGGACCGCCTCGACCGAGCCGTTGCCCTGGGTGCTGCCTTGGTTGCCGGCGAGATTGAGCTGCACGTAGGCGGCCTTGCCGTCACTGCTCTGAGCGCCCGCCGCGGTGATCAGATCGCCCCAGAAGTTCTGGATGTGCTCGACATGGACGGTGTCCTTGGCCAGCGCGGCAATCAGGGTGTCGTAGTAGGAATGCGCTGCATCACCGAGCGGTTGGTCGCCGACGAGCACGACCATCGCCACGCTGTCGGAGGTGAACTCGCCGAACTTCTGCCCCATTGCCTTGGCGGCCTTCACCGCTGGCGCATCCTGAGGGGACGACGACACCGCATTCTGTTGCCCGACGGCTTCGATCTGGGGCACCAGCAGATTCAGCGCGGCCGCGGCCGCCACCCAAATCAGGATGATGGGGATGGCCGCCACCCGGATGAACCGGGCGGTCCGGGATGTGCCCGCGGAGGCGCTCACGCGGCCTTGTCCAGACAGAATGCCTGCGCGTCACGTCCGGTTGCCTGCCGTTCGGTGGTGACCGTGCCGTTGACCAGGATCCTGCAACCCAGCGTCGGGACATCGGCCTGCGCCACCAGGTTCGCGAACACACCCGGATCGGTGGTCGTCACCGACACCGACCACGGCAATGCACGGAAGTTCGCCTCCCGGGTCTGCCCGTCGACGTCGAGGTAGCTCACCGAACCCGAGGCCCCCCGTGGGCCTATGACCTCGTAGGTGACCGTCTTGCGGTTGAAGGCCACGATCGCCTCTGCGCCGGCGGCACTGGGCGACACCGGCAGGTCGGATCCGAAGAATCCACGCAGGCGGGTCACCACGACGGCGGCGACCAGTAGTGCCACCACGACGATGAGAATCACCCAAAACCGCTTCACCGCAGTCGCTACCGAAGTCATGCCCACTCCTGACTGATCGGCGCCGGTCGCCGGTCCGTCACAATTTATACCCTACGGGGTATGGTATAAAGAAAGCATGACCGCAAAGAGCAGCGCCGACGTCGAAGCCACCCTCAACCGCCTTCGCCGTGCGCACGGCCAACTCGCCGGCGTGATCGGCATGATCGAGCAGGGCCGCAACTGCAAGGACGTCGTCACTCAGCTGGCGGCGGTCTCCAAGGCACTGGACCGGGCCGGCTTCAAGATCATTGCCACCGGTTTGCGGGACTGCCTGGACAACCCCGACGAAGGCGCCCCCGAACTGAACATCGAGCAGCTGGAGAAGCTGTTCCTCAGCTTGGCCTGACCGTTCGAACCATCACCGCAAGAAAGGCACTAGCACCATGAGCATCTCTGAACACGGGCCGCAATCCGGAACCCCATCGGTGACGATCTGGCTCGACCCGGTGTGCCCCTTCTCGTGGAACACCGCTCACTGGCTCGTCAACGCCAGCAGCGCAACCGCTTTCGAGATCGACTGGCAGCTGGCCAGCCTCGCCATCCTCAACGAGGGGCGCGAACTCCCACCCGTTCAACAGAAGCGCATGGCCGACTCGCGAGTGGTCGGCAGGCTGATGGCCGCGATTCAGCGCGAGACCGGCACGGCCGGACTGACCGCCGCCTACTTCACCTTCGGTCAGCAGTACTTCGACGAGTCCGACGGTGTCATCGACGACGAACTGATCATCAAGGTGCTCGACCGTGCCGGTGTGACTGGGATATCCGCGGCCGTGCTGACCGACACCTCCCTCGACGAGCTGGTGGCGAAGTCTCATGCCGCAGGGCAAGCCGCCCTCGGCGAGACCGGCGGCAGTCCCATCGTCTCGGTCGACGGACATGCCTTCTTCGGACCGGTGCTGACCTCGGTGCCCACCGACGACCAGACGGCGCCGCTGTTCACCGCGCTCGCCACGCTGGCGGCCACCAGTTCGTTCACCCAGCTGCAGCGTCCGCGCCCGGCGCACTAGGGGGCCACGACCATGTGTCATGCCGTGAAATGCCGCACCTGCGGAAAGACCACCTGGTCGGGGTGTGGTCGCCACGTGGACGCGGTGAAGCGAGGAGTGCCCGTCGCCCAGTGGTGCGGCGGCCACCCCGACACCGACGCTCCGGCACCCCGCCGAAGCCCATTCTGGAAGAAGAGGTAGGAGCATGACGAAGAAGAACAGACTGCTGATCCTTGGCGCCGGCATCGGCGGCCTAAGCGTCCTCAAGGAGCTCGCCGACACCGGCGTCTCGATGGACGACGTGGACGTCACCATCGTCGACGAGGACTTCTCCCACTTCCTCGGCTTCACCCTGCCGTGGGTGATGCGCGGATGGCGCGACCAGGACAGCGTCCCCATCCGCCCCAGTGCCGATGCGCTGAAGGGCGTCGGCACCGTCACCGGTTCCGTGAGCCGCATCGACGCCGAACGGCGCACCGTGACGCTCGCGGATTCGACCGTCATCGCGTTCGACGCCCTGGTGATCGCCACCGGTGCACGCAACACCGTCGACGCGGTCCCCGGGCTCCAACGGGCCGTCGACGGCGGCTCGGCCGTGCACTACTACAGCGCCGCCGCCGCCGCAGCCGCCCACCGCGCGCTGACGAGCTTCACCGGCGGAAAGCTGATGTTCCTCGTCACCTCCGCGCCCTACCGGTGCCCGGTCGCCCCGTACGAAGGCGCACTTCTGGCCGCAGACCTGCTGCAGGACAACGGATCCCGCTCAGTCACGACGATCGACGTCTACAGCCCGGAGAAGCAGCCCATGCCCTCCGCCGGCCCCTACGCCGGCCGGGAACTGATCACCATGCTCGCCGGAAACGGCATCGAGTTCCACGGCGAGCACAGCGTGGCTCGCGTCGACGGCGACCGTCGTCGCGTCGAGTTCACCGACGGCTCCACCGCCGGCTTCGACCTCCTGGTCTTCGTCCCACCGCACTCGCCCGCCGTCACCCTCGACGGCGGCGGCTGGATCACCGTCGACGCCGAGACCATGCAGACCGCGCACCCCGGCATCTTCGCGATCGGTGACGCCGCGACGGTCACCTCGCCGTCCGGCCGGCCGCTGCCCAAGGCCGCGATCTTCGCCAAGAACGGCGCCGCCGCGGCCGCGCGGAACGTCCTGAACTTCCTCGACGACAGCAACCAGGCGGCCAAGCTCTCCGGAGAGGGCTACTGCTACGTCGACGCCGGATCCCACACCTCGGCCCGGGGCAAGGGAGACTTCTTCGGCCTCCCCCACCCCGCCATCCACCTCACTGCACCGTCGGTTGAACTGCACCACGACAAGCAGCAGGAAGAAGACGATTGGCGCGCACTGTGGGAGAGCACGCCGGCGATCGTTCGCTGACAGACCGTCACACCGGCTAGCTTCGTGGGGTGTGGAGGCCACGAGGCAGGGCTCGATGAGACGAACCGACGTTCTGGTGGTCGGCGCTGGGCCCGCCGGCGTCGCCTTGGCGGGAGCCTGCGCGCGCCTCGGGCTGACCACCGACGTCGTCGACCCCGCCCCCGACCAGCCGTGGACGGCGACCTATGGGATGTGGGACGGAGAACTGCCGGCCGACCTTCCCGCATCCGTCGTGTCGGCCCGCGCCGCCGGTCGGGCGATCGCCGTGTCGGAGCATCGATTGGGTTGGGAATACGCCGTTCTCGACGTACCGCGCCTGCAGGCGCACCTCACCGAGGGCCTGACCGACGTGCACGTCCACGCCGCCCGCGTGGTCGGATCGCCGGAGCCCGGCGTGGTCGCCTTGGCCGACGGGTCACAGTTGCGGGCCTCGGTCGTCGTCGACGCCGGCGGCGGGGCACGACCGTTGGACCGCACGAGGTCGCGCCGGACCGCCGCCGCCCAGACCGCCTACGGCGTGGTCGTCGACGAGGCCGCGGCAGCGCCCTTCGTGACCGACGGCGACGCGCTGTTCATGGACTGGCGCGCCGACCACGGCGAGGTGGGCTGGCCGACGTTCCTCTACGTGATCCCGCTCGGTGAGGGCAAGGTGCTGATGGAGGAGACCTCCCTGGCGCGCCGCCCAGGCCTGTCGCTGGTCACCCTGCGGCGGCGGCTGCACGCGCGCCTCGCCCACCATGGCGTTCGACCACCGGAAGACGCTCGCGTCGAGAGGGTTTCGTTTCGCGTCGACCACCCGCGACACCGCGGACCGGCGACGATCGGATTCGGTGCGGCCGCTCCACTGATCCATCCCGCCACCGGCTTCAGCCTGGCGAGCTCCCTGCGACTCGCACCACGGGTGGCTGCGGCGCTGGCCACCCGCCTGCCCGACGAGCCGGGCGCAGCACTGGCGGCCGCGCAGCGGACCGTGTGGCCGCTCGACGCGCGGGTCGTCCACCACGTCCGGCGGATCGGTCTCGAGTCGTTGTTGCGCATGCCACCGTCGGACGTTCCCGGCTTCTTCGAGCAGTTCTTCGCGCTTCCGGACGCGCACCGGTGGACCTACCTGACCGCGCGTGACGACGTCCGCGGCATCGTCGCCGCGATGAACTGCCTGTTCCGGACCTCGGATGGCCGGTTGCGGCGACACCTCGTCACCTCGGCCGTGCTTCCCGCCGTGCGCAGCAACGACGACCGCGCCTAGCCGACGGGACGCGGCCCCGCGGCCACCGTGATCAGCCGAAAGTCCCGTCGTCTGAGCAATCTCAAGATCGTCCGTTGCGGCAGCGGATAGGCGGCCAGACCCGATGACGTCGGATACGGCTGCAGGCCGGTGACCTGATAGGTCGATCCACGCACCACGAGTTCGCCGCGGCCGGTGGCGGTCAGATTACGGACCCAGGCCACGCCGGGCCCGTAAGTCAGTTCCGCGACGAAGCCGTCGTCGACTCGAGCGAGGATCAGCGGCGTGTCGTAGACCGTGCCGCTGCGGCGGCCGACGTGCCGCAATGCCGAGAACGGACCGTGTCCGGAACGGGCAAAAGAGAGCGCGACCGGGTTCACCGTGTGCGCGAGCACTCGCAGGAAGGTCCGCTTCACCAGTCCCGGACTCATTCTCCGACCTTCGCTCCGCCACCAATGGTCTCGCGCGCGCGGCAGATCAGGAGATGGTTGAACACCGGTACCACTAATTCGACGGGGATCATGACGACGTAGAACCAACTGGGCCGTCCGCTGTCTGCCCAGGCAAGCAGACGTGCGACGCCACCGGCGAAGAACACTGCGCCAAGGAAGTCGGCCACCTGGCCGCGCCGAGCGATGTCGAGAGCACACCACGCGAAGGTGGCGCCGTAGGCGGTGAAGAGCAACGCATAGAAGCGCAGGTCGGAGTCGATGGTGGCGTTCACCGGACCGCCCCCGATGATCGTAAGGGTGCCAAAGAGTAAATGCGCCAGGCCAATTGCGGCGCACACGAAACCGAAGGTGCCCAACCAGACTTCCGTGGCTCGTTTCACGCGCGTCCCTATTAGATCGAATCCAATAGAGGTGACGCTATCGCGCCGATCCAAGACCGTCAACCGGAGAATCTAGGATGAGCGCGTGTCCAGTCGGCGTCGCCTCGCTCCGCAACAGCGCCGCGACGAACTGATGGATGCCGGTGCGACCGCCTTCAATGAGACACCCTTCGACGGCGTCGTCATGGAGGACGTCGCCCGTCGCGCCAACGTTTCCCGTGCGCTCGTGTACCACTACTTCCCGACCAAGCGGGACCTGTTCGCCGCGATCTGGCGGCGGGCACACGAACGGCTGAGAGCCGACGAGGCGTCGTACGACGGTCGCCCCCTGCGTGATGTCGTAATCGAGCTTCTGACAAGGCATTTGGAGTTCTATCGCACCCACGCTCCACTCGTCATGATCGCGAACCGCAGTGCCATCGCCTCCGATCCGGCAGTACGCGAGCCCATCGCCGACGGCATGCGGATCCTCGGCGACCGCATTCTCGACTCCGCAGATGCGACCGGCCATGAACGCGACCTGGCCGCAACGGCTCTCACGGGCTGGATCGCATTCGTACGCGAGGTCACCGTGGAATGGCTAGTCCAAGAGGATACTTCGCAGGACGAGGTGGTGGCGATGTGCATGTCGGTACTCGACGCCACCATTGGCACCACGGTCGGTTGGACCGGGCAGTGAGTCTCGTGGGCGAGTCGGCTCGCCCAGGATCATTCGAAGATCTTGCCGGGGTTCAGGATTCCGGCGGGATCCATCGCGGACTTGATGCCCCGGTGCAACGCCATCACCGCGGGCGACAGTTCGTCCACCAGACCGCCGCGCTTGAGCAGGCCCACGCCGTGTTCCCCGGTGACGGTGCCGCCGAGGGCTAAGGCCGCCTCGAGGATCCCGTCGAAGGCGGCGTGGATGCGCGGCCACAGTTCGGCGTCGTCGTCGGTCGGTCCGATGATCAGGGGGTGCAGGTTGCCGTCACCGGCGTGCGCGATGTTGGCGATCGACACGTCGTGGCGGGCCGCCAAGGCCTCGATGCGGGCCAGCATCTCCGGGACGTGCTCCTTGGGCACGCATACGTCCTCGGTGATCACCGGCCCCAGCCTCTCCAACGCCGGATAGGCCAGGCGGCGCGCGGCGAACAGCGCGTCGCCCTCGGCGGGATCGGTCGACCGCTGGGACCAGGTCGCACCGCTCGCGCGGAAGTGCTCGACGATCTGGTCGGCGAGTGCCGTGCCGGTCGGCTCCGGGTCGTCCACCCGCGCCAGTAGCAGAACGTCGCCCGCGTCCGTCAGGCCCATCTGCTTCCAATCATCAACGGCGCGAAGGCAATACCGGTCCATCAATTCCAAGGCCGAGGGCGTGATGCCCGCCGAGCCCACCGCGCGTACCGCTGTGCCCGCGGACACCAGCGACGGGAAGAACCCCGCGACGGTGATCGCAGCGCTGGGCAGGTTCCGCAGGCGGACCGTGATCTCGGTGACGATTCCCAGGGTGCCCTCGGATCCGACGAGCAGACTGACCAGGTCGTAGCCGGCGACCCCCTTGGCGGTCCGACGCCCGATGCGCACCACCTCCGCCGATCCGGTCACCACCTCGAGTTCCAGGACGTACTCGCGGGTGACGCCGTACTTGACGCAGCACACGCCGCCGGCGTTCGTGGCGACGTTGCCGCCCATCGTCGACCAGGGCGAGCTGGCCGGGTCGGGTGGGTACCACAACCCGTGCTCGGCCACCGCGGCGCGGAGGTCGTCGTTGACCACTCCGGGTTGGACGACGGCCAGTCTCTCCAGCGGGTTGATCTCGAGGATCTCCGACATCGCCGCCAAGGAGAGCACCACGCAGCCGTCGACGGCGTTGGCACCACCGGAGAGCCCCGTGCCCGCCCCGCGGGCCACGACGGGCGCGCGGTGCCGCAGACACGTCTCGACCACCCGCCGGACCTCCTCGGTGCTTCGGGCCCGCACGACGGCCGCCGGGACTCCGGCGGGGGCGCCGGCCGCCTGGTCTCGGCTGAGGCTGCGGATGACGTCCGCGTCGACGACGACCCGGCCAGGTGGCAGCGCGGCCACTAGATCACCGACGACGGGATCGGCGGCAGTCAGGAGTCGCTGAGCCGGTGGCGTCATGCGGTGACCTCCAAAGCCTCGGGGTGCCTCGAGACCGAGGCTAGTCCGACGCTCAGCGCGGCAGGCTGCGGCCCGACCGACCGCGCGCTCGCAGGGGATACCCGCGCCGCACCCGGCCGAGGACACCGCGCAACGACTGCGCGGCCGCGGCGCCGACCAGCAATCCGACCGCTATCGCGCTCACCACGGTCACCACCCCGAACGCGTTCGCCCCACCCCCGCCCGGGTTGGTCACCAACGTCGTGGTGGACAGCAGACCCAGACTGCCGGGCACCAGCAGCCAGAAGGCCGGCAGGAACACCACCAGCCGCGGCAGGTTCGGTCGCACGGCCTCGACGAGCGACGACCCGAGCGTGGCGGCGACCGCGCCGAGGAAGCTGCCCAGCGCCGCACCTCCGACGTGCTGCCCGAAGCTCTGCGCGGCGAACGCCAGCACCAAGACCACGGTGATCTAGGGCAGCAGCCGCAGCGGGGGACTCTCCAGGACGCCGATCCCGATGCTGATCAGGATGAGTCCCAGCGGCGCCGCCCACCAACCGAGCTCGTCGACCCGCAGATTGGTCAATTCCGTTGCTGGCACCGGTATCACGTGACTGGCCGCCACGATGCCGAGCGTGAAGAGCAACAGTTGCACCAGTCCGAACGTCAGTCGGGACGCGCCGGCCACCATGTCCCCGGCGGCCAGCTCGGACATCGCGGTGACGATCAACGCGCCGGGAAGCAGCACGGCCAGTGGTGGCAGCAGCGTTCGCAGCGGACCGTCGAGGAGGCCGGCGTTGGAGGCGGCGAACACACCGCACGCCAGCACGAACGCCGCCAGCGTCGGCAGCAGTGTGGCGACCAAGCCGAACCGCTGCCCCAGCCGGAACAGTACGACCACCACGACCGCCCCCACGGCGGCGAAGGCGACGTTCGGCCCGTCGGGTTGAAGGATCAGGGCGATGCCGGTGGCGATCGCGATCCACCCGAGGTTGGCCATCCACTGGGGATATCGGGGCGGGCGAGCACGCAGCGCGCGTAGTTCCGCGGTGGCGTCGGCGACGGTGAGGGTGGATCGCGACAACCGGTGTCGGATCGAGCGCACCTCGGCGGCCTGGTCGAGGCGCAGTCCGCCCCGTACCGACTCGAACGTGGCGGGGAGACCGCTCGCCAAGTTCAGGAACACGCCGGTCGGCGAGGCCGCGATCTGAACGTCGGGATGGCCCAGCACGATGCTCACCTCGGCGAGTTCGTCCTCCACGTCGCTGACCGGCTGCCCGGTGGCGACCATCGCGGCACCCAGGTAGGCCAGAAGGGCACGGACGGCGTCGTCGTCATCGGACACGGAGACACTCTGCCAGGTTCGCCCCGGTCGTCGACTACGTCAGCACCGACGCCGGCGCCGCCTTCACCGCCACCGCGTCGGTGATGGTCGGCAGCGACACCTGCAGGTTGGACACGGTCAGCGCACCGAACGCCCCGAAGTTCTCGTAATTGGCCGTCGACGCGACGAGTTGCAGAGTGAGCGTCTGGCCCGGCTTCAGCGTCTGTGCCACCTGCTCCATCGGGATGCTGATCATGTGCGTCTGGCCGTCGAGGGTCACCGGAATCGGTGTTGCCTGGTTGCCGAGGACTGCGCCGGTCGAATCGTCGACCAGTTGCGCGAAGACGTGCCTGCTGGTGCCGGTCCCGGAGTAGGTCAGGCTGAGCTGCGGCGCCCCCACCACGTACGTCGTCGTCGCGGCGGCCGGGATGGACAGGTTGTAGGCGTTGAGCGCCGCGGTCGCTCCGATCGGCAGGATGCCGAGCAACGGACCGGAACCGAACAACAGCGGCACCAGTGGCAGCACGCCGGGCTGGCCGCTGGCCGCGACGATCGGCGCGCCGGGCGCCGACGGGTAGGAGTTCGACGTGTAGTACTGCCCGCGCTGGTCCACCCACTCGAACTTGGGACCCGTCGACACGTTCTCACCCTTCACGTAGCGCGCCAACCAGTTCAGCGTCGCGTCGGTGACCACCTGTCCGTCGGTGGGGTCGAACAGGTTGTTGGTGCAGAGCCCGTGCCCGCCGCAGAAGTACAGCACCTTGGTCGGAATGCCCTGTGTCGCGAGCGCCTCCGCATTGTCCTGCGCCTCCTGTAGCGAGAACAGGGTGTCGATGGTGCCCTGGATGATCAGCGCCGGCGCAGTCACGCTGCCCAGCAGGGCGGCGGGTCCGCGGTCGGCGAGCAGCGCCTGCTGCGCGTCGGTGAGCACCCCGGTCAGGTCGCCCTGGATGGCGGCGGGATAGATCTCTGGGTTGGGGCGCGCACCGGTGAGCAGGAGCGCGGCAGTCAACAGGGTTCCCCAGCCGCTCTTGAAGGCGTCGCTCTTCTACAGCGACGTGTTCAGGGTGTTCCAGGAGATGCTGGGCACGATCGCGTCGACCCGGTGGTCGGTGGCCGCGGTGGTCCACTGGATGCCCCCGCCGTAGGACGCACCGACCATGCCCATCCGAGGGTCACCGGGTGAATCCAGTTGCGCCTCAGGCTGAGTCGCCAACCAGCTGATGATCGCCGAGACGTCCCTGGCCTCGTAGTCCGCGGAGTCCAACTCGAGCGTGCCGCCCGAGCGATACTCGCCGCGCGGGTCCCAGGTGACCACGTTGTATCCGGCGTGGCGCAGCGTGCCGACGCCTACGGCGCCGAGTGCGTCGGTCAGGATGCCGTCCAGCGGGGTGACTTCCAGGCTCGTCGAGCCGGGCATCCCGAGTCCGGGGCCCTCCAGGATGGTCGGCGCGACGCCCTTGGCCGGCAGCCCGGCCGCCGGCATGAAGTGGACGTAGATCTGCGTGCCGTCGAAGGACGTGACCATCACGTCGCGCGGCACCGGGGCGCCCGGAGAGCCGGGTTGCACCGGGTAGCCGATCAGCGGATGGATGATGTCGCCGACGATCGGAATCATGTGGATGGCGGCGACCACCGGCGTGATGAAGACCGGTCCGATGACCGGAATCTGCTGCAGCCACGCCAGCGGAGGCGTCTGGATCACCGCCATCGGTGGCGTCGTGTCGACCAGCGTCGGGGTCGGGGTGGCGAGGGTCGACGCAGCAGCGGCCGGTGTGCGCGTCGCCGGAACGAGCGTCTCCTTGCGCGCCGCCGCGGCCACCGTCCACGAGACCGGTGAGTCCGGGGGCGTCACCGGGGAACCGCCGGTCTGAGAGCCCGTCACGCTGACGACGCCGGCCGCGGCCGCCGTGACGGTGTCGTGCGCCGGGACGGGGTGCGCCGGCGGCACCTCGGCGACGGCGTTGCCGGTCTCGGGTGCGGTGGCGAGAACCGACGTCGGCTCGACCTCTGACGGCTTCGCGTCGCCGGCGGGCTTGGGGTCCTTGGTCGGCTTGGTGTCCGCGGTTGGCTTGGTGTCCTTGGTGGCGGAGTCTTGGTCGTCGGCCGTCGTCTCCTTGGACGGCTCCTTCTTCGACGGCTTCGCAGTGGTCGACGAATCGGGTCCGGGTTTCGCGGTCGTCGAGTGAGAGCCGCGATTCGGCTTGCTGGCGATCGTCACCGTGGCCACGGGCTTGGCGGTCTCGATCTTCGTCGGCGTGCCCGTGTCGTCCTGCAACGAAGAGGAGCCGGTCGTGTGCCCGGCGGACGAGTCGGCCGTCGACTTCGCCTCGGATCCCGACGACGAGGACGGGGAGTCCGCCGAACTGGACTGTCCAGTCGTGTCGGCCGAGGCGACCCCGCATCCCAGCCCGATGGCGACACCGATCCCCAAGGCTGCGGCCAGGCCGCCGATCCGACCAACGTGTGTTGATGCCCCCATGTGCCGACTGACCCCGATCGCGTGTGCCGTCAAAGAGAAGTGCGTAACGCAGCGGACGGTAGCCGTCTCGGACCGTTGACGAAGCTAGTTCGGCGAACAAAACCGGATGGTACGAATTACTATCCTGGTCAATATCTTTCGTAGTCTGGGCCGCTGGCTGCTCCACAGCTCCTCGGTGGCCGACCCTTGGCATCACCAGGCAGACTCGATCGCACCGCCACGTCGACTGAGTCGGAGCCCCACCATGCAGATCGCCATCGTGCTCTATCCCGGGTTCACCGCGCTCGACGTGGTCGGGCCGTACGAGGTGCTCGCGCGGCTCCCAGGCGCCGAGGTCGTCTTCGTCGCCGAGCGGCCGGGTCTCGTGCGCAACGATCTCGGGAGCCTGTCCATCGACGCCGTCGCCGGCCTCGACGAGGTCACCAGACCAGACGTCGTCGTGATCGGCGGTGGCCCCGGTCAGGCGAACCAGATGTCGGACGGCCCTCTGCACTCGTGGCTCCGCTCGGCCGACACCCACACGACATGGACGATGTCGGTCTGCACCGGATCGCTGATCCTCGCGGCGGCGGGGCTTCTCAGGGGACGTCGCGCGACGACCCACTGGCGCGCGCTGGAACAGTTGACGCAATTCGGCGCCAGCCCGTCGGAGGACCGCGTCGTCGTCGACGGGAATTACCTCATCGGCGCCGGCGTCTCCGCGGGAATCGACGCCGCCCTCACCTTGGCCGGCAAGATCGCGGGTGACGCGACGGCTCAGGCCGTCCAACTGCTCATCGAGTACGACCCTCGACCGCCGTACTCGGCAGGGTCGACCTCGACCGCACCGGCGTCGGTGATCCGGGAAGCCGAGGACATGCTGACGTCTCGACGCTGAACTCAGACCCCGACACGACCGGCCGCTCGTTGCAGCTTCAACATCCGTCACATTGGTAACATCGCCGCATGTTGGACTCGCCGGGCCCCACCGGCCCTCGGCGACCGCGCATGGTGTCCCGTCGGGACGCGCTGCGGTATGCCACCGCCGCGTCGGCCCTGGCCGGACTGGGCGCGGCCGCCGCGGCAACCGCCGCCCCCTCGGCGTCGGCCGCGGCTCCCACACTGATCGACTACGCCATGCGTCAGATCCCGGCCCAGGACATCCGCGCGGCGGGCCACGCCGGCGTCATCAACTACGTCTCCACCTCCCGACCCGGGTCGAGCTTCGGCGCGAAGCCGATCACGCTGCCCTACGCCAAGTCGTTGACCGCGGCCGGACTGGTGATCGTCAGTAACTACCAGTACGGCAAGCCGGGCGGCACGGCACCGTCGGACTTCACGCGCGGCTACGCCGGTGGAGTCTACGACGCTCGGACGGCCTGGCAACTGCACACCGCGGCCGGCGGCGGACAGAGCGCACCGGTCTTCTTCAGCGTCGACGACGACATCGACCGGGACACCTGGAACACAGTGGCACTGCCGTGGTTTCGCGGTATCAACTCCGTGATCGGCGTCCAGCGCACCGGCATCTACGGCGGCATCAACCCCTGCCAGTGGGCAGCCGCCGACCGCGTCATCGGCAATTCGTCATCACCCGGGCATGTGTGGGCATGGCAGACCCGGTCGTGGTCCCGCGGCCAGGTCTATCCCGCTGCAGTTCTCTACCAACGCATCGTGAGCACCGCCTCCAATCCGGGTCCCGTGGTCGGCGGGCTGGAGGTCGACGTCAACGACGTCATGGCCTCGGACGTCGGGCAGTGGAACCTGCACCCGTGAGGTCCACCCGAACGTCTCGGTGAATCCTCGCGTCGCGTCGCGGTCCGGGCCCGGCTTATAGACTTCGCCGATGACGAGCGCCGATCCCGTCGACGAGCACCGCGACACCGGGGACCCCGCCCCGGTGGCGCGCGAAGTTCCTCGCGACACCCCGACGGGCGTGGACCTCGAGAAGGTCATCGCCAAACGTGTTCGTGAGCTTCGTCGTTCGACCGGTCTGTCCGTCGGCGACATGGCCGCCAAGGTGGGCATCTCGAAGGCCATGCTGTCCAAGATCGAGAATGCTCAGACGTCGTGCAGCCTCAACACACTCGCGCGGTTGGCTTCGGGTCTCGACGTTCCCGTGACGTCGCTGTTCCGTGGTGCCGACACCGAACGCGAAGCCGTCTTCGTCGAGTCGGGCCACGGCGCGGTGATCGTCGGACGCGGAACCCGCATCGGCCACCACTACGAATTACTGGGCGCCCTTCGAGGACAACACAAACGACTCGAACCCGTGCTGGTGACCCTGACCGATGCCAGCGAGGTCTTCCCGCTCTTTCAGCATGCCGGCACCGAGATGCTCTACATGCTCGAGGGCGTGATGGTCTACGGCCACGGCGAATCGGAATACACACTTCGGCCGGGCGACTCCCTGCTGCTCGACGGCGAGGGCCTGCACGGTCCCCACGAGTTGGTCCGCTTGCCCATCAGGTTCTTGGCCGTCACCGCCTACCCCGACGAGTCGGACTCCTGACCGATCGCCTGCCGACACCGGCAGTCGACGTCTAACACGCGGAAACGACAGACCTCACCGCTTGACGACGCCTTGCATCGTCTTCAGCGCCCGGTCGAGATGCGGGGTCGTGAGTCTAATGCTAGGTTACGGTGACTCCTATCCGGAAACACGACTATCGCGGGGATCACGTGTCGGACACCACCACCTTCCTCGTCGTCGGGGGCGGTCTCGAAGGACTCGCCATCGCCTACTCGCTGGCCGAGCGTGGTGAGACCGACGTCGTGGTGCTCGAGCGCGACACCCTGTGCTCGGGCATGACCGCAAAGTCCAGCGGCGTCGTGCGTTGCCACTACGGCACGCCGTCGCTGGCCGCGATGGCCTGGTATGGCATCGACGTATTCACCCATGCCACGGAGCTGTTCGGCGACGACATCTCGTTTCGCCAGTGCGGCTATCTGGTCGGCGTCGGCGAGAACAACGTGAAGCCGCTCGAGGCCACGGTGGCGATGATGACGGGCTTGGGTATCACCACGGAATTCGTCGACCACGACACCGTCGCCGATCTGTGGCCCGGGATGTACCTCGACGACTTCGCCCGCTTCGCCTACGAACCCCTCGGCGGTCGTGGTGAGGCCTACATGACGGGCATGGCCTTCGCCGCCACCGCGCGCAAGATGGGCGTCACCATTCGCCAGGGCACCATGGTCACCGAACTCCTGACCGACCACGAGGGATCCGTGTACGGCGTGACCGTGGCCGACGGGTCCCAGATCCACGCCGACCACGTCATCCTCGCCAACGGCCCCTGGGCGCCCGCACTCGCCGCCGGCGCCGGGGTCGACATCGACGTCAAGGCCCAACGGGCCCAGCTGGTGCTCGTCGACCAGGGCATGCCCACTCCCGATGTGCCGGTGCTCTCCGATCTCGCCGGGCTGCAGTACATCTGTCGAGAGCCCAACGGCGAACTGCTGGTTGGCAATTCCGATCACCAGTCCCCCGAGTTCGTCGATCCCGACCGGTACGTCAACCGCGCCGACGACGACGCCATCGAGAAGAACGTCGTCAAGCTCGGCCATCGACTGCCCGACATGCCCGACCCGCGCATCACCAGCTCCTACGTCGGCGCCTATGACGTCACTCCCGACTACAACCCGATCATCGGCCCGTCGCCCGTCGACGGGCTGTTCCTCGCAACCGGCTTCTCCGGTCACGGCTTCAAGATCTCGCCCGCGGTCGGCAAGCTCGTCGCCGACCTGTTGGTCGACGGACGGACCGCACTACCCCACGTCGACACCGACGACTTCCGCTACTCGCGATTCGCCGAAGGCGACTCGACGATCAGCCTCCATCCCTACGAGGGCGCAGGAGAAATGCGATGACTCACACCGACGTCGACTTCGAGACGCGTGTTCCGCCGACCGCGTCGACCCCGGCGGCCGTGAACGGTGAACGGACACCCACCTTGTCGGAGGTGGCGCGGGCCAGCGGCACGACCTTCATCCTCGCCCTGTTCGTGACCCTGTCGGGGAAGCCCTGCGCCAAGCTCGTGCCCATCCAGGCGGTCGGGCAACTCGAGGCCGACGGGGTCGGCTTCGCCGGGTACGCCGCCGGACACATGGGTCAACAACCCAAGGACTCCGACCTGGTGGCGCGGGCCGACGTCACGTCGTTCACCCCGATTCCGTTCATCAAGCCGGGCCTGGCCCTCGTCCACTGCGATCCACACGTGGACGGCAAGCCGTGGCCCTTCGCGCCTCGAATCATCCTGCGGGAGCAGCTGCGTCGGGCCGCAGAGCTCGGATACACCGTCAACGTCGGCGCCGAGATCGAGTACTTCCTGGTCAACAGGGTCGACGGCGAACTGGTCACCGCCGACCGCAGCGACACCAGCGCTACCCCCTGTTACGACGCGCGCGACGTCACCCGCATGTACGACCACCTCACCGAGATCTCCGAGGCGATGAACACCCTTGGCTGGGGCAATTACGCCAACGACCACGAAGACGGCAACGGTCAGTTCGAGCAGAACTTCGACTACGCCGACGCCATGACGACCGCCGACCGCGTCGTCACGTTGCGGTATCTGCTGTCCGTCGTGGCCGAGAAGCGCGGTATGCAGGCGACTTTCATGCCCAAGCCGTTCACCACCCGCACGGGCAGCGGTCTGCACATGCACCTGTCGCTCTGGGACGACACGGGGGCGGTCTTCCCCGACGACGCCGACGAACAAGGGCTGGGGCTCTCCCGCACCGCGTATGCGTTCGTGGCGGGGATTCTCGAGCACGCGTGTGCGCTGCAGGGTCTGATCGCGCCAACAGTCAACTCCTACAAGCGAACCGGGGCGACCTCCACTACCAGCGGAGCGACCTGGTCACCGCGGTACGCCACCTACGGGGGCAACGACCGCACGCACTACCTTCGGGTGCCCGACCACAACCGCGTCGAACTGCGGGGCGGGGACGGCTCGGCGAATCCGTATCTCGCGGCCGCAGGCGCCATCGCCGCCGGTCTCGACGGAGTGCGACGTGACCTGCACCCCGGCAAGCCGGGGACCGGTGACTCCCCCAGCGAGATGCTGCCCATGACCCTGTTGCACGCGATGGACGCCTTGGAGGCCGACGCCGTGCTGACCGACGCCCTCGACGCCGCCGGACCCGGTGTCGCCGAGTACTTCGCGAAGTGCAAGCGCGAGGAATTCTTCGATTGGCACAACACGGTCTCCTCATGGGAGATCGACCGCTACCTCACCTCATTCTGATCACCCTTTCTTCCAGGAGGAAATCCATGTGTGGAATCGTCGGACTTCACCTGCGCGACGCCACGCTGCACCCCCGCTTGGGTGCGCTGTTGTCCGGGATGCTTGACGCCATGTGTGACCGCGGGCCCGACTCCGCCGGAATGGCCGTCTACGGCGACCCCACCTGGTCACCCGACGGCGAGTCGACCGTCTCGCTGCTCGACTCCCCCCTTCCCGCAACTGAACTCGCGCGCCAACTCGGCGCCCTACTGACCACACCGGTCACCGGGCACGACCTCGACCCGACCATCGTGGTGCATGCCGCCGTGGCGACCGAGGTACTGACCGCAGCAGTCCGGTCTGCCGTGCCCACCGCGCGGGTGATCGGATTCGGCGAGCATCTGACCGTGCTCAAGGGCATGGGCAACCCCACGGAGCTCGCCGACCGCTTCGGTCTGCGCACGGCCAGCGGATGGCAGGGGGTCGCCCACACCCGGATGGCCACCGAATCGGCCGTCACCGCCGAGGGGTCGCATCCGTTCGCCGTCGGCCCGGACCAGTGTCTGGTGCACAACGGGTCGTTCTCCAATCACATGTCGATCAAGCACGAACTCGAACGCGCGGGGGTCGGCTTCGACAGCGAGAACGACACCGAGGTGGGCGCGCGGTACGTCGCGAGACAGCTTGCCGAGGGGGTCGATCTGGAGAAGGCGCTGCTGATGCTCAACGAGACGTTCGACGGCTTCTACACGCTGTTGGTCTCCACCAGCGACTCGTTCGCGGTCGTCCGCGACGCCATCGCGTGCAAGCCGGCGATCGTCGCCGAGACCGACCGCTGGGTGGCCATGGCGTCGGAGTACCGCGCCCTCGCGCACTTGCCTGGCGTCGAGGCCGCCCGAATCTTCGAACCCGAGCCGGAAGAGGTCTACGCATGGCACCGACAGTGAGCACCACGACCCCGGCGACGAGCGGCGTCGTCGACCTTCGGACGTCGAGCACCCGCGAGGTCAACGAGTTGCTCAGCTCCCCGGGTGCCCCCAAGAGGCTCACCGTCACTCACCCCGACGGCGCACATGCCTTGGCCTGCGGCCTCGACGCCGAACTCGAGGTCACCGTCGACGGCCACGTCGGCTACTACTGCGCAGGCATGAATCAGAAGGCCACCGTCACCGTGAACGGGAACGCAGGCGTGGGCGTGGCGGAGAACATGATGTCGGGGCGCGTGCACGTCAAGGGCGACGCCTCGCAGTCGGCAGGGGCGACCGCCCACGGGGGCATGCTGATCGTCGACGGCAACGCCGCTGCGCGCTGCGGTATCTCGATGAAGGGGGTCGACGTCGTCGTCGGTGGCAATGTCGGCCACATGAGCGCCTTCATGGGTCAGGCCGGACGCTTGGTCGTCTGCGGCGACGCCGGCGAGGCCCTGGGCGATTCGATCTACGAGGCCCGTCTCTACGTCCGCGGCAGCGTGGCCTCGCTGGGCGCCGACTGCGTCGCGAAGGAGATGCGCGAAGAACACCTCGTCGAGCTCGCGCAGCTGCTCGAGGCGGCCGGGATGCACTACGAGCCAACCGAGTTCACCCGCTACGGGTCTGCCCGCCAGTTGTACAACTTCCACGTCGACAACGCCAGCGCGTACTAGGAGAGCCCGGTCATGACGACACCCACACCCTCGACGCCGCTGCGCGAGTCCGCCACCTTCGACCGCAGTGTGATCGCCGAGATCCAGCGTGCCGCCGAGACCGGCATCTACGACATCCGCGGATGGGGCGCCAAGCGCACGCTTCCACACTTCGACGACCTGCTGTTCCTCGGCGCGTCGGTCTCGCGTTATCCACTCGAGGGTTACCGCGAGAAGTGCGAGACCGACGTCGTGCTGGGCGACACGCATGCGAAGTTCCCTCTTCACCTGGACATTCCGATCACCATCGCGGGCATGAGCTTTGGCGCGCTGTCGGGGCAGGCCAAGGAGGCGCTGGGCCGCGGCGCCAGCGAGGTCGGCACGTCCACCACGACCGGTGACGGCGGGATGACGCCCGAGGAGCGGGGACAGTCCAAACACCTCGTCTACCAGTACCTGCCGTCGCGATACGGGATGAACCCGGTCGACCTTCGCAAGGCCGACGCGATCGAGATCGTCCTCGGCCAGGGCGCCAAGCCCGGTGGTGGCGGAATGCTGTTGGGACAGAAGATCACCGAGCGGGTGGCGGGCATGCGGACGCTGCCGATGGGCGTCGACCAGCGCAGCGCCTGCCGCCATCCCGACTGGACCGGGCCCGACGATCTCGCCATCAAGATCCTCGAGTTGCGCGAGATCACCAACTGGGAGAAGCCGATCTACGTCAAGGTCGGAGCGACTCGGACCTACTACGACGTCAAACTCGCGGTCAAGGCCGGGGCCGACGTCGTCGTCGTCGACGGCATGCAGGGCGGCACCGCGGCCACCCAGGAGGTGTTCATCGAGCACGTCGGCATTCCGACGCTCGCGGCCATACCGCAGGCGGTGCAGGCCTTGCAGGAGATGGGCGTGCACCGATCGGTCCAGCTGATCGTCTCGGGCGGCATTCGCAGCGGCGCCGACGTCGCCAAGGCGATGGCGCTCGGGGCCGACGCCGTCGCCATCGGCACCGCAGCGTTGATTGCTCTGGGCGACAACAGCCCTCGCTTCGCGAGGGAATACGGTGAGTTGGGATCTGCGGCCGGCTTCTACGACGACTTCCAGGCTGGCCGCGACCCGGCCGGCATCACGACCCAGGATCCAGAGCTCGCGAAGAATCTCGACCCGGTCGCCGGCGGGCGACGGCTGGCGAATTACCTGCGGGTGTTGACGATGGAGGCGCAGACGCTGGCGCGGGCGTGCGGCAAGTCCCATCTCCGCAACCTCGAACCCGAGGACCTCGTCGCCCTCACCGTCGAGGCCTCGGCGATGGCCCGGGTGCCGCTGGCGGGGACGAACTGGATCCCCGGCCGGTACTGACCCCGGTTCAGGGTGAGCTAGTTCTGGCGACCACCGACGATCCCCGGGGTCGCCCGCGCGATCAGCGGTGAAGTCTCAGTCCGTCGACGATCTTGTCCACGACCTTGCGCTCACCTCGGATCGCCAGACCGACCACGTCTAGCTCGGGGCGTCGAACGGCAGCTACGGCGGCCCGGTTGGCCTCGTCGTCACCGGTCCCGAACAGCGCCGTGGTGAAGATGGCCGGTGTCACGCCGCGGTCGACCGCCCGGTTGAGTGTGCGGAGCAGATGCGCCTTGTCGGTGCCGAACACCATGACGGGCTGACCGAACATCGGGGTGTATCCGGTGCCGTCGGCGTCCTCGTACCGCTCTCCGATGGAGTCGGCGGCACTTGCTGCGATCCCGCTGGCCACGAACGCGGTCACGTTGAGCTTCTGCCACGTTGGAAGGTCCTCGTCGAGCACGACGGCGATCTTGCTAAGCAGGCGAGTGGTTCGGTCCGAAGAGTCGACAGGCGTCGTTAGTTCGGTCATGGTGGTCACGCTAGACATGCATGCTGCCGATGCCATCCTTCACCGAATTTAATTCGGTCAGTCGTGCGACGATCGTCACGTGGACGAATTGGATGCGGCCATCGTGGCCGCGTTGCAGGCAGATGGTCGGCGCAGCAATCGCGACCTTGCCGCGGAACTCGGCGTCTCGCCGTCGACCACCCTGGAACGGGTACGCGCATTGCGGCAGAGCGGCGTGTTGTCGGGTGTGCACTTCGTCGTCGACCCCGCCCGGCTGGGCCGGCCCGTTCAAGCAATGATCACGGTGCGACTGCGCCCCCAATCCCGCGAGGTGGTCTTGGGGTTCAGGAACTTCGTCCTCACGTTGCCGGAGACCCTGCAGGTGTTCGTCACCACCGGCGCAGAGGACGTTCTCGTCCACGTCGCGGTGTCGTCGACTCAGGCGCTGCGGGACTTCGTGCTCGACTCGTTGACCAAGCGGCGCGAGGTGGCCGGAGTCCGCACCGACGTGGTCTTCGACCACGAGAGACGACACGTCGTCACCCCCGTGAGTCACTAGAGCGGGGCCGCACGGCCGCCGTACGGCGCTCCGGCCGATTAGGCTGGCCAGAACGATCTTCTCCAAGGGGGCTTCATGGGTCAGCGGCGCGCGAAGCAGACCATCACGCGGGCGGCAACCGTCTGCCTGGCGATACTGCTCGTCAACGGCTGCGAGGCTCGGGTCTGGGGTTCGCCTCCGCCCGCGGCCACGCAGACCAACCCGCCCGCCTCCAGCCCGATGCTTCCCGCGGCACCCCCTGCCGTGAACGTGGCGCCGCTGGAGGGACTCGACGCTCGGGTGCGCCAGGCCACCGCCGACGCAGCCGCGGTCGGGGCGGACATCGAGACCGTGGTGATGGACCGGGACACCGGCCAGATCGTCTCCAACGGGAGCAATGCGCCCTTCCCCATCGCCTCGGTCGTCAAGCTGTTCATCGCCGACGACCTGTTGAAGCAGGTCGCCGACGGCAAGACTCAACTCTCCGACGCCGACCGCAAGTCACTGGACGTCATGCTGCGGTCATCCGATGACACTGCGGCCCAGAACTTCTGGGACCGCGACGGCGGAAACGCGATCATCGGACGCGTGGTGGCCCGGTACGGGTTGACCAGCACGGTCGCGCCGTACAACGGCCACTGGGACGTCACCCAAAGCACCGCGAGCGATCTCGTCCGCTACTACGCCATGCTGCTGGACGGCACGGGTGGGTTGCCGCCCGAGCAAGCCACCGTCATCATGGCCAATCTGGCGCAGTCGACGCCGACGGGGACCGACGGATATCCGCAGCGATTCGGCATACCCGAGGGCCTGTATGCCGAGACCGTCGCGGTCAAGCAGGGCTGGTTCTGCTGCTGGAGCGGGTCGAATCAGCTGCACGTGTCCACCGGCGCGATCGGACCCGACCGCCGCTATCTGATGGCCATCAGCTCTCTGGACCCCACCAGCGCCGCAACCGCCCGTGCGAACATCACCCAGGCCGTCAAGACGATGTTCCCCGGGGGCAAGATCTAATCCCGCCAACGGATTCGAACGGTCGCCGGGAGTTCAGGACCCCGCCCCGAGCAGGCTCAGCCATTCCTCGCCCGGCAAGGTCGACATCATCGTCGGGCAGTAGAGACTGACGGAGAGTCCGGTCAAGATCCTGGAGATCCGTGGGGAGGTGCCATCTCGGGCGGCGAGAGCGGATGCGATCGACGTCATGGTCTCACCGGGTTGCCGGATCGCCGTGCAGATCGAGGTACCCAGAGAGGATGAGGGGTCCGCTCCAGTGGTCGACGCACCGGGAGGAGCGGTTGCGTTGAGGACGGGGTCAGTCCCGGTGTCTGCGTACGCCGGTGTCGGCGCCGCAGCCCACATCGAGACGACGGCCAACGGAACGAGGAAGCCCATCGCCGACTTGTGATCTCCATGCTGGCTAGACATTTCGACCCTCGCTCACGTGCCGGGCGTGGCGACGATGCCCGGCAGGGCACCGGTCACGGACGACAGTGGGCCGACACTTGGCGTTGCCAATCCCAGCATGTTCGCTGCGTTGCTCAAGACCGAGAAGTCGCCATTTGCCAAGGACGTCATGAAGTTTGGGCACTGGGATTGGATCGCCAAGCCGGCGATCCCGCCGGCAAGCTGCGATCCCAGCCCACCGTGGCCCCCCGCGGTCGTCACCGTACTGACGACCTGGCTGCCCGGTTGCACCAGCATGGGGCACAACGACGTTGCGAACTGTGCGATGAGCTGGCTGAGCGCGCCGTCGTTGCCGATTCCGAAGTCGCCGAGCAGGGACGAGTCTCCCGCATCGGCGCCGGCGGTTGCAGGAACCGCCATCGCGAACCCGACCGCGGCCGTCGCCGATACGAGAAGTCGTAGGGCAGCTGTGGTGGAACGTGCGCCACCTCGGTGGGTTGGCGTGCTCGCGGGGAGGGTGGAGGTGAGGGTCTCGGTAGTCATTCGTGCGGTGTTCCCGTCGTCCGGTGGGGTCCGCCGAGAGTGAAGAATTGGCGGCACGCGGATAACGTTCTGTCACTCTGGTCACGTTTGGAACACGAATCGATCACCGTCTTGAACCTGTGGGTGTTGCATGAAACGGACGTCTGGCTCGGGGTTGTATGAGGTCGTCGCGCCGCGATGCCATCCACAGCGGGCACAAATACTTCGCCTAGAGGATGCACATGTGCACGTTGCATGATCCTTGGCACCTGGTTCGGAACGCCGCCAGACCGAAGCACCGACCACGAGGGATGCGATGACGACCGCAGCACCAGCTACGGAGAACGACGACGATGCCTTGGGAGCGAAGGGCGTCGCGCGACGGCCCCCGTGGACCGGGCTCGCATTGACCGCACTTCTCGTCGGCACCGCAACGTTCTGGACGATCGGACTCAGCCGAAATGGCTGGGGCAATTCGTTCTACGCCGCCGCCGTTCAGGCGGGCACGCAAGACTGGAAGGCATTCCTGTTCGGATCGTCTGACGCGGCGAACACGATCACGGTGGACAAACCGCCCGCGTCGTTGTGGGTGATGGAGATCAGCGCGCGATTGTTCGGGGTCGACTCCTGGGCGATCCTCGTCCCCCAGGTACTGCTCGGCGTCGCATCGGTGGCACTCGTATATTCCTGCGTCCGTCGGTCTTTCGGACCAGCCGCAGGCTTGATCGCCGGCGCCGTGCTCGCGCTGACGCCGGTCGCCACGTTGATGTTCCGCTACGACAACCCCGACGCACTGCTCGTCTTCCTCATGGTGGCCGCGACGTGGGCACTGCTGCGCGGGATCGAGAACGGCCGTACGCGCTGGGTCGTGCTGTGCGGTGCGCTGATCGGCCTCGGCTTTCTCACCAAACAGCTGCAAGTCGTCCTGATCATGCCGGGTCTTGCAGCCGCCTATCTGCTCGCCGCACCGCCGCGGTTGCGAACACGGCTGCTTCAACTCCTCGCCGGCTTGGCCGCAGCCATGGCGACCGCCGGTTGGTGGGTGGCGCTGGTCGAACTGTGGCCGCGAGGAGATCGCCCCTACATCGGAGGATCCTCCGACGACAGCTTCCTGCAGCTGACACTCGGGTACAACGGGCTGGGCCGCATCCTCGGTGGTGGAGCTGGCGGCGGGGGTGGACTGCCGAGTCCCCCCGCTGGCGGCGGCCCCGGGGGTCCCGGTGGCGCACCGATGTTCGGCTCCGCGGGCATCACCCGGATGTTCGACTCCGCGTCTGCCACCCAGGTCTCCTGGCTGCTGCCCGCCGCCCTGGTGTTCCTCGTCGCCGGACTGGTGCTGTGCGGCCGCGTAGCCCGCACCGATCTCATCCGGGCGTCGTACCTCGCCTGGGGCGGCTGGCTCCTGGTCACCGGCCTGGTGTTCAGCTACATGTCGGGAATCTTCCACGACTACTACACCGTCGCGCTCGCGCCCGGCGTGGCTGCGGTGGTCGGGATGGGCTCGGTGCACCTGTGGCGTCATCGTGACGAGCGTTGGGTGACCATGCTGTTGGCCGGCGTGGCGGCCATCACCACCGGCTGGTCCTGGGTCTTGCTGGATAGGTCACCGGACTTCGTCCCCGCCCTACGCTGGATCGTCGTGGTGCTCGGCGTGGCGGCGACGGTCGGGTTGGTGGTCGTCGCCGCCCGGCCCGGGCTCACCTTTGCGATGGGCGGCCTCAAGACGTGGGCGGCAGGAGTGGCCGTCACCGCGGCACTCGCCGGCCCGGTGGCGTACTGCATCCAGACCGTCGGCACGGCGCACACCGGCCCCATCATCGTGGCAGGCCCCTCGACGAATGGGGGGCTGCCCCAGCCCCCTGATGGTGGCCACTTGCCCGGGCAGGGCAAGCCATCCGAGCAGGTGATCGAATTGCTCGCCGCCGATTCCGAGGACTACACCTGGGTGGCCGCGGCAATCGGATCCATGGAGGCGTCGGGATATCAACTGGCGACCGGTGATTCGGTGATGCCCATCGGTGGCTTTGCCGGCGCGGACCCAGCGCCGACTCTTCGGCAATTCCAGGAATACGTCGGCGAGGGTCGCATCCACTACTTCCTTGAGTCACCCCACCCGGGAATGCCCTCCTTCCGCACGGAGTCGGGTGCGAAGTCGGAGTCCACCGAGATCGGAGACTGGGTCAAGCAGCACTACGTCCCGACCACGGTGGACGGCGTCATGCTGTACGACCTGACGGCCACCGCACGATGACGCCCGCCCGCGCGGCTGGGGTTGTCACGAGATTCGGCCCGCCCGGCCCACGACCGAGGGTGGTGGGCTCGGGCGGATGCTGTCGCGAGCCGGTTTCAGGACGTACCCCGTCTTCCGCAACGTATGAATCATCGGGTCCCGACCGTCGTCGACTCGTCGGCGAAGATAGGACACGTAGAGCCTCACCTGCGGGGCCTGCCCCGTGTAGTCGTAGTGCCATACCCGGCCGAGGATCTCTCGGATGCCAAGGGCCCGGCAGGGATTGCGGATGAAGAAACGCATCAGCGCGAATTCGGTTGGTGTCAGGGCGATATGGTCTCCTCCACGCCACACGCGCAGATGCTCCTCGTCGAGGACGAGGTCGCCGACCGACGCGATGGGGCGGACGGACTCGTGGTCCACGCCATGGTTGCGGAGCGTTCTTCGCACCCGCGACATCGCGTCCTCGATGCTGAAGGGCTTCATCAACCAACCGTGGGGCTCGGCGTTCACCGTGGGACGCGAACCCCTCTGGTGCAGAAGAAGCGTCAGCAACGTCGGGTTGGACTCGTGCAGTCGATCGAGCAGCAGCTGACCGTTCATGTCGGGCAACCTGAGGTCGACTATTGCCAGATCTGGCTTGACGCGACGCGCTTCCGACAGAGCAGAGATACCGTCGCCCGCGGTGGTCGTGTGTATGCCACTGGCATTGAGGGCAATCGACAGCATCTCGGCGACCACCCGTTCGGCGTCGACGACGAGCACCCTGGGCTGCCGACTGGCGAGGTGACTTTGCGACAGGCCTCGGGTCCCGCTCCTTGCCGGCAGGTGCCACGCGTCTGTCATCATTCGGATCTCACCGCATCGAGGGATGCCATGCGCTGCTCGATCCAGGTGTCGAGAGCGCTGACAGCGGTCGAAAGTCGCTCCTCGTCAAGGCCATCGGTGATGGGCACCGTCGATGCGATGTCGTCGAGCGTCACCTTCGCGGTGCCGTCAGCATAGACGCGGTCATACAACTGCCAGTACGCGTCGTGGTACTTAGGCGCCCAGAGGTCGGACTCGAGGAAGCGGGTCTTGAGCGGGTTCCCGAAGTCCGGCGCGCCGGGGGCACCCGAGACCACGGTGCCCGGTGGCGGTCCGATCGCGACCTCGTCATCCGGCCCGGTGGTGGCACTACCGTTCATGGCCAGGTTCAGATCCCAAGAGACGACGGAGATCTTCGTCGTGGACAGGTCGTACCAGAGGTAGTAATTCTGTCCCGGCCCGCCCATGTCGTCACCGTTGGCCAGCAGGTTCTGGGTCGCAAGGTATCGCGCAAGAGAAGTCGTGTCCACCCAGTCCGAGACGTGGGCGTCGAACTCCTTCTGGTCGGCACCGTCCAGCCAGGCGAGGAAGTTGATGATCGGCTGCAGGTTTCCGTCGTCGACGGCGTTGATCTGCTTGAACTGGCCCGCGTACTGCGATTGGTCGGATCCTCGGTATTCCATGCGCGAGTTGGCATCCGCCTTGTAGAGGTACCCGTCGGTGTCGAACAGCGAGTTCGCGTACGCCTCGTCGGGGTGTTCGAGAAGGAGCCGCGTCGTCGTCCTTCCGTTGATGGTGTAGGTGGCGTACGCGTAGCGCTGACTGGGCTGCCCGGTGGCCGCCGTCAGGGACAGTGCCAGCGCTTCGTTGAGCACGGGCGTTCCCGGTCGCACCGACAGCTCGGTGAGTCCCTGGTAGCCGCGACCCTCTGCGTTCTCGTCGAAGCTGATCAGCAAGGGCAATGTCGTGGGGTCCTCGGCCGACGCCGCGGACATTCCCGACATGGCACCCGGTGGAGCGCCAGCACCGCCGGACTCGGGCGCGCCGGGTGGACGCACGCCGTCACCGCGCAATCCCATCAGGGTCGAGTTGCCCTTCAGACGCACCGCTGCATCACCAATCGGTGTGCCGTCGATCACCACGTTCGCGGTCACCCACTTCTTGTCGCCGTCCTTCTCGTAGGCCGAGATCATCCGTTGATACTGGGCATCGGAGACGTCGACGACGAGCGTGTGCGAAACAGTGGGGTCGAAGAGGTCGACCGTCCCCATGATGTCGTCGGTGATCTCCGAGCGCATGATCGTCACGTCGCCGGTGATGTAGGGCTGGATTCGGTAAGTACCCACCACCGAGGTCAATCCGATGGCCACCGTCGCCAACAGCAACAGCACCTTCCAGTGCTGTCGCAGTCGAACGGGCACTCGGTGGCCGATTCGTCTCTGCGGTGGCTCGTGGCGCACCGTCGGGCTGGTCTCCGGCATCAGATGTCTGTCTGGTCGTATCCGGTCAGCACGGTCACTCGTTGGCCAGTGTTGACGGCGCTGAGCGCAGCGATGAGGTCGCTTCCCTTGCGCCCCTTCTTCAACTGCGTGGTGTAGTAGAGCTCGTTCAGCGCGCCAGACCGCGCGGACTCCGTCGAGACCAGCTCGAACTCCGAGCAGAATTCGATGAGCACGTCCTCGACCCGGGCGGCATACTCGGGCTCGGGCGGCACCTGCACCTTGACCACCTGGCGCGCAACGTCGAGCTTGAACCAGTTGAACCGGTACATGATCACCAACACCAGGCAGATGACCACCGTGGCGGCGATGGCCAGCAGATAGAAGCGCGTTCCGGTGGTCATCCCGACCGCCATGGCCAGGAAGATGAAGCCGACGTCGCGAGTCTCCTTGATGGCGTTGCGGAATCGGATCACCGACAGTGCGCCGACTAGCGCGAAGGCTCGGGCGATGTTCGATCCGACGACGAGCATGATCACTGAGATGACCATGCACACCATGACCAGGGTCTGGACGTAGGACTGGCTGTAGGAGACGTTCTTGTGCGTGTAGCGGTATACCCATCCAATGGTCGACGCCAGGAGGAATGACAGGATCAACGACGCCGTCACGTCGAGTACCGTGAACGTTCCGCTGAGATCTTGCAGGTCGATGGTCATTGACGACCGTCCCTTCGAGGTGAGTCGGGTTGTGTGGTGTTCTCGGTTCGAGTCGTCGCGAAGACGTCGGAGGATGTTGGCGCCACGAGTTCCGGCGTTCCGTCGCGTGACCGAGGCACCATGCCGAAGGCCTGGACGGACTGGCAGTACTTGGACACCCGGATCACCGACATGTCGGTGCGTGCCGCGAGATCGGTCACCCAGTACGGCACGCGTTCGTTGGCCTTGATCTCGACGACGGCCAGCTTGGGCGGAATGACGAACTCGTTGGTCGCTCCGGAGGCAAAGTGGAAGTCCCGGTCACGTCCGTGCACTTGGTGGTCGATCGTCACACGCAGGCCCACGTCCGCATCGCGTCCGACGAACGCTTCCCGCAGATATCCCGTCGTCACGATGGGCCGTAGGTCGAGATTGCCAACCAACGTCGTCACCTCGTCGACGAATCCCTTCTGAGAGGGGTGACACTGCAACACCTCTCGGGTATCCAGCCATCGACGCGCGAGACCGTACGGCAATTCGATCCGACGTTTCTGTGTCACCCGGTTGACGCGTTGTTTGATCTCGACCTGAACGGGGGTGTGATCACCGCATTCGGACGGCGGGCCGTAGAGGCGCAAGCGCAACTTGCGCCGAAACCGCAGTCCCTCGATCTTCTCCCAGTAGAACCGCAGGTCCGCGGTGTCGTAGTACAACGAGGTCACCGGGTATCCACCCCGCGGCGAGAACGGATCGGCGGCCATCCGGGCCATGAGTTCGGCACGCAGGTCCGCAACCCTGAACTCGTCGAGGAGGTATTTGATCTCGTATCGGTTGAATGAGTGCAGACGACTCGCCGTCCGTTGAAAGCCAGTTGGCTCCGGCGGCACGTCGTCGTGTACGCGTGCTGGCGGTGAGGACCTACGCGCCAGAAACGTCTTCACGTCCTTCAATGCTGCAATGCCTTTCGCTGATCGTTCATTCATCGTTCGTAGACGAAACCATGTGCGTCTGTGGATGTCGTATGAGACGCGTAACCGATGGGTATCAGCGAACGGGCACGGCGGGTGGCGCCTGCTGGGCGGGGCGGCCCGTCGGTGCCGTCAAAGGTGGCCAGGAAAGCTCTGTCGGAGGCCATGATTCGATCGAACTACTGGCGGGTCCGTCGTCATCGTCGTCATCGTCGTCATCGGCATGGGCCACCCAGGCGACGCCGATCGCGATGGCCGTGGCTGCCAGTAGGGCGGCCATCGTTCTCCATGCCGCCCTCACAGCGGGAGCACTTCGCCGTAGACGTTCAGGGCGTCGTCCGAGGTATCCGAACTGGTCATCGCGGAGGCAAAGAGCCGCGTCGTGACGGCGCCGCCGCATTGGTCCACTTGCACGTGGGCGTCGAGGATGGAGATGCTGGCGGTGGAGCCCTTCAGCGCCTTCGCCCCGAACCCAATCACCTTGATGCCGCCCGACTTCAGCGTCGTCCCGATGCTGGGACCTAGGCCCACTTCGTTGTCGTCGTTGTCGAAGAGGTCGGTGTCGACGTTGACCCCGAGATCCAGCCCGTCGTCGAGATTGACCTGG
Organism: Mycobacterium sp. NPDC006124; assembly: GCF_040614235.1. Taxonomy (NCBI): domain Bacteria; kingdom Bacillati; phylum Actinomycetota; class Actinomycetes; order Mycobacteriales; family Mycobacteriaceae; genus Mycobacterium; species Mycobacterium sp. NPDC006124. The sequence continues at coordinate 149,053 of NZ_JBEXUA010000001.1, read as the reverse complement.
CAGCCGAGCTGTGCGCCTACCACCAGTTGTCCGGTGTTGATCGGATGATCACCGGCACCGTCGACCGTCACCGTGACCCGGCCGCTGAGATAGCCCTCCTTCGAGAGGAGCGCATTGGCCATGTTCGGTACGGCGTCATATCGCGCGTCGGTCAGCGACAGCGTCACCTGCCACCCATCGATAGTGGTCACCTGCCGGACGACGTCCGGAACCTCCTCGACTTGGGCGTGAACCGCCGCGGTCGAACGGCCGAACATGACCACGATCAGCATCACGACGCCGGACATCCTGCGAAACGCCAACTTAACAACACTCCATGCTCGGTGAGTTCACGTAGTGGGCGTCGTCGCCAACACGTTTGGTCCCGCGAGCATGCCCGGCCAACATGGGCCGTTGCTGTGCAAAGTGTATCGAGGCGCTATCGCCGGGAGGTGACGGACATCGGGTCCGAACGTGCCACCCCGGGGGTGGTGGCCGAGCCGGTCCCGGGCAGCGTGACGGTGAAACAGGTGCCACTCTTGCTGCTGTCTACCTCGATGACACCGTCATGGGCGATCACCACGGCGCGAGTGATCGCCAGTCCGAGTCCGGTACTACCTGCGGCCCGAGATCTCGATCCGTCACCGCGCGCGAACCGCTCGAAGACGTTGGGCAGCAGTTCTTCTGGAATTCCTGGCCCGTCATCGCGGACGCTCAGCGTGACCGAATGATCTGCGTTCGACGCTACGGACGTGACGATCTTCGTCCCCGCCGGAGTGTGAACCCGAGCGTTGGACAACAGATTGGCCAGCGCCTGGAAGAGTCTCGACCGATCGCCGATCACGCTGACGGTGTCGGGAGGAATGTCCAAGACCCACTGGTGTCGGGGTCCCGCAATGTGAGCGTCGTGGACGGCATTGATGAGCAGGTCCGAGAGATCGACCGGCTCGCACTCGACGGGCCGTCCGGTGTCGAGTCTGGCCAATAGCAGCATGTCCTCGACGAGTTCGTTCATGCGTCGAGACTCGTCGCGAACCCTGCAGAGCGCGTGCGCGAGGTCGGATTGGTGGCGAACGTTTCCCTGCTCGTCGGTGTCGCCGACGAGGCGCTCGGCGAATTCGGTGTACCCCTGAATCGACGCCAATGGAGTTCGCAATTCGTGACTGGCGTCTGCGACGAATTGGCGAACTCGTGTCTCACTGGTGTGCCGTGCCGTCAGGCCCTCGGCCACCCGGTCGACCATCGTGTTGAACGCCGTGCCGAGCCGTCCAATCTCGGTGTGTGCCGTCTCGGGAGCCACCGGCTCCAGGGGTGTCGGCAGCCGTACCTCTCCGCGGTCCAGCTGCAGACCGGCGACGCGCTGTGCGGCCAACGACATGCGAGACAGGGGATCCAGCTGACGGCGGATGATCACCATGACAGCGGCGACGGTGGCCAGAAGTGCCGCCGTCGATGAAATGGCGATGATCCACGCAGCCGACGCCAGGGTCGCCTCCACGTCGGCCAAGGGAAGCCCGGACACCACCACGACGTCGGTGCCGTCGATTGGAACCGCGGTCAGCCGGTAGTCGCCGACACCGTCTAGCTCGACGCTGACCGTCCCCGTCGTCGGCACCTGAGAGAGTTGATCGACCGCGGTGGGGCTGAGTCCAACCCGGTTGCCGGTGCGAGTGATGACAGCAGCCTCGGACACGGTGCCGCCTGACCTCACGGCCCCGATCGTGCCGGACGACTGACCCGGACCGTCGAGAAACAGCGGGCCAGGACCGGAGAAGCGGACGACCGGCAGCTTGCCCATCTCGTAGAACATGGTGGAACGTGACTGCGCCTCCATCACCTGGGCGTCGAGTTGGTCCATGAGGTAGCTCCTCATCGCCAGCAGAGTCCCCGCGCCCACTGCGATACACAGGCACACTCCGAGACCCGTCACGACCGCGACCAGGCGGATCCGAAGCGGCCAGGTACGAGGAGTGAACAGGCGAATTACTCGAGCACTGCCGATGGCGCTACTGCGGCTTGATGACATATCCGACGCCCCGGACGGTGTGAATCATCGGTGGCCGATCTGCGTCGACCTTCTTGCGTAGATACGAGATGTAGAGCTCGACGACGTTGGAACGGCCGTCGAAGTCGTATTCCCAGACATGGTGCAAGATTTGGGCCTTCGTGAGCACGCGACGGGGGTTGTGCATGAGCACTCTCAACACGGAGAACTCCGTGGCGGTGAGGTAGAGCTGTTCGCCTGCACGGGTCACCTCGTGGCTGTCCTCGTCCAGGACCAGGTCACCGACGACCAGTTGGCTAGACCCGTCGACCACGCCCCGGCCGGACCGCTTGACGAGGGCTCGAAGTCGAAGGATCATCTCCTCGACGCTGAAGGGCTTGGTGACGTAGTCATCCCCTCCGGCGGCCAATCCGGCGATGCGATCCTCCATCGAATCCTTTGCGGTGAGAAGCAGCACGGGGAGCTCCGGACGGATGCGGTGTAGTTCGTGCAACACGTCGAGCCCACTCATGTCGGGCAGCATGAGATCCAGGACCACGACGTCCGGGCATCCAGCGGCGGCTTGTCGGATCGCCGCGGCGCCGTCAGCCGCCGTGGTCACGTTCCAACCTTCGTACCGCAAGACCATCGACACCAGATCACTGAGCGCAGGCTCGTCATCGACGACGAGCACCTGAATCGGAGAACCGTCGGGGTGGGTGATGCGGTCGGCTCCAGCCAACGCAGGCGATCGATGGACTACGTCACCGGTGTTGTGCACCTAGCAATTCTGTAGCAGCTCTCTAGCGATGCCCTGTGCAGAGTCTATGCATCGGCTATGCCTATTCTCGGCCCCACGCTGGAGTGTGTGGCCGTCCGGCCGGGCGATTTCCCCGGCCGGGCGGTACATCATTGTGTCGTCATCTGCCCGAACACATTCCGTCATCCGCCCGAACGGCCGCCGGGCACAGCCCTGGCACAGAACCTTGCTATGACACCCATAACCCTCAATGGGGTGCCGCCACACCGCGCCCCCCGGATTCGTGGCACCGTCGAAAGCGTTGGCGCAACACGTCGTCGACGTCGACTACGACAGAAGGGAATTCATGACCTTGCCATCGCACTTCCAGAGACCCAGCCGGGTGACCGCAGCGGTCCTGTGCGCGGGATCGGTCGCTCTGGGGCCGCTCTTCGCCACGGGGATCGCCAACGCGTCACCGCCACCACCGCCGTGTGCGGCGCCACCGGGGCAGCCGTGCCCTCCGCCGACTCCTCCCCCACCGCCCCCTCCGCGGTAGACCAAGACCCCACGACCGAAAGGGCCTCCTCCCCATGAAGAAGACAGTCAAGCGCTCCCACCGAGCCGTGCTCGGCTCGGCAATGATCGCGCTCGCTCTGATGGGCTCGTCGGCGGGCTTGTCCGCCGGCGTTGCGTCAGCAGAACCCCCACCCCCACCTTGTATGCCCGGAACACCCTGCGGCCTGGGTGGTCCCGGGCCCGGCCCAGGGATGGGTGGACCCGGCCCAGGGATGGGCGGACCGCCGGCTCCGCCTCCACCCGCACCCCGACCGCCCTGCGTGCCGTTGCTGCCCTGCTGATTCTCGTCGTGCACCGTTAGGTGACCTGGGGGTGCATCCCGCGCCCCAGGTCACCCCACGCCGGCCCGCTCAGGACTTCGGAGCGGACGTCTTGAAGCTCGTACAAGATGTTCGCCACCCAGTCGTCGTCGGTCACCCCGATTGGCTGCCGGGTGGTGATCGGTTGGCCGAAGCGCAGCTACATCCGCTTCGGGCTGGGAATGAGGGTCCGACCGATTTCGCGTGTCAAAGGCATTGTCATGTAAGCCTTTCCGGTAATCTCCTGGCCCACCTTCTCGGTGAGTCGCCCCAGGAAGCCGTCTCGCTCGACGACGCTGTGGTAGATGTCGTCACCGCCGACGTGGCCGACTGAAACGATCGGCTAGTCGTTGGCGATCGCCACCCGGGCGTTCACGACGACACCTCCGCAGGCGGCCAGGACGTCGCCGATCGGTCCCGGCATGGGCCACGCGCCCCTTCGTCCTCCCTCGAAGCGGTTAGAAGCCGCGGCCAGGCAGGAACGGAGCGCCCATGCCGAACCCGGGACCGGGGCCCATCATCGGTGCCGGCGGCGGGGGCGGGCCCCCGCATGGCAGGAACGGAAGGCACAGACCCGGCCCGGGGGGTGGCGGCGGAAAGGGAAACGCGTTGGCAGTCCCAGCGCCGAATCCTACAGCGGCCAGGGCCATCCCGCCGCAAACGGCTACCGAACCGGCAGCCATGCGCACCTGTGTTCTTCGATTCATCACGAAACTCCTTGTCATGTGTCACGGTCAGTCGCGATCTCGACGCTACGGTCACGACGTGGGCGTTCCGTAGCGGCACTGTGGGAACCAGATGTGAGCCGGCTTGCGGCTGCACGCCGATTGCCTCGTCCGAATTACTCAGCAGGACAACGTGAGCGGTGATTTCAGCCGGCCGTCAGTAGCGCGCAGAACTGCACTCACCCAGTCGACGATCCTCATAGCAGCCGCATAGGTTCGCCCCACGGTTCCCCCATGGCGGTACCCGACGATGGCGTCATGACTCAGCACAGCGCGATGGACGTAGTGGCTCCTTCAACGGCGGTGGCACGGCCGAGCGCCGTCGCCGAGGCACGGCATCGTGGGGTTCCGGTAGTCGACGTGGTGGTTCCGGTGTACAACGAGCAAGCGGCGCTCGGAGCCTCCATCCGGCGCCTGCACCGCTACCTTGCGGAGGCACTGCCGTTCACCGCCCGAATCACGATCGCCGACAACGCCAGCATCGACGAAACACCTCGCATCGCTGCAAAACTCGCCGACGAACTCGACGGAGTACGAGTGGTTCGGTTGGAGCAGAAGGGGCGCGGCCGTGCCCTGCACACCGTGTGGTCGTCATCGGACGCGCCAGTGCTCGCCTACATGGACGTCGACCTGTCCACCGACCTCGCCGCGCTGCAGCCTCTGCTGGCTCCGCTGATCTCCGGGCATTCGGATCTGGCCATCGGCACCCGCCTGGCCCGCAGCTCGCGCGTCGTACGCGGCGCCAAGCGCGAGGTCATCTCGCGGTGCTACAACCTGATCCTGCGCTCGACGCTGTCCGCGAAGTTCTCCGACGCACAATGCGGATTCAAGGCGATTCGCGCCGACGTGGCAGCCCGACTGCTCCCCCACGTCGAGGACACCGGCTGGTTCTTCGACACCGAGCTGCTGGTGTTGGCCGAGCGATCCGGTCTGCGCATCCACGAGGTGCCGGTGGACTGGGTCGACGACCCCGACAGCCGAGTCGACATCGTCGCAACTGCCACGGCCGACCTGAAGGGCATCACACGCATGCTGAAAGGCTTTGCAAGCGGGGCGATCCCCGTTCGGGAGATAGCCGCCCAGCTCGCTTCGGGACGGGCCGCCGCACCGCGCAGTCTGATGCGGCAGGGTGTCCGCTTTGGCGCCATCGGAGTGGCGTCGACGCTGGCGTACCTGATGATCTTCTCCCTGCTGAACGCCGCCGCCGGCGCCCAGGCCGCGAATCTGATCGCACTGCTGATCACCGCGATCGGCAACACCGCAGCCAATCGCCGCTTCACCTTCGGCGTGCGGGGCGGCAGTGGCATGCTGCGCCACCACGTCGAGGGGTTCGCCGTCTTCGGCCTTGCGCTCGCGCTCACCAGCGGCTCGCTTCTCGGCGTCCACAGCCTGGTGTCCCCCACACCGCTCTGGCTTGAACTCTCGGTGCTGATCACCGCCAACCTCGCTGCGACTGCACTGCGCTTCACGTTGATGCGCGGCTGGGTGTTTCACCCCAACCGCTGAACGGCCCACCGCAATCCCAGACCACCATGGACCAGCGATCATGCTGAGCGAGAGGAACACGATGCCCGCATTCGCGGACACCACGCAACGACCCGCAACCACCGAACAACCCGAGCCATCAGTCGATCCGCGCTGGGCGAAGCCCGCGCTGGCGACTCTGCTCGTGGCCACCGCGGGGTTCTGGTGCATCGGCCTTGGCCGAAACGGTTGGGCCAACGCCTTCTACGCCGCCGCCGTCCAGGCAGGGACCAAGAGCTGGAAGGCATTCCTGTTCGGGTCTTCTGATGCCGCCAACGCCATCACGGTCGACAAGCCACCGGCGTCGCTGTGGCCGATGGAGATCTCCGCCCGCATCTTCGGAGTCAGCTCCTGGTCCATCCAGTTGCCGCAGGTCCTACTCGGCGTGGCGTCGGTCGCGCTGCTCTACGTCATCGTCAAGAAGCAGTTCGGACCCGCGGCAGGACTGATTGCGGGCGTCACCTTGGCCCTGACACCGGTGGCCACCTTGATGTTCCGCTACGACAACCCCGATGCGCTGCTGGTCTTCTTGATGGTCGCCTCGGTGTGGGCCCTGCTGCGCGCCGTCCACGACGGTCGTACCCGCTGGCTGGTGTCGTGCGGCGTCTTGCTCGGCATGGGATTTCTGACCAAGCAACTGCAGGTTCTGCTCGTCGTGCCCGGGCTGGCGCTGACCTATCTGCTCGCCGGTCCGCCCCGGTTACGCGTGCGACTCGCACAACTCCTCGCGGGTCTTGGCGCCATGCTCGTTGCGGCGGGCTGGTGGGTGCTGCTGGTCGAACTGTGGCCCGCCGACGACCGGCCCTACATCGGCGGATCGGAGAACAACAGCTTCCTCGACCTGACCTTTGGCTACAACGGACTAGGGCGGCTCATGGGCGGAGAAGGCAACTCGCCCGGAGGCGGCTCGATGCCCGCCATGCCCGGTGGGGGTGACAGTCCGTTCGGTCATGCCGGCATCGGCCGAATGTTCACCGGCGAGTCGGGAGCTCAGATCTCCTGGTTGTTGCCCGCTGCCCTCATCGCGTTGGTCGTCGGTCTCGTCGTCACCCGACGCCTCCCACGCACCGACCGGGACCGCGCTCAATATCTGGCGTGGGGTGGCTGGCTGATCGGCACGGCCGGTGTATTCAGCGCCATGTCGGGCTTGTTCCACGACTACTACACCGTCGCACTGGCTCCGGCGGTCGCCGCGCTCGTCGGAATCGGTGCGGCCGACCTGTGGCGCCGTCGCGCAAGCACGTGGGCGGTCACCGTGCTCGCCGGGACGACCGCGGTGACGGGCGGATGGTCGTGGATTCTGCTGAGTCGCACAACGGATTTCGTTGGATGGCTGCGCTGGGTCGTTCTCGCGGCGGCACTGGTGGCCGCCTCGGCGTTGGCGATCTCGGCCCTCCCGACTGCGCGTCGCCCGAGAATGCAATCCGTGGCCGCAGCCGTGGCTATCGCCATGGCCATTGCCGGTCCGCTCTCGTACTCGATCCAAACCGTCAGCACGGCCCACACCGGCGGTGTCGTGACGGCCGGCCCCCAGATTCCTGGTACGGGGATGGCAGCGATGGGCCCGGCCTCCGACTCCGTTGGCGCATCCGCACCGCCGGGACGCGCCGACACCGAGGTTCCTGCCGAGGTGGTCACCACGCTGTCGAGCGACAGTGAACGGTTCACTTGGGTCGCCGCGACACCGGGTTCCACCGAAGCCGGCTATTACCAACTGGCGACTGATCTTCCGGTGATGGCACTCGGCGGCTTCGGATCGTCTGACCCCGCTCCCACGCTGACGCAGTTCCAGGGCTACGTCGCCGACGGCCGGGTGCATTACTACGTCGAGTCGACCGGGTTGGGTCTTCCCAAGGGCATGAACGACTCCGGCACGCCGCTGGCGCCACCCGGAGCGAACGGGTCGACGGAGGCCGAGCAGATCAAGGACTGGGTCGAGAAGGAATTCACGCCCGTCACCGTCGACGGCGTCACCCTCTACGACCTAACCGCACCGCTGTCCGGATCGTGAACGAGCGCGATGGTCAGCGGCGCGGCGTCGTGGTGATGTGCACGTGGTCGAAGTGGCCGTAGCCCGAGGCTTGCGGCCCGGCGGGCGTGTTGTAGGTGCCACGCCAGATGACGTCCTGTATCCCGAAGCGCGCCGAGTTGCTCATCGCGAAGGCGAGGATCTGGTCTCCGAGCGCGATGCCCTCGGGACTCTCGGGGTTGGGGATCATGATGTCGATGGCCAGTCCGCTGGGATGCCACGGCTTCGAATCGGGCCGGACGCCGTCGATCTCGGCGATCTGGGGAAACTGCACGCTGACGGCCCTCGCCGCGAGGATGGTGTTGGGCTGCAACCCAGCCTCTGACGCGACGCCGACGGGCAGCGACTCCGGCAGCTCTCCGGCGACGACCTCGGGCGGGGAGGCGACGTCGCCGGGGGGCAGGGCAGGCATGGCGGCGACCGCCCGCTGCTGCGACGGGGTCAAGGCCGCGTACTGCGCCTCCGCGGCGGCGATCTGACGCAGCAGGTCCCTCCACTTCTCCTGCAGTTCCGTGTTCCGTCGGGCGGCTGACTCCGCCGCGGCGCTCGCCTCGGCCGCCGATCCCCGTGACACCTCGGCGGCGGAACTCGCCCGATCGCGTGCGGCATGGAAGACCGCCACCTGCTGGGCGATCCCGGAGGCCACAGTCGACTGCAGCGCCAGCCGGTCGATCAATTCCCCCGGCGAGGCTGCGGTCAGCGCGGCGGCGAATTGCCCGGTGCTTCCGCTGGTGTAGTGCATCGCCGCCACCCGGTCGAAGGCAGCCTGGTGGGGCGCGAGTTCGAGGTTGGCGGCGTCCAGAGCAGCCAGGTCGACGCGGTGGCGGTCGAGCGCGATCGTCTGCTCGGCCAATGTGGCGTCGGCGTCACGCTGGGCCGCGGTGACGGCTTCACGACTCTGCACCGCCTGGCGGGAGAGCTCGTCGAGACGGGCCAGCGCGTCGACCGCCGGATCGGCCCTGACCTCACCGACGGCGATGAGCACTACGAGGGCGGCCGCGGCGAGAGAACACGTCGTTCGCCGGAGGGACTGGCCGACGGCGGTCACGCGGATGTCACGGTCCTTCGTTCGGGGACCGCTTCTGGCCCGGTGTCGACGTCCCGGGCAAGGCTACGAAGTGTCACCGACGATGTCTACCCGCGGCACTCGCCATACTGGACGGGTACGTCCCTGCGGAAGGCCGTCGATGGACATCGATTTGCGTAGGCTGCGGTACTTCGTCGCCCTCGCCGAGGAGCTGAACTACCGAGCCGCTGCGCAGCGCCTTCACCTCGCCCAACCCGTACTCAGCCGCCAGATCCAGACGTTGGAGCGGGAATTGGGCGCGCAGCTCTTCTTGCGGGACAAGACGGGCACCCGCCTCACCGCCGCCGGCGAGCAGCTTTGGAAGGATTCCGTTGCGCTGCTGGCGAGCGCGGAGGGGCTGCGCCGGCGGGTCGGTGCCGCAGCAGGGACCACCCGCACCTTCACCGTCGGCTTCATGCCTGGCTTGACCGTCACCTTCGCCACCCGCGCGGTCGCCGACACCCATCCCGACGTGTCGGTGGAGGTCTTGCGGACCGACTGGACCGACCAGGTGGAGGTGCTCCATGCCGGTCGGGTCGACGTCGGATTCGTCCGGATGCCGATTGATCTGACCGGGCTGTCCTCGATTCACCTGTTCACCGAGCCGCATGTCGCGGTGGTGCCGACCGGGCACCCGCTGGCCGGCCACGACGTGGTCGACATCGCCGATCTCACCGCAGACGTGCTGTTGCAAAGCGCCGACGCAATCCCGGAGTGGCGGGCCCTCATGGGCCACGAGACGCACCGCGGCCCGACGCCTGCCGCGCGCAGCATGGAGGAGAAACTGGAATGGGTGGCCAGCGGCCGCGGATTCAGCGTGCTTCCGAAGTCGGTCGTGGACTACTACCGCCGTCCCGACATCGCTGCCCTGGCGCTGCGGGACGTGGCGCCCAACGAGGTCCGGCTGGCCTGGCTCGACGACCAGGGGACCCCGATCCTCGACGACTTCGTCGACGTGGTGCGCAATGGCCTCGCCGACTGGACTGCGCCGCGTTAGGTCTGCCATCGCCGACCGGTGATACCCGCCGGGCATCAGCATGAACTCAAGAGGTCTTGGACCGACCCGAGTGCCGTCGGCATCGTGGACGGTGACCACGACTCGAGGAGAGGACCCGAACATGGCTCGAATATTCATCACCGGATCAACCGACGGGCTGGGCCTGATGGCAGCCCGGCTACTCGCCGACGGCGGTCATGCTGTGACCTTGCACGCCCGAACCGCCGGTCGGGCCGAGGAGGTCACCGCCACCCTGCCGGGAGCCGACGGCGTCGTCGTCGGTGACGTGTCGAGAATCGACCACATGCGGTCGGTCGCCGAGCAGGCCAGCGACACAGGAGCCTTCGACGCGGTAATCCACAACGTAGGACTCGGATTTCAGGCGTCCGAACGCGTTTCCACGGTCGACGGGCTCGAGCGAACCTTCGCCGTCAACGTCTTGGCGCCCTACGTCATCACAGCGTGCATGCCGCGGCCGAAGCGCCTGGTGTACCTCAGTTCGGTGCTCCACCAGGAGGGTGCCTTCAGCCTGGATGATCCGCAATGGACGAGCCGCCCGTGGAACGGCAACCAGTCGTACTCCGACAGCAAGCTGTTCGATCTCCTGCTGGCCTTCGGCATCGCGCGCCGCTGGCAGGACGTGCTGGTCAACACCGTCGAACCAGGTTGGGTACCAACGAAACTAGGCGGGGACGAGGCCACCGACGACCTCGAAGCGGGTCCGGTGACCCAGGCCTGGTTGGCGGTCAGTGATGATCCAGGCGCAACGGTCACCGGACAGCACTTCTACCACCAGAAGCCCGCTGCCACCCATCCCGATGCGCGGTCCGTCGAGTTCCAGGATGCGTTGATCGACTACTGCGCAAGTCTTTCCGACGTCAAGATTCCATAGCGGATTCATTCTGAAGTGCATCGACGAACACCGCGATGTCACGGCGCCTGGACTCGGCCGGCCACACCGCCCAGGTGCGGCGGACGAGCGGATGCCCGGTCAACGGATACCAGCTCACGTCCTCCGGCATGGGTTGTGACCAATGCGGTGGCGCCAACGCGAAGGCGCGACCCGAGGTGACGGCAGCCAGTTTCACCTCCGCGATCAATTGCTCCCCGGCTGTCGGCTCGGCGCCTGGGTTCACCCCGTGGCTGCGCAGGATCGCGGTGAGTTCGTCAAACCAGGCCGGGCTGCCGGAGCGTGGGAACCCGACCCAATCCAGCCCGGCCAAGGCGTCCAAGCGGACCCCCCGGTCGGTGGCGATCTCGGCCGCCCGCGTCCGGGCCAGCAGAACGCCGAGGCGTTCCTCGACGGCCAGGGTCGCATCCAGGTCGGGCGCCGCTGGTCGCTCACGGACCAGCCCGACGTCGAGGTCTCCGCTGTGGAGTGCCTCAAGCTGCGCTGCGGTCGACGCATGCCGGGCCTGGACGCGTGTCTCGGGATGTGCGGCGCCCAATCTGGCCAGGGGTCCCGGCAAGAGATTAGGCGGCAATTCCAGTGGTATGCCGAGGCGCAAGACGTCCCCGGGGGTGGCGTGCCGGCTCAGCGCGGCTAGGGCTTGGTCGTGCCGGGCCAGAACCGCTTGCGATTCCACGAGCAGGGTGCGACCGGCATCGGTCGGCGAGATGCCGGTGCGGTGGCGGATCAGCAGATCCAACCCGAGGCGACGTTCGAGGGCAACCATCGCCTGCGACAGCGCGGGCTGGCTGATGTGCAAGCGGCGTGCCGCCGCGGTGACGCTGCCCTCCTCGATGACGGCGACGAACATGCGCATCTCTCGAAGTTCCACCCGACCATCAGACCACCTGCACCCATAAGCGCGGCCAATGGCAGGCATCGCAACCGGTATGCGTCAGCCAGAACGGCTTGCCGCAAAACGGTGTTGAGTCATGTGGGTCCGCGTAGTTCGAGCCGCCTGCGCGAGCTGTCTCCCTGCGACAGCCCCCTCGAATCCGTTGCCGCGAAGCCGAACCCCGATGAGAACAGGAGCATCACCATGTCCGATCCCGCTTACTTCAGCCGCTACGAGAACCTCGCCTTCGAGCGCACCGACGACGGCATCCTTACTCTGCGATTCCACACCGACGGTGGCCCCGTCACCTTCACCGGGCAGACCCACGAGGACTTGCCCTCCGCGCTCGAGGACATCGCTCTCGACACCGACAACCAGGCACTCATCCTCACCGGCACCGGTGAGTCCTTCATGGACGCCATCGACGGGGACAGCCTGGGAGAGATCTTCAAGCCCGCCCTCTGGGAGAAGATCCGCCGTGAAGGGCTGGCCGTGCTCCAACGCCTGCTGAGCTTGCCGATCCCGGTGGTCGGCATTGCCAACGGCCCGGCGACCGTCCACTCGGAGTACCTCTTGCTCACCGACGTCCACATCGCCTCCGAGCGGGCCACCTACGGCGACTTCCCGCATCCCGCCTTCGGCATCACCGCGGGCGACGGGTTGCAGGTGGTGTGGGAGGAGATTGCCGGAACCGCGCGCGCCAAATGGCTGCTGTGGACCGGTGAGACGATCGACGCTGCGACGGCCGAACGCTGGGGTGTGGTCAACGAAGTCGTGGCACACGACCGGGTCCATGACCGCGGGCTGGAGATCGCCCGCACGCTGGCCGCCAAGCCGCGACTGTATCGATCGTTGCAGAAGCAGACCCTCAACCAGAAGTTGCTGCGCCGGATCGTCGACGGGGTGCCGTTCGGGATGGCTCTGGAAGGCCTGACCGCCGCAGACCTGGCCTACCAGCGATGAGCGACTCCCGATCCCGGCGGGTCGTCATCACCGGTGCGTCGAAGGGGATTGGCCGGGCACTCGCGCACCTGCTCGCCGACGCGGGGCATCACCCGGTCGGGATCGCGCGCACCGCGCCGGCTCACTTCCCCGGCACGTTCGTCACCGCCGACCTGGCCGACCGTACCGAGACTGCCGACGCGTTCGCCGGAATACTGTCCGGAGGTTCGGTCGACGCCCTGGTGAACAACGTCGGTCTGGTACGCCCTGGACGCCTTGGCACGGTGGATCTGGACGATCTGGCCGCCGTGTTCGACGTCAACGTCCGGGTGGCCGTTCAAGCGACGCAAGCCGTCCTTCCCGGAATGCTGGAGCGGGGGTGGGGACGCATCGTCAACGTGACCAGCCTGGTCACCGTCGGGATGGCGGAACGCACGGCCTACGGTTCCGCCAAGGCGGCCTTGGAGTTCTGCACGCGCGCGTGGGCCGGGGAACTGGCGCGCAGCGGCATCACCGTGAACGCGTTGGCTCCAGGTCCCACCGAGACCGAGCTGTTCCGCGCCAACAATCCTCCGGGGTCCGACGGAGAGGCGCGGTACCTCGACGCGGTGCCGATGCGCAGATTCGCCACTCCGCAGGAGATCTCGGCGACGGTGGCCTTCCTGCTCTCCGACGACGCAGCCTTCACCACCGGGCAGATCCTCCGCGTCGACGGCGGCGGTTCGATAGGAGCCGGGTGAGGAGGACATGTCCCACCCCCTGGCGACACGACACACTACGAACGCGGAGACCATCATGACCGAAGTCGAGTTCACCGTCGGGCTACCCCCGACGTCGAGGGTGCCCGAATTGTTCTCCTACGCCGAAGGTCTGGGATACGCCCAGGGTTACGTCTTCGACACGGCATTTCAGGGGGACGACGTCTGGCAGCAGCTGCACCGCGCCGCGAAGGCCACCACCACGTTGAGGCTGGGCCCCGGAGTCCTCATCCCCACCCAGCGTCACCCCCTGGTGAACGCCGCGCAGACCCTCTCGCTCCACACGCTGGCCCCGGGCCGGGTGACGACATCCTTCGGAACCGGGTTCTCCAGTCGAGCCGCCATCGGGCTTCCGCCGGTGAGGTGGTCCTACATGGAGGACTACGTCACCGCCTACCAACGACTCCTTGCCGGGGAGACGGCGGAATGGGAGGGTGCGCCCATCGAGCTGCTGTTGCGCGGAACGGAGTGGGAAGATGCACTGCCCGTTGATATTCCACTCATCATGAGCGGTGTCGGACCCAAGGGTGACGCCGTCTCACGACGCCTCGGCGCGCAGGGGATGATGTCGCTGTTCGCAGTCACCCCGCAGCAGGCCGCCTACGAGAAGCGCGTCGTGGTGGTGATGGGCACCGTGCTCGACGACGGCGAGACGGTCTCCGACGACCGCGTCCGAGATGCCGTGGGAGTGGTGGCGGGCGTGCAACTGCACTTCGCGTGGACCCTGCAGGGCCCCGATGCGGTGCTGAACATGCCCGGCGGCAAGGAGTGGCTCGAGGTGATCGACCGACGACCGCCGCGGGAGAGGCACCTTGCCGTCCACCAGGGACATCTTCTGAGGATGAGCGACGCCGATGCCGCGGCCTGGCGAGCCGGCAGCCACGAACTGCTGCCGGGCAACACGCTGACCGGACCGGCCGACGAGGTGTCCGCCGCCATTCGCAAACTCCTCGACGACGGCGCCACCGAGATCCACTTCCAACCCTCCGGTCCCGACATTCACCGCGAACTCGACCGCTTCATGGCGGCCGCGCGGCGCGCCTGATGGCACGCGGGCCAGGCGAAGGGGCGCCGTGCCTACCCGCGGCGCTCGGATCACGGACGGCCCTCAGCGCTCCGGGAGCTCGGCGAATCGCTTCTTGACGTCGTTGTACCAGTTCAGCGATTTCTTTGGGTGGCGCCAGCGTCCCTTCATGTCGTGGCGGGCGGGCACGTGCTCGTCGTCGCCGGCCGCGACGAGCTCCTTGAGGTGCCGGTCTTGGGCGTTGATGATGTCGTCGGCGCTGTCGCCGCGGTGTTCGCGGTCGCAGGGTCCCCCGAGATCCTTGCAGGTCATGGTCTTCACGACGACGTTCCCTTCTGTCCGGTCACACCGGTCGGTTCCGATGCGTCACCGTGGTGACGCACCCGACGACGAAAGTGTGACCACGATGGTGAGCCCGACCCCCCTCGACGACGGATTCGAGGCCGAACGTCCTCGTCTACGTCGCATCGCCGCTCGCATCCTCGGTGACGCCGATGCGGCTCAGGACGTCGTCCAGCAGGCGTGGCTGCGCCTGAACGCCACCAGCGAGCCCATCGACAACCTCGCCGGCTGGCTCACCATCGTGACCTCGCGGTTGTGTCTCGACCAGCTGCGGATGCGGACGCCGGTGCCGATAGGTTCGGTCGACCCCGACCAGGCGACCGCACCCGACCCGGCAGAGGACGTGGTGCTCGCCGACACCGTCGGCATCGCCCTGCAGGTGGTGCTCGACCGACTCAGTCCCGCCGAGCGGGTGGCCTTCGTGCTGCACGACAGTTTCGGCGTCGACTTCGGCTCCATTGCCACGATGCTCGACACCACGCCCGCAGCTGCACGCAAGCTTGCCTCGCGGGCGCGAAGCCGGGTGCGCCCCGCCGCGCAGGTCGACGCCCTCGCCGACTGGGAGATCGTGGACGCCTTCATGGCCGCGGCTCGCGAGGGGGACTTCTCACGCCTGCTGGAACTGCTGGCACCCGACGTGGTCGTGACGGCCGACGCCGCAGCCATCGCCTTGGGTACGCCGGCGCGCATGACGGGGCGCGACGAGGTCGCGGCGTTCTTGAACGGCGCCGCGGCGGCGGCGCATCCGGTCTTCCTGGACACCCGGCCAGGTGCGGCCTGGATTCACCGGGGGCTCGTCAAGGTCGCCTTCGACTTCACCGTCGGCGAGGGGCGGGTCCGCCAGCTGACGTTCCGTGCCTCCGACGACGTGCTGGCCCGGGTGCGGCGACGCAAGGGCGGGAACACTCGGGACTGATCTGGTTCTATTCGCTCGCAAGCACTTTGGGTTGCTGCTGGGTGATGCAGTGGACGCCACCACCGCGGGCGAAGATCGGACGTGCCTCGACGCTGACCACCCGTCGACCTGGGTAGGCGTCGGCGAGCAGGTCACGGGCCCGGGCGTCCGCCACCTCCTCGCCGAAGCTGCATGCAATCACACCGTCGTTGACGACGTGGTGGTTGACGTAGCTCCAGTCGACGAACCCGTCGTCGTCGCGGAGGGTGGCGGGTGCCGGGAGGTCGACGATGTCCCACCTGCGCCCGGCGGCATCGGTGGTGTCGGCCAATGACGCGCGCACCTCCCGGGTCACCTGATGGTCGGGATGGGCGGGGTCGGTTTGAGCGTGCACCAGCAGACGGCCCGGCGACGGTATGGTCGCCACGATGTCGACGTGACCGTTGGTGCCGAAGTCCTCGTAGTCCCGCGTCAGACCGCGCGTCAACCAAATCACCTGCGTCGCACCGACCGTGCGGCCCATCTCGGCCTCCACTCGGGCCTTGTCGGCATAGGGGTTTCGGCGCGGGTCCAGCTGCACCGTCTCGGTGAGCAGCACAGTGCCCTCACCATCGACGTGGATGCCGCCCCCCTCGTTGACGAGGGCTGAGCTGACGAGCTCGGCTCCCACGTGCGCAGCGACGAATCGGGCGACTTCGGCCGACTTCGTCCACTCCGCCCACTTCGGTGCGCCCCAGCCGTTGAAGCACCAGTCGACTGCGCCGAGCACTCCGGGGCGGTCGTCGTCGAGCACGAAGGTGGGACCGAAGTCGCGCATCCAGAACTCGTCCAAGGGCGCCTCGACGATCTCGACGTCGGACGTCAACATCCGTCGAGCCCGCGTGACCTCGCTGGGGTCGACCACCATGCTCACGGGCTCGAACTCGACGATCGCGTGAGCCACCTCGACCCAGGCGGCATAGCACTCCTCGCGGGAGGAGTCGTCGTCACCCATCGTGATTCCCTCACGCGGAAAGGCCATCCACGTTCTGTCGTGCGGAGCGGTTTCGGAGGGCATGCGCCAGGTCATGGATCCGATCTCCCTCGAAGTGTCCGATCGCGTGATCGCACGCGTCCCTTGGGGCGAGCCGAGGCAACCAGCATCGCCAATCCCCGTTCGAACGCGCGGGTCGCGATCGGATCGTCTGACTGCCGTTCCTGCAGTGTGGAATACGCGGCGCTGAATCGCGGGAAACGCTCCTCCTGGCCTACCGGGTCGTAGACGACGCTCGGGCCCGACATGTCCAGGACGCTGCCCAGGATGAACGACTCGAACGCGGTGAGGAGTGGCAGCACCTCCGCGCTCGGCCAGCCGACGCGCTCCGCGGCGACCACGAAGTCCTCGTACTCTGCGAGCAGCACCGACGCCGATGCGCGGGTGGTCATCAGCAGGGGCACGGCCCGGTGGTGCCGCGCGAACGCCAGCCGGTAGGACCGCGCCCACGCCATCAGCCCGTCTTCCCAGGCCATTTCGCGCAGCGGGGCGGAATCGATTCGCGCCGACACGAGTGCCCGGACGTCCTCGACCATCGCGGCGCGGTCGGGGACGTGGTTGTAGAGCGAAGCCGGGTTCACCCCCAACTTCTGGGCGACGCGCCGCATGCTCGCACCGTCGACGCCATGGCGATCCACCAGTGCCAACGCTGTGCGGGCAATGAGATCGCGGCTCAGGATTGGGCGCGGGGGTCGAGCGATGACCGGCCTCCTCTCGAACGCGGACCAGGGTACAGGCCACCACCGAAGCTTCGCCGCCACGAGATGGCTGCGACCGCCGAGGACCACTGGCGTCGCCAAAACGAACGATGTATGTTTTAGCCGATTCGACACATCGGCGCGGCACGGTCAACCCGGTCGCACCGCCGGTGGCGCGACCGCCTACGAGAAGAAGTGACCGACCCGCTGATGTCCGCCGACCTGTTCGACTTCTTCACCCATCACGAGCTGCCCACGCCGACCGTGTCCGTCGACGAGGCCCGTCGGCTCATGTCCGCGAACTTCGGATTGATCTGCGACGTCACCGAGTTGGGCAGTCAGCAGGACCAGAACTTCGTCGTCTCCGACGGAGCGGGCGCCGCGCCGCTCGGCATCCTCAAACTCAGCAACCCGGCGTTCAGCGAGGCCGAGATCGACCTGCAGGATCTCGCCGCCCAGACCGTCGCCGATCGCGAACCCGCGCTGCGGGTACCCCGTGTGGTGGTGGGGCCGCAGGGCCCCATGTCCGGGTGGTGGGACACCTCGCAGGGGCGCATCCATGCTCGCGTCATCGCCTACGTCTGCGGCTCGACCCTGACGGGCTCGAGGCATCTGGCCCCTCGCACGGTCGCACGGATGGGTGAGCTCGCCGCCAAGGTGAGCCTCGCACTGCGCGACGTTCGCCATCCTGCGACGGTTCGGGTGTTGCAGTGGGATCTGCGCCATGCGGCCCGCGTGATCGACACGTTGCTCCCCGACGAACCCGACGCCGAGATGCGCCGCTTAGTCACCACCGCCGCCGAGTCCGCGCAACGCCACCTCGGCCCGCTCGCGTCACGATTGCCGTTGCAAGCCGGGCACTTCGACATCACCGACGACAACGTGATCGCGCCGTCCACCCCGACGGCCCTGCCGGACGCGGTCATCGACTTCGGCGACGTGGTCGAGTCGTGGGCCGTCGGAGAGATCGCCGTCACCGTCTCCTCCCTGCTGCACCACGACGGCCTCACCCCGGCCGACGCACTGCCCGCCATTCGCGCCTTCCACGAGGGGCGCCCGCTCAGCGAGGACGAGGTCGACGCCCTCTGGCCTCTGGTCGTCCTGCGCGGGGTGGTACTCGTGTTGAGTGGCCGCCATCAGGTGCGGCTGGACGCCGAGAACGCCTACGCAGACTCCGCACTCGACCGAGAGCTGTTGATCCTGCAGCAGGCGGTGTCGGTGCCGTTGCCGGTACTGGGTGAGTTCACCCGGTGCGCATTGGGTTTCGCGCCACGCACGCGGCCGCAGTGGCGCGGGACTCCCGTGGTGGCTGGACTCTCCGGCGCCGTGATACTCGACGCGGGCACGACATCACCGCTCAACGACGAGGGCAGGTGGCTCGACCCGAACGCACTCGAGGAGGCCGCCCTCGCCGCTCTCGACCGGCACGCGCCCGTGGCGGTCGTGCCTGCGTGGACACCGCGCCTCACCGGTGCGCCCGCCCGGACTCCCGAAGTGCCGGCGACCCTCCCCACCTCGATCACCCTGTGGCTGGCAACCACCACCACCGTCGACGTGCCGGCGGGCGAACGCCTCACCCCGGCGCCTCATGGCTTCACCGTCTCCTCCGGGGATCACGAAATCCGTTTCCACGTACAAGGGTTCGAACCGGGTGTGCTGCCAGCCCGCACTCGAATCGACGTCCAGTTCACCCTCGACTCGGCGGACGAGGTTCCGCTCTACGTCGACCCGAGGTACGCCGGCGGCTGGCAACTCCTCGCGGGCGATCCTGGTCCGACGCTCGGCCTTCCGGCGTCGGCTGCAAACAGCGCCGACGACACTCTGCTGCTGCGCGACCGAGTGCTCGCGGAGGTGCAGGAGCACTACTACGCCGATCCTCCGCGTATCGAGCGAGGATGGCGCGAGTTCCTCGCCGATCTAGACGGCCGCGTGTACCTCGACATGGTCAACAACGTCGCCTCCGTCGGACACGCCCATCCTCGGGTCGTCGAGGCCGCGAACCGCCAGATGCATCTGCTGAACACGAACTCGCGCTTCAACTATCGCGTGATCGCCGATTTCGCGGATCGGGTCGCGGCGACGTTGCCGGAGGACTTGGACACCGTGTTCTTCGTCAACTCCGGCTCCGAGGCAACGGATTTGGCGATCCGAATCGCGATGGCCGCCACCGGTCGGACCGACATCGTCGCCATGCGCGAGGCCTATCACGGTTGGACGTTCGCCAGCGACGCCGTGTCGACGTCGATCGCCGACAACCCCAATGCACTGACGACGCGGCCATCCTGGGTGCACACCGTCGATGCGGCCAACAGCTACCGCGGCGTGCACCGCGGTCCCGACGCCGTCCGCTACGCACCCGAGGCAGTCCGCGTGATCGACGACCTGGCGGCTGCGGGGACACCCCTCGCGGGCTTCATCTGTGAGTCGTACTTCGGCAACGCCGGCGGCGTCGCACTCCCCGACGGCTACCTGGCACAGGTCTACGCCGCGGTACGACGGCATGGTGGTCTGGCGATCGCAGACGAGGTTCAGGTCGGTTACGGCCGTCTGGGACAATGGTTTTGGGGGTTCCAGCAGCAACAGGCGGTGCCCGACGTCGTGGCCGTCGCGAAGTCCGTGGGTGCCGGCCAGCCAATCGGCATCGTCGTCACCCGCCGAGAGATCGCCGAGCGGTACCGCACCGGCGGCTACTTCTTCTCCTCCACGGGTGGTTCACCGGTGTCGTCCGCAATCGGCCTGGCCGTACTCGACGTCATCGAAGGAGAAGGCCTGCAGGAGAACGCCCGGGTGACCGGTGCGCACCTCAAGACGCGCCTACTTCAGCTCGCCGACGACCACCCCATCGTAGGCACCGTGCACGGGTCCGGGTTGTACCTCGGGCTGGAGTTCGTCCGAGACCGGGTCACGTTGGAACCCGCCACCGAGGAGACCGCCGCCATCTGTGATCGTCTCCTGACGCTGGGGGTCGTCATGCAACCGACCGGCGACTTCCTGAACGTCCTCAAGATCAAGCCGCCGCTGGTGGTCACCAAGGACTCCGTGGACTACTTCGTCGATTCGTTGGATCGGGTGCTCTCGACCGGTTGGTAGTCGCGGCCGAGGCTGTGCGACAGACAGGAGACCGTTGACTCGCGACCGCGCGAATTCATCCGCAATGTGTGGCGAGTTGCGGATGAATTCGCACGGTCAGCGACGGCGACTACTTGACCGCCCTGCGCAACCGAATCGCACCACTGACGATCAGCGTGATGACGCCTCCGACGACGGCGGCACCGAGCAGCGAAACACTCTGCGCCAGATCGAAGTTCCATCCGAAGAAGTTGATCTTCGTGTGCACGGTGTTCTGCAGGATGAAGATCACCAGGACGACGCTCAAGACCGCCGCGACGACGAGCGACAACTTGGCGGCAATTCCGCCGGAGCGGCGGGCGGGGGTGCGATTCGGGGTGGACGTGGTCATCGGAGGTTCCCTTCGTTTGGCGTCACCGTGTGTGACGCTGATGTCCATGTAGTCGGTGCCGACGGCTCATTCCGAACGCCGTCGGCGGGTGTTCTGGTTCACATCACGTCTGCAAACGGGGCGGCGCACTGACCCGCGATGGCAAATGTCGGAATCTGACAGAAAAGCCGTTCACGTCAATAGATGCTGGACGTTTAGCCGATCGGCAAACTGGGCAAACTCGCTGCGTCCTGCCGCATGGCACACGACCGACACCCTCGATCATCGACGGCGTTGGCGATCGAGGAAGCGCCCGTTGACGACTTTGCTGCCGACACGCCCCCAAGAAGCAGGGGCGCCGCCTTCGCCCGACCTCGGGGATCGCGCCCTCGTCGACTCCGCCGTACTCGGCGACGGCCAGGCATTCGAGACATTGGTACTGCGCTACGGACCAGCCCTGCATCGCTACGCCCGGCGGATGTTGCGGGATGCAGGTGACGTCGAGGAAGTCGTCCAGGACACCTTCGTCGCAGCGTGGCGGCAACTCGCCTCGTTCCGTGGCGACTCCTCGATTCAGACCTGGTTCTTCGCCATCTGCTCGCGCAAGATCGCCGACACCCACAGGGTCAAGCGGAACCTGCCCGTCGACGACCGTCTGATGGAGCCGCTGGTGCTGTCGTCGCCGAGAGAGGATCCCTTCGTCGTCGCGTCCAACGCCGAGTTCCTCTCCGCCTTGGAGGCTGCGCTGGCCGAACTCCCCCCACGTCAGCGGGCCACGTGGGTTCTGCGCGAGATCGAGGCGATGAGCTTCGTCGACGTCGGCACGGTCTTGTCTCTGAGCCCAGACGCGGCACGCGGACACCACCGCAGGGCTCGCGCCACTCTCGGCGATCGACTGGCGAGATGGCGATGAAGGAGGACCCCGTCGTCGCCCTGCTCGACCGCGCGGGGAGCATTCTCCGGCTGTTGGCAGAACCGGGTTGGGAACGCATCGCCGAGGCCGTCATCGCGGCTATCCGTGCCGCGCCGCGCGGCGGATCGCCACTGGCCGCGGAAGATCCCGGCGACACCGGGCGTGAGGGCTCGATCTCGGTGAGCGACCTGGTCGTGCGGCTCGTGCTGGCACGGGCGCTTCGTCTCGAGCATCTGGGTCAGCTGAACTCCATCGACGTCGCGGCCGACGGCACCGAGCTTCGGAGTATCCACATCGAGCTGACCGCGCGATACGGCGCCGAACTGAACGACCTCGTCGACCGCGTTCGGCGCGTCGCGACGACGGTCGTCCACGACCTCCTCGGTGACGTCGGCACGATCCCACGCGTGGTCGACGTCGTCATCACCGACGTCGTCGAGGCGTCGGCCAGTCAGTCAGAAGAAGTTCTCGGCTTGACCCAGCGCCACTGACGGGTTGAGCACTCGACGGCGTCGGGCAGTCGATCCCGCACTGCGGCAACCACTCCCGGCCACCACTGCTCGTCGTAGTCGTCACCGGACAGCCACCCGCCAGGTGCCACCTTCGGCAACCAGCCGTCGATGTCGGCGAGCACGCTGTCGTACTCGTGGCGGGCGTCGAGGTGCACCCAGGCCAACGATGCGTCGGCGAAGAGCGCAGCGGCCGCGGGCGACGGACTGATCACCAGATGCACCCGGTCGGCGAAGCCGCACGCGATCACGTTGCGGTGCAATTGCCCGGCCAACGTGCCACCCCCGTCGGCGACGGCGGCGGCATGGGAATCCTTGTCCGCCGTGCCCTCGCGGCCGCTGCCGCGGCAGTAGTCGACGCCGACGACCGTGACGTCTCGGTTCGACGCAAGGACGACCTCGGCCAGTGAGCACAGGCTGCGGCCCAGGTAGGAGCCGACTTCGACGAACGTGCTGCCCTCGGGGAAGGTCGCGACCGCCTCCTCCTGCAGATCCCGCCAACCGAACCAGCCGTGTATCCGAGACCAGTGCATGGGTTCGACGGGGTGGTCGGCGGGTGGCGTCACACCTCAAATCCTCTCCTGACCGATGAGTCCGACGAGCGCGAAAGCGGTTGCGTAATCGTTTTTATGAATTAGTGTGGCGCAGAGCACACTGGCAACGTCAACGTCGACCTTGAGGATGGGCAGTGACCGGGAGCGTCGAACCGCACGACGAACACGGGGGCGTCGACGTCCTCGGCGAAGACCATCGGGTGCAGGCCGAACTCGTCGGCGCCTCGAAGCGCTTCGACGCCATCTACGCCGTGCGCGACGTGTCGTTGCAGATCAGAGCCGGTGAAGTGCTGGCCCTCGTCGGTGAGAACGGGGCTGGCAAGAGCACTTGCGTGAAGATGCTGGGCGGGGTGTACCACCCCACCGACGGTGTGATCCGCGTCGGCGGCGAGGACGTCACGCTCCGCACCCCACTCGACGCCCAAGCACTCGGCATCGCCGTGGTGCACCAGCACCCCGGCCTCTTCCCCGATCTGCCGATCTACGAGAACGTCTACGCCGGTCGGCCGCTGACCAGCCGGTTCGGCCTTCTGGACCATGCCCGGATGAGCGAGGAAGCCAGACGCTGGCTGGAGACGCTCGGCCTCCGCGTGGACCCGGACATGTCGGCCGGTCTGCTCAGCACCTCCGAGCAACAACTGGTGGAGATCGCGAAGGCGCTCGCCTTCGACGCGCGAATCCTGATCCTCGACGAACCCACCGCATCCCTGACCATCGGTGAGACCGAACGGCTGTTCTCGGTCATCGAAGACCTCAAGGCCCGCGGGGTGGCCATGCTCTTCGTCGGGCACCGGCTCGAGGAGATCATGGCGGTCTCGGACCGCATCACCGTCATGCGCGACGGCCGCTGGGTCGCCGACCTGGTCACCGCGGACACCGATCAGCGCCGCGTCGTCGAGCTGATGGTGGGTCGCGAGCTGACCGACATCTACCCCGAACGGGTCGCCACCATCGGCGACGTCGTCCTACGCCTTCGCGACCTCGGGGTCGGCGGTTACGTCTCCGACGTCAGCCTGGACGTCCGCGCCGGCGAGGTGGTCGGGCTCGCCGGGCTCGTCGGCGCCGGCCGCACCGAGGTGGCCCGAGCCGTATTCGGCATCGACCGCCCCACGGATGGTCAGATCGAACTCGACGGTCAGCCGGTACGCATCACCTCGCCGGCGTCGGCCCTGGCGCGCGGCATCGCCTACGCATCGGAGGATCGTCGCGGGCAGAGCATCATCGAGGACTTCTCGATCCTCGACAACGCCACCCTCCCCGTGGTCGACCAGGCGTCGCGTTTCGGCCTGATTCGACGGCGCGCCGAGTTCGCCCTGGTGGACGGGCCGCTGCAGCGCATGCGACTCAAGTTCGCGAGCTATGCGCAGCCGATCGGCAACCTCTCCGGCGGCAACCAGCAGAAGGTCGTGCTGGCCAAGTGGCTGGCGACCAACCCACGGCTCCTGATCCTCGACGAGCCCACGCAGGGCGTCGACGTCCAGGCCAAGTCCGAGGTCCACCACATCATCGCGGAGCTGGCCCAGCAGGGGCTCGCCATTCTGATGATCTCCTCCGACATGCCGGAGCTACTCGGCACCTGCGACCGGATCTACGTCATGCACCAGGGCAGGATCACCGCGGAATTCGACGCCGAACGCGCCAACCAGATCGACATCGGCTTGGCCGCAACCGGATTGCTGACCTCCGACGCCAAGATCGGCACCACCTCCGAGTCGGACCTGGAGATCCTGAGGTCCAAGGAGGAGGAGAAGAAGGCCGAGGTGGTCAGCGTCAGCCGTGGCGACCGACCCGCGTGGCGAAGGGCGTTGGCCCGTCGCGAGTTCGGGCTGCTGGTGGCCATGATCGCCGTCCTGTTCCCGCTCGGGATCATGAACCCCGACCTGCTCGGTGCCTCCAACCTGGGCAACCTCGCGGTGACGACCGCGCTGATCGGCGTGGCCTGCCTCGGCCAGATGGTCGTGATGCTGACCCGCAACATCGACCTGTCCCTGGGGTCGGTGATCGGGCTCTCGGCCTACGCCTCGGCATGGGCGATGAGCGATCTGCCGAACATGCCTGCGGTCGTCGGGATCGCGATCGCCATTTGCGTCGGCGTCGTGTGCGGCGCCGTCAACGGGGTCATCGTCGCCTATGGCCGGGTGCCCTCCATCGTGGTCACTCTCGGCACCCTGGCGATCTTCCGGGGCGTCGACGCCATCCTCTCGAGCGGTCGCCAGATCTCCTCGGGCATGGTGCCGCGCGGCTGGCTCGACTGGACGGCGGGTCGCTTCCTCGGCATCTCCATGCTGGTGTGGATCGGTCTTGCGCTCTTCGTGCTCTTCGCCGTGTTCTTGCGCACCACCCGGTTTGGCCGCGACATCTACGCCAGCGGCTCCAACCCTGCCGGGGCCGATCTCATCGGCATCCGGACCCGGATGCTCGTCTTCGCCGCCTTCGTCATCTCGGGCACTCTCGCCGGCTTCGCCGGCGCGATGTGGGCGTCGCACTTCGCCACCGTCGACGGCCAGCTCGCCTACGGTCTGGAACTCACGCTGGTCGCCTCGGTCGTGGTGGGCGGGGTGTCCCTGCGGGGCGGGGCCGGCACCGTGGTCGGCGTTCTGCTCGGCACCATCACCCTGATCATCATTCAGAACGCCATCACCGTCGCCCGCATCAATCCGTCCTACCTGCAGGCCTTCTTCGGCGGAGCGATCCTGCTCACCGTTCTGGTCGACACGCTGCTCTCCCGACGCAGTACCCGGCTCACCCGGGGGGCGCGCTGATGTTCGACGCAGTCGTGGCCAAGTTCAAGACGTGGGAATTCGTCCTGCTCGTCCTCGTGGTGGCGATGTTGGTGGCAGCCTCGGCACTGGTTCCTGGCTTCACCCGGCCGTTCAGCATCTCCACCGGAGTGGCCACCTTCGCTCCGGCGGCACTGATGGCCCTGCCGCTGGCGCTGCTGGTGATCGTTCGCGACATCGACATCTCCGTGGCCAGCATCGCCGGTTTGTCCTCGGTCGCAGCAGGACTGGCGATCCAGGCGGGCCAACCCGTGTGGGCGGTGGTGGCGTTCGCCTTGGTCACCGGTCTCGTCTGCGGCGCCGTCAACGGTTTCTTCGTCGCCGTGCTGGGTCTGCCCGCCCTGCTGGTCACCCTGGGAACCCTCGCCCTGTTCCGAGGGCTCTGCTACGTGCTGCTGGGCGGCACGCCGATCTCACCGCTGCCGGACTTCTTCACCGCGCTGGGCACCGACGACATTCCCGGGCTCGTCATCCCCTGGGCGATCGTGCCGTTCGCCGTTCTGGCCGTGGTGTTCGGCATCGTGCTGCACCGCTCCACCGTGGGCAGACGCATCTACGCGATCGGCGGCAATCCGGAGACCGCGCGCTACAGCGGAATCCACGTCACACGAATCCGATTCCTCTTGTTCGTCGTCTCCGGCGTCGTCTCGGCCTTGGCCGGAATGATCAACATGGGCATCACCAGCCAGGTCGCCCCCGACGGTGCCCTGGGTCTGGAACTCGACGTCATCACCGTCGTCTTCCTGGCCGGGGTCAGCGTCCTCGGCGGCAAGGGCCGGATCACCGGCGTCGTCCTCGCCAGCATCCTCATCCTCGCGTTGCGGAAGTCGTTGCAGCTGTTGAACGTCAGCGGATACACCCAGGGCATCGCGGTCGGCGGCGTGCTGATCGCCTCACTACTGGTCACCAATCTCTCCCGGCAGTTCATCGAGGCGAGGCGCGAACGACGCCCCGACGCGAGCGTCGACCCGGTCCATGTCTGACTCACACGACCGCACCCCAGCCATCCCGCAGCCACCACGACCGGTGACTGCCAGCCCGACCACGAAGGGAACTCAGATGAAGAAGTCGGTTACCACGGTGGCCATCGGAGCAGCAGCTCTGATGGCCTTCCAGCTCAGCGGTTGCGCATCATCCACCGATTCGAACAGCGCCTCGGGCGCCGACTCGGGCAATTGCGTGACGGGACCCATCAAGATCGGACTGATCCCCAAGCTGGGCACCGACCCCTACATGGTCACGGTCAAGAACGCCGTCGAAGCCGCCGCGGCCAAGGACGGGTCGACGGTGATCTACACCTCCCCCAGCGACGCCACCGGTGCCGCCCAGATCCCGTTCGTCAACCAGTTGATCTCGCAGGGTGTCAACGTCATCGCGATCTCGGGCAGCGACCTCAACAGCACCTCCGCCGCGCTGGCCAAGGCCAAACAAGCTGGCATCAAGGTCATTTCATGGGATTCCGACGTCGCTCCGGAGTCTTGTGGCTTCTTCCTCAACCAGGCCGACACCGCGCTGATCGGCGATCAGATGCTGACCTCGCTCTACAACATGATCGGTGGCGAGGGGGAGTTCGCCATCCTGTCGTCCACCCAGACCGCGGTGAACCAGAATGCGTGGATCGCAAGCATCAAGGACAAACTGTCGAAGGACCCGAAGTACGCCAAGATGAAGCTCGTCACGGTGGCGTACGGCGAGGAGAAGGCTGACGTAAACGCCCAGAAGGCACAGGAGTTGGTGCAGGCCTATCCGCAGCTGAAGGGCATCATCGTGCCGGCGGGCATCGGGCTTCCGGCTGCGGCCGAGGCGTTGTCCCAGAGCGGCGATCTGGGCCGGATCAAGCTCTCCGGTCTCGGACCCGTGACGTTGGTCAACCAGTACATCAAGACCGGCAACGTTCAGGACGTGTGGTGGAACGTGACCAACCTCGGCACGCTGACCTTCGCGACCGCTCAGCAGTACGCCCAGTGCAAGATCGAGCCGAAGCAGGGAACGTCCTACGACGTCGACGGGCTCGGCAAGTTCACCGTCGGCGAGAATGGCACCGTGCTCCTGGGGCAGCCCACCATCGTGACTCCCGAGAACGAGAAGGACTTCCCGTTCTGAGCGGCTGCACCGAGGGTCGGTTCGACCGGCCCTCGGTCTCGGCCCTGCCCCCTGACGGGCTCCGAAACCGATTGGAGTAGTGCCCGCTGTCCACCATCAAGGACGTCGCGCGACAGGCCGGGGTGTCGGTCGCGACGGTGTCTCACGTGCTGAACGGCACGCGGTTCGTCAGCGACGCCACCCGCGAACGCGTGGAGCATGCCGTCGCCGCACTGGACTACGTCGGCAACCCCATGGCCAAGTCGCTGCGGACCGGGCGCACCCAGACCTTCGGACTGGTCATGTCCGCGCTGATGAACCCCTACTTCAACGACGTCGTCACTTCCATCGAGAAGTCAACGGTCGCAAGCGGTTACACTCTGCTGCTGGCCGACCACCGCGACGAAGGCGACCTCGAGTACCGCGCCGTGCTGAACCTGTGCCAGCGCAAGGTCGACGGCGTGTTGCTCCAACCGTCCGGCGATCCCAGTCGGTCGCTGAGGGTACTCGAGAGTCAGCACGTGCCAACGGTGTTCGTCGACCGGTTCGATCAGGCGCACGGCGTCGACGGCTACGACTTCGTCGGAACCGAGAACGTGGAGGCCACGAAGACGGTCGTACGTCACCTGATCGACCACGGCCACCGGCGGATCGGCATGGTGTGCGGTCAGGCACGAAGTTCGACCACCGACGAACGGATCGCGGGGTACCGAGCGGCGCTGGCCGAGGCGGGTCTCGACTTCGACCCCGCCTTGATCCAACCGGGTTTCTCCGACGAGACCCGCGCGCAGACGGCCACCAACGCGTTGCTCGGCCTCCCCGATCCGCCAACTGCACTGTTCTCGGGCAACAATCGGATGACGATCGGGATCATGCGGGCGTTGCAGGCCAAGGGAATCGTCCCACCGGAGAAGATCGCGCTCGGCGTCTTCGACGACTTTCCGTGGGCAGATCTCTTCAGCCCTCGGTTGACCTGCGCCGCACAACAATCCGATCAGATCGGCGCCAGCAGCGTTGCCCTGCTGCTTCGTCGCATCGCCGAACCGGATCGAGCGCACGAGGCCGTCCGGTTTCCCACCCGGTTCACCCGGCGAAACTCCTGCGGGTGTCATTAGGGCCCGGTCGAATCCGGCGGTCCCCGACCTACCGGTACCGCCGAGGGACCGTCCACGGACGACCGAACACCTCGTCGAACGACTCGGGGTGGAACGGGCTGTCACCCCCGGCGGGGAAGCTGGTGAGTTCCCCGAAGACGATGCGACCGTCGACGTCGTACAGGTCGACGCGGACGAAGTCGGTGCCGACGCCGAGCCGTTCGGCCACGTGCATCATCTCGTCCAGTCGAGCGGGGCGCGTGGGTTCGGAATCGGCCCATGGCGGCCCGGCGTGGAGCGGCAAATGGGACCAGTCGGATGTGAAGAAGTCCTGAGTTCGGCAACCGAACCGCCCGGAGTCCACCTGCACGAACGCGCACCTACCGTGAAACACGAAGAACTTGTAGTCGTCGGGGATAGAGCCCTCGGCGGTGGCGAGCAACTCCTCGACGATCACCCGCCGCGGTATCTGCCCGTAGACCCATTCCCGGTTCGGACCCTGGCCGTACAGCTGGGCGACCCAGCCCCCCGCGATCCGCACGACGTCGGCCCGGGGCGCAACCTCGGCGCAGACGTGGCGGTACACCCAGCTCCCCGGCTCCGACGGCAGACGCGCGTCACGCGGAGCGCGGTGGGAGACGACGATGGCCGCTCCGCTGCCGTGGGTGGGCTTGACGACGTAACCGGCGGGCAGTGCGAGGTCGTGCAAGTCGGCGGGATCGTCGACGATCGCGTAGACCCGTGGGAGGAGTGGTTCGCCAACCACGGCGGCGACGTAGTCGCGGACCGCCGCCTTGTCGGCGAACGTGACGACGAGGTCGCGATGGTCGCGAAGCATCTTGTAGCGCACCTTGTCCCGGAAGGTACGCGGATTGCGGGTACGCCACAGTCGCCCGGCGCGCACGAGTCTGCTGCGCTCGCGCCAGCGGACGCCGTCGCGCCCGGCACCGCGGTTCACCGCTTCCCCTGGGCTCATTCGCGGCGCCGAGGCCGACCGCTCGTGAGATCGGCGAGGACGCCGTCGAGCGTCGACGCGAGCTGTTCGGCGTGAGACCTCGCGAAGGGCAGCGGCGGCCGGATCTTGAGGACGTTCGCCGCGCGTCCTGATGCGCTGATCAGGATCCCGCGGTCACGTAGGCCGTTGACCACGTCGGCCGCCAGGACGGGATCGGGAGCGTGATCGTCGGTGACCATCTCCACGGCGAGGAACAGTCCGCTTCCCCGTACCCGTCCCACCGCGGGGTAGCGTTGCGCCACCTCCTGTAGATCGGCGTGCAAGCCGGCTCCGGTCCGGCGGGCGTTGTCGATCAACCCCTCGTCCTCGATGACGTCGAGCACGGCGGTCGCCGCGGCGATGCTCACCGGGTTGCCGCCGAAGGTGTTGAAGTAACGCATGTCTCGACCGAACTTCGCCATCGCCTCGGCCCGCCCGACGACCGCGGCGATGGGTACCCCGTTGCCCATCGGCTTCCCCAGCACGACGAGGTCCGGTGCCAACCCGTGGCGGGCGAAGCCCCACCAGCCCGCTCCGAGGCGGCCGAATCCGGACTGCACTTCGTCGGCGATCCACAGCCCGCCGGCCGCGCGGACGATGTCGGACGCCGGGCGCAGGAAGCCCGCGGGGTCGCATTGCACTCCGTCGCTGGACAACACCGAGTCGACGATCATCGCGGCCAGGCCGAACCCGCGCCCGGCCAGGACGTCGACGGCCTCGCGGACCCGATCGGCGAATCGCTCACCGACCCCCTCGGTCGGCTCGTGAAGCAGGTCGGGGGCGTCGACGACCACTACGTGAGGCGGAATCGTGTTGTTGGGGCCCAGACTCGGTGAGATCTCTGCCGCCGCAGTGGTCACGCCGTGATAGGCGTGGGCCGTACACACGACGCCCAGCGCCGCGGTGTGATGGCGTGCGGTCCGGAGCGCGAGGTCCACGGCCTCGCTGCCCGTGCAGGTGTAGACGACCTTGGACAGTTCGTCGGGAAACAACGCCAGCAGCCGCTCGGAGTAGCGCACCACCGACTCGGTGAGATACCGCGTATGGGTGTTGAGTAGGCCCAACTGGTCGGCCACCAGCCGCTGCACGCGTGGATGACTGTGCCCGATGACGGGAACGTTGTTGTACGCGTCGAGGAATCGGTTGCCCTCGGTGTCGTAGAGCCACACCCCCGCCCCCCGCTCCAGTGCGACGGGCTTGCGGTAGAACAGGCGATAGCTCGGTCCCATGGCCGCGTTTCGACGCTCGCTGAGGTCACGACTCGCGGCGTCGAGTTGGTCGGCGGTGGTCCCGTCGTAGGCGTTGGCCATGTGGGTGGGTTCCGACGTCATCGAGGTTCGCCTCCGAAGTCCAGGCCAGGGGAATCGGCCGCCGCGCACGCCTCGAGCAGACGTACGGTCGCATGCGCGGGTTCGATGCGAAGCAGGCGGTCCAAGGTGGGTGCCGTGTGTCGCATCCGCATCGCGCCGTACGCCGAGGGATGGGTGCGGGCCCGCACCGTCCACGTCAGCACCTGGACGCAGAGCCGAGCGGTGGCCAGCGCGAAGACCACGCCGATCTCGGCCTCGGCAAGCTTCGTCACCGAGTGGTGGCCGGCCACGACGTGAGCGAGGGCCGAAAGTGGATCGTCCTTGCGCAGCATCGCGTACGCGCCGGCGATGGCAGGCTCGGCGACGCGCATGCCATACAGCGCGTCGTTGAAGTCGAGCACACCTGAAACGTGTTGTCGTCCTTCGGATGTCTTCACCAGGACGTTGTTGTCGTTGAGGTCCTGGTGAACCAACGCCCGCGGCAGCGTGGCGAATGTCGGTTCCATCTCGGCGAGACGCCCCAGGACCAGGTCGGCGCCGAATTCGGCGGCCAGCGCGGGGTGGGCGTCGAGCGTCTCCCGAATGACGTCACCGGAACGGGCGAGGTCCCAATGGTGGGTTTGGTGAAGAGTTGGTGACGTGAACCCCACCAGCGCCGAAGAGATGGCGGCCGCCGTGGCGCCGATGTCACGGAGCAACGCCGTGGAGTGTTCGCCGACGCGACTGAGCTCGGTTCCCGTCACCCAGTCGAGCACGCGTAGCAGTCCGCGCGCGTCACCGTCGGAGAAGGTGACGTGTAGGGCGTCGTCGACGGTGCGCACGATGCGTGGCACCGCGACACCCGTGTCCCGGCCCTCCAGATGCACGAGAATGGCTTCCTGCCATTGCAATTCGTCGATGTCGCGGACCGGGAAGTGCACCTTCACCAGGTACGTCTCACCGGACTCGGCGGTCAGCCGGTAGTTGCGATCCCATTCACCGCCGAGGAAGGCGAAGTCACGGGCGCCGATGCCGTAGCTCTGCACGAGGCAGTTGGCCAGGAACGTCGTCGACGCGCCGTCCGTCGCGGTCCGGCCTTCCGGGACTCGGCTCATCGACGGCCCTTCCGCATCATTTCCACCACCGTTCGTGCCTCACCCACCGAGCCGTGGTCGGTAGAGTCAGGAATCACCATGATAGGTAGACGCACTGTTCGGCGATTTGCGCTCGTGCTGGTCGCCCTGGTGGCCGGCCTCGCCCTCGGATCGGGCACCGCCGGCGCGGTGGAACTCGGCGACTACCGCTGGGAACGTCGGCCCCTGCTGGTGTTCGCGCCGACGAACGACGACCCACGACTACTCGAGACGGTGCGCCGCGTGGAGGCGAGCAGGTGTGACTTCGCGGCGCGGGAGATGGTGCTCGGCGTACTGGTCGCCGACGGCGACAGCACCCTCGACGGTCGCGCCGTCGAGGCCGGTCAGTCACGGCGACTGAGGAGTCAGTTCGGCATTCGGGACGACGACTTCGCCCTGCTGCTCATCGGCAAGGACGGTGGCGAGAAGCTTCGCCTCGGCGAGGTGCCGGAACTGGGGGCCGTCTACGGCGTAGTCGACGGAATGCCCATGCGCAGAGGTGAGATGACCAACGGTCCGGGGCGATGCTGAGCAGCGTGCACCCCGTGCGGCGCGGGCTGGTCGGCATCGTATGTGCGGCGATGGCGGTGCTGGCCGTATCGTGCGCCAGTGCCGGGTCGTCCCCCGACACGGCGGCGACTACGACGGACTCCCCGGCCGGGGCCGAGGTGGTCCTGCTCGATCTCGCCGAGGCGGGCGCAGTAGCCGCGTGGACGACCGTCAACGATCCGGTCATGGGTGGCAAGTCCACCTCGACCACGAGGTTCGGCGACGGTGGCCTGGTGTTCTCCGGTGACGTCTCCCTGGAGAACAATGGCGGTTTCGCCTCGGCCCGCGGGCCGCTGGACCCCGGCATCGGACGACGGGCGGCGGGCGCGGCGGCGCTGCGCGTGCACGCACGTGGCGACGGTAAGACCTATCTGATCAAGGTGGGCGTCGACGGGCAGCCGTGGTCCTACATCCAACGCTTCTCCACGGTGGCCGCCGTCCAGCAGACCTACGACCTGCCGATTGCAGGCTTCGAACCGGTGGGTACGCGCCTGGATCCCGAACCCGACGCGCCGCGCACTCTCGACCCGGCACTGATCGACCAGGTCTCGTTGTACATCCTCGACGAGCAACAGGGGCCGTTCGCGATCACCGTCACCGGGGTCGACGCCGCCCGTTGATCGACCTGGGCGTGCAGACCAGTCACTCGCTCAGATCGCCAGATCGTGGGCGGCGACGGCGTCCTGCAGCATCGCGGTGTCAATCGCATTGCCCTGCAGTGGTATCGAGGCCGCCACGAACTGATCGGGCCGGATCAGATAGACCCGATCGCGACGAAGTCTCCCGTGCGGGTCGGCACCGAAGTCGGTTGGCCCGCCGAACCAGTCCGGAAGATCCGGGCGCGCCACCTCACCTGCACCGTAGGTGTGCAGCTGCCAATCCATCGGGCGCAGCGCGTTCTGGTTGTCTGCCACCGGCGGCACGCGCCGTCCCACCGCGGAATCCTGCGCCCAGACCGGCAGGTTCTCGTCGTCGGCGAAGTGGTAGTGCACCCGGTACTGGCCGATGAGGCCGCCGCCGAACGAACCAACCTTCGAACCCTTGATCAACGGAACGACGAACGTGCCCAAGGGGCCGCTGACGAACCTGCGGGCCAGCCGTGCAGACAGGTTGCGGCGTCCGATGTAACCGAACGCGCGGTCGGTGACGTTGACCAGCTTCAGTGCTATCGGCCGTCGTTCGCGTTCGTATCGACTCAACGCCGCCGGCTTGACTCGACCCTGCTCCACGTCGGCGAGGAGCATGGCCAGGTTGTGCGCGTCCTGCAACCCGGTGTTCATGCCCTGTCCACCGACGGGTGAGTGCACGTGGCCGGCATCGCCCGCGAGGAACACCGATCCCATTCGAAACTTGGTGGCCACCCGATGGTGCACCCTGTAGGTGGAGAACCAGTCGACTTTGCCGTAGCTGAGCCCGAATTCGTCGTTGAGCGTGGCAAGAGCCTCGGCCTGGGTGATCTCGTCCTTGGGTGCCATGGCAACGAACCGGGTGTGGCCACCGGGCCCGAGCGGAAAGACGACCGCGAACAGCGTCCTGCCGATGCGAAGGTTCATGGCCCCCTCCGGCACCCCCTTGACGTCGTGAACGTCGGCGACCCAGAACGTGGCATCGTCGGTGGAGCCCTCGAAGGGCAGGTTCAACGATCGTCGTACCGCCGAGGACGCGCCGTCGGCCCCGATGCACCACCGGGCGCGGATGCGCAGCAGCGTTCCGTCGTCCACGGATTCGATCAGCGCCTCCACCCGGCCGCCCGGCTCGGAAGTCCCGTCCACCAGGTCGACCAGGCGGTGGCGCCAACGGATGTCACCGCCTTCGGCACTCAAGGTCTCGCTGAGCAGCGTCTCGTTGCGGCTCTGCTCGAAGATCCGCATCCCCGGAAAGCGGGTCGCCGATCCCATCATTGCGGCGAAGTCAGGGCCGCTGGCCGACATCTTGTTGCCGATCTTCATCGTCATCGCGGGGAACGCGCCGTCGATCACCTCGTCGGCAAGACCCAACTGGTCGTAGATCTCCATGGTGCGGGCCTGCACCGCCAGGGCCTTCGACTCTCGTGTCGGACCGGCCTTTCGGTCGACCAGCACGGCGGCCACTCCGCGGCGTGCCAACACCAGGCCGGCCATCAATCCCGTCGGACCTGCGCCGACGACCAACACG
This sequence comes from Mycobacterium sp. NPDC006124, assembly GCF_040614235.1. Lineage (NCBI taxonomy): Bacteria > Bacillati > Actinomycetota > Actinomycetes > Mycobacteriales > Mycobacteriaceae > Mycobacterium > Mycobacterium sp. NPDC006124. The sequence continues at coordinate 114,166 of NZ_JBEXUA010000001.1, read as the reverse complement.
TCGGTGTCCACAGCCGAGATGTCAGCGATGCCGATCTGGCCTGCGTTCATGGTGGTCACCTGATCCCGTCGTTGTGGAACTCTATTGCAGAAAACATTAGATAGAGTGTCAGCGGATGTAAAGGAGTGTGCTCCGTGATCGTTGCGTCGGGTAGGACTGAGCCGTGACGCCCAACCGCTCGGCCGCGCCCCTCGTCGCCGCCGATCTCGTCGAGGCCGCGCTGAGAGCCGCCGACGGACTCGGCCGTGACGTCGCGGACGTCCCCGTGGCCGCCATCGCCGCCGAGGCGGGGATGTCTCGGAGTACGTTGCTGCGACGACTCGGCGGCTCCCGCGCCGCCTTGGACGCCGCCGTGCGCGTGGCCGGAGTAGACCCCGGCGGCCAACCTCCGGTACGCGTCCGCGCACTGGACGCTGCGGCCGCCCTGATCAGCGAATCCGGTTTGACTGCAGCTACTTTGGAGGCCATCGCAGCGCGGGCAGAATGCTCGGTGTTCAGCTTGCACGCCTCGTTCGGTGGACGTGACGGGCTGATGCGTGCCGTCTTCGAGCGGCACAGCCCCATTCTGGACTTCGAGGAATTCTTCGGGCAATCCCATGGAGACCTGCGCGCCACCGTTGGCGCGTTCTACCGCGTGATGGCCACCGCACTCGGTCGGGAACCTCGGGTGGTGCCCGCCATGTTCGCCGAGACCTTCGCCCGGCCCGACAGTCCGGCGGCACGCTCCCTAATAGGACATGCCGGCCCTCGGATGTTCGGGGTACTGGGACGTTGGCTCGGCGACCAGATCGACGGGGGCCAGGTTCGCGACCTGCCCGTACCGCTGCTCGCTCAACAACTCATGGCGCCCATGCTGTTTCACCTGTTCACGCGGCCAGCCGCCCACGAGGTCTTCCCCGCCCCGCTCTCCGACGTCGACACCGTCTGCGATGTGTTCGCCGACGCCTTCGTCCGAGCCGTCGGCACCGAACGCACGGACCCCGACACCTGACCCGTGCCTGGCGCACCAAGGCGGCACACGGCCTACGATGCCGGGAGCTTCAGCGCGCGCTCCGGGTCGTCGGTCACGTAGACGACCCCCGCTGAATCGACCGCGGCGCCGGTGGGAGCCTGAAGGCCGTTGAATGGCAACACTTCCTGACTCGACGAACCAGCCGGAAGCTTCACCACTCGTTGGGTTCCATGGTCGGTGACGTAGACGTCGCCGTGCGGGCCTACGGCCACACCGGAGGGACTGTCGAGATCGGTGAACGGCAGCACGTCTTGGATGCGTGACCCGGCCGCCAACCTCACCACCCGCTTGTTGCCGGGATCGCTGACGTAGACGGTTCCCGCGGAATCGACCGCCACTCCGTAGGGGTTGTCGAGCCCGGCAAAGGGCAGCACTTCTTGACTGGACGATCCGGCTGGCAGCATGACCACCCGGTTGGCTCGCCGGTCGGTGACGTAGACGGCACCCGCGGGGCCCACCGCCACGTTCTCGGGCGAGTCGAGATTGGTGAACGGCACCACCTGCTGAATCGACGAGCCAACCGGCAACTTCACCACTTGGCGGTTACCGGAATCGGCGACGTACACGCCGCCAACGGAATCCACCGCTACGCCAGTGGGTTTGACGAGACCGGTGAAGGGCAACGCCTCTTGGTCCGACGAGGCTGCCGACAGCTTCACCACGCGATCGTTGCCGAAGTCGGCGACGTAGACGTCACCTGCGGAATCCACTGCCACAGCGCCCGGGAGGTTGAGACCGGTGATCGGCAATACTCGCTGCGACGGTGCGGGCGTGGGAACCGGCGGTGCCGCAGCGGGAGTGGACGGCGATCGGCCACTCAGCCCGACCCCCAGTACGAGCGCGACGACGGCCACGACGGCAACTCCTCCCGCGGCGAGAGCGATCCTGGCCCGCCGACTGAATCGCCGGTTGCGCGCTCCGCGCGGGGACGTCTTCGGGAGAGGCGACGCGGCAACCGTTGCCGTTTGCGACGTCGTAGCGGCGATCGCGTTGCGGGCGGCGTTCGCGAACTCGACAGTCGTCTCGTGTCGGTCGTCGGGATTCTTCGCCATGCCCTTGGCGATTACCGCGTCGATCTGGACGGGCAGCTCGGGTCGGGCGGTCGAGGGCTTCGGCGGGGGGCTGTTGAGGTGCGCGGCGATGAGGCTTGGATAGTCGCTTCCTCGGAACGGCGGGGAGCCGGTCAAGCATTCGTAGAGGGTGCACGCCAGTGCGTAGACGTCGACGCGGCCGTCCTCGTCGTCCGAATTCGCTTGCAGCCGTTCCGGAGCCATGTAGCGGAGCGTTCCCGGAGCATAGCCGACCTCGGTCAGTCGGCTCTCGTCGACGGCACGTGCGATTCCGAAGTCGATGAGGTACGCGAAGTCGTCCGCGTCGACGAGAACGTTGGAGGGTTTGACGTCGCGGTGCACCAGTCCAGCTCGATGGGCGGCGTGCAACGCCTTGGCCACCTGCCCGACGATGCTCACCGCCCGCGCGGGCTGCATCGGTCCGCCGGCCATCACCAGTTCCAGGTCGCGGCCTTCGACCAGGCGCATGTCGACGTACAACCGCCCGTCGATCTCGCCGTAGTTGTGAATCGGGATGATGTGCGGGTCGTTGAGTCGGGCTGCGGCATCTGCCTCGCGACGAAAGCGCACCAGGTAGGTGCTGTCGTTGGCCAGATGCGGCGGCAGCAGCTTTATCGCAACCATGCGGTCGTTGGCCGCCGTGTCACGGGCGCGCCACACTTCACCCATGCCACCGCGCCCGAGCAACTCGACCAAGTGGTAACGACCGAATTGAGTTTCGTTCACGTCCGCCTCTCGCGCCTGTTGGAGACACTCTAGGCGCCGCCACGGTCGCCGAGTGGCCAGCACAGCAAAGCCGTCCCCCGATCGGGGGAACTCGACGTCATCTCGTCGCGCATCCGATCGCCGGACAGACGGTGCCATGGCGCTGCGGCACAGTAATGGCATCACCGGCACTAGCCGGAACACCGTCAAACACCCAGCAAGACAGGGGAAGCGCCATGAACACCACCACCACCTCGTACCTCGTGCGCCGCGTTGCGAGCGGAGCCGTCTTGGTCGCGGCGACCGCGCTGGTCAGCCTCGGCGTCCCAGCCGTCAGCCACGCCGACGCCGTGCCCGGCATGGGATGCGAGACCGTCCACTGGGGCTTCTTCGGCGGTGACCGCCGCCAGATCTGCGACGGCCCCCAGCAGGCGGACGGCTCGTGGCAGCGCACCCGCACGGTGTACACCCCGGCGAAGGTCTTGCCGCTTCGGTGCAACACCTACGGCGACGTCACCAGCAGCTACGGCCAGATGATCGGAAACCCCAGCATCAGTTGCACCGGTGGCTACCCCGTTCCCCAGACCACCTTGAACCAGGAGTCCTACGTGGTGACGCCCGCAACGGTCTTGCCCGACGAGCCCGGTTGGTTGTCGCCGGGCACCGACAACATCCTCTAGATCCCCCAGTTCGATTCCAGTGGTTCACGATCGGTGCGGCCGCCGCCCATCTCGCAGAACCTCGAGGGCTTGCCTGACGGCTAACTCACCAGCGTGCTGCGGCACCTGACTGAGTTGGCCAACCCTAGGTGCCTTGCCTAAGTTCGACGGTCGCTGTACCGTCGGTCACGGTGTAGGTAACCGGTTACCTCAGGCGGAGGGCAAGCGATGGCGGGACGCGTCGAATTCTCGACGAGCGGAGCAATTGGGGTGATCCGCCTGGTCAACCCGCCCTTGAACCCCCTCACCAATGCCATGCGGTCGACGCTTCACCAGGTCGCGCTCGCGGTCTCCGATCGGTCCGACATCCGCGCGGTCGTCCTGACCTCACACGGCGAGCAGTCGCTGTCGGTGGGCTCCGACATCAAGAGCTTCCCCGCGACCGCTGAGGCGGGACGCGAGGTGTCCGAGGCCGAACACGCCGCCTACGACGCCCTGGCGTCGATTCCGCAACCGACGGTCGCCGCGTTGCGTGGCCACACGCTCGGCGGCGGACTCGAACTCGCCCTCACCGCCGACATCCGAGTAGCCGAGGAATCCACCGTGCTCGGCCTGCCCGAAGTGAAGATTGGCGTCTTCGCCTCCGGCGGAGGCACTCAACGACTTCCTCGGCTCATCGGTGCGGCGCGTGCCAATCACCTGCTCCTACTTGGCGACAGCATCGACGCGAGGACCGCGGAGCAATGGGGACTCGTCACCGTCGTGGTGCCCGAGCGCGCCGCAGAGACCGAGGCCATTCGCATCGCCAAGCAACTCGCCGGCCTGCCGCAACTCGCCCTACGTGCCACCAAACACTGCGTCAGCACCGGCCTGCTTCACGGCAGGACGGCCGGGCGACGAGCCGAGATCACCTCGATTGCAGCGGTATACGACTCGGCAGACGCACGTGAGGGGGCCGCCGCGTTCATCGCGAAGCGTGCCCCAACGTTCACCCACCAGCTCGACATGGAAGGACCCATTCGATGAAAGTGGTCGACGCCGACGAAGCGGTGCGTTCGATTGACAGCCACGACACGTTGGTGATCGGCGGATCTGGCGGTGGCCACGCCGTGCCCGAGAGTCTGCTCCAAGCACTCGAACGGCGCTTCCTCGACGAAGGATCGCCCACCGATCTGACGACGGTGCACCCCGTCGGCATTGGTGACAAGTCGACCAAGGGTCTGCACCGACTTCGCCACCGAGGACTCCTCAAGCGCGTCGTGTGCGGCACCGTCGTCGATGCACCCGGCGTTGCAGAAGCTGCCAGCCGCAACGAGATCGAACTGTTCACTCTCCCGCAAGGATCGCTGTCGCAACTGATGCGCGAGTCCGCGGCGAAACGGCCTGGTCTGTTCACCGACGTCGGCGTCGGCACGTACGTGGACCCGCGGCATGGCGGTGGCCGTCAGGGCGCAGAGGCCGTCGACCCTCCTTCTGCGGCCATCGAGATCGACGGCCGTCCCCTGATCCACTACCGGCCGATCGCGCCGCAGGTTGCTCTGCTCAGAGGTACGACCTCCGACACGTTGGGCAACATCTCCATGGAGGGCGAGGCATACTTCGGCGAGATGCTGTCGATGGCCCAGGCGGTCTACAACAACGGTGGCATCGTCATCGTCCAGGTTGCGCAGGTGGTCGAAGAGCACACTCTCGCACCGAAATCAGTGAAGATTCCGCACTTCCTCGTGAATCTGGTCGTCGTCGACGAGCACCAGACCACCACCTACGAGTCGTCCAACAACACGGGTTACGCAGGCCAGGCGCGGGTCGCGGTCGACGAACTCGACCCACTGCCGAAGGGCCCCCGGGCGCTCATCGCCCGCCGAGCAGCCCAAGAACTGTTCGCGGGTGCGGTGTGCAACCTGGGTTCTGGCATCTCCACGGGTGTGTCGATCGCCGCGGCGGAGTCTGGCGTCCTGGACGGTGTCGTGCTGACCAACGAACAAGGCCTCGTCGGTGGTCTTCCCATGAGCGGACTCGACGCCGGGGCGGCCGTGAACTACGACGCGATGATCGATCAGCCCTACCAATTCGACTTCTACGACGGCGGTGGTCTCGACATCGCGTTCCTCTCCTTCGCCGAGGTCTCCCGCCACGGCGACGTGAACATCTCCCGTTTCGGCGGGCGCATCGTCGGCGTCGGAGGATTCGTCAACATCAGCCAGGGTGCGCGCACGGTCGTCTTCAGCGGAACGCTCACCGCCGGTGGTTTGCAGACGTCGTGGGACACGGCCGCGGGTGCGCTGTCAGTCGACGTCGAAGGTCGGGCACTGCGCTTCGTCGGGGAAGTCGAACAGGTCTGCTTCAGCGGTCCTCTCGCCGTCGAGCGAGGCCAACGAGTCGTCTTCATCACCGAGCGCGCGGTCTTCGAGGTCAACGACCGTGGCGAGCTCGAACTCGTCGAGGTTGCACCCGGCCTGGACGTCGAACGAGATGTGCTCGCGCTGGTCGGCTTCGACGTGTCCATCCCGCACGAACCCAAGGAGATGGATCGGTCACTGTTCGACCTTTCCTACTGAGATCAACTCGCCAACAACCGATTCCGTTATCCTCCCACTGACACCAAAGGATGCTGCAGTGCCTGAGACCCCGTCACCTTCAAGCCCGTCGACCAGCCCACCACCCGGGGTCGACGCCGTTCAAGAACGCCGGGTGCTGGTCGCCGGCACCGTCGGCTCCGTCGTCGAGTGGTACGACTTCGGCCTCTTCGGCGCCGCTTCGGCTCTCGTCATCGGCCCGCTGTTCTTCTCCAGCGACCTGTCGCAATCTGCGGCGACCCTGGCCGCCTTCGCGACGTTCGCCGTCGGATTCTTCGCGCGGCCCGTCGGTGGCATGCTCATCGCCAACTTCGGCGACAAACTGGGTCGCAAGCCGGCGCTGATCTTCACCCTGGTGCTGATGGGTGCGTCGACGTTCCTCATGGGCTGCCTGCCGACCTACGACCAGATCGGTCTCTGGGCGCCGGCCCTCCTCGTGTTCTTGCGGTTGCTCCAAGGCGCAGGTGCCGGGGCGGAACTGGCGGGCACCTTCACGATCATCTCCGAGACCATCCGTCCCAGCAGGCGCGCATTCGGCACCGCCGTTCCGAACGGTGCGACGGCCATCGGAACGGCGCTGGGCGTGGTGACGTTCCTCGGGGTCGCCCTCCTGCCCGGTGATGTCTTCCTGACATGGGGCTGGCGCCTTCCCTTCCTCTTCAGCGCGGTGATCCTCGTCGTGGCGGTGTTCATTCGCAACAAGGTGGAGGAGGCGCCCGAGTTCCTGGCGGCCAAGGCACGTGCCGAACGCAAGGCGGAGAAGCGAGTTCCGGTATTCGCGCTGCTGCGGGGTCACTGGCGCAGTGTGCTCGTCGGCTTCGGCGTGATGGTCGGGCACCAGGCGATGACCTACATCACCACGACGTTCGCGCTGAGTTACATCACGACGACGCTGGACATGCCCCGGAGCGTGGCGCTGACGGCGTCGTTGACGGCTTCTGTGATCGGCGCGGTGTTGTGCGCCTGCTTCGGACTCCTCGCCGACCGTATCGGGGTGTATCACCGCGTCATCGTCTTCGGAGCCGCGTACTGCCTACTGATGGCCTTTCCGATGTTCGCGCTGCTCGACACCCGCGTCCCGTCGTTGATCGGGCTGGCGTTGGTTCTGACGTACTCGGTGTCCTTCGGCGCGATGGGCGGCGCCCAAGGTGCCTTTCTGGTGGGACTCTTTCCCGCCGACGTCCGCTTCTCGGGTGTGGCACTGTGCCGTGAACTCTCCGGCACCCTGGTCGGTGGACCTGCTCCACTGGTGGCCGCCAGCCTGGTCATCGCAGCGGGCGGTTCACCATGGCCGGTGGCGATACTGCTAGCCGTCTGTTGCGCCGTCACCCTGGTGTCGCTGGCCATCGCCAGCGCACGGATCCGACGCGGTACGGCGCACGTCGAGCCCGACGTGTCCGTCGCCCGGGTCGTCTGAATGGCACCCGACGCCGACGCCGCGAGCCCGTTCCGACTGGACGACGACGTCGTCCTGATCACCGGCGCGACAGGCGGTCTCGGCTCTGCCCTGGCCCATGCGTTCGGTGCCGCTGGCGCCACCGTCGTCGTGCACCACCTCGATGACGAGCACCGGGCGAACTCCATCGTGCGGGATCTCACCGCCGCCGGAGGCGAGGCGATGTCGGTCGGCGGCGACGTCACCGACGAACCCACCGTCGATGCGATCTTCGCGGCGATCACCGAACGGTTCGGCTCGTGCACGACCCTGGTCAACAACGCCGGCGTGATGGACCGCCGCCGCTTCGTCGAGATGACGCTGAGCGAATGGAATCGGACCATCGACGCCGACCTGACCGGCCCGATGCTGATGGCGCAACGCTTCGCCCGCCAACCCGGCGCTCACGGTTCGATCATCAACGTCTCCTCACAGTTGGCGTTCAAGGGTGCTCACGAGTTCGTGTCCTACTCCGCGGCCAAGGCCGGGGTCGTGGGAATGACGCGGGCGCTGGCACGTGAACTTGGTCCACGAATCCGGGTCAACGCGATCGCGCCCGGCCCGGTGGTCACTCCGCTGATCGCCGACCTCGCGGACGACGACGAATGGGTCAGCGAACGCACCCGCGGATCAGTGACGAAGGAGTTGCACAGCCCGGAGGACATCGCCCCGACGGCCGTCTTCTTGGCCGCTCCCGCCGGACGCCTATTGCACGGGCAGACCCTGCACGTCAACGGTGGCGGCGTGATGGGGTGACCCGCCTAGGATCGTCACGGTGACCATCCGGCCCGCTGCCAAGAAGCCGACCGTCAGAGACGTGGCCGCCGCGGCCGAGGTCTCGGTCGCGACCGTGTCGCGGGTTCTCGCCGGGGCTCCCAAGACCGTCAGCGACAAGACCCAGCGCCGCGTATTGGAGGCCGCCGCACGCTTGGGCTACGAAGTGAACATCGCGGCGAAGTCACTGGCCACCGGTCGACACGGGAACATCGCGGTGCTGGTGCCCGATCTCGGCAACCAACACTTCACGAGCATCGTTCAGTCGGTGATCCACGCATCCAACGACATTGGCCATCACGTGTTCGTTGGAGACAGCTTGAACTCACCCGATCTAGAGGTGTCACTCGCCACCGAGATGCTGCTGCGTTCAGATGGGCTCATCCTCTGCAGCCCAAGGTGTTCTGACGAAGGCGGTCGCGCCATCTTCGACACCGGCAAGCCCGTCGTGACGGTCAACCGCCGGTTTCCGTGGGCGGGCCGAACGGCGTCCGTGCAAACCGACGCCGTCGACGCGACGACCCAGATCGTCGACACGTTGCTCGATCTCGGCCACCGCTCCTTTGGATTCGTGGTGGCGCAGAGCGGTTCGCAACAGGTGTCCAGGCGCTGGGAAGTGGTGGAGGGCCGAACCATCGCAGCAGGAGCGTCCGCGGTGCACGTTGCGCTGCCGGAACCACTGGGCGAGGTGACGGTCGAGGTTCGCGCTCTCGTCGAGCAGGGATGCACGGCACTGGTGTGCGCCAACGACGTGACGGCGGCTGCAGTCGTCTACGCGATTGCCGAGATGGGGCTGCGCGTCCCCGACGACGTCTCCGTCACCGGTTTCGACGACACTCCCCTGGCGCGATGGGTCACGCCTCGTCTCACCACCGCGCGCATGCACGAGGACCAACTCGGCCGCGCCGCCTGGGAGGCGATGACGCAGCTGTTGCTTCCCAATCCGGTGCGGGCCGACCGGATCTTCCACGCCGACGTGGTGTTTCGAGATTCCTCTGGCCCGGCACCTCACCGTTGACGACCCGATTCACAGGGCGGACACACCTCGCAGCATGGCGTCGACCACCACCTGCGGCGGCTGACCCGCCCAGCGGTCGCTGAGGACCTCGACCTCGACCAATCCCCCGAACCCTGCCGCACGGACCGCCGCCATGAAATGGCGTAGGTCGATCATCCCCTCTCCCGGCATACCCCGACTGCGCAGGTGGTGATCGATGGGCAGCGTCCAATCGCTGATCTGGACGGTGTGAATGCGGCCCGCGGCCCGCATGGCCTCTCGTGGATAGTCCACGTCCCAGAAGACGTGATAGGCGTCGATGGCCAATCCGACGCCACGGTCGGTCAGTGGGTCGACGAGGTCCACCGCTTCGGATAGGGACGTGATGACCGACCTGTCGGCGATCATCATCGGGTGCATCGGTTCCACCGCGAGCTTGACACCCGCCGTGGCGGCGTAGGCGGCGAGATCGTCGAGGCCGTCGGCGACCTGACGGCGCGCCTCGGTGAGGTCGGGGGTCGCGCCGGCGCCGCAGACGACCACCAGGCAGTCGGCGCCAAGAGCCTGGGCCTCGTCCACCGCCCGCACGTTGTCATCACGCGTCGCACGGGCCGCGCCGTCCGACGACTGCGGGAACATGCCGGCGCGACAAACCGAGGTCACCGCCAGGCCGGCGGATTCGATCAGACGCGATGCCTGGCGAACCCCGGTGTCGGCGTAGACGTGACGCCATAACCCGATGCCACCAAGGGAATTGGCTGCGGCAATGTCGATCAGACCTTCGAGGTTCAGGTTGGGTACGGTAGCCGAGTTCACGCTCACCGACGTGGCGTCCACGATCAGCCGACCCCGTGCGCAGCGAAGAAGGTTCGGAGCCGCACCTCCGTCAGCTCGGGGTCGGGGAAGTACGCCATGGCATTTGCGAGGTGAACCAGCTCGGCGAGATGCAGTAGATCGCGACCGGTCTCGAAGCCGCCCAGCATGCGTGAATGGTCTTGAGCACCGCTGAGATAGGCCAGCCATACGATGCCGACCTTGTAGTACTGAGTTGGAGTCGCGAACACGGCGCGGCTAAGCGGTTCGGTGGGCCCCAGGATGGTTCGGAACCCCGGTTCGTCACCCGCGTCGAGCCGGGCGAACGCCGCCGAGGCCCACGGCGCCAACGCCGCGAACGCACCCAGCAGGGCGTGGCTCGCCCCGGTGTGGTCCCCGGCAATCATGTCCGTGTAATTGAAGTCGTCACCGGTGAACACGGCCACCCCCCGAGGCAACCGTCTGCGCAGCTCGAGCTCGAAGGCCGGATCCAGCAGCGACACCTTGATGCCGGACACCTTGTCTCGATGCGTCTCGATCAGTTCGATCACCGTGTTCAAGGCCGCCGCCGGATCGGCGACACCCCAGTAGCCGGCGAGTGCCGGATCGAACACCTCGCCGAGCCAATGCAAGATCACCGGACTGCTGCACTGACTCAACAGTTCCCCGTACACGCGGTGGTAGTCGTCCGGGCCGTCGGCCGTCCGCGCCAAATGCCTGCTGGCCATCAGGACCGGCGTGCCGCCGTGATCGGTGACGAACCGCATCTGCTCCAGGTAGGCGTCGACGATCTCGGACAACGCCGGCGTCGACGCGGGGTGCAGCGCGTCGGTGTTGACGCCGACCACTGTCCCGGCGCCGCCGCGCGGGTCGTCGGCGAGAGTGCGCTTGGCGAGTTCCATTGCTTGGGCAGCGGACAGCCCCATGCCCCGTTGTGCGGTGTCCATGGATTCGGCCACCCCGAGACCGACGTCCCAAATGTCATGGCGCAAAGCAAGTGTCGCATCCCAGTCGATCTGGCCGTCGGCCGTGGAGGTTCGGAGCGGATCGGCGACGACGTGGCTGGCCGCGAAGACCATCCGACTGGTCGGCGGGAGTGCCGACACCTCGAGCCGTGGACGCGCCGCGATCCGGACCTCGATAAGCCCACCGTCTGAGGCGGGAAGTCTCACTGTCATTTGGCATCACCTTAGGTAACCGGTTACCTTGGACCATAACATCACTCTGCAGAGAGGGGAACGGGATGCTTCGGGAACCCGTGTCCTGGTCCGACCTGTCGATCGGACTCACGTTCAGCAGCCCGGGCCGGACGATCACCGAAACCGATGTCGTGACGTTCGCCGGCAATACTGCCGACTACTCGCCGATTCACGTCGACCACGAATTCGCCCGGGCGTCACAGTTCGGCGGCGTGATAGCCCATGGGCTGCTCGGTCTGTCCATCGCACACGGTCTGATGTTCGGCGGTGGATTGTTGGGGCACAATGCGATTGCCTTCCTCGGCATGTCGGATTGGAACTTTCGCGCGCCGATCATGCCCGGTGACACGATCCGCGTGGACTTCGAGGTTGCCGAGCTCCGACGCCGATCTAGCGTTCCCGACCAAGGCATCGTCACCTTCGCCGTGCGAGTCCTCAACCAGAGGGATCACGTCGTGCAGGAGGGCCGCAAGGCGTTGCTACTGCACGCTCCGACCTGATGAATGGCGCGTTCATGCCCACAGGTGCGAGCAGCCACGCATCACGGCTCCTCGACGATGTCGTGTCGATAGCGTCGTGCAGCAAGCGCATAACACCCGACGGCGATCAGCTGCATGGTCGGCACCAGGAGTAAGAGCGCACGGCCCAGGGCCTGCGACCCCAACTCGTCGGTGAGTGAATCGCTGATGACACCGGTCAGGAACGGCCCGGCCGCTCCCAGCGTCGCGTTGAAGAACAAGAAGATGGCCGACGCCGTCGCACGCTGCTCGGGCGACACCAGACGCTGGATGGCCGCGATCGACGGCGCGAGATACGCGATGCCGATGACGTAGGCCAGCGCCAGCAAGGCGACACACCACGTCCGGCTCTCGACGACGAACGCCAACACCGACGCCGGCAGCAGGGCGGCGATCAGGATGACCACGATCCACTGCAGCCAGCGGGGGTCACGAATCGCCAACCGGTCGGAGATCCGCCCCACGACGAGCAGCCCGACTACTCCGAGCACACCGGTAGCCAGGCCGTACTCGACGCCGACCTGCCCGAGGGACATGCCCCGGGTCCGCATCAGGAAGGCGGGCGCGAAGGTGGTCAGCGAGTAGCCGGCCGCCGACACGAGAGAAGTACCCGCCACCATGGCCAGGAAGCTGGGCTTGCGCAGCAGATCCCACCAGTGCAGCGTCGCCGAACGATCCCGCGGCGGCGGGGCGGGCAGTCGTTGACGGGTCCCGACCACCCAGAGAACCAGCGGTGCGAGCAGCACACTGATTGCACCCATCACGACGAAAGCTGCACGCCAGCCCAAGCTTTGGGCGAGCAGACCGCCACCGAGCAGACTGGCGGCACTGGCCAGCGGTATCGACATGGTGATGACCGCCAGCGGCGCGGACCGTCTCTCGGGGCGGAAGTTGCGCGCCACGTAGGCGTGCGCCGCCGGTGTGCTGCCCGCTTCCCCGACGGCGACACCGACTCGGGTCAGGGCGAGCTGCAGGCCGGACTGGACCGCGCCGCCCAGCATGGTCATCGAGCCCCACAGTGTCAGACAGCCGGCGACGACGGCACCGAACATGCCGCGATCGGCGACCCGTGCGATCACGATGCCCACCACGGCGTAGACGATGAGGAAGCCAAACCCGTTGATGACGCCAATTGCGGTGTCGGACAGTGCCAGATCGCGCTTGATCGGTTCCGCCAGCACGCCCGGCAGGAATCGGTCGACGTAGTTGAGGGTGCCGACGAAGGCGAGCACGGCGACGGCAGCCCAGGCGCGAGTGGGCCCGTGCGTGGTCACTGGATCGCGCCCATCGGTGTCCTGCAGCGTCGACATCGCTCTCCTCGTCAATCGATGCCGATCAGCGTTTCAGACGCCTCGTCAGTCGAGTGCGCCGAGGGCCAGAAGGGCGACGTCGTCGGACGGGGTCAGCTTGGGGACGAGGGTTCCAACGTCGGCGATGAGCGTGCTGACGTCCATGCACGCTCTCTCGGCGAGGAAGGCCGCCAGGCTTGTCTCGTCGAAGGCTTGGTCGCCACGGCGGGCCTCGACGATTCCGTCGGTGTAGAGCACGAGTGTCTGCCCGGGCCGCAGCCGTACCGAGCACGTGTGGAATTCCGCCTCTGCAAAGGCGCCCACGATCATCCCCGACGTGGGCCGCACCGGGTAGGCGGACATCTCCGCGGGATTCAAGAGCAGAGCCGGAAGGTGTCCGCCGGTGGCCAATGTGACCTGGAAGCCACCGTCGTCGTCACGCTGCACGGAGCCGAGGAGCACAGTGCACAGTCGTCGGTCGTGGACTTCGCGCAGCATCACCTCGTTGAGTTCGGAGAGGACGGCCACCAGGTCGCGGTGATGCAAGGCGGCAGATCGGAGCGTGTACCGGATCAGCGATGTGACCACTGCCGCCTCGACGCCGTGGCCCTCGACGTCGCCGATGAAGAATGCCCACCGGTCCTCGGCCAAGGCGAACACGTCGTAGAAGTCGCCGCCGACCTGGTGTGTGGACGCCGGGTAATAGTGCGCCGCCACCGCCATCCCGTCGATGCGGGGCAGTATCGGCGGCAGCAGCGTCCGTTGCAGAACCGAGGCGTATTGGGCCACTTCGTCTCGGTCGTCCTCGGCGATGTCACGATCTCGCTCGGCGTCGTCGCGATCGCGGAACGCGCGGTCACGGTCTCCCCACGCGTCGAGGCGTCCGAGCTCGGCCTCCCGACGGCTCGATCGCGCGTCGTCGCGATCGCGCCGCGCCTCGTCTCGCGCCGTCACCGCGCCGTCGAAGTCACGCCGCGCATCCTGACGGGCGTACTCCGCGGCGTCACCGCGACGTCGTTCGGCCCGCAGCGACTCTCGGCGCACCCGTCGCAGCTGAAGCTGCTCCATCACCACCGCGGCCACATCGTGCAGGCGGTCGAACTGACCGGTGCCCAGTGTGCGCGCCGTGGTGTCCATGACCGCGACCGTGCCCAGCACGTTGCCGCTGGCATCCTGGATGGGCGCACAGGCGTAGAACCGGATGTCGTACTTGCGGACGAACGGGTTGGACTGGACCCGGGGATCGTCCACCACGGCGGAGTACTCCCGAGGAATCTCACCGTCGACGACGGCACCGCACAGCCCTTGGTCACGCGGTACGTCCCCGGTGGGGGACAGACCGTGCACGCCGAGGAACCAATTGCGTCGATCGTCGACCAGCGAGACCGTCGCCATCGACGTTCCGTGAATTCCCGCTGCCAAGGCTGCAATTCGATGAAACACCCGAGAGTCGTCGGCGTCGGTCATCACGTACTGCTTGACCGCTTCGAGGCGGGCAGCCTCCCCGTCGACGGCGGGTCCCTGTGAAATGGCGTCACATCCTGCGTGGTGTCGGACGACATCGTCAGTCGGTGCCGCGAACGTCACTCGATGATTCCACCAGCGCGCGCGATCACGCAACGCCGCCCGGCGGGTCCGACACCACGCTCGCGGTCTCAGAGCCCAATCAGCCCCTCGAGCCACCCGCGCGCGAAGTAGACGACGAACCCCGCCGTCACGATCCACAGCAGCGGGCTGATCTCGCGGACCTTGCCGGTCGCCGACCGCGTGACGACCCAGGCGATGAATCCGATTCCGATGCCGTTGGCGATCGAATACGTGAACGGCATCGCTGCCACGGTGAGCACCACGGGCATGGCGACCGAGAACTCCGAGACGTCGATGTGCCGCAGCTGCGACACCATCATCACGCCCACGACGACCAACGCGGCGGCGGCCACCTCGGTCGGCACGATCGATGCCAGCGGCGAGATGAACATCGCCGCCAGGAACAGCACGCCGGTCACCACGTTGGCCAGGCCGGTTCGCGCACCCTCCTCGACTCCGGCGCCCGATTCGATGAAGACGGTGTTGGACGACGCCGACGTCGCACCGCCGACGGCCGCGCCCGCGCCCTCCACGATCAAAGACGCCTTCAGCCGCGGGAAGTTGCCCTTCTCGTCGGACAGCCCGGCCTCACGTGACAGCCCGGTCAGAGTTCCCATGGCGTCGAAGAAGTTCGCGAACACCAGGGTGAAGACGAGCATCACCGCGGCCAGCACGCCAATGCGGCTGAAGCTGTCGAGCGTGAACGCGCCGACCAGCGAGAGGTCCGGCAGCGCGAACGGTGAGCCCGAGAGCGTGGGCACTGACAGGCTCCACCCGCCCGGTCGGTCGACCGCGGAGCCCAGGTGCCAGATGGCCTCGATCACGACGGCGACCAACGTGCCCGCGACGAGACCAATCAGGATGCCGCCGCGCACCTTCCGAACCACCAGCACGCCGGTCAGCAGAAGGGTGAACACGAACACCAGGACGGGCACGGTGCTGATCGACCCGGCTCCACCGGTGCCCAACCCCACCGGTGGGGACGGCACGCCGGTGGCTCCGACGAATCCCGCGTCGACCAGGCCGATGAACAGGATGAACAACCCGATGCCCGCGGTGATCGCGAGCTTGAGTTCCATGGGCACGGCGTCGAACACCAGCCGGCGCAGTCCGGTCGCCGCGAGGATCACGATGATGACGCCGTTGATCACGACCAGGCCCATGGCCTCGGGCCAGGTGACCGAGCCGACCACGGTCGTCGCGAGGAACGAGTTGATGCCGAGGCCGGCCGCGAAGGCGAACGGCAGCCGCGCGATGAGGCCGAACAGGATCGTCATCACGCCTGCCGCCAACGACGTGGTGGCGGACACCTGCGCGAAGTCGAGACGATTACCGGCCACGTCCGGCGCGCTGGACAGGATGATCGGGTTCAGCACGATGATGTAGGCCATCGCGATGAACGTGACCAGTCCACCGCGAATCTCGGTGCCAATCGTCGACTGCCGCGCGGTGATCTCGAAGAAGCGATCGAGACGGTTCACGGATTCGTTGTCCTCCACGCCGACGACCTTAGAGTGGCCCGTCGATCTCGTCAGTACTTTGCCGGGCGGCTTTCGCCAGGCCTTCTCGACCGTGAGGACGACGTGGGTACGGTTCTTACTACCACCGAATGGTCGAGTTCACCCGGGGAGTCATGACCCAACAACCGCCCAACCCGCCGTCGCCGCCCCATGGTTCGGCGTGGGACGGAGAGCCCTATACGCATCCGCCCGGGCCTCCACCGCCCAGGCGTGGCGTCACCTTCACCCCCACGATGCTGATGATCGTCGCCGTGGTTGCCGCCGTGGTGATCGCCGCGATAGTGGGTCTCGTCATCGCGTCGAGCCACTCGTCGGAACGCGGCGGCTCGACGTCGCGGGCAGCAGACTCGCCGGTGGTGGTGAGAGTCGGCTACGTCTGGCCCGGCTTGGTCTCCGAGTAATCCCACGACCTCGTTCGGACGGGTGTCACGCGGATGTAGGCCGCACCTGGCCTAGGTTCGATGGGCCATTCGGACTCCGGTACGCCACGTGCGCGGGCACCCTGCCTCGCGAGCTCGAGCGCCTCGTCTGATTCGCGCACGATGCGGGCGTGACCTTGGAGCATGACTCCCCGGATGTCCGCCATGGTGGAGCCGTCTTCGAGCAAGATGCTCACGTTCGGGTTGGCTTCGACATTGGCGATCTTGTGCGTACCGTCCCGCACACCCATGACGACGTCGCGACCAAGGCGGAAGTATCCCAGGGGCACGCTGTGCGGAAATCCATCGCCGTCGATGGTGCTCAATATCGCCCAGCCCGGGCGGCTGTCGAGATACGCCTCGACTTCTTCGTCAGTGAGTTTGCGCGGCATACGGCAAGGTTACTGGATCTAGATCCCTGGCGAGCGTGACGATTCTGCGACGAGATACGCGATCAATTCATCAGCCGCGCAGCGTCTTTGGACGTCAAGCCCGAGGCCATCACCGTTGGTCGTGACCCGATGCGGTCCCGGGGGCGAGGACGTCGGACCCGTCAGTAGTCGGTCGAGCGCCAGTCGGTAGTTCCGGCGCCGTCGCGGCCCAGCTGGCGAGCATCTTCAACTTGTCATCGGCCTCGGTCCCCGATGCGGCGGTGTACCCGTTGAGCACCATCACGCCATCGCCGGAGGAACGGACGTCGAGGGAGTCGTAGTCCAGGTCGATCGGTCCGACGACGGGGTGGTTGAAGTGCTTGAGCCCGGTGGTGTGGTTTCGCACGTTGTGGGCACCCCATCGACTGCGGAAATCTTCACTGCGAGTGGCGAGTTCACCCACCAGATCGGTGAGGTCCTTGTCGTACGGGTCGCGACCGGCCTCGGTACGCAGCAGGGCGACGGTGGTGTCCATCGAACCCTGGAAGTCGGGGAAGAAGTCGGCAGCACGCTCGTCGAGGAAGTTGAATCGGGCGATGTTGGCCTTCCACGCAGGTTGGTCGAGGACTGGTGCGTAGAGCGCCCGGCCCAGGGCGTTGGTGGCGATGATGTCGAGCCGTCCGTTGCGGATGAACGCGGCTGCTTCGGTCATCGCGTCGAGGAATTGTTGCAGGCTGTCCGGCAGTTTCACGGGTGCCCGACGCCGCGGGGTACGCGCGGGCCTGGCGGCGCGTGCCAGGTGGAACAGATGCGCGGTCTCGGCGTCGTCGAGCAGCAGTGCCCGGGCGACCGCGGAGAGCACCTCGTCGGAAACGCCGCGGATGTGGCCCTTCTCCAGCCGGGTGTACCAGTCCGTGCTCACCCCGGCGAGCACGGCGACCTCTTCCCGGCGCAGACCTGGAACCCGGCGTTGAGTACCGCCGGCCGGCAGGCCGACCCGCTCGGGGGTGATTCGAGCCCGACGGGTGGCCAGAAAGTCCCGAATGTCGGCTCGATCGGGGGCACCGCTGGTGTTCACGATCTCGACGGTACGACGAACCACCCTGGGTGTGGGGGGTCGCGTTGGTCCCCCCTCTCATTCAACCTGTCGCACACGACTGATCGAGGGTTCTCTGGATCAGGTGATGTTCCAGAAAGCCACCGTCACCGCGTGACCAGACCCGACGAGGAGAACCGATGACCGACGTACAGAACTCCGGCTGGACCGGAGGGCAACGTGCCTTCGGCGACTTCGCGCCGGGCATGGTGCATTTCACCGACCGCGTGCTCTTCGACGAGGTGTGGGAACGACCCGACCTGTCAAAGCGGGATCGCAGCCTGATCACCGTCGCGGCGTTGACCGCCATGGGTAAGACAGAACAGCTCCAATTCCACCTCGGTTTCGCGCGCCAGAACGGGGTCACCGACGACGAACTTCAGGAAGCCCTGCTGCACCTGGCGTTCTACAGCGGCTGGCCGAATGGCATGGGCGCCACCACGGTGCTCAAGAAGGTCATCGAGGAGGACTGAACATGCACACCAGAACACTCGGCCAGGGCCTGGAGGTCTCCGCAGTCGGGATCGGCGCGATGGGCATGTCGCAGAGCTACGGCCCCAATCCCGGTACCCGCGATGACATGATCGGAGTGCTTCGCTCCGCTGTCGAGGAGGGCGTCACGTTCTTCGACACCGCGGAGGTCTACGGCCCCTTCGTCAACGAGGAGCTCGTCGGCGAGGCCCTGGAACCGCTCCGGGACGGGGTCGTGATCGCCACCAAGTTCGGTTGGGACATCCAGGCCGGTCACATGGCCGGGCTCGACAGCCGTCCTGAGCAGATCCGTCGTGTCGCGGAGGCGTCGCTGAAGCGACTGAGGACGGACGTGATCGACCTGTTGTACCAGCACCGCGTGGATCCGGCCGTGCCGATCGAGGATGTCGCTGGCACCGTCGGCGAGCTGGTCGCGGAGGGAAAGGTGAGGCACTTCGGCTTGTCCGAGGCGTCGGCCCTGACGATCCGTCGCGCACACGCCGTGCACCCGGTCACCGCCGTGCAGAGCGAGTATTCGCTGTGGACAAGGGATCCCGAGGCCGAGGTGCTGCCCACGCTGGCGGAGCTGGGAATCGGCTTCGTACCGTTCAGCCCCCTCGGCAAGGGGTTTCTCACCGGCACCGTCGATGCGTCGACGGACTTCACCGAGGGCGACATCCGCCGCCGGGTCCCGCGCTTCGAGGCGGACAACCTCGCCGCAAATCAGGCGCTGGTCGAGCACGTGAAGATACTCGCCGAGGCGAAGGGCGCGTCGACTGGGCAGATCGCCCTGGCATGGCTGCTCGCCCAACAGACGTGGATCGTGCCGATCCCCGGAACCCGCCGCACCGAACGCATCCGGGAGAACGCTTCTGCGACCGGGGTTGCGCTGTCCGCCGACGAGCGCGCCGACCTCGACGGCCTGGCTCGGCGCACCGGCGTTCGCGGGGACCGCTACAACGCCCAGCACATGACCTACGTCAATCGCTGATGGCAGCAGGAGGACGCCACGACATGCCTGACGACCAGTTCGACCAGACCTTTCCCCTCGGGGAACCCAATGACGCCTACGCCCAGTACTTCGTCGGCCAGAGTTACCTGGCCCCGCTCACCGACGGGTGCGTCCCGGTCAGCAACGTGAGCTTCGAGCCGGGCTGTCGCAACGACTGGCACATCCACCATGGCACCGGCGGTGGAGGCGACCAGATCCTGCTGTGCACGGCGGGCAGCGGCTGGTACCACGCCGAGGGTCAGGACCCCATCAGCATGGAGCCCGGCACCGCAATCCGCGTACCGGCCGGCACGAAGCACTGGCACGGCGCCAAGGCCGACTCCTGGTTCTCCCACCTCGCGTTCATCACCCCGGGCGAAGGCGTCGGCAACGAGTGGCTCGAACCCGTCACCGACGAGGTCTACGGCGAGCTGCCGAAGAACGGACTCGAGCTCTGATCAGCCTGGCTTACTTCACAGCCTTCGGCAACCGGCAACCGGTGTTGCCCGAGACGACCAGGTTGCCCTGATAGCCAATCTTGATGGAGATCCCCGCGGGGCCGTAGAAGCCGACGTCGTGATTCGACGGCCCGTCCTGCATGACCTGCATGTTGGTGGCGCCGATCTTCGCCGCCGATTCCCTTCCGGCGGTGAGGATCACCTGCCACTGTTGATCCGTGACGTCGGCGCCCGCGGTCAGATCGGGAAGGAAGACACTCTGGCCGTCGGTCTGATCGAATGGCGCGCCACAGCCGTTCGGTGTCTCGCCGTGTAGGGGTGACCATTGCAGCGTCGGGATCACGCGGGACGCGGCAGCGGTGATCTCATCCATGGCCCCCTGCACCTGCATCTTCGTATCCTCCAGTGAGGGAAGCGCTTTGAGCTGGTCGACTGCGTCGATCGAACTGGTCGCCGGAGTAGGCGAATCAGGCTGGTTCATGTGACATCCCGTCGCTAGCAGTGTAATTGCCATGGTTCCCAGGGTGATACGTCCGCGAACCTCGACCCGTGGCATCGGCAATCTCATTTCTGTCGGATCGCGTTGTCGGTGAGACCTGCAATGACCGCAGCGATGTTGTAGTTGGTGGTCCTGGGCACTCCGTCGTCCCCGAAGCGGGGGTAGTCGCTGTGCCCCGATGCACTGCCCAGCGCAAGAGTGCCGCCCCTACCGTCGGGCACCGAGGTCGCGCCGGTCTCGAGGTGCGTGAAGTTGGGATTGGTCGCCGGGTTGGGCCCAAAGGCACCGGCCCCCGTGGCGTCCATGCCGCCGACGACCGTCCCGAGCAGGGGACCCCACGGTCCAGGCAAGGCACCCAGACCGTGCAGCAGCAGCTTGCTGTCGTATACGTACTGGATGGGGTCGTCGGGGGTCTCCATGGTGAAGACGTGCCCGTCGGCTACGTGCAGCTGGCCCGCCGTGGTTGCCTCGATTCCAGGAGAGCCGTAGAAGATCGCATCCGTGACGCCATGACTCCCGGGCTCCTGCAGCGCGAGACCGGTGGTCAACGAGCCATAGGAGTGTCCGATCGCGGTGACCTGTGCCGGTGCGCCTTCGTGACTGGCCTGCAGGCCGTCGTAGAAGCGCGCCAGATCGTGGGCGCCGGCCTTGGCCATGTCGTCGTGGCTCACGCCCCACAGTCCCTCCGCTGAGCCGCCGACGTCATTCCAACCGGGGACTCGTGGTGCGTCGTAGCCCAGCCAAGCCACCGTGGCCACCGATTCGAGGGAGTGGTCGGGAGACAGGCTGAGCTGACGCAAGGATTCTCGCTGCAGGTTCGTGGCCTCCGTGGTCATGCTGCCGATGCTGGCGTGGACGTTGGTGTTCAATCCGCCTGTGGTGACCGAGATGTGGTCGGCGGTGTCTGGATTGCCGATGGCGACGGCGGCATGCACCTGGTCTCCGCCGCGCGTGTCGAGCTGCAGCAGTTTGCGGTTCGGATCGAGGCCGACCGACTTGTCGATCGCCTGGAGATCGGGCAGATTCTTGGCGCCCGCGGCGGCAGCGTCGTACTTCTGCTTCCATGCGGCGTAGGCCGCCTTGTTGGCCGCGAAGTTTCCGGGGGTCCGAATGTTCGGCTCGTGACCGGCAGCCCAGTCCGGGTGCTGTCTCGCGAGCGCGTCGAGTTGGGACTGCGCGGCCCTGGCCTGGGCGAGTTCATCACCGAGAACCTGCCGGTTGTAGTAGTCACGGTCGACCGCCGGCATGCCGTCACGATTGCCAATCGAGTGGTCACGCTGGTAGAGCGCGTCCTTCTCCTCGGGCGTGAGCCTGTCCCACAGGTCGTTGAACTGTCTCGGATCGTCGGGCAATGGCTTGGACAGCGCGTCGAGGACATCGGGACGTGTCTCCGCGCGTCCCTCGGCATCGCTTCCCGCGGAATTGAGCGCTCGGGCCAGGTCGGCGTCAGTGGCGTTGGCTTCGGCCAGGAGCTTGCGGATGCGGGTCTCGAGGTCGGCCTGTTGCAGCGCATACAGGGGATCGCCGACCAAGTCGGTCCTCAGCGGCGTCACCTCACCAGTCGCCGTGTCGATCGAGAAGCCCTCCCGCTTGGCGTCGGCGTCGACGTTCGCCAACGCCGCCTTGATCCGGTCGATGCCGTCGGCGGCGTCGTGCGTCGCCGATGACAGCTTGTTCATCTCTTCGCCATGCGCCGCCAGGTAGGCGCTGAGCTCGTCCAGGGAAGCGCGCGCGGCATCGCCCCCGGTGCCTTGCCAGGTGGCAATCAGCGGGAGCTTCGTCAAGCCGCTGCGGACGTCACCGGCGCTGGATCCACGCTTGGCGAGCGCGGATGAGACATCACGGACTGCGCCTGCATCCCAGCGCTGGACGTCGGCCAGAGTGAGAGGCATCAGAATTGGTCGTCGAGGTGCTCGGCGCTGTCGTCGTCGACGCTCGCGTAGCGCTGCGCGGCGCTGTGGAAGGCGACGCCGTGGGCGGCGATGTCGGTGGTGATCTTCGAGGTGGCTTCCTGCCACTCCGCGAACCTCGTCTGCAGCGCTGCGCCCGACGCGCCGACCCAGCCGGTCTGCGCCGCTTCGATGTCGTCGTTGGCCGCCGTGTGGGCGGCCGACAGTTCCGACCGGTGCATGTCCATGTGATCTGAGGACAAGTGCAGATCGACCGGGTCGACTGACAAGTCTTCTGGCACCGAAACACCTCCCGCACCTCGGCGAATCGCAGCGGCGACGCCCCTCTTCCCGTCCACGATAAACCGCCGTCAGCACCGGGGCGTGCACTCTTTTGCCGCAGCCTGGAGGGGGTACCGTCGAACATCGGGACCCCCTGGGGGCCATCACTCGCACGCGTGGCGCGCCGCCCAGCCGACCAGCAGGCCGCACGGGTGATGACCGACTCAGGAGCAGGCGCGATCGGCGATCGATTCCAGCGGAACGGCGTTGGCCATCGCCTGGTAACCGGCGAGGTTGAAGTGCAGATGATCGGAACCGTCGTATGCGGGATCGATCCGCGAGGGATCGGCGGGATCACGGACGGCGGCGTCGAAGTCGACCACGCCGTCCGCAGGGCTCTGCTCCCGGATCCAGGAGTTGACGGCCTGACGCACGGCCTCGCTGCCGGGCGGGGCGGAGCTGCCACCAGCCGGGGTGAGCGTGCCCTGCAGCACTCGCAGACCCTGGGCGTGCAGACGGTCGATCACGTCGCGGTACCCGCCGGTCAGCTCGTCGACGGTGACATTGGGAGACATCAGCAGGTCGTTGATTCCCTCGAGCCAAATCACCGTCGTGACGCCCCGTTGCGTTGACACATCGGCGTCGAGTCGCCGAATCACCGCCGCTCCCTGCACGTCTGGTTGGCCACCGACCGCCGAGTCCTGCAGCACTCGGTTGCCCGCAATACCAAGGTTGAGCACCGACAGCGGCCGACCCGCGGTGGCCAGCCGGCGGGCGAGGTCGTCGGGCCAGCGCCCGTCGGCATCGATACCCTCCAGCGTCTCCGGGGCCCCGGCCGGGACTGCCTGGTAGCCGTCGGTGATCGAGTCACCGAGGGCCGCGACCGCGCCGTCGGACAGTGGCGCCAGTACCTCGAGACCGCTGACGAATGGGCGACTGGTGGTGCGCTGGGTGAACGCGTCCCCGCCGACGTCGGCGGTGTGGTCGCCGGTGCCCTCGGGGGTGAGGTAGGACGTCTGCCGCGCAACGTCGTGCTCGGTCGGCATACCGACGTCGCCGGCCACGTGAAGGGTCACGGCCACCGACTCGAAGGCCTGGACCCCGAATTCGACGGGGTCGCTCAGGACATCCTGTCCGGTGGCCACGGTGACGCTCCGGTCGCCACCGAAGGACAACGGTGCGACGGTACCGGGAACCACCGCCGGGCCCGAGGCACGGCGAGCGACGGTGGCCCGTGCGAATGTCACCGGGATGGTGCCGAACCGGTTGGACAACCGGACCCGCGCGGTGGTGCCACCGAACGTCGGTGTGAGGACGGCCCGGATGGTTTCATCGCGCACCACTGACTTCGGGTTCATCGACAGGTCTTGACGATCCATGTCGTCAGTGCCACGAGAGGCATCGGACGGGGCGGCCGCCCACACCCCGAGCCAGCTCTGATCCGAACAGTTGGGCAGTGGATCGGCCGACGCTGTGCCGGGCGCCGCGAGTTGGGCGACGAGACCGGCTACGACGGCCGCCGTCAACAGCCGACCGCGTGTGCCGCATCGGATCACGGGGCAACGTCCGATGCCGACCCCGCGGAGTCGTCGACGCCCGGTTCGGTGTCGAGGATCTCGCGGTGGAGGAAGTACAAGTACGCGAAGTACACGCCGCCGGCGAGGATCAGGCCCACGACGATGAGCACCGGAATGGTGTTGTCCCCGGGCGTGACGAGTACGAACAGGACGAACGCCTCCCAGATCAGCGCGGCGACGGCGACCGGCATCTCGAAGCGCCCCAGGCTGAAGCCACCCTCCCTGTGCTCGAGCCCCTTTCGCACCGACAGATACAGGATCACGATGCCGGTGTAGATCATCGCGGGCAGGAGCGTCGACCCCACGATCAGCGGGATCAGCGCTTGACCCGGCAGGGCGAGCATCAAGACGACACCGACGGCGAGGATCAGTAGCGTGGCCGGGACTGGAGTCTGGGTCTTGGGATTGACCTTCTTCATCAGCCGGTGCGCCGGGAATCGTTGATCGCGCGCCATCGCGAAAACCTGCCGTGAGCACGCGGCGATGACGACCATGCCTGCACCGAACATCGCAAACACCAGACCCGCCAACAAGATTCGCTCCGCGACCGGTCCGAACTGGCCGCGGATGATTGCGGCGACCGGCGAACCGCTAGAGGTGACCGCCGGGATGTCCTTGATGGCAATGGTCAAGACGATCAGGAAGAGGAATCCGAGTACGCCCGCAGCGATCACCGAGGCGACGATCGCGCGGGGGACGCTCGTGAACGGATCCTTGGCCTCCTCGGCGAGGTTCGCCGCGGAGTCGAAGCCGACCAACGTGGTGAGACCCATGATCATGCCGGCCATCAATCCGCCGCCGATGGCGAAGTAGTTCGATGAGTCGGCGGTGACACCGCGTGAGGTGAGGTTGGCCAGATCGCCACTCCCGGTGAGCGACATGAACACCGCCAGCGCGATCACCAAGACGACGATGATCGCCAGTTCGATGCCCACCGCACTGGACGTGATCATTCCCAGCAGGCGCGTCGAAGCGATCACCAGCGCCGCCTGGACCACCAGTATGACCACCGTGATGATTCGTGCGGTGTCCTCGTTCTCCGCCATCCCGACGAGCGGCATGAACGCCTGGCTGGCGAGCGCATTGTCCAGAGCGACCACCGCGATCGCCAAGTACCAGAAGGTCAACCAGCCGAACAGCCAGCCGATCTTCGGATTGGCCAGCCTCGAGGCCCACTGGTACGACGATCCGCTGAGCGCGATGCGGGCGGCGAACTGCGCCACCACCAGTGCGACCAACGCCTGCCCGACCGCGGCGAGGATCCACAGCCAGATGCCGACCGGTCCGGAGCTGCTGAGGAGGTCGTCGTAGGTGGCGAAGATGCCGACGGCCACCGAGATGAACGCAAAGGAGACGGCGAAGACTTGAAAGCCGCCGAGAGTTCGTTTCAGTTCCGGTTCGGGATCGCGACCCCGACCGTCTTCGGGTGACGCGCTGGTGCCCGCCACGTTCTCTGCCGTCATCGACGTTCCGATCTTCTGTGGCTGGTCCTCAGGGGAGGTTAGAGCAACGTGGTGTCCTGCTGATGCCAAATGTGAATTGGCGCCGCCGAAGAAGTGGACGCGCAATCTAACGGGGCGGACCGAGGATGACTTGACCGTGTTCCTCTGCGCCTTCGGCCATCCGCTGCGGCGAGATGGTGAAGTCGTCGGGTCTCGGGGTCGCCCGGTCCCGACCGGAGTGGCGGAACATGCCTTCGATGCCGGCCGGGGTGTTGATCATCAGTAGGTCGGCCGTGGCGGAGGTGATGCGATAGGCATGGGGGATGTTCTTGGGCAGGAACACTATTCCACCTTCTGCCAACTCCGTTTCCTGATCCTCGAGCCATACCAGCGCCGTGCCCTTGATCAGCATGAAGACTTCGTCCTCGCGGGTGTGCATGTGGTAGGGCGGTGCCTCACCCCTGCTGACGTCGAACCGACCAACCATCAACTGACCGTCGGTTGCCGCCCCGTCGAGCAAGATGGCCAGCGTGCCGCCGTCAAGCCATTCGAGTCGTTGTTGTTGGTCGGGTTGTGCCAGGTACGCCATGCTCACGACAGTTCACCCCTGATCTGAGATCTCGACTTCAGAACAGTCTGCGATGATCTGGTCGATCGCGGGCAGAACCGACCCAATTGGTGCGGCGGGTCGACGCACGACGGGCCACTCTTGATGCAGAGCGGAGGCCCGTCACGGGAATCACCAGCGGAACCTGGCTGATCAGTCTCGCGCCAGCATGATCAGGCGGTCGAGCACCCGGCCCCCGTCGGCACGCAGGCCATCGTGCAGATATTCATCGGTCAGCCAACGCCGCATCCCGGGCAGTAAGTCGGCCGTCTCCTCCGAGAAGTGACGCAGCACGTAGGGGTCGTCGGCATAGATCACGGCAGCGCACGGAACGTCGACCCGTGCCAGCACCTCGGCGTCGTACAGACAGGGCCAGTCATGTTGGGCGAGTTCCCGGGCGATGTCGGCGTAGGGCCGCAGCCCGGCCGTCTCCTCGAAGTGCCACGGGAAGATGTGCTCGGCCGTAAGGAGAAGGGATTCGCCACCGAAGTCGTCGGGCTGGGTCCGGTCGGCCGACCACCGCGTGGCCCCGCCGTCTGCCCAACTCGATTCGTGCAGGATCGCGTACAACGGATTTCGGGGACCAAACGGCAGCATCGCCGCTGCGTCGTGCCGGAACCCGGGCGAGGTGAAGTCGAGCTCGAGCAGGTGGTGCACACTCTCCGCGCCACCGCCCATGCCCAGTCGGTGACCGATGGTGCGCATCGAACGCCGCGAGATCGGATCACCGTCCAAGGTGTGCACCTCTCCTGCGTCACATCGGTCGAGCAGGTCCCGCAGGCGAGCAGCATCCTCCGGGAATCGCTTGTGGTAGTGACGATTTAGCGTACGCATCATGTCGTAGGCCGCCGAGTAGACGTCGTCGACGGGACATCCGACGGGCGGCAGGCCACCGGTGAAGAACACCTCGCGCAGGCTGTCCGGCGCGACGGTCAGATAGTGCAGCGAGCAGAAGCCGCCGAAGGACTGACCCAACAAGCTCCACGTCCGGACGCCGAGATGCTCCCGAAGAAGTTCCGCGTCCTGGACGATCGAATCGGCGCGGAAGTGCGTCAGCCGTTCCGCATCCTCGGCTCGCGGCGTCCCGTACGGCGTCGACCTGCCGGTGCCCCGCTGGTCGAGCAGGACGACGCGGTAGTCCTGAAGCGCGCGCTCGAGCCACGACGGTGACAACGCCCCCGACGTGGTGGGGCGGGGTGCCTCGTTGCCCGGGCCGCCTTGCAGGAAGAGCAGGTATGGCAGGTCCCGCCCGCCATCCCGGGCGATCTCCCGTGAGTAGACCTCCAGGGTGCGCCCGTCCGGGTGGCGGTGATTCAGCGGAACAGTGATCACGTGATCGTCGATCAGCACGGTTGAAGCCTAACCAGCACTCACACCTTCCGTCGTCAAAGATTCTCGGCGAAGAACCCACTCATCCGAGCTATGGCCTGATCCACGTACGTGGGCTCGTCATACATTTCGTAGTGGCCCGCGCGCTCGACGACGAACAGGTCGACGGGGTTGGGTGCCATGTTCCACAGCTTCAATCCCGCCTCGTACTGGCCGGTGTTGCCCCGGCGTCCTGCGACGATCACCTGCAGCGGTTGCGTGAGCAGTTGGTCGACGAGATGGAATGCGTCGTATCCGAGGAGCAGCGAATCACTCCGCAGGAGACGGCGGTTCGTCGAATGCTCGTGCTGTCCCCGCGGGGTTCGGTAGTACCTGACCGCCTCAGTCGTGTCGAGGTCGACGACACCGGCGGCCGACGCCTCTTCGGGAGTGTCCGGCAACCAGTTGACCCTCTGGAGGGTGTGGGTCACGACCTCGTCCGTCCGCGCCACGGCAAGATCCTCGAGGGCCCCCACGGGTCCGCCGGGTGAGAATCCCGCACTGCGCCACGAGTCGCCCATGTTGCCGGCGACCACCGTCGCGATCGCCTTGATTCGGTGATCCGTGCGCGCGGTGTGGACGGCGTAGCCACCACCGGCGCAGATGCCCAGTGCACCAATGCGTCCGGGGTCGATACCCGTGAGCGTGCTGACAGCGTCGATCACGTAGGAGATGTCTTCACCCCGCCGATAGGGATCTTCGAGGTCGCGGGGCTCCCCACCACTGTCCCCCTGATGTGCAGGATCGAATGTCACTGCGGCATAACCATTCTCGGCAAGGCGGGAGGCATAGTTGGCACCGATCTGCTCCTTCACGCTGCTGCCAGGCGTGGACAGCACGACGGCAGCAGAGGGATCTCCCTCACCGAAGCCCTCCGGAAGGTAGAGGTCCGCTGCGAGACTGATCGGTCCGCGAGGGATCGAGATGTGCTGTGGCATGGCGATGCGCCTTTCACGAGCAGTTCTGGACGGGGTGTTCTCCGATTGCGATCACAATTGCCCGGCGCCACCATCGACGTAGACCTCTGATCCGGTCATGAAGCTACTGCCGTCCGAGGCCAAGAATGCGATCACGTTGCCGATTTCATCGGGATGTGCGCGGCGCTTCATCGGAATGGACGAGGTCAGGTCGGCAAGAGCGTCGTCGGCGCCTGCGAACAGGTCGGCCAGGCCCGGCGTGTCGGTGACACCTGGAGCGACGACGTTGACGCGGATCTCGCGGTCGACGAGTTCGGCGGCCCAACTACGGGCCAGAGACCGGATCGCGGCCTTGGAGGCGGCATAGACGCTCGTTCCCGGTGCGGCCTTCACATCGCCGGCGGAACCGCACAAGATCACCGAAGCGCCCGGCCGGAGAAGCGGAAGCACTGCCTGCACGGTGAAGATGACGCCACCGACATTGGTGTTGAACGTTCTGACGTAGGGCTCCCACGTGAGATCGCCCAACACGGCGACCTCGGCGACACCTGCGTTGGCGAAGACGA
This sequence comes from Mycobacterium sp. NPDC006124, assembly GCF_040614235.1. Classification (NCBI taxonomy): domain Bacteria; kingdom Bacillati; phylum Actinomycetota; class Actinomycetes; order Mycobacteriales; family Mycobacteriaceae; genus Mycobacterium; species Mycobacterium sp. NPDC006124. The sequence continues at coordinate 85,059 of NZ_JBEXUA010000001.1, read as the reverse complement.
TGTCGAGCTTGCGACCACTGGCCTCGATGGCCGAGGTCATCCACTGGAGGTCGGCGCGATCGGTCACATCTGCTCGGATCGCACTGGCCTGCCCCGCACCGATCTCGGCGACGGCGTCGTCGAGCGCCTCTTGGCGGCGCCCGACCACGAAGACGTGAGCGCCGTCCCGGGCTAGAGCACGCGCTCCGGCGAGGCCGATTCCGGAGGTCGCTCCGGAGACGAGTGCAGTTCGTCCTGTCAATGGCGCCACGTGGTCCTCCTGTTTTGTACCGATCGGTTGTGCAGTTCGACCGTACCAGTTTTGTACCGTTCGGTAGAGTCGACTCCATGAGCGCTGATCAGCGACGTGTGGGTGGCCGTCCGCGCGCCTTCGACGAAGACCAGGCGCTCGACGGTGCGATCGACACGTTCTGGCGTCGTGGATACGAGGGCGCATCGTTGGCCGAGTTGACGCGCGCCATGGGTATCAACAAGCCGAGCCTCTACGCCGTCTTCGGCAGCAAGGAAGAACTCTTCGTCCGTGCTCTGGAGCGCTACGGCCGTTGCCGCAGAGAGGGGCTCGACGCGGCGCTCGCCAGATCCACCACCTACGAGGTCATCGAGTCCTACCTGCGCGCCACTGCGGAGTCGGCGACCCACGGAAGCGTCCTGGGATGTCTGTCAATTCAAGGCGGACTCTCGTGCGGGCCGGACAACACGCGCATACCGCAACTCCTCGCAGGCTATCGCGAGGGTCTCGAAGACACGGTGGCGAAGGCGCTGGCCAAGACCGAGGACGCATCGCCGCACCGACCTGGAGTCGACGACAGCGCGTCCCTCGCGGCATACGCCGTGGCGATGGGACAGGGACTCGCGGTACACGCAGCTGCCGGAGTGACGCAGGCGAAGCTCGACGCCATCATCGACGTCGCGCTCGCCGGCCTCGAGAGACTCCGCGGGATGCTCTGAGCCAGATGCCGCTGCCTAGACCAAGCTGCGCCATCACCGGCGAGTGGCAGTGTCGTCGAGTACCCGGGTAAGCGCATCCAGCCCACGCTCGAGTTCGTTGCGACCCAGCGCAATCCGGAGATGTTGTCCCGGTGCGCGCAGGGCGGTCGAGGGCACGGTGAAGACCTCGTGCTCGACCGCCAGGCGCCGGGCGACGTCCTCGGCGTCGTGGGTGAGCAGCTCGACCCAGGCGCTGGTGCCGCCCTGCGGTGGGGCGTAGTCGACGTCGTCCCGGCCGTCGACGAGGTCGCGGACCAGGGCGGCGTTGTCGCCGACGATACGGGTGGCACGGGCCTGCAGCCTGGGTGCGACGCGCAGGGTGTGGACGGCCAGGGCGTCTGTCACCGGCGAGGAGGACAGGGTGGTCCAGTAGCGGACGGTGCGCAGTCGGTCGCGTAGCCCCTCGTCCCGTGCGACCACCCACCCCACCCTCAGCCCTGCCGTGCCGAAGGTCTTGGACACCGATCCCACCACGACGGCGCCGTCGTGCAATTCCACCGCCGTGGACCTCGTCGGCCCGATGCCGCGGTAGACCTCGTCGCTGACGAGGACCGCGCCGGCGTCGTTCGCGAGGGCGGCGAGCTCAGTCACTTGTGCGTCGGTGGCCGTCCAGCCGGTCGGGTTGTTCGGCGAATTCACGACGACGGCGCGGGTGGTGTCGCGGATGGCGTCGGCGACCGCCGCCGTCGGCAACACCCAACGGTCGCCGTCACGGACCAGTGCCACCGCAGTGACCGACGCGCCGAGCGCCGCAGGCAGGTCGACGAGCAGCTGGTAGGCGGGGGTGACCACGACGACGTGGTCATCGGGCTCCAGCAGCGCGGCATAGACGGCGAGGACGGCTTCGGTCGCGCCCGCCGTGCACTGCACGTCGGATGCGTCGGTGCCGGGATGCAGGGCGGCGACCTGCTCTCGCAGTGCGGCCGAGCCGATTGCTCCGCCGTAGCCGAGCGCGATGTCGTCGAGCCGGGCTCCGGGTTCGAGCAGGTCGAAGACCGAGACCGGTTCGACGTCCGAGCTGCCCATGTTCACGGCGCACCCGGGCTTGTAACGGGCGAACCAGTCTTCCAGGGCGAAACGGGGCAAGAGCATGGTCAGATCCTCGTCGACGGCTTCTCGTCACACGGTGAACAGGAGGGGAATTCAGCGAGACTCGTCGTCACCGGCCGTCCTCTGCTCGGTACGCAGCAGCGCTTGCAACAGGTGCCCGCCGGGCATGCCTTCCTCACCGAAGAGTCGACGCTGCACGTCGATGACGCGAGGGAGTGCCGCGTGCAGCGCGACGAGCCCGGCCGTCGTCACGGCGACGCTCCTGGCACGTTCATCGGTCGAACTGCGGGGCCGGGTGATCAGTCCGCGCTGTTCGAGTGCCTTCATCATGTTGGAGATCTGCATCTTTTGGATGTCACCCGCCCGGGCAATCTCGGCCTGGCTGGCTGGTGCACCCTTACGGCCGAGCCATGCGGTGAGGGCCAGCGTCTGGAACTGAAGATGGGTCAATTCGAGGTCGGCGAGCGCGCGGTTGACCTCGCGGACGTAGTGGTGCAGCACGCGCCACAGGACGAAGCCCACGGCCCGCTCGGGCGCCCCCAAGGACACCTCGTCGAATAGCTTCGAGATCGCATCGGAATCAGCGCTCACGGGGCAACCGTACGGTTGCGGTGGGGGAACCGCCGACGGTGGTCATCACCGCTGAATGTCGGCACAGAGGCGTTCCCAGTTGCCGCTGGCGATCTTCGCCCGATCGGTCGGGCTGAGGTCGGCGTCGTCGAGGAATCTCCGGGCCGCACCGTCGGACGCGAGTTGAAACGGATAGTCGGTGGCGAACAACACCCGATCGACTCCCAGGACCTCGACCGCCCATCGGAGGTATCTCTGGCTGAAGATCCCACCGGGAGTCACCGAGACGTTCGTGGTGAAGTATTCGGACACCTTTCGTGGCAACCCGGCCGGCTCGGTGAGCAGGTCGACGCGGTCGAGGTAGAACAGCACGACCTCGCCCCAGTGCCCGAGGATGAGCTGCAGGTCGGGCAGGCGGTCGAATGTCCCTGACAGGACGAGGCGCAGCGCTTGGATGCCGGTCTCGTAGTGCCAGCCGATGCCGCCGGTCGCGAAGGCGGTGACGAGCGTGTGGTCGAAACCCTCGTAGTAGGACCGGCGCACCGGTGGCGGGGGTGATTGCGGGTGAAGGTAGAGCGGGCATCGCAGCTCGGCGGCGACTTCGAGGATCGGCAGGAAGTCCGCGTGGTCGATGTTGCGTTCATCGTGGCGACCGAACACCATGGCGCCGCTCAGACCGAGTTCGGTTACAGCCCTTCGTAATTCGTGGGCGGCATCGGCCGGGGCGCTGGTCGGCAGGGTGGCGAACCCTTGGAACCGATCGGGGTGCGCGCGAATGGTCTCGGCCATCACGTCGTTGGCGGCGCGGGCCAGCGGAACCGCGGTCGTCGGGTCGAGGTTCTCTACCCCGGTGGTGGTCACCGAGAGCACCTGCACGTCGACGCCCGCCTCGTCCATGTGGGCGATCCGCTCGTCGGCGAGATCGATCAGTCGTCGCCGAGTGTCGACCCCGCCGGACATCTCCACGGCGTAGTCACGCACCCCGGGCGGCACTGACTGCCACGCGTCGACGATCTCTGCCGTCGCAAAGTGCTCCTCCAAGGCAACGACTTTCATGGTCCTGCCTCCCGTCAGGTGTCCAGCAGCCCGTCGACGAACACGTCGTCGACGGCGAACCGGCGGGCAGTGATGCCCTGCTCGTGGTGGTACCGCAGAACGGCGTCGAGCGCGGCGCGATTGGCCTCGATGCCGTAGGGCCACCAGTCCTCGCCGAGCAAGCTGCGGTCGTCGGCGATGAGCTTGCTCAGCCACGGAATCATCGCTTGCATGTTGTTGAACGTCATGCCCTTGACCAACCCGTCGGCCATCGCATTCTTTGCGGCCAAGAAGCCGTCGTAGACGGCCCGAATCAGATCAGGCCGCGCAAGAGCCAACTCCTTGCGCACGACCACGGCGTGCATGATCGGGAAGATGCCGGTGCGGCGGAAGTAGTCCCGCTCGACCACGTCGTAGTCGGGGAACAGGCGGCCGACGGTGGGTGACTCCCTCAGAACTGCGGCGGGGGCGTCGGCGGAGATCAGCGCGTCGATCTCACCGGCCTCGAGCATCTCCCCCAGATCCGCTTCGGGGCCGGCCCAGCTCACCTCGACGTCAGCCGGGTGAGGTTGAGGGATGAAGTCGAGCGGGTTCAGCGGAAAGTCGATGCCTCCGATCACCCACCGGCACTGCTGCGGGGTCAGCCCGAATTCATCGGACAGGATGCCCCTGGGCATGATGCCCGCGTCGTGCCCGTACACGGCGAGTTCACCGATCGTCTTGCCCGCCAGGTCCTGCGGCCGAGTGATGCCCTTGGTGGTGTTGACGTAGATCGCCGAGTGCCGGAAGGAACGGACGGGAAACACGGGTATCGCGAGGAACGGGGGGTCGTCGAGTTCCATCGTGCGCAGGAAGTACGTCATGCCCAGTTCGGAGACGTCGTAGGCCCGGTCGCGGATCATCTTCTCGAAGATCTCGGTGACGATCCGTCCGCTGTGGAACGTGGCGTCGACGCCGTCGATGCGTACCGTGCCGTCGACGAGTGCACGCGTGCGGTCGTAATCCCAGAACGCGATGTCCAGCTGGGTGTCGGTCATGGTCGTTGCCTCCTTCGGCGTCGAATGCCACACCAAAGGTATACACGTTTACTATCTTGCCGTCGACCGGCGATCAACCGACAGACGCGCTCAACTCGTCGACCTGTGCCGTCGTCAACCGCACGTCGACGGCAGCAAGGTTCTCTTCCAGATGCGCGCGCCGCGACGTGCCCGGGATGGGAAGCATCGCCGGCGAGAGATGCAACAACCAGGCGATCGCCACCTGGCCCACAGTGCATTCGTGCGCCCGCGCGATGGCGGCAAGCGTTCGGTGTGCCGAGTCGAGCCCGCCCTGCGCCACCGGCGCCCACGGAATGAACGTGAGCCCGTCACGCTCGCACACCTTCAAGATGTCGCTGGCGTCCCGGTCCATGACGTTGAAACGACTTTGGACACTGACGATATCGGCGATTCGCCGGGCTTCGTCGAGCTGCGCCACCGTACATTGCGACATGCCGATCGCGCGTATCTTGCCCTCATCCTGGAGCGCCTTGAGCTCGCCGACCTGTTCTGCCAGGGGCACTTTGGGATCCACCCGATGCAGCTGCAACAGACCGATGTGGTCGACCCCCAACCGGCGCATGCTCATCAACACCTGCTGACGCAGGTATTCGGGTCGTCCGACCGGTGGCCACGCCGCCGGCCCGAGGCGTCTCGGCCCGGAGTCGGTGTCGATGACGTCCGGCCCGTTTCGCGTCAGGCCCGCCTTCGTCGCGATCATGACGTCATCTGGATACGGATGCAGCGCCTCGTACAAGATTCGTTCGGCGACGTGCGGACCGTATGAGTCGGCCGTGTCGATGAACTGCACGCCCAGGTCGACCGCCCGACGGGCCACGGTGATGCATTCCTCCCGGTCCTCGGGCTCACCCCAGATGCCGCGGCCCGTGAATCTCATGGATCCAAAGCCCAAGCGCGAAACTGTCTTACCGGCAATGTCGATCGTCTCCGGATTCGCGTTCACCATTGCAACTACCTCAACTTCCTGCGTTTGCCTATAGGTCATCGGGACCGGGCGGGCCGATCAGCCGCAAGCGCTACGAGGTCTCGCCCCGAGCTGCCGCGTCGAACTCGCAGAACATCCTGGTGAAGTATTCGGGCTGTTCCTCGGCCACCCAGTGACCGCAGTCCGGGACGAGTCGATCCGTCACCGACTCAGCGATCTCTTCACACATCGCTCGGAAGTTGCTCGCGAGAGGCCCGCACGCACCCCCCGAGGCCAGCACCGGGACGGTGAGCTTGCCGTGTCGCTTCAGCGCGGCGCGATTGTCGTCGGCGTCGCGGTCGAGTTCCCGGTAGACCTCGCACAATGCGCGAATCGCTCCCGGGGCTTCGAACGCGCGGGCGTAGACGTCGAGGTCGTCATTGGATATCGCATCCGGTTGGTAGCTCAAGTCGTCGAAGAACCGGTTGACGTACCAACGTTCACGTCCGTGCACCAGGTACACCGCGATGTCCGGGTTGGCATGAAAGGAGAACTGCCAGGCGGACTTCTGAGTTACGCGCCACTCGTAGTAGGCGGTCCCGGGTAGCGGTGCTTCCATGAAGGTGGCGCTCACGACCTCGTCGCGATAGCGCAGCGCGAAGCTCAGAGCCAGTGCCGACCCGAGATCATGTCCGACCAGCGAGATGGGCTCCGCCACGCTCAGCGTCTCGCGCACGAGGCTGTGAATGTCACCGGCCATCGTCCACTTGTCGTACCCGTCTCGGGGTTTGTCAGACGCGCCGGCGCCGCGATAGTCGGGCATGATCACGCGATAGCCGGAGGCGGCGAGCGGCATCATGACCTTGCGCCATTCGTATCGCGTCTGGGGGGCGCCGTGGAGAAGCACGACTGTCTTGGTTGGTTCAGGCGGAGTGAGGACCGTATAGCCGATGCGGATCTTCTCGTCCTGGTCGACCCAGGCCCGTCCGTGGTGGATCTCCACGTCGCGCGCCGTGGTCACGTTCCTTCACCTTCGTGTGACCGCAGGGCGCTGGCCTGACGTCGGCGTCGCGCAGCCGAGACGGTCAACCAGACAGCTGACACCAGGAAGTAGAAGGCGCCGAACGCGGCGTAGGGGGCGACGTCGACGACGCCAGGCGTCTCTGGCCCACCGGCCGCCAGAACGAACACTGCACCGGCAGCGGCGGATTGAGCTCCACTGATGATCATCACCCACTGCGCTCCAGCGCGTTTCCATCGGCGCACAGCCGTTGCGAGTTGCAGCAGCCCCGACAGTGCCGCCCAGACGCCGAAGACACCCAAGACGGCATTCAGGCTCACGGTGAGTGCGATGGCGACGGCCACGGTCGTCAGCCCGCTGACCGCCATGTTGAACGCCTGGGTGGGATTGGGCCGCAAGCCGCCGTTCTGCCGTGCGTCGAGCACGTTGGCGACGGCATCCCACGCCGGGTAGGACAGCAACAGTGCACCGCCGACGAATGCCGACGTGGCGCCGACGGTAAGTGCCGCCGCGACCCAAACGAGCGAAACGACGCCTCGTGCTGCGTAATGGGATGCCAACTTGCCACTGGCATCAGCGCTTTGGTGATGCTGTCGGAGTAGTTGATCGGCCATGCGTTCTCCTTGAATGGTGTTCGAAGTGGTCACTCGATCTCGTTCAGTGGCGAGATGGCTCAACGGCCCCGAGGCAAGACGCGACCCTGGGCATTGCCGTCGAGGAGGGTTGGCGGGTCGATTCCCCTGCGACGTTGGGTCCGTCGTCGTCGTGGCCTCTCGCGTTGTAGTCGATTGACTACAAGCTACTGTAGTCAGGTGACTACAGCAAGTGGTGGGCAGACCAACGCGGCCAAACGTGTCCGTGCCACCGTGCTACCCCATGCGGCAGACCTGTTCGCCGAGCGGGGTCCGGCGGCGACGTCCATGCGCGATATCGCCGATCGGTCAGAAGTCAACGCCGGATTGATCTTTCGACACATCGGCACGAAGGAGGCGGTCGTGGCGTCCGTGCTGGAGTACCTCGCCGACGACCTGGCATCGGCGCGAGACGCCCATGCCTCGCGCGAGGTGATCGAAGCTCGCGCCGAACGCAGCTGGCGAGTCATTGCCCGTGCACTTCTCGACGGATTCGACGTCGCGCGGCTTCAGCAGCGATTCCCGAACATCGACCAACTCTTGGCAGACGCCCGGGATCAGCACGACGACGACTACGCAGCACGTGTCGCCACTGCGGACGCGATTGCACTGCAGCTGGGATGGCGACTCTTCGGCCCCTTCCTCAGGGCCGCCACCGGACTCGACGAACAAACCGTCGGGCTCATTCCCGCTCCGGCAACCGGTGTCATCAGCGCACACCTGGGTGACCCCCGCGGCCTGCGACACGACTGATGCGTCCGACGCCGTCAGTCGCTCGGCGGCACCGGGTCGACGAAAGGCCGCGGCCAAGGGTGCTCTTCACCCCAGCGCTCTAGGGCCCGTCACCTCATCAGAGGACCGGTGACGGGTTACCCGAGGCATTGGCCCATGTCGTCAGTCGCGTCCACACGATCAGACATGTCTGCCTGGCCTGCTCGATCTCGTCTGGCGAGACCCGAGCAGCCTGGTAGAAACTACGCTCGATCATCCAACACAGGGCACGGGCAAGTGCCTGTGCGTCACCCGGGCCATCCCCTGGCGACACACCCGCTCGACGCAAGGTACCGGCGATCGCGTCGATGAAGACGTCCGCGGTGCGGGTCCACAGCTGGTCGATCTCCGTGACGGTCGAACTCAGGTCGACTGCCGCGCGCATCACGGCCCCGTGCTCGCGCCAGAGCTCTGCGGTCCGCCCCAAGGCGGTGGCGAATACCGCTTCGGGCGCCGCCGTGTCGTCGCGCAATGACTCCGACTTCTGCTCCAGCAGCACAGTGGCACGGGCGACCAGTGCCGTGACGACGTCTTGCTTGGACGCGAAGTAGAAGTACAACGCAGCCCGAGTGATTCCAGTCGCCGCCGCGATGTCGCCTACCGTCATGCGAGCGAAACCATGGGTCGCCAACAGGTCCTCAGCGGCATCGAGGATCTGCTGTTCGCGCACGTCTCCCTTGCGCTGTCGGACCGCAGAACGCCGTCCCGGCGACGAAGTGGGCATCACCTGCACAGTCTGTCTCAGTGCGACGCCAGTTGCGCGCCGTCGGCGAAGTCGGTACTGCGGGAGAGCGTTTCCCACGTGCGGATGTCGCGGTCGACGGCCGACCGGGCGGCGCCGATGAGTCGCAAGGCATCGGAGCCCAACACCAGGTGTGCCGGGGGTGACGGCTCTTCCAAGATCGACAGGACGGCTTCAGCCGCTTTGACGGGGTCGCCCAACTGGTTGCCACTGGCCTTCACACGAGCTGCGCGGATCGGCTCGAAGAGTTCGTCGTAGTCGTCGATGACGCGCTCGGCTCGGGTCATGGACCGACCAGCCCAGTCCGTGCGAAAGGACCCGGGCTCGATCGCGGTGACGTGAATGCCGAAGGACGAGACCTCCTTGCCCAGTGACTCCAGCAGACCTTCCACGGCGAACTTGCTCGCGCAGTACGCCGACATTCCGGGCACCGCCATCAAACCGCCCATCGAGGTTACCGCCATCAGGTGACCACGGCGGCGCTCACGCATGTATGGCAGCGCCGCCTGCAACGTCGCAGCCACCCCGAAGACGTTGGTGGCGAACTGTTCTCGCAGCGCGGCAAGCGGAGTCTCCTCGAAGATGCCCTCCACGCCGTAGCCGGCGTTGGCGATCACCACGTCGATCGGACCAACCGTCGCCTCGACGTCGACCACTACCTGTCTCACCGCGGCGTCGTCGGTGACGTCGAGCCGGCGGGCCAGGCTGCGACCAGGTACCACCGCCTCGAAGGCAGCGCCGTCCTCGTCCTTGCGGACGGTGCCGACGACGCGATGTCCGGCGCGCAATGCAGCGACGGCGAACGCGCGGCCCAGGCCGCTGCTGACACCAGTGATCAAGAAGGTCTTCATGCTCCACGTCTCCGTTTCGACATCGCTCGATGCCTTCATCGCAGTCTACAGAACGTCAACAATAATTGACGGACCGTAGATTACCAGATTGAGCACGGCGCTGCGAGAGCAGCGCGAGCCAGCTGCCTCATTCGGGTCGGCGTGTCGGGGGCTCGCTCATTCTGGCGGTTGGGCGGTGCTGAAGATTGGCCAACAGATTTCGGTGGCGGTGAATGTCGTTGGCTCTGAGTGCGTTCCGCCGATGTAGTGCTCGCGGATCGGCCCCTGATGGCTGATCAGACGTTCGTTCACGTAGGTGCCGAGAGCCGCGTAGCTGCGGTCGATGCCGTCGTGACCGCCGGAGTGGGTGAGAACTGCGAATTCAGCCGGGGGCAACACCTCGGCCCGAACGCCGTCCGGGGGGACCGCTGATTGCGGCGCGGCGACGAAGAGCTTTGCCTCGCCCTGCGTTTCGAGGAACAGTGCGCGTTCGTAGAGGCCACCCGGCACGACGACGCAGTCGTCACCTGCTGCCGTCGCGACTGCGTCCCGTAGCGTGCTCAGTGCCGATCCGAACCAGCTGTCGATCTCGGCAGTCGCGATGGTGCCGCCGACGGCCCACACGGCGAGCGCCGGCTCGTAACGTACCTCCACGTGGGCGGGTGTCTGCACGGGAAAAAGTAGTTCGCGCAGCGCGCCAACGGTGTCACGAGTGTGTTGCAGCTGCGCCTCCATCTGTTCGAGATGAGTCGTGATGATGTCGTTTCGGTCCGCGGCGTCTTCTGAGCTCAGCAGCGCCTTGATGTCGGGAATGGACATGCCCAGAGACCTGAACCGGCGGATGATGTGTGCATGGTCGACTTGGCTGGTGTCGTAGAAGCGGTAGCCGCTGTGGGTGTCGACGTGCGCTGGCTCGAGGATGCCGATGTCGTGGTAATGCCGTAGCGCCTTCCTGCTCAGGCTGGTCATCACGGCGAAGTCGCCGATCGAGACTCGAGCGCCCATGGCGTCCTCCTTTGCGTTCCCTTAGCCCACGTGACGGGACTTGGCCATCCTCAACCCTCCCCTCGGGGCAAGGTCAACACAACGGCGCGAGCCGAATCGGGGTTGACCTTCCCCTTACGGGAACTCGCATCGTGGGGTCATGACCAACGCCACAGACTGGGATGCACTCCCAGAGAACGTAAGAACGTTCATGACTGCCCTCGACGCCCGGGAGGTCGATCGAGTGCTGGCCACACTCGCCACCGATGCCGTGGTGACCGACGAAGGCCACGACTACGCGGGCCATGACGAGATCGGATCCTGGATCGCCACCGCAGCCGGCGAATACACCTACACCACCGAGTTCACCGGTGCCCTGACGACCGGCACGACCGTCGACCTCACCCAGCACCTGGAGGGCGACTTCCCCGGTGGGGTAGCCGACCTGCATTATCGCTTCACCATCGACGGCGCCTCGATCAGCCGGGTGGTGATCGAGCCATGACCAAGAGGTGGTTCATCACCGGAGGCACGCCCGGCAACTTCGGGATGGCGTTCGCCGAGGCGGCACTCGAGGTCGGGGATCGTGTGGTTCTCACGTCACGGCGCCCCGAGGCACTGTCGGCGTGGGCGGAGCAATACGGCGAGCGTGTTCTGATCGTCCCCCTCGAACTCACCGACACGGCGCAGGTGCAGGATGCGGTGCGTGTGGCCGAGGAGCACTTCGGCGGTGTCGACGTGTTGGTCAACAACGCCGGTCGCGGGTGGTTCGGATCGATCGAGGGCATGGACGAGCCCTCGATGCGAGCAATGTTCGAGCTGAACTTCTTCGCGCCACTGTCCGTGATTCGCGCGGTCCTGCCAGGGATGCGGGCCCGAGGCAACGGGTGGATCGTCAACGTGTCCTCGGTGGCCGGGCTCGTCTCGGCGCCCGGATTCGGCTACTACAGCGCGACGAAGTTCGCCATCGAGGCGGTCACCGATGCGCTTCGCAACGAGGTCGCCGGGCAGGGTATCTCCGTACTGGCGGTCGAACCGGGAGCGTTCCGCACCAACGCCTACGCCGGCTTCGCGAACGAGCCTGTTGCGGAGCGGATTCCGGACTACCACGACCTGCTGGAGCAGGTTCGCGCCACATTCGTCGAGATGGACGGTGTGCAGCCCGGCGATCCGCGCCGAGGTGCCCATGGGGTGATCGCGGCGATGGCCCTGGACCCGCCGCCTCGAAGGCTGGTTCTGGGCAACGGCGGCTACGACGCCGTGATCGACAGCCTGGAAGCGACCCTGGCTGAGATCCGGTCCAACGAGAACCTATCTCGCAGCGCGGATTTCCCCGACAGCGGCGGAGCCGGAGGCGTCATAGGCTGAGGAAGTCGGCGGCGACGCGTGCGAAGTCATCGTGAAACTGGAAGATGCCGCCATGGCCGGAGTCGGGGTAGATGATCAGCTGGGACCCCTTGATGCGCCGGTGAAGATCCTCGGAAAGTGCCGAAGGCACCATGCGGTCGTTGTCGCCATTGGCGATGAGCGTCGGCTGGCTGAGCTTCGCCAGGTCCGACGGCGCGGAGCGCCCGAATTTCTGGATCGCCTTGAGCTGCGTTCGAAACGCCGTGACGCCGATCTTCTCGTCGCGATCGGTAGTGCGCTCCTCCAACCGCTTGACGAATGCCTTTCCGGCGGCCTTGCCGGCGGCGTTGCGGTTGAAGAACAAGAACTCCTTCGGATCCGACCGGGTCAGAGTCGCCCGCAGGATGTCCCAGTACGTCGTGCGAACGACCTTGTCCATGTCCTTGCCACCGCGCGGGCCCGTGCCGGTGAGAACGAGCTTTCGTACCAGGTCGGGATGCTCGACCACGAGATCCTGGGCAATCATCCCGCCCATCGAGAACGAGAAGACGTCCACCTCGTCGAACCCAAGTGCGGTGATGAACGCATACGCATCGTCGGCCGCCTCCTCGATGGTGTCGGGGACTTTACCGGTGGACGCTCCGACACCCTTGTTGTCGAAGGCGATGACATGTCGACTCTTCGCGATCGGGTCGACGATGCGCGGATCCCAGTTGTCCAACGTGGCGGCGAGGTGGACGAAGAAGATGACCGGTATGCCACCCCTGGGGCCCAACTCGCGATAGCTGTAGGTCGTGCCGCCCGCGGTGACGGCCCGAACGGGCGCCTGTGCGTAGGAGGTGACGACGGGTTCGGTGCCGTCCTTCCACGTCGTCGTCTTCGTGGTCATTCGTTGCCTTTCACGCCTAGGAGGCGGACTCCGGTATACCTTTTGGTGTACTTGCCTTGCGACGATAGTAAACCGATTGGTATATTGCAAGCATGCGCGTTCGCGATCGACTGACTTCGGCCACTGCCACCCTGATGCAGCGTCACGGCGTGGCGGGCACCGGCATCGCGCAGATCCTCGAGACGAGCGGGGTCACCCGCCGTTCGATCTATCTGAATTTTCCTGGCGGGAAGGCCGAACTCGTCTCCGCTGCAACACGTTCTGCGGGCGACGAGATGACCGCCACCATCCGCGAGTACCTCGACCAACCAAATCTCGTGGCCGCATTCACCCAGATGTGGAGCGATGTCCTGGTGAGCACCAACTTCAACGGCGGCTGCCCCATCGTCGCCGCGGCATGCAGTCGAGACGAGGCCCCCGAGGCCGCTGCCGCCGCCGCGGATGTGTTCGCCGACTGGGGTCGGCTCCTCACCGAGAGATTCACGGGTGATGGGGTGGAACCCACGGTGGCACAATCACTCTCGACGACAGTCGTCGCCGCCGTCGAGGGCGCGGTGATTCTCTCGCGGGCGGCGCGGTCGACCACGCCACTCGATCAGGTAGCCCACCACCTCGAGGAACTCATCGCCGCGAACCGTCCGACCGCCGGACGCAGGCGCCGCGCGGCGAACTAGCGCCGATCCGCACGCAATTCGCGGGACTGGCTGCGAGCGCCCCCGGTGCCCAATCCGTCACCGAGACCGTGGAGGCCGCACATGTACATTCGGACTGAACACCCCCATGATGAGCTTCACCAATTGGTCGCTGCCAGTGCGTGACGACCACTCGGCACGACGAGAGGACGACACCATGGCGTCACTGGGATTCATCGGGCTCGGGACGATGGGCGCCGGAATGGCGCGGCGCCTGCTGGACGCGGGCCACGACGTCGTCGTGTGGAATCGATCGAAGGCCGCCGCCGAGCCGTTGGCCGCCGCCGGCGCCCATGTCGCCGCAAGCGTCGACGAGGCGCTGCAGTCGGATCTCTCCTTCTCCATGCTGGCCAATGACGACGCCGTCCTGAGCGTCCTCTCCGACGACGCCTTGGCCTCCGCCCCCGGCGGGACCCACGTCAACATGGCAACGGTGAGCATGGACACCGCGCGCACCCTGGCTGCCAAACATCGCGTCGCCGGAATCGGTTACGTCGCCGCTCCCGTGCTGGGCCGGCCGCATCTCGCCGCCAGCGGTCAACTGAACATCGTCGCCGCCGGCGCGTCCGCAGACGTCGAACGTGCACGCCCCTTCCTCGACGTGCTGGGGAAGCGAATCTGGTCCGTTGGCAGCGAGCCAGAGCGGGCAAACCTCGTCAAGATCGCGGTGAATTACAACCTCATTCACACCCTGCAGGCACTCGCGGAATCGGTGACGATGGTCGAGCGCGGCGGCGTCGCGGGTGACACCTTCATCGAGATCCTCACCGACGCGGCCTACACCGGAAGTGCCTACGGCGGTTACGGTCCGATGATCGTACGGCGACGCTACGAGCCCGTGGGCTTCACCGTCGCCCTGGGCCTCAAGGATCTCGGGCTAGCCGAGCAGGCGGCGGCCGACACCGGCACGACGCTACCCACCAGTCCCACGTTGCGATCGTTGTTCGAGTCCGCCCTGGCCGACGAAGACCTCTCCACCTTGGATTGGTCAGCGATCGCCGAGGTCACCCGTCGACTCTGACGGAGCCGCGGGGCGGCTCGAGAGTCGACGAGCCGCTGCAGACGCGCGGTCTGACTACAGTGTGGCTACACACCGCGAGTGAGAACTGCAGTCGTGCTCGCGACGAGACCGCGGCACATCCAGGCAGATCGCGCTCGGTACACGGACTCTAGCTGGGAAGATGCTCTGGAACGGGTCTCACGGCAGACGGCGGCGTCGTCAGCTGAAGAGGTTCAGGTCACAATCCGACTGTATAGTGAGAGTTGACACACTGTTCACCGTCACCCTAGGCTGACGACGGCAAGAGGCCGCCTGCGACGACACCCCTCCGCCGGCCTCGAAAGTCCACGAGGAGATGACGGAATGACGAACCTGATGCGCCCACTGACCGCGTGCGCGTTGAGCCTGGCCTGCGTGGCCAGCCTGTCCGCGTGCAACCGCGGTTCCGAAGCATCCTCGACGACCGTCGGGTACAGCACCTACACGGTGTCCAACCCGTTCTTCGCCGGCATGCAGAAGGGACTCGACTCCGGTAGCAGTCAGAACGGCTATCAAATGGTGACGACCAACGCGAATGGTGAACCAAGCCAACAGGTCAGCGACATCGAAAACCTCCTGAACCGCGGCGCCCAGTACCTCCTGCTCACTCCGGCCGACGGCAAGGCCGTCACCCCGGCCCTGAATGCCGCCATGGCGAAGAACGTTCCGGTCATCTCGATCGCCGACTCCGTCGAGGCGGACATCACCTCGACGGTCAATCTGGACAACGTCGCGGCCGGTCAGCTGGCCGCCCAGCAGATCGTCCAGTTTCTGAACACCGTGAACGGCGGCCCCCGCGGCAACGTCGTCAACATCACCGGAATCATCGGCACCCCTTCGGCTTCCGACCGCAACAAGGGCTTCCTCGACGAGGTGGGCAAGTACCCCGACATCAAGATCGTGGCCACCCAAGATGGTGGCTACGACACGGAGAAGTCCAATGCGGCGATGAACGACATCCTGCAGGCCAACCCGAAGATCGACGCCGTCTTCAACGGCAACGACGCCGAAGCGGTCGGGGTCAGCGCGGCCATCGAGGCCGCCGGGCGCTTCCGGCCAGTGGGCACCCCGGGCCACATCTACGTGATCGGGGTCGACGGTTCGAAGCCCGCGATCGCCAACGTCCGCGCGGGCATCCAGGACGCATCCGTCAGTCAGAACCCGATCAAGATGGCCGAGAAGGCAATCGAGTTGGTCGCCGACCTCAAGGCGGGCAAGGAGGTTCCCAAGAACGTGGTCTACCCCGCACAGTTGATCACCAAGGCCAACATCGACTCCCCCGAGGTCAAGGCGTACGGCATCTGGGCAGACGAGGTGCAATGACCTCCGGCGCAGCGGAGTTGACACTGGAATCGCTCACCAAGTCCTACGGCGGAGTGCACGCCCTGACCGACGTCTCCGTGACATTGCGCCCCGGCAGCGTCGTCGCGCTCGCCGGCGAGAACCGCGCGGGCAAGTCGACCCTGATCAAGATCCTCGCGGGTGCCGTATCAGCCGACCGGGGACGGGTTCTGCTCGACGGCGCCGAGTTGCCCGCCGATCCCAGACGCGTCATCTACGCCGGTGTCAGCGTCATCTATCAGGAGCTGACCGACATTCCGGACATGTCCGTCGTGGACAACGTGATGTTGGGTCGGCCGCTGCACACCGCCAACATGACCAACCGACGGGGCAACAAGCGTGCCGCCCGCGATGCGCTGTCCCGGGTCGGACTCACCGACGTCGACGTGACCCGAGCCGTCAGGTCACTGACTCTGGCGCAACGTCAGCTGGTGGAGATCGCGAGATGCCTCGCGCGCGACGCCCGCGTGCTGGTCTTCGACGAGCCCACCTCCGCGCTCCCCGAACACGACGTCGAGAACCTGCACGCTCTGATCGGGCGGCTCAAGCAGGAGGGGCTGACCATCGTCTACGTCAGCCACCACCTCGACGAGTTGTTCGCGATCGCGGACAGGATCTGCGTGCTCCGCGACGGGCGGATCGTCGACGACCGCCCAATCGCCGAATGGAGCGAGCCGTCGTTGATCAAGGCCATGCTCGCCAAGGACCTGGAGCAGGCCTACCCCTTCGAGGCGCGGGATCTCGGCGAGGTTCGCCTGGCCGTGTCCGACCTGAGCGCACCCGGCATTCGCCACGCGACGGTGACCGCGCGGGCAGGCGAGATCGTCGGTCTCGTCGGTCTCGCCGGTGCGGGACGAACCGAACTGATGAAGGCGATCGCAGGGATCCACGACGCCTCCGCCGGCACCGTCACCCGCGACGCCACCTCATTGCGGACGGGCAGCATCGTCGCGGCCAAGAAGCTTGGCATCGTGTACTCGCCGGAGGACCGCAAGACCGAAGGCGTGATACTGGACAAGAGCATTCAGGACAACATGATCTACGGCCTCTACTCCCGGGTGTCGCGTTACGGCATCCGGATGCCAGCTGCCCAGCGGAAGTTTGCGACGGCGGCGATGAAGCGTTTCGGCGTCAAGGCGGAGTCGCCGGCCACGGCCGTCGGCATGCTGTCCGGGGGAAACCAGCAGAAGGTCGTCCTAGCCCGAGCAGCTGCGGGGCAGCCCTCCGTCATGCTGCTGGACGATCCCACCCGCGGCGTCGACGTCGGTGCGAAATCCGGTATCTACCAACAGATCACCAACCTGGCGAAGACCGGTGTCGCCGTCGTGCTGACGAGCTCGGACACCGACGAGGTGCTGGCGATGGCCGACCGCGTCTACGTCCTTCGGGCGGGTCGGGTCGTCGGCGAAGTCGCCCGAGCAGAGTACGACCGCGAACACATCCTCCACCTCGCCGCGGCGGGCTGAGCGAAAGCGCACACCATGACCACCACGACCACCGGAACGTCGCCCGCCAGCGAGGGGCACACGACGTCGGACGACCAGCGCTCGACCAGGGTCGACACCATCCGCCGAATGGCGAAGAGCCCACTGTTTCCCATCGTCGCAGCCCTCGTCGTCGCCTGCGTCATCATGTTCATCCTGACGCCCAAGTTCCTCACCACGTCGAACCTGACGAACATCGTCACGCAGTCGTCGATCGTCGGAATCGCCGCCGTGGGAGCGACGTTCATCATCATCACCGGTGGCATCGACCTGTCGGTCGGCTCCAACATCGCCCTGTCCGGGATGCTCGCCGCGACGCTGGTGGGTGGCGGTCTCGACGGCGTGCTCGGAGTCGTCCTCACCGTCGTCGTCGCGGCCTTGATCGGTGGGCTCAACGGGTTCTCCGTCACGGTGCTACGCCTCGCCCCGTTCATCGTCACCCTCGCCGTGCTGGGCATGGGTCGGGGTCTCACGCTGCAGATCAGCGGTGGGCAGAGCGTGTACGACCTGCCCGCCTCGTTCACCTGGCTGGGCGGCGGAACGCTGCTGGGACTGCCCGTCCCCGTCGTCACCACGATAGTGATGTTCGCGATCGGCTACTTCGTGCTGAGCCGCACCACGTTCGGCCATCAGGTCTACGCCGTCGGCGGCAACCGGGAAGCAGCGCGTCTGGCCGGCATCCGCGATCGCCGCGTCCTGTTCTCGGTCTACGTCATCGCCGGGGTCTGTGCGGGCATTGCCGCCATCACCCTGGTCGGTCGGCTGGGATCTGCGACGCCCACTGCCGCAACGGGATTGGAGCTCCAGGTCATCGCGGCGGTGGTCATCGGCGGCACCAGCCTCTTCGGTGGCAAGGGAAGCCTGGCAGGCACCTTCGTCGGTGTGCTGCTCATCGGCGTCATCAACAACGGCCTGACGCTGCTGAACGTCAGCCCATTCTGGGTGCAGTTCATGCAGGGTGCACTGATCTTCATCGCCGTGCTGCTGGACTCCTACAACTCTCGCAGGTTGTCCAAGGGCACGCGCTGAGATCGGAGACGGCCTACACCAACACCATTCCGCCGTCGATCGCCATCACCTGGCCGGTGATGAAGTCACTGTCCGCGCTGGCGAGGAACACCGCGGTCGGAACGATGTCCGCCACCTGCGCGGCCCGACCCAGTAGCGCCCCGGACGCGAAGGCGGCGAAGGCGTCGCCTTCCTTCTCGGCGGCGTGAATGTCGACCATGTCCTTGTCGAGCTGAGCCCACAGCGGGGTCTCCACCACGCCAGGGGAAAAGCCGTTGACGGTGATGTGGTCGCCGGCCAGCGCCCGGGCACCGGCCTGGATGATGGCCACCACCGCAAACTTGCTCGCGCAGTAGGGAACGAACTCGGCATAGCCCTGCCGGGAGGCGATCGAGGCGGTGTTGACGATCTTGCCGCCGCCGCCCTGGGCGATCATCTGCTTGGCCGCCTCCTGGGTGCCGATCAGGACGCCGAGCGCGTTGACGTCCATGACGAGGTTCCAGTTCTCCTCGGTGACGTCGAGGAACTGCATGGGCTTGTTGAGGCCGGCATTGTTGAACATGACGTCGAGTCGCCCGAATTCGCCGACCGTCTCGGCGATCGCGGCGCGCACGTCGTCGCGCTTGGTGACGTCCATCCCGATGCTCATCGCTGGACGTCCCTCCGCCCGGAGGTCTGCGGCGACGGCATCGGCGGCGGCCACGTTGACGTCACCGATGGCGACGTTGGCCCCCTCGGCCGCCAGCGCGCGGGCGATGCCGGCGCCCATTCCCTGGCCTGCTCCGGTGACGAGAACGGTTCGGCCACCTACCCTGTCGACCATTCTGAGCTCCTATCCGTGTCATGGCGCCGTCAGTGGAAGACGACGCCGCCGTTGACGTCGAGCGATGCCCCGGTGACGTACGACGCCGCCGGGGATGCCAGCCAGACCAGGGCATCGGCGATGGCCGACGGAGGTCCGGCGATCTTGAGCGGGATCTTGGCCCACTCGATGTCCTTCATCTCCTCGAAGGTGATGCCCCGCTCTGCGGCCTCGGTGTGCAGGGCCGCGCGGTGCATCTTCGTGTCGATGTTCCCCGGGCACACCGTGTTCACTCGGATCTCCGGGGCCAACTCCTCGGCCAACGCTTGCGCGAAGACGATGACGGCCGCCTTCGAGGCGCAGTACGACGAGAAGTAGGCGTGCCCGGAACGGCCCCACCAGGACGAGATGAAGGTGATGCTGCCATCGTCACGGGACAGCAGCGGCGTCAGCGAGCGGGTCAGCAAGAAGGGCCCGGTGAGGTTGACGTCCATCACCTTTCGGAACTCGGCAGGATCTAGCTCGGTCACGGCGGCGGCGCTCTGCACGACACCGGCGACCAGCGCGATCGTGTTTAGTTGGCCGTGGACGGACCCAACTTCGGAGGCGAGCTCGCTGACACTCCGTTCATCGGTGATGTCGGTGACCGTGGTGGTGACGCGCGCACCGTCGACGCCCAACTCCTCGGGAAGCTGATGGACGGTGTCGACGGCGTCGACTGCCACCACGTCGTATCCGTTGTTCAGGAACGCTCTTACGGTCTCGCGACCGATGCCGCCCGCGGCCCCGGTCACCAGGGCTACGGGGCTCATCAGACCTCCACCAGGATCTTCTGCGCGTCTCCGCTGGGGTCGAGCAGCCGGTCGAACCCACGCTCGACGATGTCGGCCACCGGTACGACGTCACTGACCGCCTTCTCCACCGGAAACCGCCCGGATGCCACCAGCGCGATGATCCGCGGCCAGTCCGTGACCGGATAGCACCACGTCCCGATCAGGCTCAGGTCCCGGTTGGAGAGGTTCATCGGATCGAAGGAGGCCGGTTTGATGTGCAACCCGACCTGGGTGACGGTGCCGTGCGAGCGCACGGCATTCAGCGCCGCGTTCAGACCGGGCTCCGAGCCGGAGCACTCAGCGGCCACGTCGACGCCGACGCCGCCCGTCAGGTCCCTCACCGCCGTGGTGACGTCGTCGGACGTGGGGTCGAGAATCGTGGCGATGCCGAACGACTCGGCCAGCGCACGGCGTTTGGGGTTGGGCTCGGAGATGATGACCTGCGATGCGCCCGCCGCGTAGGCGTAGAGCGCGGACAGGGCACCGATGGGGCCGGCGCCGGTGATCAGGATCGAGTCTCCCGCCCTGAACCCGGTCCGGTCGACACCGTAGGCGGCGACCGCCGACGGTTCGATCAACGCACCCTGCGTGTCGCTGACGGCATCGGGGAGCACGCTCACCTGACTGGCGCTGAGGACCAGCTGTTCGGAGATCCCACCACCGTCGAAGCTGAGTCCGACGCAGGCCATCTGCACGCACAGGTGGTTGAGTCCACGCCTGCAGAAGTAGCACTCACCGCAGAAGACCAAGGGCTGCACGGAAACTCGATCACCCACTGCCACTGAGGCGACGTCGTCGGCGACTTCGAGGACCCGAGCGGACAACTCGTGCCCGAGCACCTGTGGCGCGGCCGAGCCGGTGAGCGGGTGCGGCGATGTCGGGATGACGATTGGTCCGGCGAGATATTCGTGTAGGTCCGTCCCGCAGATGCCGCACAGGATGGGACGCAGTCGAACCTGACCCGGCTTCAGCGGGCCGGGCTCGACCACGTCTTCGACGCGGATGTCATGCTCGTCATGGAAGATGGCGGCGCGCATTCGTTTCTCCTCTTCTGATTTCAGCAGAACGATCGTGTGTGAGTCGGAGGGCGAGGTGTCTCAGACACTGGTGATGCCTCCGTCGATGACGACCGCCGACCCGGTCTGGTAGGCAACGTCGCCGCGAAGCAGGAACATGACGGTCTCGGCGATCTCCCGGGGCGAGGCATAGCGGCCGATCGGTGTGCCCTCCTCGAACCGGCGCCGCTCCCAGTCGGGATCCTCGGGATTGACGAGGAGCTCGGAGCGCCGCATGAGCGGCGTCTCGATGGGACCCGGGCACAAACAGTTGATTCTGATGCCGTGTGTCGCCATCTCACTGGCGGCGCTGCGGGTGAGACCCAGGACGGCGTGCTTGGTGACGGCGTAATCGGACCGGTCCGGGGCTGACTTCAGACTGAGAATCGACCCCGTATTGACCACGGCGCCAGCACCTTCGGCCACCATGTGGGGCAGGACCGCCTGAAGTCCCCAGAACATGCTGTTGAGGTTGACGTCCATGACCCGCAGCCAGTCGGCGGGGTCGGTGTCGATGATCGACCTGTGTACGCCCTCTACTCCGGCGTTGTTGAAGAACAACGTGGGTGTGCCGTGCTCGGCCGTCGCGGCTTCCGCATAGCCGAATACCTGTGCCCGATCGGCGACGTCGGCCCGATGCGGCACGACGGTCGCCGCAGCTTCGTTCGCGGTCGCCTTGGCTGCGTCACCGTCGACGTCGACGGCCAGCACCTTTGCGCCTGCCGCGGCGAGGGTGAGCGTCACCGCCTTGCCGATCCCGCTGCCCGCGCCGGTCACGACCGCGGACCGTCCCTCGAAGGACCATTCGGTAGTCATCGCATGATGTCCTGTTCGCCGTTCCTGCACCCGGCCCGCACGGGCGCGGGCTGTTCGGTATTAGTGGACAGCCCGTGGAGTGTCCGTGGCAGTCCACACCTCGACCCTCGTCACGATCCCACCCGGGTGCTGCCGGGCTGACCCGAAAGGCTAAGGTCAGACGCCACTGGCTGGCTTCTCGACGGCCGAGGGAGCGACGACGTCCGATGCGACGAGCGTCACATGTGTACTGATTCATGACACTAAACACTTGCCATCGTGAAGTCAACCGATCAGGGCGTCGACGATCGGGCCCAGCGTGTCGGGTAGACCCGGCTCCGGACGCTCGGAGCAACGGTCGCCTGCGCAGCGCACCCGTTGCGCGCCAAGGCATCCGTCGATGCAATGACGGCATCGAGGCAACGCCGACGCGCGTCGAGGGAGTCCGATCAGGCCGAGGGGGCGAGGGCAGCGCGCAAGGCCGCCACGTTGTCGACGGAGCGCTTCAGATCGCCCAGCTCGATCCGGTGTGCGAGCTCGACGACGGCGGCGTTGACCGGAGCCGCCCGTCCGACCCGACCCAGCTCCTCGACGACGCGGCCGTTGATCTGGTCGACTTCGCTGCGGCGTGACTTCATCCAGTCCTGAAGCACGGTGGACAGCGTGTGCGACAAGACGTACTTCTCCAGGAGTACGTCCATCAGCACGTCGACGAACCCGTGCGGGTTGCCGGGATCCACGGAGGTGAGGCCGAAGATGGGGACCACGGACCGGCCCGCCGCGAGAGCGGCGTCGACCGCTTCGTAGCCGGCCTGCATCATCACCTCCTTCATCCCGGGATGATGACCCGCCTCGACGATCGACAGGTCGAGGATGGCCGAAGGAACGAGTTCGGCCGCGTTGATGACCAGCTTCATCCACTTCGCCGATCGGATGTCGTCCACGACGTCGACGTCTCCGGAGTGGCGAAGCAGCGACGCGATCTCGTCCTCCCGGCCTGACGTGCCCGGTCCGAGGCTGCCCACGGCGAACCAGCTTCGCGACCGCGGCGAGTGACGATCGACCAAGCCCGGCTCGAACATCGTCGACGAGATCTCGATGACGGCCCCCAACGTGCGCTCTGGGCCCAGGATTTCGGTCATGTCGTCGACCGACATGCCGTTCTGCACACCGACGGCGAGCCCGTCGTCGGCAAGGTAGGGCTTGATCAGCTCACACGCCCAGCGCGTGTCGTAGGCCTTCACGACCATCAACACGACGTCGAACTTGCGCCGTAGCGTGGCCACCTCGCAGAAGTGCAGGACTGGCACGTTGACCGAGACCTTCTCCTCCGGCGTCTCGACGCGAATGCCGTGCTGACGGATCGCCTCGACGTGAGCCGGCCACTGCTCGATGAAGGTGACGTCGTGGCCGGCTTCGGCAAGGTCCGCACCGATGGCCGCACCGTTGGCGCCGGTTCCGACTACCGCGATGGAGGACACGCGATCAGAACTGGTAGTCGACGATGGCTCGCCGGGCGACGAATTCGGCCGCAATCTTGGCTGCCTGCTGATGCCGCGGGTGAGCTTGATATGCCTCGAGATCGGCGGCGGACCGGTGCTCGGACACGAGCACCACGTCCCAGTGCCCGTCGACGGTCCCCAGATCCGGGCGCACCGTGATCGATTCGACCTCGTCGAGAGTCGACAAGGCCTCGAGCACGTCCTGCATCCGCCGGATATGCGTCTCTCGCGCCTGCTCGTCGGGCGTGTCGAGTTCGAAGGCCACGATGTGTCTGATCACGAACTGCTCCTCGATGACGTACCTCGACGGTGTGCAACGCAGATTAACACCGATCTTCGAATCGTCATAGAGTGAATCGTGTGGTTCAATCCCACCTTCACTTATTGCGTTGCGATGCAACGTGTTACGTGTCAATGCCGCCCGGTGAGCACCCACATCCGGACTGAATCGCCCGCGGATTTGAGCGCGCCTACGTAGCATGCTGCTAAACACTGCCCAGAAACGAGGTGCGTGGTGAGCATCGAAGAGCTCCACATCGCGGTGGTCGGGACGGGCGCCAACGGGGCCTCGCTCGGCGCAGACATGATCCGCGCGGGACTGTCGGTCACATACGTCGATCAGTGGCCAGCCCACGTCGAGGCGATGCGGACCGACGGCCTCACCGTCAACTTCCCCGACGGCACGGTCGAGCGCACCGAGGTGGACGCCTACCACCTGTGTCAGGTCGCCGAACTTCGCCGTCCCTTCGACATCGTGTTCGTCAGCGTGAAGACCTACGACACCCGCTGGGCGGTCGAACTGCTCAAGCCGCTGCTGCGCGAGGAGTCCGTCGTCGTGGGCCTCCAGAACGGCATGACGATCGACGACGTAGCCGACATCGTGGGTCCTGAGCGAACCGTCGGCGCAGTACTGGGCATCGCGGCCAACATGTTCGAGCCTGGCGTCGTGAACCGCCAGGTCTCACGTGCGGACACCTGGACCACCGTCGGGACGTACGTCGGCCCCACGACCCCGCAGCTGGAGAATGTCCAGGCTGTCCTTTCCACGGCCGCGGTGACCGAAACGTCCCACGACATCCGGGCATCGAAGTGGATGAAGCTTCTGGCCAACATTCCCGAGATGCTCCCCTCGGCCATCCTCGGCGTGCCCCTGCTCACCGCGGTCCACGTTCCCGGAGTCCGGGAGACCATGGACGAGGCGTCGCGCGAGGCATACGCACTGGCCAGGGATCTCGGGATCGCGATGGTGCCGATCTTCGGCATGACCGCAAGAGACGTTCCCGATTCGGATCAGTACGCGCTCGATTTGCTCGACGCCGTCCTGAAGTCGTACTCGCTGGAGGACACCCGGGTTGCGGTGCTGCAGGATTGGGACAAGAAGCGGCATGCCGAACTCGACGCCTACAACGGCTACATCGTCGAGACCCGTCGGAAGGTCGGCGGCAGCGCGCCGGTGAACGAGGCAATCCTGAAGATCGCCAACCGGATCGAATCAGGAGACTTGGAGCCCGGGCTGCACAACGCAGGCCTCCTGACCGGTGCTCGCACTCTCACCGACTGATCGAGCGGCGGGGGTGCGCTGCGCATTTCGCCGGGTCTCCCCTAGATCAGGATCGTCAACGGGTTCTCGATGCGTCTGACGAACGCGGCCATCCACTGGGCGGAGACCGCGCCGTCGATCACCCGGTGATCGGCCGAGAGCGTGACCGTCATGACGGTGGCGGTGGCCAATTCACCGTCCACGACGACCGGACGCGGTGCCGCGCCCCCCACGGCGAGGATGCCGGACTGAGGCGGGTTGAGGATCGCCGAGAACTCGCCCACCCCGTACATCCCCAGATTCGACACGGAGAAGCTGCCGCCTTCGAGCTCGGCCTGCTTGAGCCGACCCTCGCGGGCACGGTGGGCGAGGTCGGCGACGGTGCTCGCGACGACGGAGAGCGACATGCGGTCCACACCCCGCAACACGGGGGTGAGCAGACCGCCGTCGACGGCGACGGCGACCGCGAGGTCGACGGTCTCGAAACGCCGGATCGACGTGTCGTTCCAGATCGAGTTGGCCTCGGGCACTTCGACGAGCGCTCCCGCAACGGCCTTCAAGACGAAGTCGTTGAGCGAAATCTTCACCGCCGCGGCCTCGTTGACCGAGTGGCGCAGCTCCATCAGCGCGTCCACCCGACAGTCCGCCTTCACGTAGAAATGCGGCACGGTGGTCTTGCTCTCGGTCAGACGCCGGGCGATCGCCTTGCGCATGCCGGTGAGCGGGACGTCGGTGAAGCCGTCGGCCACCGCCGCCGGTGCCGAGGCAGGCGTCGGCTTCGCCGGCTCGACCGTCGGCACGTCGACGGCAGCCACCTGCGCGACGTCCAACCGGTCCAGGTCGCGTCGCACGATGCGACCACCCGGTCCGGTGCCCGTCACCGAGGCGAGGTCGATGTTCCTCTCGCCGGCCAGTTTTCGCACCAGGGGCGTGGCGAAGAGGCGTTCACCATTGGTGCCGGGCGACGCGGTGGGCGGCGCCTCACGCCTGGGTTCGGCGGTCTGCTGGTTGGCCGCCGCGCGCACGGGTGCGGACTCGCGCTGCGACGCAGCCTCCAGCACGGGGGCCCCCGAGTCGGGGTCGGCCGTCGTGGCGTCGGCCTCGAGGTCGGGGTCGGCATCGGGGGTCGCAGGCGCGGGGTCGGCCGGGAGTTCGGCGTCGAGGTCGGCGTCACTCTCTCCGGGGGCCAGCACGATCGCGATGGGGTCACCGACGGCGATGGTCGCGCCCGGTTCGGCGATCAACCGCCCCACCACGCCCGCGACTTCGGCGGCCAGTTCGACCACGGCCTTCTCGGTCTCCACTTCGGCCAGCGGATCACCGACCTCGATCTCCTGTCCCTCCGCGACGAGCCAGGACTGGATCACGGCCTCGGTCGCGTTGGCGAGCACCTCGGGCATCCGTACCACGGTGGGCATCAGCGGTTACTTCCCGTCGTTTCGCTCGTCACGGGCTGACCCATGCCGACTCTGATCTTCTCCAACCCGGCGACGACTTCCTCGGTACCGGCAATTGCGGCTCGCTCCAGTACTTTCGAGATGCTCGGGGAGGCCTCCCCTCCGGAGACGCGCTCGATGGGCTGGTCCAGCCAGTCGAACAGGCGACGTTGAATTTCGTCCGCCAACCAACCGCCGTAGGAACTGCCCCGCGCCCCCTGCTCGACGATCAGCACGGCATTGGTCTTCTTGATGCTGGCGGTGATCGTGTCCCAGTCGATCGACGCGCGGTCCAGCCAGCGCAGGTCGATGAGCTCGGCGTCGATCCCGGTCTGCTCGATGGCCTCTGCGCATCGGGCGACCATCGACAGGTAGCTGATCACGGTGACCTCGGTGCCCTGCCTGCGGATCGCCGCGTTGCCGGGCGGGATCACGTAGTCCAGATCTCCCTCGGGCACCTCGTCCGCCTTGGCATAGAGGTCGATGTGTTCGATCACCAGCACCGGATCCTGCAGCGCTAGTGCGGCGTTCATCAAACCGACGTAGTCGGCGGCGGTCGAGGGCGCCACGATCCGCCAGCCGGGGCTGGTGGAGAACACGCCTGCCGGGTCCATCAGGTGCTGGGAGCCGTAGCCCGATCCCATCGCCACCTTGGTCCGCAGCACGAACGGCACCGGGTTCTCGCCGCCGAACATGTGGCGCGCCTTGCCGATCTGGTTGAAGACCTGATCGGCGGCCACCCACATGAAGTCGGGGTACATGAACTCGACGACGGGCCGGAACCTTCCGTCGAGCGCCAACCCACCCCCGACGCCGGTGAAGGCGTTCTCGCTGATTGGGGTGCCGATCACCCGAGCGTCGCCGTACTTGGCGAGTCCCTTGGTGGCGCCGTTGGTGCCGCCGCCGAGTCTGTGTACGTCTTCGCCGAACACCACGATGCGGTCGTCGGTCTCCATCCGGCGGTCCATGACACCGGCGACCGCGTCGACGAACTTGGTCTTGCGCCAGGGGCCTTGATAGTCGAGGGGGTTCATGGCCGTCAGCTCGTCGAGCTCACTGGCGTCGCCCCGGACGCCGACGTTGACGAATCCGGGATCGGGCCACAACTCCTCGCGGATGCGGCGCTTGCCGTCGTTGTCGGGGTCGCGCTCGGTGAGCTCGGCGGCCACGGCGGTCATGGCCGCCTGCGCCTGGGACCGCACCGAGGCGACGCCCGACTCGTCGACGAGGCCGAGCGCGATCATCTCCTGCGCCACCCGCTCCAGCGGATCACGTTGCTTCCACTCGGCTTCCTCGTCCTTCTGGCGGTAGCCGAAGGCGCTTCCCGGGTAGGGGCCGTTCTGGTGGAAGAACCTGTACACCTCGGCTTCGACGATGGCCGGACCCTCTCCGCTGCGCATCCGCTCGGCGGCCTGCTGTGTCGCGAGATGCACGGCGAGCGGGTCCATTCCGTCGACGCGCCACCCGGGGATGCCGAAGCCCTGGCCGCGCACCGAGAGTCGGGTGTCGGCGGTGATCTCGTCGACGTGGGTGGACACGGCATAGAGGTTGTTTTCGATGAAGAAGCAGAACGGCAGCTTCCACACCGCGGCGAGGTTCATCGTCTCGAGCACGGAGCCGATCTGGCTGGATCCGTCGCCGAAGTAGCTGATGGTGAGATCGTCGGTGTCGCTGTGCTTTTGCGCCCAGGCATTGCCCGCGCCCATCGGCACGCCGCCGCCGACGATGGCGTTGGTCCCGAGCGCGCCCGCCTCGAACCACTGCAGGTGCATCGAGCCGCCACGGCCCTTGCAGTACCCCTCCTTCAGTCCAAGGATCTCGGCGAGCGTGCGCTGCAACACCCGCTGGATCTTTGGGGTCACCACGGTGGCCGGATCGAGTGCGCCGCCACTGACGTGCGTCAGCGCCTTGGCGAGGAACTGGTGGTGACCGCGGTGGGAGCCGTTGACGGCATCGGTGGACCGCAGCCCGACGATGGATCCGACCGCCCCACCCTCCTGACCGATGCTGGAGTGGGCGGGTCCGTGCACGAGGCCCTCACCCGCGAGCTCGAGCACCGTCTCCTCGAAGGCTCGGATGAGGTGCAACTCGACGAGCATCGTCGCGAGAAGCGCCGGGTCGGCGGCCTTCCAATCGTCTTCCGTGGTCGTCAGCTCGACCCATGGAGCATGTGTCTCAAGGCTGCGTTCGAGTGGCATGAACCCTCATCTCGGTCGGCGACAGCGCTCGACCATAGTGAGCGCGACCACATCAACATAACGTGTTTGGATCCAATATGGCTAGAGACTGCTCCCAAAACGCCTAACTTCGCTTACTGTGATCAATATTGGATCCACGATCTTCGAGGAGTGACATGCCCCTACCTGGCCTGGTCGGCACCGACCACATCGGATTCACCGTGCCGGATCTCGAGGAGGCTCACGACTTCTTCGTCCGGATCCTCGGCTGCACCCACGTCTACTCGCTCGGTCCGTTCGAACACGACGACGACTGGATGCGCGAGCATCTCAACGTGCACCCGCGCACGGTGATGCGACGACTGCGCTTCTACCGGTGCGGCACGGGAGCCAACTTCGAGGTGTTCCAGTACGAACCCGCCGACGGGCAGGCCCCCATTCCGCGGAACAGCGACATCGGCGGCCACCATCTTGCGTTCTACGTCCACGACCTGGACGCCGCCGTGAATTACCTTCGCGGCGAGAATGTTCGGGTACTCGGCGAGCCGACCCCGAGCCGCGGCGCGAGTGAAGGACAACACTGGGTGTACTTTCTGAGCCCGTGGGGGATGCAGTTCGAGCTGGTGAGCTTTCCGAACGGCAAGGCCTACGAGACGGACGCCGAGGTGCTGCTATGGAACCCGAATCAGCCGGCGAGGTAAGTCGCGTCCGGGACGGTGTCACCGGCGCCCGCGTCGCCGACGAGTTGCGATCAGCGATCCTCCATGGCGAATATCCGCCGGGCACGCGATTGCGCCAGGAGGAGCTCGCCGCCCAGTTCGGAGCCAGCCGCGTGCCCGTGCGTGAGGCGTTGCGAACCCTGGAGTCCGAGGGCCTGATCACCACCGTGGCCAACACCGGCGCATGGATCGCCCGACTGAGCCTCGACGAGTGCGTCGAGCTCTACCAGGTGCGCGAACGGATCGAACCACTTCTGCTGCGCTACAGCATGCCTGCCCTGCGTCACGACCAGATCGACCGGCTCACCGAGCTGGTCGAGGCAATGGAACGCGTCCGCGACGTCGAGGAGTTCCTCGAACTGGACCGCGCCTTTCACCTCGGTAGCTATGCAGGGGCGGACACCGGCTTCCTCGGGCCGACGGTCGAGCGGCTGTGGAACACCACCCAGCACTACCGGCGCGCGTTCACCCGCCTCCTCGACCTCGACGGCAACCGCATCCTCCATGACGAGCACCACATGCTGGTGACGGCGATCCGCGAGCAGGACTGCGAGGAGGCTGAGCGCGTTCTGTTGGGCCACATCCGTCGCACCCGCCTCCAGTTGGCGCGCCATCCGGAGGTCTTCGAGTAGCCGGTCTCGATCGTCGAACCCTCAGTGGGCGCGGCCGTGCACGAACCAGATGCCCTCGAACTGTTGTGGACCGGGGTTGCGCAGAACGTGGGGAATGCTCGAGTCGAAGCCCAGCGATTCACCCTGGCGCAGCAGGAAGACCTCGTCGCCCACCGTGATCTCGACCTCGCCCGCCACCACGAAGCCGTACTCGTAGCCGTCGTGGACCGACAGGTGATCACCGTCGCTCGAGGTGGCGCCCGGCGCATAGGTGATCTTCATGAAGTTGACGCCGTGTTCGGGCGTTGCCGCAAGGCGTTCCCACATCACACCGTCGGCCATCGCCAGTGACGGGCGGTGCGAGGGGTGTACGACCGACACTCGGTTCGCGTATTCGGTGGGACGCCAAGCGTGGACAGGATCAAGCCGTCCGTTGGAGCCGTTGGAGCCGTTGGACGTTCCTCGGCTACGCGCCGCCGCGACCGGGGCGGCGGTGGAATCGTCCTCGAACAACTCGTCGACGGAGATGTCGAGGACTTTCGAGAAGGCGTACAGCGTCGCGACGGAGGGCTGGGACTTGCCGTTCTCGATCTGCGACACCAGCGACGGGGATACGTCCGCCTGCCGGGCGAGTTCGCGCAGCGACACCCCCGCCTGCGTCCTGATGGCCTTGAGTCGAGGGCCCAATTGATCCATCGTGTCCCTACCGTTCGCTGAGCTCCGCGTGACGTTCCGGCGGTGCCGGCGCGCCTGAGCAAACGTTAGCAGTACTGTACGCCGCGCGCTGTGAACAGCGAATTGACGTGACCGACAGGCCGCTTTAGGCGCCCGTACCCCGCGAGCCCTCGGATATTCGTTCAGCTACACTGAACATCAATATTTGTGTCGGGCGCACCTGCGCCAAGCCCACGATGGAGGAATTCCATGACCGTTGACTCGAACCGAGGCCGCGCCCTGGTCGTGGGAGTGACCGGAATCGTCGGCCAAGCAGTAGCGCGCAGCCTGCTCGCCGACGGATGGGAGACCTTCGGCCTGTCGCGCAGCGGCTCAGCCATCGACGGCGTCACCCCCGTGCAGGCCGACCTCGGTGATCCGGACGGACTTTCTCGTGCGCTCGACGGGGTGAACCCCGAACTCGTGGCGATCACCGCATGGACCCGCAAGGACACCGAAGCCGAGAACATCGCCGTCAACGGCGGGGCGGTGCGCAATCTGCTGGGCGCGCTCGAGTCCTCGAAGTCGACGCGACACGTCGCACTCATGACGGGTCTCAAGCATTACCTCGGCCCGTTCGAGGCCTATGCCACCGGCGAGATGCCCGACACGCCGTTCCACGAGGAGGAGCCCAGGCTCGACGCGCCGAACTTCTACTACGCCCAGGAGGACGAGCTCTTCAGCTCCGCGGCGCGCAACGGGTTCACCTGGAGCGTGCACCGGGCGCACACCGTGTTCGGCTATGCGACCGGCAATGCGATGAACATGGTGGCGACGCTGTGCGCCTATGCCGCCATCTGCCAGAAACGTGGACTGCCGTTCGTCTTCCCCGGCTCCGAGACACAGTGGAACGGCGTCACGGACGTGACCGACGCGGAGCTGTTGGCCGAGCAAATCCTCTGGGCAGCAAGCAACGACGCGGGTCGCGACCAGGCGTTCAACATCGCCAACGGCGACGCGTTCCGGTGGCGATGGCTGTGGCCGCAAGTCGCCGAGCACTTCGGGCTGGAGTGGGAGGGCTTCTCGGGTGAGCCGCGCACTCTGGAGAAGGCAATGGTCGGCATGGAGGGAACGTGGCGCGAAATCGCCGACGAGCACGGCCTGGTGGAGTCGGACCTGTCCCGGGTGGCTTCCTGGTGGCACACCGATGGCGACCTCGGCCGCAACATCGAGGTCCTCACCGACATGAACAAGAGCCGCAAGGCGGGTTTCACGGCCACTCGCGACACCAGGGACAGCTTCTTCGACTACGCCGCGCGGTACCGCGCCGCGCGGGTCATCCCGTGAGCTGAGCGGTCAGCTCGATGTGCGCCTTGATCGTCGACTCGGGGTGCTGAGCGGCATCGAGAGCCGCCACGGCGTCGTCGATGCCGAAACGCTGCGTGACGATCCCCGTCAGGTCGATGCCGCTGTTGGCTAGGAAACGAAGGGTTTCGGGCCAAACCCCCGGCGAGCCAATGGAACCCGTGATGCTCAGCTCCTTGGACTGAATCAGGCCCAGCTTCGCGGGCGCCTCCCTGCCGACGTCGATGCCGATGTAGGCGACACGGCCGCGGAACGTCACCAGCTCGAGCGCCCTCGCCATCACCTCGGGTCGGCCGCTGGCTTCCACGACCAGGTCGGCCCCACCGTCGCGGCCCAGGGTGGCGAGCACGTCGTCGATGCGCTCAGGTGCCACGGTGTGATGTGCACCATGGGATCTCGCGTACGCGCGTCGGTCCTCGGACGGTTCGGCTACGACGACCACCGCGCCCATCGCCGCCGCAGCCGCCACCACCGCCAGTCCCACCGGACCCGCGCCGAGAACGACCACCGTGTCACTGGCGTCGACCCCACCGGCTCGCACCAAGGCGTAGTACGCCACGCTGAACGGCTCGACCAGTGCGCCCATCGTGTGGGACAACTCGTCGGGAAGGCGGTGCAGCCACTCCGGACGGGCGACGAAGAACTCCGCCGCCGCACCGCTGATCGAGAAGCCGAAGTGGTCCTCGCCGATCACGCACTCCCCGACCACCCGATCACCGGGCGCGAAGCCGGTGACATCGTCGCCCACCGCGACGACCTCGCCCGACCACTCGTGGCCGGGGATCAGCGGATAGGCGAACGGGATGATGTAGCGCCCCTCCAGCAGTTCGATGTCGGAGTGGCAGACCCCGACCGAGCGCGCGGCCACCAGGACCTCGCCCGCCGCAATCCGAGGAACGCCCAGTTCCGCGACGGTGGCCACGCCCTGCTCTCGGTACTGCAGTGCCTTCATCGGTCCTCCTTCGTCGTGGCGGCCCGCGGGTCGAAGAGCACCTTGCCCTCCAACTTTCCGGTGGCCAGTAATTCCAGCTGCTCGGGTAGGTCCTCCAGCGGGTGCACCGACTCCAGCACCTCGCTGGCGAGATCGGTCGTCGACAGGATCTCCAGCGCCGCTCCGAGGTCCTCGCCGCACACGTGCGCCAGTGTGGTGAGAAGGGAGATCTCCCGCATCACCAGCGTGTGCACGTCCACCTCCTGCGGCCGCGACGGCAGACCAACCTGCAGGATGGTCCCGCCGGCGCGCACCATCGAGATCGCGTTGTTCAATTGGCCTGGCGCGCCGCTGGCTTCGATGACCACCTCGACTCCACGCAGTTCCGACACGGCGTCGGTCCCAGCTGCCACCGTCCGGGCGGCGCCGAGTCGCTCCGCACGCTCCAGCCGAGATCCGGGGAAGTCGACGACGGTGACGTCGACGTCGGCCAGGGACTTGAGCCCGGCCAACACGAACGAGCCGATCGCGCCCGCGCCGATCAGGACCACGCGGTCCCCGTCGGAGGCTCCCGCACGCCTGGCCGCATGCAGGCCGACGGCCATCGGCTGGGCGAGTCCCGCGCGGTCGAGAGGCATCTCGGCGGGCACCGGGGTCAGGACCCGCTCGGGCACCGACACGTACTCGGCCATGCCGCCACCGGTGTTGAGTCCCAACGTGTAGTAGACGTCGCAGAGGTTGGTACGACCCTCCCGGCACCGACCGCAGTGCCCGCATGACACGCCCGCGCCCGACGCGACGACCTCGCCGAGGCCGTAGCGTCCGCCGTCGGCCGCCTCGACCACCTCACCGACGAACTCGTGGCCGAGGATCATCGGCCCGCTGTGCGCGGTGACGGGATGAACGCTGTTGACGGGGAACGTCTTCGGGCCGCTCGACCACTCGGTGGCATCCGTTCCGCACACCCCGCTGCGGAGCACCCGCAGGATCGCCTCACCGGGCTTGCGGACGGGGTCTGGGACGTCCTCGACGCGGACGTCGTGCGCACCGTGGTAGACCGACGCGCGCATCAGCCCTCCTCGCCGCGCCCCGCGGCGGTGTTCAGGTGCGACTGCGAATTGCGCACTACCGGCAGCTGCCCACCGACCGAGTAGTACCGCTGACCGGTGACCAGCAGTTCCTCGGCCGGGAACTTGGTGACCACCTCGCAGCCCGTCGCCGTCACCACGACCTCCTCCTCGATGCGGGCGGCGCCGATCCCGTCGGCCGACGGCCAGTACGTCTCCAGCGCGAAGAACATGCCCTCGACGAGGACCTCGGGATGGTCCAGGGACACCAGCCGCGAGAAGATCGGCTTCTCCCAGATCGACAGGCCGACACCGTGGCCGTACTGCAGTGCGAACGCCGCTTCCTCGTCGGGGAAGCCGAATTCCTGGGCGGTGGGCCACACCGAGACGATGTCGGCGGTGGTAGCCCCGGGCCGCACCAGCGCGATGGCGCGGTCCATGTACTCCCGTGCCCGCGTGTAGGCGTCGTGCTGCGCGCTGCTGGCCGAGCCCACCGCGAACGTCCGGTAGTAGCAGGTCCGGTATCCGTTGTAGCTGTGCAGGATGTCGAAGAACGCAGGGTCACCCGGCCGGATGATCCGGTCGGAATAGACGTGCGGGTGCGGTGAGCAGCGCTCGCCGGAGATGGCGTTGACTCCCTCCACGTATTCCGAGCCGAGATCGTAGAGGGTCTTGGCGACCAAGCCGACGGTCTCGTTCTCCCGGACGCCGGGCCGCAGGAATTCATAGAGCTTGTCGTAGGCGGAGTCGACCATCGACGCGGCCTGCGTCAGCAGGGAGATCTCGTCGGGTGTCTTGATCGCGCGCGCTGCCAGGAAGACCTGCTGGCCGTCGACCACGTCGATGCCCGCCTTCTGCAGGGCGAAGAGAATGGGCAGCTCGATCACGTCGACCCCGAGCGGCTCGCCGATGAGTTCGAAGCGTTCGAGTTCGCGCTTGATCTTCCGGGCCACCTCGTCGGCGATGCCGGCGTCCGGGTTGAACGCCCCGCGCAGGGTCGAGATACCTGCTCGCGCACCGGATTCGATGCGCGGCCGGACTGCGCCGTGGTGAGGTGCGTGGGGGTCGGCGTCCATCTCGGCCGTCGTCGTCGACAACCACGGGTTGTACAGCTGGTGGTGCCGCGCCGCGGAGCCGAAGTCCCACACTATCGGGTCCGAGTTCCGGGTCAGCAGCGAGAACCGAATCATCTTGTCCATCGCCCACGTGCCGATGTGGGTGGCGGACATGTACCGGATGTTCGAGAAGTCGAAGGCCAGCACGGCGCCGAGGTCGGACTTCTCGAGTTCGACCTTCAACCGCCCCAGACGCTCCGCACGAAGGCGGTCGAAGTCGATCCGGCTCTCCCAGTCGACGGCGTTGGTGCCGAATGTTGCCGTACCAGTGTCCATGTGAAGTCCCTTCGATTGCGTGTTGTCTAGACGCGGGTGCCGCGGCGCGACCGCGCCACGGTGTAGAGAACTGCGGCGATGAGGATGAGCGCACCCTGGAAGAAGTACTGTGCGGCAGAGCCGAGGTTGAGCACCGCGGTGGCGTTGAGCAGCTGCTGCAGGGCGACCGCACCCACCAATGTGCCGATGAACGTGCCGCGGCCCCCGAGCAGGCTGGTGCCACCGAGCACGACCGCCGTGACGCTGGTCAGGGTGAAGGCCGACCCCTGGGCGGGATCGCCAATACCGTACTGGCCCATGAACATCAGTGCGCCGAGGAAGACGAACAGCGACGAGCCCACGGAGGCGAGGATGACGGTCCTGTTGACTCCGATGCCGATGCGGCGCGCGGACGCCTCGTCGGAACCCACGGCCCGCAGGTTCCAGCCGATCCGGCGCCGGCGCAGGACGTACTCCATCCCGACCGCGATGAGGACGAACACCACGAAGGCCACCGGCAGCGGGCCCACCCGAAAGTTGACCGCGTTCTGGAATGCGGTGCTGACGTACCCGTCCTGCGTGGGGCGTAGCAGGAACGCCACCCCGCCCAGGGCGATGTAGAGCGTCAGCGTCGCGGCGATCGGGGTGAACTTGCCGAAGCGGATGAGTGATCCGTTGATGGCGCCCACCACGGCGGCGACGACCAACATCGCCACCAGGCCGAGGATGACGGTCGTCGCGGACGCACCGTCGACGACGAAGAACGACGAGATCGCCACCAGCAGTCCGGCGAGCGGACCCACCGACAGGTCGATGCCGCCGATGAGCAGGGCGATGGTCTGCCCCATCGCGATCAGCCCGATCGCCGTGGCGGCCGTCAGGATCGTCGAGATGTTGAAACTCGACAGATAGCGCTCGCTTCCCGGCGCGATGCAGGCACCCAGCACCACCATCAACACCAGGAGCAGCATGACCGGGGAGTAATCCCCGGCGAGCAGCCGGCTGAATCCCGAGCTGCCCGCCTCTCGCTGCGCCGCAGCCACCGCCACCGTCTCGGCCGTCGACGTCACGGCGGCGGAGACGATCCGCTCCTCGGTGACGTCGGCTCCGGCGAGGGTCTCGACCACGTGGCCGCGCGACATGACCAGCACCTGGTCGCAAAGACCTTCGAGTTCCTTGGCGTCCGAGGACGCCACGATCACCGGCACGCCCCGCGCCGAGGCGTCCCGCAGGATGCCGTAGATCTCGGCACGCGCTCCGACGTCGACGCCCTGGGTGGGTTCGTCGGCCACCAGCAGCACCGGCTCGGAGAGCAAGGCGCGCGAGATGACCACCTTCTGCTGATTGCCACCGGAGAGGGCCGAGACGGCGGCCTCCATCGACGGCGCCTTGACCGAGAGAGACTGCAACGACTCCCGAACGGAGGTGTTCTCCCGGCGACGGTTCATCAGTGGTCCGCTGGTAAACGACTTCAGTGCCGACAACGCGGCGTTCTCCCGCACCGACAGGCTCATCGCCAGGCCTTCGGCCTGTCGGTCAGCGGGCACGAAGGCACTGCGGTGCAGCAGACTTCGCGCCGCGTGCACCCCGCCGCCGACGGTGACGGTCCCGGTGAAGTTCTCCAAGCCCGCCAACGCCCTGAGTAGTTCGCTCTGGCCGTTGCCGACGACTCCGGCGATCCCGATGATCTCGCCGGGTGTGGCGGACACCGATATCGAGTCGAAGCCCGGTCCGCAAAGCTCGTCGATGACGAGGTTGGGCGAGTCGTCGGTCCTCGCCGTGTGCTTGTCGGGAAACGTCGACTCGAGCTTGCGGCCCACGATGAGCTCCAGCAGCTCACCGTCGGTGATCGCGTCCACGGTGGAGGTGCCGCGCACCCGACCGTCGCGCAGGACCGTCACCCTGGTGGCCAGCTCCCGCACCTCGGCCATCCGGTGGGTGATGTAGACGACCGCCGTGCCCTCGGCGACGACGTCGCGGATCCGGCGGAAGAGCATGTCTGCCGCGTCCGCCGCCAGTGGCGCCGTCGGTTCGTCCAGGACGAGGACCTTCGGCGTGACGGCAAAACCCTTGGCGATCTCCAGCAGGTGCTTCTCGGCCAGCGTGAGGGACTCGACCCGGTCGCCGAGGTGGACCGAAAGTCCCACTCCGTCGAGGATGGCGCGCGCCACGTCGTTCGTCGGCCCGGCGGCGAAGACCTCGTCGGGCAGCGCAACCTGCAGGTTTTCGAGCACCGTCAGATCCGGTAGCACAGCAGGGTGTTGGTGCACGATCGAAATACCCAGCTGCGCCGCGGTTTTGGGGTCAAGACCCGTCGCGACCTCACCGCGCACCGTGATGACACCCGCATCGGGGGCGACGGCGCCGGTGGCGACGCCCATCAAGGTCGACTTGCCGGCGCCGTTCTCACCCAGGACGGCGTGCACCTCCCCCGGCAACACGACCAACGACACGTCGGTCAGCGCGGAGACGCCGGCGTAGTGCTTCGAGACGCCCGCCAGTTCGAGTGCCGCGTCACCGGCCCTCTCGACGGTCATGACGTCGACGTTCGGCTGAGTCATTGCATCGTCCTTCGTCTCGGTGTCCCTGGCGTCATCCGTCGAGCCCCGCCTGTTGGTCGCCGGGCATCGTCGCGGACAGATAGGTGTCTGGGGGCAGGTCGCGGCGACACTGCACGGGCTTGGCCGGGTCGGTCGAGTCCTCGAAGACGGGACCCTTGAACGCCTTCTCGGCAGGAGGCTGGCCGCCCGTCGCGAGAGCCACCGCGTGTTGAATGGCCAACCGCACGTTGTCGTTTCCGGTCGTGACGGTGATCATGTCGAACGGACTGGTCTTCTGACTGTCCGCCCAGAAGCAGCTCAGTGAGTTGCCGTCCGACGTCGTCAGCGCGGGGATGGGTCGGCCGCTCTTGGCGAACAGCGGCAATGCACTGACGAGCGTCGGCCCGAAGTCGGACACGATCACGTCGATCTTGGGATACTTCGCGATGTCGGCCGTGAGCAGCTGCTGGGTCAGCGTCGGTTCCCAGTTGGTCGGCTGAAACGGAGTCTGGCCGATGAACGTGTAGTCCGAGCCGAGATCGCCGCTCAGGGCTTCGTATTCGGTGGTGCTCTGGCTGGATCCCGCAGGCCCGCCTAGGAACAAGATGTTCGCGCCCTTGGGAACGTTCTTCTTGATCCAGGCCGCCCAGTTGTGGGCGTCGTTGGCGAAGTCGTCGCCAATCCACTCGTCGTAGTTGACCCCGGCCCGACCGCCCGGGTCGACGCGGTAGGGAACGGTGACGACACCTTCCTGGTACGCGGCGGTCAGGGCCGGCAGAACTGCCTTGCCCGCATCGGGGAACACCACCATCGCGTCGACGCCCGCGGCCACCATGCCCTTGATGTCGGAGATGGCCTTGAGGGTGTTGCCCTGCCCGTCGGCGTATCGAAACCCCTTCACACTGGGGCACTTCGCGGTCTCCTCCTTGCCCGTCGCCGTCGCCACCAGCCGCCAGCTGTTGCCTCCGTTTCCGTCGAGCAGCCCGAATTCGATCGGCTTGGGACCGCACCACGACGGAACCGACTGTGCCGCTGCCGCATCGCGGACGGCTGGTGCCGCCGTCTCGGAGGCGGACGAGCAGCCACCCACCAGGGTGGCCACTGCGGCGATCGATCCGAACACGACCGTGGACCGTCTTGTCATGGGCTTCGTCTCCCTGGGCTCGGTTGTCGACGACGATCAGGCTGGTGCCGCGGCGGTCTTGGTCCGCGCGGTGAACGGAGTGAGGATTGCCCTCCAGTTGACCGTGTAGAGCGAGATGCCGATCGCCAGCGCAGCGGCCTGCACCAGAGGCGAGATGGCCGACGACACGCCGAGCACGGTGACGAACTGGATGAGCTGCTGGAGGAACACGGCCGCGATGACCGTAGGCAGCGCAAAACCGCGACCACCGAGTAGTGACGTACCGCCGAGGACGACGGCCGCGATGGACGGAAGGAGGTAGGTGTCACCCGCGTAGGGTGACGGCATCGACGTCACGCCCGCGATGAGAATGCCTGCGAGGCAGTACAACAGCTGCGCCCACACGTAAGCCAACGACTGGTGGAGGCGAATCCGCAGACCCGCCGCTCGCGCCATCCGCCGGTTCGCGCCGATCGCCTCGAAACGGCGCCCGGGGACCGTGCGTTTCACGAACACGGCGACCACGATCAACGCGACGACCGCGAAGAACACCGAATTCGGGATGCCCAGGGTCGACCCACCTCCGATGCCCGCCAACGCATCGGTCGTGGTTCGCGGACGACCGCTGGAGATGGCGAGGTCGACGCCGTAGAGCACGGCGTTGGTACCCAACGTCGCGATGATCGGGTTGAGACCGAGAGTGGCGATCAGCACCCCGCTCAGCAAGCCCGCGAGGACGGCGAAGACGAGGGCCAGTCCGATAGCGGGGAGCAGCAGCGAACTGTCGCCGTTGGGAATGTGGGTGACCATGACGACCGCCAGTGAGATTCCCCCGGCCACCGAGAGGTCGATGCCGCCCTGCTGGACGACGAGCATTTGCCCGAGTCCGGCGATTGCCAGGACCGCGGCGACGGGGAGCATGCCCGAGAACGACGTGAACGACACGCTTGCGGGTTCGATGACGCCCCCGACGAGGAAGAGCAGCGCTGTTGCCACACCGACGGTGACGAGGCCCTTCGACACCGAAAGCCGGGGCCCGTTCGTGCTGGTGGGCGCCTCTTCGACCCGTTCCGACCGTGAATCCGTTAGTGGCATGGTTCGCTTCGCTCTCGCTGTGACGACATCAACGTCTGGACCCCCGTTGTGAACAGGGTCACCCCTAGCTGTTCAGTAGAACTGTACGGTAAGGGCGGGAAGACGCACAAGGTGTGGCGATGTGGCGGGCGTTCTTCCGCTGAAACCGTGGATCCGAAGGTTGCCGCTGACCGGCCTTGGGCTCGTGCAGATGTCGAAGCACCGCGGTGCGCGCGTATTCGGGTGGACACGAACGCCGGAGCATGTCGTGGTAATCCGGGGGTTGCCCAGACGTGTGGTCCCCGCTTACGTTGTGTTCAGTGAAGCTAGACGCGGTCGGGAAGGTCGCCCATGGTGAAGTCACCGAGGATCGCGTTCGTCGGCGCGGGTGCACAGGGATCGGGGGTGGCGGCCGACCTCGCCCGGGCCGGTTTGGACGTCACTCTGATCGAACAGTGGCCTCGACACGTCGATGCCATCCGGTCGCGTGGCGTGGAGATCCACATGCCCGATCGCACCGAGATCACCCGGATACCGGCACTCCATCTGTGTGAAGTCGCCGAGATTCGCGAACCGTTCGACATCGTCTTCCTCGTGACGAAGGCCTACGACACGCGGTGGGCTGTCGAGCTCATCAAGCCCGTGCTGTCGCCCGACGGAGTCGTCGTCGGCCTACAGAACGGCATGAGCATCGACGACGTGGCGTCCATCGTCGGAGCGTCGCGCACCATCGGCGCAGTCATCGAGATGGCCTCCAACATGTTCGAACCGGGCGTGGTGACCAGACAGAACGCACCCGAGCATTCCTGGTTCGCCGTGGGTGCGCTTTCTCCAGAGCATCGCGACAAGGCCGTCGTCGTCCAGCGCCTTCTGGCCCACGCCGGCACGGTCGAACTATCCGACGACATCCGCTCCTCGAAGTGGATGAAGCTGGTCGCCAACGCTGGTGAGTTGGTGCCGTCGGCCATCTTGAATCTCCCGTTGGCCGAGGCGGCTTCGCACCCCGACGTGCTTGCCTTCATGACCGAATGCTGTCGCGAGGCAGCCTCCGCGGCCCTGGCCGACGGTTGCCAATTGATGCCCATCATGAATATGACCGACCGCGAAGTCGCTTCCCCTGCGCAATACGCCGAGGATCTGTTGCGAGTCGTCCTGAAGGAGTACACGTTCGCCGACACCCTCACCACGGTGCTCCAAGACTGGCGCAAGGGACGACGCGCAGAGATCGACGAACTCAACGGTCATGTCGTCGAAACGTTGAATCGTCACGGCCAGCGCGCACCCTACAACGAGCACGTGGTACGTCTCGCCCGCCGGATCGAGGCAGGACAGCTGAGTGCCGATCCCTCCAACACCGCACTGCTGCTTGACGTTCCACACAGGCAGCCGGCCATCACGTAGTCGTGTCCCCTACCGAGACATCGCCGAGTGAACGCGTCGGCTGACGTATCCACCGGCAGAAGGGCGCAACATGAACGACGACGACACACCGCCTCGACGTCCCATCGAGGCCAATCTCGCGCAAGCATTGTGCTGGGGCGCGCCCGCGTGGATCCTCGACGACGGACCACCGCCGACGGCGCCCATGGAATCGGATACCTTCGACGCGACATCCGCGACGATGCAACGGCTTCGATTA
Organism: Mycobacterium sp. NPDC006124; assembly: GCF_040614235.1. Classification (NCBI taxonomy): domain Bacteria; kingdom Bacillati; phylum Actinomycetota; class Actinomycetes; order Mycobacteriales; family Mycobacteriaceae; genus Mycobacterium; species Mycobacterium sp. NPDC006124. The sequence goes on along the minus strand of NZ_JBEXUA010000001.1, from coordinate 43,442 downwards.
TGGCTCCACCGCGTCCGTCGGTGTCGGCCACCCCAGGATGCGCCAGGTCGCCGTTAGGCGCCGTGCCGGTCCCTGGAGTGCCACCCGATCAGAGCAGCGGTTGCTCCGACATCAGGGGCCAATCAACCGGTAGGTGTCCGGGCGCCTGTTGGTCAGGGGGTTGTTGAACTCACTCCATTGACGTGCGCTTGCGGTGTTCTCGACGTCGATGTCTACGATCAGGACGTCCTCGATGTCAGCGGGTCCGGGACCGGCCGCAAGCCAGCCGCTTGCGTGTGTGATGACACTTCGGCCGAGGAACAATTGCCCTCGCTCTTGTCCGCACCGATCTGCGGCGACGATGGGTAGCCCGTTGCAGTGGGAGTTCGCCATGCACAGAATGTTGGCCATCGCCGTATCACTTTCGTTGTTGCCCGCGACGAGTGGCACCCAATTGGTGGGCACGCAGAGCAGGTCAGCCCCGGAGAGCGTCAGTGCGCGAACCGCTTCCGGGAACCAAATGTCGTAACAGATGAGGATCCCGATCTTGCCTAGCGCAGTGACGAAGACTGGCAGGCCGAGGTCGCCAGGAGTGAAGATGGTGTTCTCGTTGTCCCAGAGATGCAGCTTTCGGTACGTACCGATGTAACCGAGCGGACCCAGAATGGCGCTCGAGTTGTAGAGACGTTCCCCGGCTTTCTCGGCAATACCGAACACGATGTGCATGTCGTTGTCGGCGCAGGCTTGCAGCAGCCGTTGCACCGTCGGCCCGCTCGGTACTTCTTCGGCCACTGCGCGGGCTTCTGTGTAACTGTCGAACATGTAGCCGGTGGTGGAAAGTTCGGGGAAGACGGCGAGCTGGACGCCGGCGCGTGCCAGGTCGTCGATGGCAAGCACCATCTTCTCCACGTTGTCCTCGACCGCGTTGATGACCGGGTTTGTCTGGACACTGGCTAGCCTGATCATGGCGCGGCCAGTTCCGACGTCGCCGGCGACATATCCTGCGCCGGTGTGTGAACGGCGGACAGTGATCGATTTCTGAAGTGCGTGCGCCAGGCGGGCGCCACGGGTGATCGTCGCCATGGAGTCAGGAGCACCTCGACGAGCGCGACGATCCCGAACGCCGCCAGACCAAGGATGACCAGGAGCACGATCGCCGCGAAGACCGAAGCGACGTCCAGGCGGGATTGTGCCTCCAGCAGGGCCACTCCGAGCCCGCCCGACGTGCTTGCAGTCCACTCACCGAGCACCGCGCCCGTGACGGCGAAGGTCGCGGTCATCTTCAAGGCGGAGAACAGTGGAGTGAGGGTGGCGGGGAGTGTGACCGACCGGAAGATCCGCCACCTCGTACCGCCCATTGCGGTGGCGAGGGCGACGAGATCCTTGTCGACTGCGGCCAATCCGTCGAGCACGTTGACGACTACCGGAAAGAAGACGATCAAGGCGACGATCGTCAGCTTCGGGGCCAACCCGAATCCCATCCAGATCACCAGCGCCGGAGCTACGGCGATGATGGGCACCGCCTGAGAGGTGATCAATACGGGATAGAGCAGACGCTGCACCAGGCTCGACCACGACATGGCAAGCGCGAAGATGAATCCTGCAACCGCGCCGATGAGGAAGCCGGTAATGAACTCCTTGCTCGTGATGACGGTGCCGGCACGGAGGGTCTCCCAATCGTCCTGGAGGGCATTGAAAGTGCGTTGCGGGCTAGGTAGCACGTAGGGCGCAATGTCGAAGATGCGCACGGCCAGATCCCACGCCACGACGATGACGACGAGACTCACCAGCGGTATCGCTATGGCAGTCAGAAGACGTGCGCTCTTGGCTGTCCTGGTTGATGGCATCGTGTGCGCTCCTATGCTGCCCGGCCGTAGATGAGGTCCAGGAGACGACCCTTGAGGCGGGTGTAGGGGATCTCTGCGGTGAGGTGGACGTCGCGCGGACGTCGGAGGTCGACGGTGACCAGTTCCTGGACGCGGCCGGGGCGAGGCGACATGACGATCACCCGATCGGAGAGGAACAGCGCTTCGTCGATGTCGTGAGTGACGAACAGGATGGTCTTCTCCTGCTCGCGCCAGACGTCGAGTAGCCACTGCTGCATCAGTAACCGAGTGTGGCTGTCAAGCGCCCCGAAGGGTTCGTCGAGCAGCATGACGGGGTGGTCGAGGGCGAGTGTTCGCATGACTGCGACCCGTTGGCGCATACCGCCGGAGAGTGCGTGCGGATAGTGGTCGAGGTAGTCGCCTAGGCCATATCGCGCGGCCATGTCTGCCGCGCGTTGACGCTCTTGATTGGTCGCACGCCCCCGAAGATCAGCCCCCAGAACGATGTTGTCGAGGACGGTTCGCCAGGGCAGGAGCAGATCCTTCTGCAGCATGTATCCGACGTGCCCGGTCTGGCCGGTGATCGGTGTGCCGTCCAACGTCACCGAACCCGTAGTGGGTTTGAGAAGTCCAGAGACGATGTTGAAGATGGTGGATTTGCCACACCCCGAGGGGCCGACGATCGACACGAATTCACCGGAGGCGACCTCGACGTCGACTGGTGCCAGCGCTTCGATCCTTCCGAAGCTCTGGGACACCCCGCTCAACACGAGGCTCATCGCGCTAGCGCCTCGCCGGTGAGCGACGTAGCCGCCGGCTCGACGAACCCCTCGGCCAACCACGTTGCGGTCTGACCCCACAGCTGGCCGAATCCGTCCCACTGGGTGAAGCCCGCCGGCGCCCAGTGAGGACCGATGTCACTGGCGAAGGCGGCGCACCGGCCGCGACCGTAGGCACCGACCGTGAGAAGTGGTTGTCCGTTGACTTGGACGAGGACTTCGGAAGCCGACCGTGCACGAAGACGCTGAAACCCCAGCAATGCTGGCCACGCGGCGGGCAGACCCGCGGTACAGGGGTGCTCGGCGCCAATCTTCTGTGGAATGACCCCTTCGGGGCATTCTTCGCGGTCGTCGCCGTCTTCCATCAACACGGGCAACGCCTCGGCCAACGGCGAATTCTTGTAGTTGGCCTTGGCTTCGATTCCCTGGAAACTCAGGTAACCGCCCACCATCATCAGCGCGCCACCACCCCTGACCCAGTCACGCAAGGACCGCAGTCGGTTCGGGCGGGGTTGACTGCCGATGAAGACGTCGTTGGGGAGCAACAGGGTATTGGCCCCGATGTCGCTCAGCACGACGACGTCGTACTGAGCGAGCTCCTCGACTGAGCCGGGAAATGACTGCGCTGCCTGGTGATTGGGCATGAAGGTGGTCGAGTGACCCGTGTTCTCCAGCGCTGCCTTGAAGTCGTGGACGCCCTCCTGGTAGGCCACGGTGGTGAAGGAATCGAAGCCCTTCGTGTGGATCGAGGTGGTGGTCCATGATTCGCCGGCGATCAAGACGTGTGCCATCGGATTCGTCGCTTCCTTGTGTAAGTGTGAATGTGGTCGAGGTCGGTGCGTCGACGACTGTCAGCGGATGACGGTGCATACCTCGGTGCCGAACCAGATGACGTCCTCGACCTTGACTCCGAAACTGTGATTGCCGATGAAGGGCTCCACAGCCCAGCCACCCCACATGGGTGTCGTGTTGTGCCGGTCGATGTATCCCATTGTGTAGGAGACATTTTGGCCAATGGAATGGCCGATGTTTCCGAGCCGGTCCATGGCGTTCCATCCCGTGTCGGCGACCAGGTCGTGAAAGGCGCCCCAGAGTTCGTTTGCCGGCATTCCCGGGTAGGCGGCGGCCAGCACCGTGTCGTGAATGGACTGGATGTGGTCCTTGGCTTCGACGTAGTCGGGTTGGTCGCCCACGACGAAGGTCCGGGTGCAGTCTCCCCACCATCCGTCGACCACCGGGTGGACGTCGATGTATCCGCAGTCGATGTTCCACAGCATGCGATCGCTCGGCATCTCGGTGGGGAAGCACTTCAGGCTCCCGGCGCCGAATCCGACGTTGACCATCGTCCACAAGCCCGTGGAGCCTCCGGCGCGCAGGGTCTCCTCTGCCCACCGGGCCAGGTCCTTCTCGGTCATGCCCGGCCACACTGCGTTCGCCGCCGCCTCCGCGACGTCACGGGCGAGGAGCTGTGCGGTGACCAGCCCCTGGGGAGGTTGCGCGGTGAGTCCCGGGGGCATCGTCCGCGAGGTGGTGTCATCGATCATTTGAGTCCCTTCCTCCGGTTCTGATGCGGACGCTCTACTTCGGCAGGTAGTCGTTGGTCCAGTAAGAGTTGGGGGCGCCCGTCGACTTGACCAGGCCCTGGTCGACTGCGGCCTTCAACAGACCCTCCCACTGCTGGTCGCTCTGAACCAGCGGAGGCTGCTGAGGCTTGAGGATTCCGACCGTCGTGTTCCACGCATCGGTGACGAAGCCCATGTCGGAGCTGGGATACATCTTCTTGAAGATTTCGAGTGCGGCGGTGGGGTTTTCGACGGCATCGTTGAGACCGTGAATGGACGCTGCCATGAAGGCGCGGGCTTGATCTGGGTTCTTCTTGAGCCAGTCGGTGTTTCCGGCCACGACGAAGATCGGAGTATTGGGAGCGCCGTGGTCGCGGGCCGGCATGAAGAAGGGGTCGAAGCCACCCGTGGATCGGATCTCCGATGATTCCGCGTTCGTGACTCCGGTGATGACGTCGACCTTGTCCTGAAGAAGCAACGGGACGGTGTCATCGGCAGCCGTGACGAGTTTGACGTCGGACAGCTTGAGGCCGACCGAGTTCAGCATTAGCGACAGCTGCGCCTTTGACCAGGCGTCGTTGTAGATGCCAACCGTCTTCCCCTTGACTTGGGCGAGATCGAAGGGCGCCTTCGCGATGAGGCCCCAGTTGTTGCTACCGCCGTAGGAACCGGTAGCGACCACGGGCGCGTCCTGATCGCGGGCGAAGAGGACGTCGAGAGTCGTCGTGAATGCCATGTCCGCCTGGGCCGTGCCCAGGAACTTCATGGTGTCGGCGACGGTCGGCGGTGGAGTAATCGTTACGTCCAGGCCGGCGTCCTTGTAGTAGCCCTTGTCCTTGGCGACGAGGAAAGGAGTCCAAAAGGCATCCGCAACAGGCCATTCCATGATCATGTTGATCTTGGTCAGCCCGTCTGCGGTTTGGCGATCCGCGTCATCGCTGCCGCACGCACTCGACGCGCCCACAGTTGCGAAAGCGAGAAGCGCAGCGGTGGCGGTTCGCAGGCGACGTCTCATCAGCGGTCTCCTTCAGATGTAATCGATTACTCATCGGCTAGGGTTTGAGATAACACCACATCGCCAAACATCGCAAGAGCTATGCGTTTCGCACATGTAAACGATTTCACGAAAGTGGACGAGCGTGTTAGAAATGAACGGCTTCGGTTGTCGACTCGAGGGGGTGTGGTGCGTCCTACGATCAAGCAGGTCGCCGAGCTGGCCGGTGTGTCCACGGCCACGGTTTCGCGCGCCTTGGCGGGCGCGACGAATGTCTCCCCGGCGTTGACGTCTCGCATCGAGAGCGCCGTCGCCGAACTCGGCTACTCGGGCAACGTCATCGCCAGCTCGCTGCGCCGCAATCGAACCGACACCATCGGCATGATCGTTCCCGACATCTCCAACCCGTTCTTCACCGCGCTCATCCAACACGTGGATTACGCGCTGGCTCAGCGCGGTTGGCAGATGTTGCTGTGCGATGCGCAGTCCGATGTCGGCATTGAGGCTCGGCGTCTGGATTCGTTGGTGACGCGGAGGGTCGACGGCATCATCATCAGCCCCACTCATGAGACCGACAGTGCGTCCGCCGTGCGGTCGGCGTCAGCTCGCACACCGGTGGTGCAGGTCGACAGACGTGCCCGAGACACGGACACCGACTGGGTCGGGATCGACGACGACTTCGCCCAGTCGTTGATCGTCACGCATCTACGCGAACTCGGCATGCGAAGCGCAGCGTTCGTCAGCTCGGAGCTGACGAACTCGTCGACCGAGCTGCGCCGTGCCGGATTCCTCAAACACGCTGATAAGCAGAGAATTACGGTGCGCCCCGAGTGGATCGAATTGGGCGATTACACCGTGCAATGGGGGCAAGTTGCCGGTCGACGAATTCTCAGCGGGGAGTCGCTCCCCGGTGCCATCGTGTGCGCCGACGACCTGATTGCGCTCGGCGTTCTGCAAGCGTGCAGGGAGATGTCCGTCGCAGTGCCCGAAGACGTCGTGGTCATCGGATTCGACGACATTCCCTTCGCCGCCCTGAGCACTCCGCCGCTGACCACCATCGCCCAACCACTCGCCGCGATGGCAGCGGAAGGCGTCCGGCTGCTCGCACAGGCCATCGATGGCGCAACTGGACGCAAGCTGACGAGCACCTCGCTGGGCTCCGAGCTCGTCGTGCGAGAGTCATCGGTGTCCGCATGCGTCGGACCGGGTGTTCGATGATCCCGTCGGTGATGGTGTCCCTGCGCACCCCCGAAAGGACGTCATGGATCATCAGGGCCTGTTGATCGATCTGGTCTCGATCGACACCACTTCAAGGGTCGCCGCGGCGCAGCGACGAGTGATGGACATCTGCATTTCAGAAGTCCGGCGCACTCGTCCCGCGCTCCACGTTCACGGCGACCTCGACGGCGCACATCCATGGGTATTGCTGACCAATGACGCTCACCCACAGGCCAGTCGACTGCTGTTCGCGTGCCACGTCGACACCGTCCCAATCGGCGTGTCCTCCGACTGGCAATTCGACCCCCTTGCGGGCGACGTCGCGGACGGCCACATCCTCGGTAGGGGTTCAGTAGACATGAAGGCCGGCCTCGTTGCCGCCCTGGCGACCCTGGCGGACACCAGCGACGACACGCCGCTTGCGTTGTTGCTCACCAGCGACGAGGAAGTAGGTTCACTTGGGGCCGAACGCGCCGTCCCCGCACTATCCGAGCACCGATTCGGTGCGGTGATCATTCCGGAAGCCACATCCAACGCAGTCCACCTCGGCCACCGCGGTGCATTCTGGTTGCAGATCATGACTCGCGGCGTGGCCGCTCACGGCAGCACACCGCACCTCGGCGTCAACGCCATTCACAAGCTGCTCGACGTACTCCAGCGCGCACGGACAGAGCTGCCGACGGTCTTCCATCCGCATTTGCGTCATTCGACGTGGAACCTCGGACAGCTGAACGGCGGAGCGGTTCCGAACGTCGTCCCGGCTGCTGCCAGTGCCGTAATCGATCACCGGACCGTCGGAGACCAAGAGCAGCTGTTGCACTGGTGGGGCTCGCAGCCGGAGATCGACGAGCTTCATACCCTGATCGACTTACCGGCGGTTTGGACACCGGCCGAAACCCCATGGCTGGAGACACTTCCCGCCGCTGTGTCCGATGAGGCGGTGACCTATTTCACCGACGGTTGCTACATCGCGCAGGCACTACCTGGTGTCCCGATCGTGGTGTGGGGCCCCGGGCACCCGACCGCCATGCACGCCATCGACGAACGCGTCGCGATCTCCGACCTCGAGCTCGCGATTCAGCACTTCAAATCCGTGGCTCACTCATGGGACCACGACTCTTGACCGAGTCGAGATCCGTCGCTTGGCCACAGGCGCAACCACGTCCCGTCGCGTCCACCGCAGCCCTACGGATAGTCGCTCGACGCGAGCAGCGCCTGATGGACCGCTTCGACCGCGGGCCGCTGCGGCGTACTCGGTCGAGCGAGCACGAGGACCCGGGTCAGCGATGCGTCCCTCGACGATCGGCGCGGTAGGAAGGCTACGCCGAGGCCACCACGAACCAGATCGAGGGCGGCCACGGTGTCTGCCACCTCGATGCCGACATCGCGCCCGACGCCAGCCTGCGCGAAGAGCTCGTCGGCATGCACCCGGTTGGGCCACCCCGGCGGAAAGTCGACGAACGGCAACGCGGAGAGGTCGGTGAACGTCACCGGCCCCTCCGGAATGGGGCGGTGTGGCCAAGACGCCACGGATGGGGACGCAGACGTCGGAAAACGCCATTCACGGGCTATTGGCTGGTCACCGTCACCCCTCGCGCCGACCATCATGCGCGTGACCCACATCAGCGTTGGCAAGACCCTGTTGACCCTGACCTCGACCTGGTCGGCGGTGGGCAGTTACCTATTCGACTGGAACGACACCCACATCCACAATCCCGAATGGACGCCGCACGCCAAGTTTCACAACGCCCAGTCGATGAGCATGGGTGTGTTTCTGGGAGCGCCAGCACTGTGGGCATTGTGGGGACGCGGACCGTGGGATGCGCGAGCGTTGACCGCAGCCGCGATCGGTGCCTCGGGCTACTGGATCACGCAGCTGTCCGCCACGTTGTATCCCGGTACCGCGCTGTTCGACTACCGACGCAAACCCCTTGGTACGAGCGGCAATGCCTTCGTCGAGGACGACTCCTCCGAGGCGCCGTCGGGAGCGCCCCCACGTCTGTGTGGCCCGCAACCGGTGGTGTCCGGCGCGGCGTTGGCGCTCAACCTGGTCGCGTTCGTCGTGGAACGTCGACGGCTGCACGGCAGGGTGTGAGCGTCCATGACGATCACTTACACGCCAGCCCGATCGATTGCGCTGCGGCGTATTTCGGCAGCCGTGGGCGGGCTCGCCGTCGTTGCCGCTGTCACGGTGTCGACGTGGGTCGACTCACCGGCACCGACGGTTCACATCGACGCTCACCAGAAGTTCGAGGTGGTCACCGTCACCGCGAATACGCCACCCTCGTCGCCCGCGACGGTCACCGAGACCGACAAACCCCGTCAACTCCACACGCCGCGAGCTACACCTCAGGTCCGAGCGAATCGGACCGTCATGGTCCCGCCCTGACATAGGACGGCACTCACAGCCGCTTGAGGGTCCGGATCACCGGGGCCGTCTCCACGGCTTGTAGTGAGGGAAGTGCTGCCACCTCGGTAGTGAGGTACTCGAAGAGTGCACGCGCGTCGCGGCAGACGACGTTGGCGTAGACGTTGGTAGTGCCGGTCGTCGCAGCTGCGAAGGCGACTTCAGCGTGGCTGGCGAGGTCACGGCCCGCCTGCACCAACGCCTTCGGGCTGATCGTCAGCCATAGGATCGTCTGACTCTCGAAGCCGAGTCGGCGGTAGTCGAGGTCGACGTCGAAGTACAGCACGCCGGCGCGCCGCAGCTCGGCGAGGCGCCGGCGCAGCGTGGTCGCCGCGATCCCGGATGCTGCAGACAGGTCGGCGAGTTCGACTCTCCCGTCGTCTCGGAGCAGATGGAGTATGCGGGTGTCGAGGTCGTCGAGGTGGATCTGGTCGGGATGACCGGTTTCGACTGGCCGCAACTGGGCGACCTGGTCCTCGGATAGCGAATGAATGACGCCGTCGGTACCTCCGAAGAACATGTGCAGCATGCAGTTCGCCGTGACGTCGAGGACGTCGCGAGTCCGCGGAAGTTGCTCCAAGAGCAGCGACGGGCTGTCGCCGTGGGCGGGGCCACGGACCACTGCGACGATCTCCGTGCCCCCGGATGTCAGCTTCACCCAGGAGGTTTCGGGGCGACGGGCCAGCGCCTCGCCGACCGCGATGGCGACGTTCGGGCTGCACCGAACCCGCACGAACCACGACGTCTCACCGATGCTGTGCGGGTTGGTTCGACCCACGACGCGGATGACGTTTCGCGAACGCAATGACGCGTAGCGCCTGGCGACCGTTTGGTCAGATACGCCGAGCACCTTGGCGATCGTGCTGAAGGACGCCCGACCGTCGATGTGGAGCGCTTCGATGAGCTCGCGATCCAACTCGTCGACGAACTCGGATCGCGCCACGGAAAGACCTCCACACGTCACTCGCCGCCAAAGTTACCGATGCCGCCCATTCTCTTCTAGGGGATCTCTGGTCGATCAGATCCGTGGGTCAGCTCGAGGTGGCGAGGAGGGCGGCCAGCAGCTCGTCGGGTCGGCCCAGAGCGGCCAGGTGCCCCCCGGGCACGGGGTGTACCTCGAGGTTCAATCGGTCTGCAGCGACGCGTTGCTGAAACTCGAAGGGAAACATGCGATCAGACCGAGCGGCCAGTACTCGGGTGGCGATGTCGGGCCAGGCGTCCGGGGGCCACGAGTCGGCGAAGGGGGTCTGGGACTGGAGTGGTTCGCCGGCGCGGAATGCTTCGTCGACCACGTGCTGCGGGACGTCGTTGAACATGTCGTCGACGGGATCGACGCCGTCATGTGGCGGGCGCCCCTCCTCGCGCGCGAGGCCTTGGGCTGCAGCGGGCTGACCGGTGTTGGAGAACCACTCACCGACGCGTTCACCGGGGCGGGGAATCATGGCATTGAGAAGGACCAACTCGCGGGCGCCAAGTTCGAGGGCGACGCTGGGAGCGACGAAGCCCCCCATCGACTGCCCGAGCACGATCACCGACTGGTTGGACCTGGCTTGCGCGCGAAGGGCTTGGTCGACTGCAGCGTCGACGTAGTCGCTGACATATGCGTGATCGTCGCTTGCCGGAAGTTCGACCGCCACCGCGGTGTGTCCGTGCTGGGTGAGCAAAGGGACCAGGCGGTGCCAGTACCACGCGCTACCCCCGGCACCTGGAACCAGAACGTAGAGGCTCATCACGCCAAACTAGCGCGGAGGCTGGACCAGCGTGGCCACAGGGAGCGACCACGTCCGCCCATCGTGTCCGGCGTCGCACTGACCACGTGCCTCCGGCCACGACGCTCGGTGGGTCAGCGTTGCTGAATCCTGGCAAGGAAGCGGCGACGACCCCGGGCGGCGATGGTTTGACATCACGCTTCGATGAATCGAAGATATGGCCAATGACTGCTTGCCGGATACTTGTATCAAGATCTGGCAAAGTTCTGACAGGTGCAGTCGTTGCCCTCGTTCTGTTTGCTTGCTGGCTCCGGGGCGAGTGGGGCGGACCCGAGGCCACTGCCGCGGCAAGAGACTGTGGTGCGCTGTTCTTCAGCGCGTTTGCGTTCAGTTGCACGATGAGCGCCGCCCGCTCCTTCAACGGCCGTCGACGACTGGCCTGGTCGATGACGGCGGCCGGCGTAGCGTGCTGGGTCTTCGGCGATCTGGTCTGGGCGTACTACCGAATCGTGCAGGGCGCGAATCCTCCGTTTCCCTCGATCGCCGACGCTGCGTTTCTGCTGTTACCGGTCGCGGTGTGCGTGTCGTGGATCGTGAACACTTCCGGTCCGCGCCTGGTGAGTGGCATCCGCCCACTCCTGGACGGTCTGATCGTGGCGTCATCGGTCTTCGTCGTGTCCTGGGTGGCGGCTCTTCGGACACTGCCCTTCACCAGTGGACCAGGTGGAATCCAGCTACTTACGGCGCTGCTGTACCCGGTCGCGGACGTCATCCTGCTGACGATGGCAATCATCATCACCGCAACCCTGCCAGCAGCCCACCGTCTTGCGACGGGCCTGTTCACCGCAGGGCTGACCGTGATTGCCATCAGCGACACGCTGGGCGCGTTCTTCAGCATTCACGGCGGGCGGATCGGCAACGGCCTAGTCATCGGATGGTCGACGGGCATCGTGTTGATAGGCGCAGCTGCGTTGGCTGCCACGTCCGCACCGGCCCTGCAGACACCGGGTCATCCAGGTCGAACGTCCAAGTTCCCCTTCTGGCTGCCGTACGTGCCGACCGCGGTCGCCACAGTCGTCGGCGTGGTGTTCTTGTGGTCGGGACACACTGATCATCCGATGCTGGTTGCTGGGTTCCTGATGATCGTCGTCACCCTCATTCGCCAATTCATGGTGCTCTTGGACAATCGCCGACTCACCGCCACGATCGCCGAGCAAGCTCTGCGGGACCCGTTGACCGGTTTGGCCAACAGGTTGTTGTTCACCGACCGGCTCGGCCACGCGATGCAACTGTGGGAACGGGACCGCAGTTCGCTTGCGATCCTGTCGCTGGACCTCGACGACTTCAAGCTCGTCAACGACAACCTCGGCCACCCCCAGGGCGACGCGCTGCTCAAGCTGGTCGCCGAACGGCTGCGCAGCGTCGTGCCCGCGGAGAACACCTTGGCGCGGCTGGGCGGTGACGAATTCGCGGTGCTGGTGGAGGGCGATCCGTGTCCTCGAGACATCGCCCAACGCGTCGTGGAAGCCTTCGACAAGCCCTTCTTCCTCGGTGGGGAGGAGGTGTACATCCACCCGAGCGTCGGTCTGGCAATCGCCACCTCGTCTGCCGGCGACGATCAGCCGATCTCCGCGGATGAGCTGTTCCATCGCGCCGACCTGGCCATGTACACCGCCAAACGCGCCGGCGTTGGCGGTGTTCAGTGCTTCACCAACGACATGCGCCACGTCGAAGTCGCCGAATTACGCACGGCGCTCGGCAAGGAGAGTCGACGTCGCGACACTCCGTTGGCTGGCATCGCCTTACTAGGTCAGCTGCGCCGCGCCATCGACGACGACGCACTCTCCCTGGTGTACCAACCCAAGATCAGTCTTTCGTCGGCAGCGATCGTGGGCGTCGAGGCACTCATTCGATGGCCGCACCCCGAGCATGGCTTGTTGACACCCAATCAGTTCTTACCGTTGGTGCGGCGCAACGGTCTAATGGGTGCTGTCACCGATCTCGTCATCGACCGCGCCGTCAGTGACGCCACCTCGTGGTACGACCCGGTGGACTGTGCGATCCCGGTAGCCATCAACTTGTTTGCGCCCTCCCTCGGTGACCTCTCGTTCCCCGAGCGAATCGGTGCCGCGCTGGACCGCGCTAGTCTCCCTGCGCACGCTCTATCGGTGGAGATCACCGAACATCTGCTATTGGGCAACGTCTCCCGGGCGAGCACGGTGATCCAGCGGTTGCGTGCCATCGGGCTGGGAATCGCCATCGACGATTTCGGCAGCGGATATTCGACCATGAGTTACCTACGTGACTTGCACGTCGACGAACTCAAGCTCGACCGACAGTTCATCGCCCCGATCGTGCGCAGCGAACGCGCCGCAGCCATCGTCCGATCGGTCATCGACCTCGCGCACACTCTCGGCATCGTCTGCGTCGCCGAAGGCGTCGAGGACCGCGCCACCGCCATCCAGCTTGCAGACGACGGGTGCGACGTCGCCCAAGGTCACTACTTCGCTCGGCCGATGACCGCACCGAGCCTGCGAGAAGCCCTCCACGACAACAGATGGGCCGTGCTTCCCGCGACGTAATAGGCACGCCCTCGACTGAGGTGTCCCTGTCTGAAGTACCCCGCGCCTGTGATCCACGTGGTTCTGAATCGACCGCGCGCGACGTCGTCGTCGAAACAATAGTTCGACGTCTCGCGCTAAGGGCTGCGCCGCCCACGTAGGGTGCGCCGACCGGTCTAGTCGTCCGTGCCTCCACAGAGGATTTCGAGGCTCTCCAACAGGATTCGAACCTGGCCAGGGGGCAGCAAGCGGAGTCGCTGAGCCAGACCAGGCCGAATACGCGCGCCGACGTCATTAGTGGTCTGAATACCGTCGTCGGTCAACGTGATTCGAGATCGGCGCGAGTCCACCAGATCGATCTGGCGAGTCACCAGCCCCGAGTCGACGAGCTTGGACAGTGCCCTACTGACAATCGATGGATTGAGACCGAGATCGCTGACGAGAGCGCCTGGAGTGTCGACGCCCAGTTTCACCGTGCGCAGCACCAGAAAGTCCACCAGTTCCAGATGCGCGGTCGCTGCGATGTGAACGCGGGCGTCCGCCACCACCAATTTGTTGAGTCGGTAGAGCGCATCGAGAAGCTGCAGCTCGGGAGCGTCGATGTCGACCATGGCAAAAACGTAACAGAAGATGATTATTGACAAATATCAACTATTGCGAGTTGAGTATTGCCATGACCGATGACAGCACCCCGATCCCCGGACGTGTCGACTTTCACCACCACTTCATGCCGACCACCATGCTCACCTCCGGACTGTTCGGCTCTACGGCCGGCTGGAGATTCCGCGAGGACCGGGGAGATTGGACCCCTCAGGTCAGCGTGGACGTCATGGACGAGCTGCAGATCGACACTGCGATCCTGTCCATTCCCAACGACATCGAATCCCGGCTCCCGGAGAACACGCGTCGTCACGTCGCCCGCGAGTTGAACACGCTGACCCGCCAGGCCGTCGACGACTACCCAGGAAGGTTCGGTCTCTTTGCGCATCTTCCCACCCCGACGGATCTAGATGCCGCACTCGAAGAGCTGACCTACGCCTTGGATGTGTTGGGGGCGGACGGAATCACCCTGACCAACGTGTACGGCGTCGGCGAAGAGGCCCGATCCCTGGGCGACCCGATCTTCGAACCGCTGTGGGCCGAACTCGACCGTCGACGCGCGCTGGTGTTCCTGCACGGTGAGCAGACACCCGGTAGAAATCGCGCCCCGAGCAAGTACTTGCCCACCCCGGTCAGCGAAACCCCGAACGAAACCTACAAGGGCGCAGCTGATTTGGTGACCAGTGGGCGCAAGCGACAGTTTCCGAACGTGCGAATCATCCTCTCCCACTCTGGCGGTAGTACGCCAGTTCTCGCGGCTCGCGTCGCCGCGTTGGGCGCGTTCCATCTCGATTGCAACCTGAGCGCGGACGAAATCATCGCCGACTTCCGCTCCTTCTACTACGAGACCGCCCTGTCAGGGTTCGAGACCAACCTGGAGGCGCTCGAGAGTTTCGTCGAGCCGGAACACATTCTGTTCGGCACCGACTTCCCTGCCGCCAACCCGAAGACCATCCGTTGGTTCACGCACAACGTGGACGTCTACTTCGAAGATCGGCCAGACATGCGAGCGCGAGTGATGCACGACAACGCCTACGGCCTCCTACCGCGGCTGACCGCCGGAACTCCGGCGCGGTAGAGCGTCTAGCTTCCAGCCAATCTGGTCAATGTGCCGGATTTGATCGCCGTCAGGACTGCGGTCGGCGGGTGAGCGCTGCGACGGCCGACACCAAGCCCGCGGCGTTGATGATTGCCCACGCGATGTTGCCGGGCTTACCCGCTCTGGAAGCTGCGACGGCGTGATTGGTTCCGAAGAGAGCAGAAAGGACGGCGAGCCCTCGCAACTGCGCTCGCACGGGATCACCGGTGCCGGCGACGAGCGCCCCGCCCGCGACCAGAGTGCCAAGGTTCCAGATCGCGATCTCCCGCTGCCACCCCTCGTTGCGGCCCCATTCCGTGGTGTCCGCGAACTGCTCCGGGAAGACGCCCTGCACGACGAGCGCGACGGCAGTCCCCGCGAGCCAGGTGCCGGTCGCGGCGCGGACCGTGGGTCGGTACATCGTGTCTCCTCTGAAGGTCTCCTCTGATGATGAACGAGCCGAGACTACCTCGCTGTGATCGCTGAATTCCGGAGTCAATCGACGGCCGGACGACGCTGGCTCGCCGCTTGTCCGCGTGATCGGCGGCCATCACTCGTTCACCGTTCTCGTAAGCAAAATCCGCGGTGTGGACGTCTTGTCAGAGGCCGCGCAGAATCGGGCCTAAAAGAGATGGTCGCGAACACGAGCTTCGCCAGGCTCGCGTTGAACCAACCGACACCGAATCGACTGCCACGCAGTTCAGTTCGACCACTGAGTCGTTGACTTCAGGGTCGGCGCTCACGGTGAGCCCGTGCAGCGATCTGGAAGCTGACGCCATACAGGTGCACGGCCAGTCTCCGATGACCGGCCGTGCACCTGTCGAACGGACCTAAGCCTTCTCAGCTGCCTTCTGACGGGCTTCTTGGGTCTTGACTTCCGCGCGCGCCTTCTCGGCCTCGGCTTCCTTCTTCGCGACGTCCTTCTCAGCCTCGGCCTTGTCTACTTGAGCCTTGCCCTGCTCCTGCAGACGGTCGTTGTTGATCAGGATGCCGATGACCTGCTTCGCCAGGCCGACGCTGCCGTCAACCAACGCTCGAAGAGCGGCGATGGGTCCGCTGGTGTTGTCCGCCATGTGTGAAACCTTCCGTGGTGTGCACCGCAGACTGCTCGATGGGCCCTTGCGATGCAGCGTTGTGGGATGTGGGCCTATTGGACGTGTTCCCGTCGGCTCCGCTCAACGCACGCAGTTGTTAGCAGGATCTCAGTGTCGGGATGGGGTTGCGACCGATCTGGTTCCGTGAGGCGGAATAACCTCATGGCTCGAATGGCCTGTGGAAATGGCTGCGCCATAGGTAATGCATCGAGGTCTGCACCTAGGCTCTGCCGTCTGCGAGGCCGTCGTGACCGGACGTGTGTTGGCTCTACTGCTCGGGGAGGTTGGTCGTGACTCATTCTCGCCATTGAGGACCACCTGGACCGCCTGGGCAGTCCCTGCTGTGATGGGTCGACGCCGTCGCCTGAGGTGTGCCGCGCGATGGCGACCATCCGCAGTGAGGGCAGGCTCAATCGTCGCCACGGACGAGCTAGGTGCGGCGTACAGTTACCCCATCACCGGCGGCCACGAAGGTAGGAGTGGTTGCGATGGCAAGGACCCGAGTACGCAGCGGAGAGCTGGAGCTCCCGCCAATGCAAACTCTCTCCGCCGGCAGGCATGGTCTGACCCCGGAGGAGGTCGCCGCCGATCAACGGCGCCGCATCTTCGCCGCGATGGCCGAGGTGATGGCCGCCAACGGCTACGCCAACACCACGGTCAGTGACATCGTCACTCGCGCACGCGTGAGTCGGCCCACGTTCTACCAATTCTTCGACGACAAGCGTGATTGTTTCCTGGCTGGTTACGCGCACACACAACAGGCCATGATCAACGGGATCTTGCGCGCCCCGTTGGCGGGGACCCCGATGCAACGCTTCGACGAACTGTTGCAGCGCTATCTGTCCGCGCTCGCCGCCAACCCCGCCACGTCGATGGTGTACCTCGTGCACTCCTACGAAGCCGGGCCCGAGGCCGTGAGTCGTCGCCTGGAAATGCAGCAGCGGTTCGTCGACGGGGTCGCAGGAATATTCAAGGCCCGCAGCAAGGCCGACCGCTTCGCCTGCACGATGCTGGTCGGCGCGATCTCGACGGTGGTCACCCACGCCCTCGTGGAGGATCGAGCCGAGGAGATCGTGACGCTGCGCAAACCGATCCTCAACGTGGCCGAGAGGTTGATGGCCCGCCTCATCGTGCGGTGAGCCGGCGCGTTGCCCGACGCTCGCCAGCGGTCGAGGATGCCGCCTGCGTTTGCTGAGGCAGACTCGCGGGCCGGTGCCCTTCCACGGTATGGGCACTGATGAACGAGCGGCCGGCGATCTCCTGATTGGTCATGCCGTGCTTCGCCAGTTCGGCGATCTGCTGCTTCTGTGGACTCAGCCAGTCGCCTGTGGCGGTGGGCTGTTGTGGCGTTGAGTTCGTTGCAGCAGCCGATCCAGTCGATGTCTGGATGCGCGGCGACGGCGTCGTGCAGTGGGAACGCGTAATCCCCTCGCACTCCGCAGATGTCGTCGACACCGACGTCGTGGAGCCTGGGCCCGGTCAACTTCGAATGCCAACTGACGCCAAAGACGGCCGTCCGCGCATCAGTGAAACAATGTCTTCCGCCGCAGCAACGGAGCCGGCCGCACCGATCGGCCTCGAGGGGATCGACACCTGGTCCCGGCATGGCCTGGAGGGTGACGACTGTGCAGGCAGTCCTGCGAGGACGCGATTTGGGACGGGTGACCCCCTTTTCGATTCCTGTGAGATTGCGGTGCAGTAGTGCCTGTAAGGCGACACCTGCGATGCCGTCGTCGGCTCAAAACGGATAGAGCTGGGAGTATGCACGTGCGCACCTACGACGTGCGGGGTGCAGCGGTGCGGCGGGGGCGGTGCGGAGCTGCGCGGCGACGGTGGCCGTTGCGATCGACGGGTCGTTGTCGGGCGGACTACTGCACTTTGGACGCGGCACTACTGCATTCTTCGTGCGCGTCACTTCTTGGGCTCGCCGGTGGTGGTGGGCGGGTTACATTTCGCGTCGGCGTCGTCGTGTAGCAAACCGCGGCCACGCTCAGGGCGCGCTCCGAGTTCTCGATTACCCGCTTCCGTCGTCGACGGGACCGGGTGGACTCGCGCGTCCAGGGGTGTGCGGGACGGCCTGTCCCGAGGGGCTGCTCGACGAACACGTGAATCCGAAGGGGAGTTCCCAATGGCGGGTCGGCATCGCAACGGCGCTCGGCGCAACACCACACTCACCGTCGGAAGTGGGGCGAGTCGCGTATTGCCGGTGTCGGCTTGGTTGACCGCCGGAGCCCTCAGCGTTGGCGTAGGTGCGGCAATGCTGACCGGGGCCGGGGCGGCCCACGCCGACACCGGAGACTCCTCGACCTCCCACCCCGCCAGCACGGGCGCATCGGGTGCATCGGGGAGTTCGGCCGGCACCCGGGACACCACGTCGTCCTCCGCGGGCCCGAAGCCTTCCACGTCCTCGACGACGGCATCGTCCTCCGCGGCCTCGGCGACCGACTCCCTGGGCACCGCGGGCAAGACCACCTCCTCGACGGAGACCGGGGGGCCTTCCACGCCAGCCGACGCCACCTCCCCGGACGACTCCCCCGCGGCGTCCTCGACCTCGACGACGTCGGGCCAAGGCGCAACTGGTCACACCGGCGGGCACACCTCACACGACCTTGCCTCGGGTACGGCGCGCACCGCATCGCGCCCGTCCGTGAAAGATGACGCCGGCACCACGCCCGCCGAATCCGGAACCGATTCGGCGGCGATCACCCCATCGACTGCGACCGAATCGGCGGCACCGCATCGCGTGGTGCCGCAGGCCCTGGCAGTCACCGCCGAGGCGCAGACCACCCCCACCCTCACGAGCCCTGGCGCGGCCAGAGTCGCAGCTCCCGTGACGGCCGTGGTGGTCCCCACCGCACTGACTCCCGTCCCACCAGATCTGGGGACGTTCGTCTCCGAGGTACTGGCGTTGTTCATCAGCAATGGCACCGCCACTCACCCCAACGCCGGACTGTTGTTGGGCGCCGGATTCAGCTATACCGCTGCCACCTGCACCAGCGGGACGGCCTGCCGCGGCGGCAACGGCGGCCTGCTCCTCGGGCTGGGGGGCAGTGGTTTCGCGGGTGGTGATGGCGGAGCGGCCGGGCTCCTCGGCAACGGCGGCAACGGCGGTGCCGGTGTGGCGGGCATCAACGCCGGGGCCGGAGGCCGCGGCGGCAACGGCGGCCTGCTCATCGGCACCGGCGGCACCGGCGGCGCCGGGGTGGCCGGAGGGAACGGCGCGAACGGTGTGAGCGCAGGTCAATCCGGGACCATCGGGTCCGCCGGCGGCCGAGGCGGATCCGGCGGATCCGGCGGTCTGCTATTCGGTTCCGGCGGCAACGGAGGGTCCGGCGCGAACGGTGGTTCGGGCGGCAACGGGGTGGCCGGCGCGCAGGGGTTGGCGGCTGCCGCGCCCGGAGCCAACGGCGGCGCCGGCATGGCGGGCGGGTCCGGCGGTGCCGGCGGAGCAGGCGGTGACGCCGGCGCCGGTGGCAGTGCAGGTTTGTTCGGTACCGCCGGCACGGCCGGGATCAACGGTTCCGGCGGCCGCGGCGGCAACGCCGCCAACGGCGGTGCCGGTACCGACGGCGCGGACGGCGCCAACGGATCGAACGGAGCCGACGCCACCATGGCCGGGATGAGCGGCGGCGCTGGCATCGCCGGCGGAAACGGTGGTGCGGGCGGAAATGGTGGCGCGGCCGGGGCGGCCGGACTCGGCGGCGTCGCAGGTCGCGGCGGCCGCGGCGGTTCTCGCGGCGCCGACGGCGCCGGTGCGATCCAAGGGGCCGGTGGCGCCGGGGGCGATGGTGGCGACGGCGGTAATGGCGGCGACGGCGCCGCCGGAGACGGTGGCACGCCTGCGCTTACGGCCGGCACCAAGGGTGGCAACGGGCAGGCCGGCGGTGACGGCGGTGACGGTGGCCGCGGCGGCAACGCCGGCCGCGGCGGCGCCGGGTCCACGCTCGGAACGACCGGGCACAACGGCTCCGGTGGCAACGGAGGCAACGGCGCCGCGGGCGGGGACGGCGCCGCGGGTGCGGCAGGCTATGACGCCGCCAGCGACCCCGCCGCCGCCGAGACCGGAGCCGACGGCGGGAACGGCGGTGACGGCGGGAACGGCGGTCGCGGTGGGCGCGGCGGCGCAGGTGGCAGCGCCGGCACCACCGCGGGTGGTGGGCTCGGGACCAACGGTGACGGCGGCGACGGCGCCGACGGTGGCGCGGCCGGGCTGCCCGCCGACGGCGGCTCCGGCGCGAGCGGAGGTGTCGCGCACCCCAATGGTGGCAACGGCGGTGACGGTGGCAACCCCGGCCTCGTCGGCGCCGGCG
The DNA here is from genome assembly GCF_040614235.1 of Mycobacterium sp. NPDC006124. NCBI lineage: Bacteria > Bacillati > Actinomycetota > Actinomycetes > Mycobacteriales > Mycobacteriaceae > Mycobacterium > Mycobacterium sp. NPDC006124. The sequence continues at coordinate 23,325 of NZ_JBEXUA010000001.1, read as the reverse complement.
GCAGCGCCGGCTCGCCCGGGACCACCCCCGGCGGGGGCGGTGCTCGCGGCAGCAGCGATGGGGTCGACGGTGCCGCGGCCACCGGGTTGGCCGGCAGCGGCGGCAACGGCGGGACCGGGTCCGACACCTTGACGTACGAGGCCGCGGGCACCGGCGGTAACGGCGGCGACGGTGGCAGCCTGGGCAACGGCGGCGACGGTGGGACCGGCGGCAACGACCTGATCCAGGATCCGGACGGGGGGTACATCGGCGGCGGAGCAGGCGGCGGCGGAGCCGGCGGTGACGGCGTCATCGGCGGTCATGGCGGCACCGGCGGCAGCGCCGGCTACGCCTACTTCGGCCAGACAATCTCTGTCGTCACAGGAGGCGCTGGAGGCGCAGCCGACCGCGGCGGCGACGGTGGCGATAACCAAAAAAGCCGTGGAGGCGTGGGCGGTCCGGGAGGTGGCGGCGGCGGCGCTGCGATCGAGAGCGACGGATACGGCGGCTCCGCAGCCGTCGGCGGCGACGGGGCGGCAGCCCACGGCGCCAGGGATGTCCCGAAGGTCGAAGGTGGCAGCGGTGGCGGAGCCGGCAGCCCCGGTAGCCCCGGCGTCAACGGCTACGAAGTTGGCTCTGGCTATTACGGCGGTGGCGGCGGTGGTGGCGGCGTCGGCGGTGCCGGCGGTAATGGCGGCACAGGTATCAACGCCGGTAGTGGCGGTGGTGGCGGTGTCGGCGCTGCGGGTGGCGCCGGTGGCCAGGGAGATCAGTTCATCGGCACCGGCGGCGGCGGCGGCGGCGGTCGAAGCCTGGGCAACCACAGCGGGCCGGTCGATCAGACACCGGTAGCGGTCGACGACTCGGTCACCGTCGCCGAGAACAGCGGGCCCACCGTGATCGCTGTGTTGGCCAATGACACCGACGTCGACGGCGGACCGAAGGTCATCACCGCGGTCACCCAATCGACCCACGGTGCGGTCACCGTGACCGACACGACCGCCAGCTACACCCCGGCGGCCAACTACTACGGCACTGACAGCTTCACCTACACACTGAACGGCGGCTCCACCGCGACCGCGACGGTCACCGTCGTGGCGGGCAGTCCCCAAGTCGGTACTCCCCAACCCGGGACCCCCACTGCAGGGCAACCCAGTTCCACCGGCGTGATCGTCGGCACCGCCACCTTCACCGATCCCGCCGGGCGCACATTGCACTACAGCACTTCCGGCACCAGCACCGGCGGCGCCACCGTCACCATCGACGACGCCGGCACGTACACCTACACCCCCACCCGCGCCCAGCAGCAGGCCGCCGAAATCGCGGGCTCCCGCGGCAGCGACACGTTCACCGTCACGGCCTCCAACGGCGTGCGTTCAGCTAGCGAAACCATCACGGTCACGGTCGATCCGGGCACTCCCCAACCCGGTACCCCTACTGCGGGGCAACCCAGCTCCACGGGCGCGATCACCGGTACGGCCACGTTCACCGACCCCGCCGGGGGCACCCTGCGCTACAGCACGTCGGGCGCCAGCACCGGCGGCGCCACCGTCACGATCGACGACACCGGCACGTACACCTACACCCCCACACTGCGCCAACGCCTGGCCGCCTCCACTGCCCCGACGGACACCTTCACCGTCACCGCGTCCAACGGCGTGAACTCCAGCAGCGAGACCATCACCGTGCCGGTCGCCCCGGTTTCGGCGGGAACGGTCGTCGGCCAGGGGACTCTGAGTGGGGTGGTGGTGGGGTCACCGGTGTTCAGTGCCGATGGGTCTGCAGCGCTGATCATCCTGAAGACCGGCACGGGTTTGAGCGCGGTCGACGTCAACACCAGCACCGGCACCCCGATCCAACGCCCGATCCAACTGGGCGGGACGACCACCACCACGGTGCACTCGGCGGCACTCAACGCCGACGGCACCCACGTCGTGGTGATCACCCAAACCCCGGCGGGGCCCAACCAGACCTTCCAAACCCTGCTCAACGTGATCGACACCAGCACCGGCACCCAGGCCGGACACACGGTGACACTAGGCGGTTCGCTTCTCGGATCACCGCTCTACAGCGCCGACGGCACCCACGTGGTGATCACCACCCAAGCCGGCGGCAGCCAAAACACCGCAGTCAACGTCAGTTCGGTCGACACCGTCGCCGGTGTGCAAACCGGCAGCACCCTCACCTTCAAAGCCAGCGCAGTCACCGGACCCCCCGCAGTCACGGTGGTACTGAACCCCACCGCCACCCGCGTCGTCGTCACCACCGCCACCAGCGTGACCGTGATCGACCCCAGCACCGGCACCCAACTGGGCACCACCTACACCGTCAACAAGGGCTACTCACCGCCAACCGTCGCCCTCAGCCCCGACGGAACCCACGCCCTCATCACCACCACCCCCCCAAACAACACCACCAGCAGCCTGCTCAACACGATCGATCTCGGCACCGGCGCCCAGCCCCGCCAGCAGTCCTTGGTTGGTGCGGTGGTGGGGTCGCCGGTGTTCAGCGGTGACGGAACCGCGGCGCTGATCATCCTGAAGACCGGCACCGGTCTGACCGCAGTCGACGTCAACACCAGCACCGGCATCCCGATCCAACGCCCGATCCAACTGGGCGGGACGACCACCACCACGGTGCACTCGGCGGCACTCAACGCCGACGGCACCCACGCAGTGCTCATCACCCAAACCCCGGCTGGGCCCAACCAGAACTTCCAAACCCTGCTCAACGTGATCGACACCAGCACCGGCACCCAAGCCGGCCACACCGTGACACTGGACGGGTCGATCCTGGGATCACCGCTCTACAGCGCCGACGGCACCCACGTCGTGATCACCACCCAAGCCGGTACCACCAGCCAAGGCCCCCTCAACCACCTCAACGTCAGCGTCGTCGACACCGTGACCGGCGTCCAGACCGGCTCCACCATCGCCACACCATTCGCCAGCAGGGGCACCGGACCCACGGTGGTACTGAACCCCACCGCCACCCGCGTGGTCGTCACCACCGCCGCGAGCGTCACCGTGATCGACCCCAGCACCGGCACCCAACTCGGCACCACCTTCACCGTCAACAAGGACAACTCACCGCCAACCGTCGCCTACAGCCCCGACGGAACCCACGCCCTCATCACCACCACCCCCCAAAACGACACCACCCGCACCCTGCTCAACACAATCGATCTCGGCACCGGCGCCCAGTCCCGCCAGCAGTCCTTGGTTGGTGCGGTGGTGGGGTCACCGGTGTTCAGTGCCGACGGAACCGCGGCGCTGATCATCCTGAAGACCAGCACGGGTTTGACCGCGGTCGACGTCACCACCAGCACCGGCACCCCGATCCAGCGCCCGATCAGCTTGGGCGGAACGACCGCCACCACGGTGAATTCGGTGGCACTCGCCGCCGACGGCACCCACGCAGTGGTCATCACCAAGGTCCCAGCTGGGCCCAACCAGAACTTCCAGACCCTGCTCACCGTGATCGACACCAGTACAGGCACCCAAGCCGGCCGCACCGTGACCTTGGACGGCTCGCTTCTCGGCTCACCGCTCTACAGCGCCGACGGCACCCACGTCGTTATCGCCACCCAAACCAGTACCACCAGCCAAGGCCCACTCAACCAGCTCAACGTCAGCGTCGTCGACACCGTCACCGGCGTCCAGACCGGCTCCACCATCACCGTCAGAGCCACCGCAGCCACGGTGGTCCTGAACCCCACCGCCACCCGCGTGGTCCTCACCACCGCCGCCAGCGTGACCGTGATCGACCCCAGCACCGGCACCCAACTCGGCACCACCTACACCGTCCCCGGGGGTTACGCACCGCCGAGCGTTGCGTTCAGCCCCGACGGAACCCACGCCCTCATCACCGCCGCCCTCGACACCACCCGCACCCTGCTCAAGGTCCTGCTGCTGTAGTGCCGCCTGCCGCTATTCGGGGCTCGTGGTCCAATCCGACACCCCGCAACAGGTGCGATAGGGCCACGACGGGGTAGTGCAGGTGGCGGGAATCATGACGGCGGGCCCGACGACGTCTCATCAATTGCCACTTCCAGCTAATCTTCGGTGATGTCGCGGACGTGGCCCCTGGCGGGGCGTGACGACCTGCTCGACGAGGTCATGGCGGTGCTCGAGGCGTCCGGGCAAATGGGTGTCGCGCTGACCGGAGCGGCGGGGGTCGGCAAGTCCCGGGTGGCGTGGGAGGCGGCCGAGCATGCTGCCGCGCAGGGGTGGACCGTTCGGAGAATCAGCGCGACCGCCACCAGTCAGCACGTGCCGTTGGGTGCGTGCGCCCAGTGGACCGACGACGTCGGAGGTGGCGAGGCGGCGTTGGTGCGTCGGGTGGGTGAGGCGGTGGTCGCGGGCAGTGACGCGGGCCGGCTGTTGCTCGTCGTCGACGACGCGCATCTGCTCGACGACTTGTCGGTCCTCGTGGTTCGGCACCTGGTGGACTCCGGGGCCGCCCGGCTGGTGATGACACTACGCACCGGGGAACCGACGCCGGCCGCCCTGAACGAGCTGGGCAAGACCGGACACGTCGTATGGCGTGAGGTCATGACGCTGTCACGCGAGCAAATGGACGCGGCCCTGGCGGCAGCATTCGGGGCGCCGCCCGACCACGGCTGCAGTGACCGATTCTGGAAATTGACCGGCGGAAACATGCTGTTCGTGCGACGACTGGCCGAGCAGGAGACCGACGCCGAACGGTTGGCCGTGACCGACGGGATGCTGCAGTGGAGCGGGGACGTCGTGGTGAGCGGGTCGCTGGCAGACCTCGTCGAGCACGAAGTCGGTGCGCTGCGAGGGCCGGTGCTGGACGTGATCGACACGATCGCCGCCGCCGAGCCCCTCGACCGGCGCTGGTTGTCGCTGCTGGCCGAGCAGGACGCCGTCGAGGAAGCCGAGCAACGAGGGTTGATCCGGATCGCCGATGAGCAGGTCTACCTTGGACATCCCCTGTTCGCGGAGATCCGCCGCTCGCGATGCGGTTCGGTGCGCCTGGCACGGCTGCGCGGGCGGGTGGCCACGGCAATGGGCGAAGGCGGCAGCGCTGCGGTCGTGGTCAAACGGGGATTGCTGTGGCTGGAGTCGGATCTGGCCCTGCAGCCCGAGCTTTTGACGGCGGCGGGCGGCGCGGCGAACTCCCTGCTCGACTTCGATCTGGCCGAGAGGTTGTTCGCCGCGGCAGCCGAGGCCGGTGTGGGGCCACGAGCCCACGTGTTGCGGGCCTGGACTCTGTTCATGATGGGTGACGGCGAATCGGCAGACGACGTCCTCACCCAGGCGCCGCGTTCAGGTGAGGTCGGCCCCGGATTCCGCAACGAAGTGGTGCTGCGCGCCTCCAACGAGCTGTGGGCCAAACGCAACCCGCAGCAGGCGTGGCAGATCGTCGAGCGCGCCCTGATGACCGAGACAGGCGAGCGGCGTGCGCAGATTCTGGTGTTTCGGGCCAACCAGCTGGCGCTGGCCGGGCGCACCCTGGAGGTGCTGCAGACCTTGGAGCAGGTCGACGACCAGGAGCTCGATCCTTACGGGACGGTGATGGCCTGCATCCCCGCCTGCATGGCCTACGGCGAGCTGGGCAAGCCAGAACACGTGGCCGACGTCGTCGCGGTGTCCGCGCGAGCGTTGGAATCGACCTTCGAGGGTGCGCACCTGCGCGGCCCGATCACCGAGGTCCACGTCAGCGCACTTGCAGCGTCGGGACACATCTCCGAGGCCGTAGCGATCGCGCAACAGTTCGCCCGCAGCCCGTACGGCCGTGAGACCACGATGCGCCACATCGCCCAGCAGATCCTGGGAATGGCACATCTGGCCGCCGGTGATCTTCGAGCGACCTTGGACCATCTGCCCGCCCACCCCGATGCGAGCTGCTGGAGCGGACGAGGTTTCCACGCCGCCAACAGTTTTCCCAGATTTGAGTTGATGCGCGCGCAGGCGCTCGCTCGGGTCGGCGACGTGGATCTCGCGGAGCGGGCATTGGCCACTGCCCGCGAGTGTCGACCACCGGCGTATCACTACTACGACTCTGCCGACCTCATCGCCGAGGCCTGGATCGCCGCAGCCCGATCGCGATTCGGCGATGCCCGTGCCCTGGCGCTGACCGCGGCCGACTTCGCCCGTGATCACCAGCAGTGGGCACGGGAAGTGTGGTGTCTGCAGACGGCAGTCCAGCTCGACGACACCGACGCCGCCGAACGATTGTCCGAGCTCGCCCAGCGGGTCGGGACCGTGCGCGCTACGGTGGCCGCCCGCTACGCCGAGGCGTTGAGCAGCGATGACGCCGCGGGTCTGGAGGCGGTGTCGGAGCTGTGGGAGTCGACGGGTGATCGGCTGGCCGCCGCCGACGCCGCAGCCCAATCGGCGACCTCGCACCGACGGGCCGGTCGTGCAGCCAGCGCCACCACCGCGGCCGGGCGAGCGAGGCGCTTGGCCGCGCTGTGCGGTCACGCCACCAGCCCTGCCATCGTCACCGCCGGATTCGCCGCACCGTTCACCAACCGCGAACGCGAAATCGTCGTCCTGGTCGCCCAAGGGCTGACCAACCGCCAAATCGCCGACATCCAATCCCTGTCGATACGAACCGTGGAGAGCCACATCTACCGCGCCAGCAACAAAGCTGGCGTCACCGGACGTGCCGGCCTCAGTCAGCTCATCGACATCTGAGGTCCTCTGTGACGACCCGGGCCCCCTTTTCGGACGCACATCCTCCGGCCGCTGGGAGGTGACTGTGCAGTAGCGCCGGTGGGCGGACGCGTCACCCGGCAGAGAGGCTCAGACCAGCGCATTCGTGCTCCGCCATCGTTGGAGGCGCCTGCATCGCCTAGTGCGGGGAGGTCGTGCGGTGCGGTCTGTGTGGGCTCAGCGGCGGGAGTCACTGCAATTTGCCGGTGATCAGGAGACACCGCGGCACGCTGCTAGGGTCGCCGCGTGCCACTTCAACAGATCGTCGGCCATGACAGAACCCAAGTCTGACCGAGCCTTGGAGTCGGCCCCGGTAGGGGCGATACCCCCACTCGATGTCGTCGGCTCCGGCATTCTTCCCCCGGTAGCCGATGACGTCCGCAGGCGTTTCCGTGTTCTCGAACGGTTCGCACCCGCAATCGGCTCTCGGTGGGCGGTCGACTTGTGGTGCACACCGCCCGTCATGGAATCCGCTCTGCGGCTGCCGCCGGGTGTGCCGCCGGGCAAGCCGCTCGAGGCATATTGGGACGGGCACCGGGTCGTCGGCGAGGGATGGGGCGAGGGACCGCCGGTCTATCTGGTCCACGGCTGGGGCGGTCGACGTCCGCATCTGGCGATGTTCATCAGGCCACTGGTCGCAGCCGGGTACCGCGTCATCGCATTCGACCTGCCCAGCCACAACGAATCCGACCACGGCGAGTTCGCGCCCGGACGGACCACATCGGTCGAGTGCGCTGCGGCGATCAAAGCCGTGATCGAGGCACACGGGTCGGCCCATGCGGTGGTGGCCCACTCGCTGGGCGGAAATGCCACGGTGTGCGCGGCGGCCGAAGGCGCCTCAGTCGGACGATTGGTTCTGCTCTCGCCGATGGGCGACTTCCCCCTGTACCTCGAATTGTTCGCGGCGCGGCACGATTTCGGCCGCCGTATTCGAGCCGGGCTGCAACGCCGCCTGGAGAAGCGGATCGGAATGCCGCTGCACGAGACCAACATGGAACACGTCGGTCGCCTCGCCGGGTACCCGCCGCTGCTCGTCATTCACGACCCCGATGACCCCGATGCGCCGTATGCGGCCAGCCAGCGACTGGCGGCGACGTGGCCGGGCGCGCGACTCCTGACGACGAAGGGTCTCGGGCGATTGGCTCACTATCGGATCCTTCGCCACCGACCCGCGATCACTGCCGGTGTGGAGTTCATCGGTGCGCCGCCCCTGACCTGACCCGAGAAGCGGCTGTGTCGATCTCGACCAAGGCCTCCGCGCACCGTGAAGGTTTCGCGATCGTCGGCATCGCCGGCCCACTCGTTGCCGCGCAAGACCATTCGTCTGTGGCCACGGCACTGCCTGCGATTCATCGGGGTTCCAAGGCGCTAACGTCAGGAGATGTCTGAGTCTGATTCCGGCGATTTCGAGTTCGAGCGCAAGTTCTACGTTCGCGAGATGCCCGACGTCACTGCCCTCGATCCGCGGCCCGAAGTGATCGTGCAGGCCTACCTGTTCGCCGCCGAGGGATACGCGGTGCGCGTGCGACTGCAGGGCCCCGCCCCCGTTGACTTCGATGTTTCTTCACGCGGTCTCGTCAATGCCAGGGACCTGGCTGCTGCTGACGCAATCGGAACCATGACCGCCAAGGGTCCGGCCGCCGGAGGCACCCGCTACGAAGCCGAACGCGAACTCGACCCGATCGTCGCCGGCCAGATCATTTCGCACGCAGAACATGTCATCACGAAGATTCGCTACTCTGCGTGGCTCGGCGAGGACGGCTGGATCGTCGATCGGTTCCTCGGCCGGAACGCACCTCTCTTACTGGCAGAGGTCGAGCGCAACACTCCGGTCGTAGATCTGACGATCCCCGCGTTCTGCGTCACCGAGGTCTCCGAGGACGACCGATTCCGCAACGAGTACCTGGCCCATCACCCCTTCGGCTACTGGGCCGATAGTTACCGTGACGAGCTGTCCCGGACCGGACCTCGTTTCGTCGACGGCCTCGGCATCAACGAGGTCGAGGGCAGCCAGCCCAGGCCGTGACGATCGCCCAGCGGAGTGGTTCTCGGCCGCATTGGCTAGAGAGTTAAGCAGCAGGCCCCGGCGCTTTCGGCCATCACCTGCAAGCGGCGCCGCACTCTCGGCGGCTTCGGGGTTCTGTGAGGTCTAGCGTTGGCGGAATGGGTTTGTTCAGCCACGAGGAGTTCCGGGAGTCCGCCGACCGCACTGCTGGCGGCGCCAATGGTGGGGTCGTCGAGAGGGCGCGCGGTGCTGTGGTGGACGAATTCGGCGTGCCCGACCCTGCGGTGGTAGGTCCGGGGCCGCTGCCCGAGGATGGGTCGTGCGGTCAGTTCGCCGTGCAGTTTCACGTGTCTACTGCGATGCTGGTCGGGTTGAAGCGCATCGCTGACATGCGTGGGGTGAGCGTGCCGGAGGTCTGCCGCCAGGTGGTCGGTGTCTTCGTTGCCCAACAAGAGGGCGAATTGGGCGCGTTGCTTGCTGCCGAGGCCGAGGTTGCTGACTACCGGCCGAGTTTGGGTCACTCCTAGTCGAGCCCCGCTGCGGGACGATTACGTGGACGGGCTGGGTCGTGCAGACGCGTCGCCCTGGTTTCCAGATCACGCGAGCGGTTCTGACGCAAAGGTTTTCGCGACCGCTTCGTGAGGACGAGGGCGCAGCCCAGCTTCGCGGCGCCTAGATCGAAGACTAAGCACCAACACCGGCAACGAGTCTCATCTCTTCGTCCTCGTCGACCAGAAGTTGATCGACGCGGCCGGCCACCGGTATGCGCCGCGCGGGATGGCCGCGTTACGCATGGACCACGAGACGGCGGTATTGGAGATCCCGCCCGCCACCACCACCAAACTGGGCATCCGATTCGACATACCGGCGGGGACGCAGTTGACCGCCATCGAACTGCACTACTCCGCGACCTCCCCCGGAGCCACGGAGAGTCTGTGATCTAAGCAAGCAGTGATAGCGCCGCAAGTTTTTGTCGCGCAGGGGTGTTGGAAGTTCGACCCGGTCAACTGATGGCGGTGCCTCGGATCCCGTCGCCAGACCACCGACTCTCACTCTCAAGTCCAATTGGACATCAGGTGGACATTTCCACGTGAGAAATGGACATCAAACTTGAGAAGCCACAGCAGAGCACCACTGTGGCTTCTCAAGTTTCGTGTCCACATGCGGCCTGCTGACCTGCGCCAACCGGGACATTCTCGCACGATGTCCACAGCGCGGATTCTCACTTTGATGTGCACTCTGCCAAGGACACGATTGACCGCCACGCGCAGTCTGCGCGTTTCGTCACAGTGATGAAGAACGAATTCGAGCAAATCCAGATCACTGTGCACACGGGAAGCAGGTCACACCCAGGAAGTGAGTCCATGAGGAGGGGTGTACCGAGAGTGCATTCCATGTCGCACGAAGCTCTCGTACCGTAAATCACATGGACAATCGCGCCGAAGTCCGCGAATTCTTGATGTCGCGGCGAGCCAAGCTCACTCCGCAGCAGGCGGACTTACCGGAGTTCGGGAATCGCCGGGTACCGGGGCTGCGCCGCGGAGAGGTCGCCTCCCTCGCCGGCGTCAGCATCGAGTACTACAGCAAGCTCGAACGCGGCAGCTTAGCCGGCGTTTCGGCCTCGATTCTCGATGCCGTCGCCCGCGCGCTGCAGCTCGACGACGCCGAACGGGCTCACCTGTTTCACCTTGCGCACGCCGCCAATGGCACAAGCGAAGGCATGCGGCCACGGCGGCGCCCAGCCAAGCGCTGGACCCCGCGGCCCAGTTTGCAGTGGGCGCTGGACAAGTTCACTGCCCCGGCGATCGTCCGCAACGGCCGGATGGATCTGCTGGCCGTGAACCACTTGGGACGAGGCATGCATTCATCGTTGTACGACAGCGACCCTACCCGGCCGCCGAACTTCGCGCGCTTCACATTCCTGCACGAGGATTCCCACCGGTTCTATCCAAACTGGGAAGAGGCCGCCAACATCTGCGTCGCCATCCTGCGCACCGAGGCCGGCCGCGACCCTCACGACGACCTGCTCCAAGATCTCGTGGGTGAATTGAGCACTTGCAGTGATGATTTCCGCCGCCGATGGGGCGCGCATGACGTGCGCACCCACGGCGCGGGGGCGAAGTCTTTCCACCACGACGTGGTTGGCGACCTCGAATTGTTCTACGAGAGCGTAGACATGATCTCCGATCCGGGGCTGACGCTGACGCTCTACGTCGCCGAACCCGCGTCGCCGACCGCGCATGCACTGGAGCTACTGGCCTCGTGGACCGCCGAGCAGCTGCCCGACGTAGCCGTCATCGACGAGTCCCGGAGGCTGACATGAGCGTGACGGCTTGGCGTTCGGGGTGCCGATTGATTCTTCTGCGGACCGCGCCTATCGTCCAAGTAGTATGCAGTGCAATGCTTTTGGCTGCGTGTAGCGTGCAAGTTGAACGCCTTGGCGCCCCTACCGCCGCGGCCCCTGATACCAATCCAGCAAGGATTCCTGCCGCACCGATGAGTACGTCCCCTAACGTTGCAGCGCAGTTCCGCGTCGTAGTCGGCGACACGACCCTGATCGGACGCCTGTTCGACAACGCCACCGCCCGAGACTTCGCGTCGCAGCTACCGATGACGCTGACGTTCAGCGATCTGCACGGGGTCGAAAAGGGTGCAAAACTGCCTCGGAAACTGTCGGTGGACGGAATGCCCGCGGGCGACGATCCTCAGATCGGTGATCTGGGCTACTGGGCGCCCGACGGCAACCTGGTGCTCTACTACGGCGACGTCGGTTACTGGACCGGGATCATGCGGGTCGGTCATTTCGACGGAGACATGCGCGCCATCGCAGCCAAGTCCGGCGACTTCGACGCGACCGTCGAGCTCGTCCCCTAGGGCCACCGACCACTAGTCAATCCCTCTGTTTCAAACAGGTCAGGACCCAGGGGTGCTCTGCCGTTACGTGTCACCAGGGGAACTCCCACCCGATCTGCCCGACGGCTTGAATGAAAGCTGTCAAAACCATCGAACACGGCGAATCGATCGTGACGGCAACGGCGCCGTCCGCCCCGCGCGTTCTTCGCAATTCAGACGATGAGGCCTCATGAGCTACTCGACTGCACCGACCACAACCGCTCCCAAGCAGGTCGACGGCGGCCTGCCGTTGGCTGCTCTCCTGATCATGGCGTTGATGGGGTTCGTCCTCATCGCTTCGGAAACCATGCCGGCGGGTTTGCTTCCGCAGATCGCCGCGGGGATGGACGTCTCCGAAGCCACTGCGGGTCAACTCGTCAGCGCATACGCCTTGGGCACTGTCATCGCGGCCATTCCGGCGACCACCGCGACTCGCGGATGGCGGCGCAAGCCTCTCGCCGTATTTGGCATGCTCGGCATCCTGTTCGCCAACGTGGTCACCGCGGTATCCCCGGAGATCACGCTGTCGCTGGGCGTGCGACTGTTCGCCGGGGCGTGCTCGGGACTGCTGTGGGGAATCCTTGCCGGTTACGCCCGGCGGATCAGCCCGCCCGAGCACGCCGGACGCGCCTTGTCCATCGCGTCGATCGGCGTCCCGGCAGGGCTGGCATTCGGTACGCCGCTGGGATCGTGGATCGGGTCGACGATGGGTTGGCGATACTCGTTCGCGACGCTGTCGCTCGTCGCCCTCGCCACGGTCGTCCTGGCCGTGCTCTTCGTACCGGACGCACCGGGCCAGCGCGCCACGTCACGCGTGCCCGTCATCAAGGTGTTCGCCCTACCGGGTGTCGCACCGATCCTGGCAGTGATCGTCGCGTGGATGCTGGCGCACAACACCTTCTACACCTACATTGCTTCCTACCTGGCGTTCGCCAACGTTGGATTCTCGACTCAGGCTGCTCTGGTCACCTTCGGTGTTGCCGCCATTGCCGGCGTCTGGGTCACCGGTCTGCTGATCGACCGCGCCCTTCGTTCGTTGGTGCTGACCAGCATCGCGTCCTTCATCGTGGCGGGTGTCATCTTCGCGGTGGCGCACCAATCGCTGGGCGCCGTCGTAGCCGCGATCGTGCTCTGGGGCATAGCCTTCGGTGGGGCGGCCACCCAACTTCAGACAGCGATGGCCGAGTCGACCGGCGAGAATGCCGATGTCGCGAATTCGCTTGTCGGAGTGGCTTTCAACACCGCCATCTTCGGCGGCGGTGTCGTCGGCGCGGTCTTGATCACCCAGGTCGACGGTCTCGGCCTGCCGATCGTCATGATCGCGCTTGCACTCGTCGCCTTCTGCGTCACCCTCGCTGCGCGCCGCTCTGCCTTCCCGTCTCGACGCGGTCGGAGTAGCCAGGTCGCCGCCGCCGCAAGCGGCGAAGCTACTTGAAAATGCTGCGGGGCGGCGGACTGCCCAGCATGGTCCGTTCGCGTCAATCGGTGATGCGACTATTCACGGGCCAGCGAGGTACGAACAGAATCCCCACAGTCCATCACATCGTACGAGCGGGGCGTCGCCGCGCCTCCTCAGATGGATGGGCGATCGCCTGAAGCGCATGTGCCGGTTGATCATTCACCAATGGCCAGCGATGGCGGGTGGCCGCCGGGTGCGCCAGCAGGTCGCCGGGGTGCAGCCGTACGACCGGGCTCCCCTCAATCTCGACGTCGAGCGCCCCGCTCACTAGATAGACGGCCAGATCCCCGGCCAACTCGAACTACTCTTCGAGGTACTGGCCTGGTGCGACGCGATACTCGATGATCTCGAGCGGATTGCCCGGCTGTATCAGCAGGGCGCGGCCCGCGGCCGCATCGGGACGATTGGCCACCGGGATGGCGCGCCCCTCGTCGGCGCGAACCACAGTCACCTGAGAGGTAGGTGAAGCAGGAAGAAGTGCACCGGGCAGGACCTCAAGAGCCTCAGCGAGACGGAAGGTCGTGACCATCGATGGCGCACTCGCCCCTCGCTCGATCTGACTGAGGAACGGTTGACTCACGCCTGAGCGCCGCACAAGTTCGCGCATTGATAAATGCCCCTCGTCGACCTGTCTCACTGGAACCACGGCTCAGCGACCGAACGAGCCGCGCTCGCAGCGCAACTCGATACCGCCCTGCAGACATCAGGATTCCCAGCCGACGTAGTCCTGGAGCCCGATCAGGTGGGAATGGGCGCACACACCCACCACGGGATCGTCACCGTCCTATGGGCAGATCCCTTGCCGAGCTTGCAGATCCTCGGCGGGGACGGCGCGTGCCACCCCGTGCAGCACGCACCTGACGCCCTGCTCGTCAACCTCGGTGACGCGTTGGCTCGGTGGACCAATGACCAGTGGATCTCCACGATGCACCGAGTCGCCGCACCTCGCGTGGACGGCGAACTCGTGCCTCGCCGCTCGGCGGCCTACTTTCACGACGGAACATCGACGCGGTGGTCGCTCCGCTGCCGACCTGCGTCAGCGACGACCGACCGGCGCTCTACGAACCCGTCACCGTCGGGGAACACTTACGCGCCAAACTCGCCGGTTCTCGCAACCGCGTACTCAACGTTGCCGCCGAGCGCGAAGCCGGTCGGTTGGGCGTTCGATGAGCGGACCGGGAGAGGCTGCTGACCATACGCACGGTTGCTGAATGAGACCGTTCCCAGCCATTGACGGCGTCGAACTCCGCGTCTCAGCTGCCGGGCGAGACATCGATATCGGTATGGGTTACGGAATGATCTGTACCGCAGCGAATCTCGACTTCGTTGCGCGAGCATGTTCCTGGTGCGCAAGCGGCTGCGCCGCTTCATCTTCAGCTCAGACACAGTGTCAGGGTTCCGGGATGACCATGTCCCAGGACGAGGGGTCGACCTCGTCGGGGTCGGGCCCACCGCGCACGCCTCGATCGAGCGAGTCGATGGCGACGAGCTCATCGGCGCCGAGAATGAAGTCGAAGACGTCGATGTTCTGAGCCATGCGCTCCGCGTTCGTCGACTTGGGGATGACCGACCGGCCCTGCTGGAGGTGCCACCGCAGCATGACCTGCGCCGGTGTCCTCCCGTGACTGTCGGAGATGGCGCGGATCGTCTCATCGTCGAGAACGCTCTTCCGGTTCTCGCCTCCCCAGCCCGGGTAGAAGGTGATGCCGCCGATCGGCGACCACGCCTGGGTGAGGATGCCGAGTTCGGCGTTCGCCTGCTGTGCGGCGGGCTGAGTGAAGTAGGGGTGCAGTTCGATCTGATTCACTGCGGGAACGATCTCGGTCTGCTCGCGCAGGGCCGCGAGGTGGTGAGGCATGAAGTTGCTGACCCCGATGGCCCGCACTCGTCCGTCAGCAAGGAGCCGTTCGAGTGCGCGGTAGGCCTGGATAGTGCGCTGGAAGTGCTGCGGCATGGGCTGATGCAGGATCAGCAGGTCGATTTGTGCAACCCCGAGCTTGGTCGCGCTCTTGTCGAACGCGTGTTGGGTCTGGTCGTAGCCGTAGTCGCTGACCCACACCTTCGTCTCGATGACGACGTCGTTCCGGTCGACTTCCGAGCGGCGGATCCCTTCGCCGACCTCGCGTTCGTTGCCGTACCCGGCGGCGGTGTCTATGTGTCGGTAGCCGGCCTTCAGGGCGGTTTCGACGGCGACGGCGGTCTCCTCCGGTTCGCTCTGAAACACGCCGAAGCCGACCGCGGGGATGCGGACGCCATTGTTGAGGGTCAGTCGATCAGTCATGGGTTCTCCGGGTTGAAGGCAAGACTTGGCACACTGGATCGCCGGCGGCCACCGGTGGTCCCTAGCTCTTGTATTCGGCGTCGGTGACGTGTTCCATCCAGTCAACGGCCTTGCCGTCAAGGGTTCCTTGAATCGCGATGTGCGTCATGGCGGCGTCCTCGGTGGCGCCGTGCCAGTGCTTGACGCCCGGCGGCGTCCAGATCACGTCACCCGGGTTGATCGACTGCTTCATGCCGTCCCACTGCTGAATCCAGCCTGATCCCGACAGGACGACGAGGGTCTGCCCTGCGGGGTGGGTGTGCCACGCCGTCCGCGCGCACGGGGTGAACGACACCTCGGCCGACCCGAACGTGCGGACTCCGTTGGGATCGAAGAGCGGTTTCACCGTGACGGCGCCGGTGAAGGTCTCCGCGGGTCCACCCCCCGCTGGGCGGGCATCGTTCGGTGAGATCTCCATGGTCTGGCCGGCGATTGAGTCGTCAGCGCCGGCGGGGCCCGCTTCGTTCAGGCTCATCGAGACGGCCGCCGCGAGAACTCCAAGTGTCTTGTACATCTTCACGATATCTCCTCAGGGTGTGAAACTGGTTGTAGTACAACAGTTTCTCGATGGTGATCAGAAGGTCGGCCATACGTGTACCGGTGGCGATCGCGGCCGGCCAGATCTCCCCAGTGAACCGGGGCTTGGCTCGTTGAGACAGTCACTGGTGAGGGGTGTACCCCCGGTACACCCCTCACCAGTCGTGAATCCAGGCCGGACGTCACCGCGTCAGCACGCGAGGTCGACGTACACGGTCCTGGAGACGACGGTGGTGGTGAGGGTGTCCCCGGGGACTCCGCTGTCGGTGCGGGTGATCTCGTGGCCGGGTCGCACCGCGCCGATCGAACACGCCGACAGCGGAGCGGCTCCCACGCGGTTGACGATGACGTCAAAGCCCTTGACCTCCAGTCCGCTGATCGTCGAGGTGACGTTCGAGGGACCGGTGGGCACGGCGGCCACCGCGAGGTTGGCTGACCCCAAGGCAGCCGCTGCGAGAGCGCCGGTAACGAGCGTGGTGGCGAACAGGTTCTTCATGGTTGTTCCCTGCTTTCTACATTGGGGAGTGCGATTGGACGCGACATGAAAGATGATGTCGTGCAGCAGTTCCTGTCGTCACGGGTGCAGGCACCCGACTTGTCGCGGACCGCGGGTCAATCGATCTGGGAGGAATTCCCGACCGGTTCGGGAATCCGCACTCATGACACCGGGAACCCGGTGACCGCATGCTGACGGCATGAATCTGGATCACGCTTGCGCCTTCGAGACCACGACCACGGTGGGGAACCGTACGCGTCGCCGCCTGACCACGATGGCCACCAGCGCGCTGGCACTGGGCATCCTCGTGACCGCAGGATGCACGACCTCAGAACGCGGCACCGCTTCGCCTGCGCCGACCGCATCGACGGTGAATCTGGCGCCCGGGGACACGTCCCGGGGAGCGGACAACTTCTACACCAGCGATCGAGTCACCGTGCAGAAGGTGACGTTCAAGAATCAGTACCAGATGAAGGTGACTGGGAACCTGTTCGTGCCCAACGACTTGGATCGCAATGTCAAGAGCGCTGCAATGGTCGTCGGTCACCCCATGGGTGCGGTCAAGGAGCAGAGCGCCAACCTCTACGCCACCAAGCTCGCCGAGCAGGGTTTCGTCACGATGTCGCTGGACCTGTCGTACTGGGGCGAAAGTGAAGGCCAACCGCGCAACCTGGTGGCGCCCGATGTATACACCGAAGACTTCAGCGCCGCCGTCGACTACCTGCGCACCCAGTCATTCGTCGACACCGAACGCATCGGGGCGCTCGGCGTCTGCGGCAGCGGCAGTTTCGTCATCAGCGCCGCCAAGATCGACCCGCGGATCAAAGCCGTGGCTACAGTCAGCATGTACGACATGGGTGGTGTCAACCGCAATGGATTGCGCGGGGCGATGACCCCGGAGATGCGACAGCAGGCCCTCGCGGCGGCCGCGGCACAGCGCGACGTCGAATTCACCGGTGGCAAGACCCAATACGTCGGCGGCACGCCGTTCGAGCTGACCGATCAGTCGACCCCGATCGACCGCGAGTTCTACGACTTCTACCGCACCGCCCGGGGCAACAGCCCCCACACCAGCACCCAACCCACCCTGAGCAGCAACACGCGGTTCATGAACTTCTACCCGTTCGAAGACATCGAAACGATCTCACCGCGACCCATGCTGTTCGTCACCGGCGATCAGGCGCACTCCCGCGAGTTCAGCGAGCAGGCCTACGAACTCGCCGCCGAACCCAAGCAGTTAGTCGTCGTTCCCGGGGCCGGCCACGTCGACCTCTACGACCGCACCGACCTGATCCCCTTCGACACCCTGAGCACGTTCTTCCACAACAGTCTCAGCACCCAGCAATAGACCCCGGCAATCAGCTGCCCAATAGACCCCGTCCGCCACTCAGTCGCCCCCCCGACTGGGTGGCGGTCGGCCTTAAGGACTCGACGACGACGCACGAGAACTCCGATTGGCCGCGGCCGGTCAAGGGGTGCCCTGGCGGTACGTGTACGACCAGGCACTGGCACTACCGCGGGTCGTGACGGAGGGTGAATGGCGATCGACGAATCGGCAACCGACGCGACGAAGGGAATCCCACACTCATGCGCGCAACATTGATGTACGGCGCCGGCGACGTCCGCGTCGAAGACGTTGCAGACTCGACGATCAAACAGCCTACGGATGCACTGGTCCGCATCACCGCATCCTGCATCTGCGGAAGCGACCTGCACCCCTACTCATCGATGCGTGCCGCAGGCAGTCCCGCCCGTATGGGCCACGAGTTCGTCGGCGTGGTCGAGGCCGTGGGCGCCGAGGTGGCGACCGTCAAGAAGGGCGACCTCGTCGTGTCCCCGTTCTCGCTGTCAGACAACACTTGTCGGTTCTGCCGCGAGCGTCTACACACCGCGTGCGCCGACCCGGCGGCCACCTTCTGGGACGACATCACCGACGAGGGCGCGCAGGCTGAGGCCATCCGTGTCCCGCTAGCTGACGGTACGCTGGTCAAGCTGCCGGTCACCGAGGATTCGGCGTTGATGCCATCGCTGTTGACGCTGTCCGACGTCTTCGGCACCGGGTATCACGCCGCCGTGATGGGTGGGGTCACGGAGCGGACCCGCGTCGCGGTGATCGGCGACGGCGCAGTCGGTCTCATGGCGGTGCTGTCGGCCAAGCGCCTGGGTGCTGAGCAGATCATCTTGATGGGCCGCCACGACCAGCGCACGAATCTCGGCCGCGAGTACGGCGCCACCGACGTCGTCTCCGCCCGCGGTGACGAGGGCATTGCCGCAGTCCGCGAGCTGACTGCAGGCGATGGCGTGCACGTCGTCTTGGAAGCCGTCGGGCACATGCCCGCCTACGAACAGGCCGTCGGCATCGTGCGCGCAGGCGGGGTGATCAGTCGCGTCGGCGTTCCGCAGTATGAGGAAGCGCCCGTCGGGTTCGCCAGCCTCTTCGGCCTCAATATCCGACTCGCCGGTGGACCGGCACCGGCTCGGGCCTATATCGAGGAGCTGATGCCCGACATCCTCGACGGCACCGTCGACCCGGGCAAGGTATTCGACGCCACCACCGACCTCGACGGCGTCCCCGCGGGGTATCGGGACATGGCGTTTCGCAAGAGCCTCAAGGTGCTCGTTACACCCTGACGTCACCCACGAAGCGTTCGACATCAAGACCACAACATCCAAGGAACACTCATGCATATGCGCACACTGGGCCAAGGACTCGAAGTCTCGGCGGTCGGCCTTGGCGCCATGGGGATGTCACAGGGCTATGGCCCCAATCCCGGCGACCGTGACGACATGATCGCCGTCCTGCGCTACGCAGTCGAGAAGGCCGGGGTGACGTTCTTCGACACCGCCGAGGTCTACGGCCCATATGTCAACGAGGAACTCGTCGGTGAGGCCCTGGCGCCGGTACGCGATCAGGTGGTGATCGCCACGAAGTTCGGCTGGAACATCGCCGACGGCAAGATCGTGGGAACCGATTCGCGTCCCGAGCAGATCAGGCGAGTCGCCGACGCCTCACTCAAGCGGCTCCGCACCGACGCCATCGATCTGTTCTACCAACATCGGGTCGACCCGACGGTACCGATCGAGGACGTCGCTGGCACGGTCGGTGAACTCGTCCAGTCCGGCAAGGTGCGACATTTCGGACTCTCCGAGGCCGGGGCCGCGACGATCCGCCGCGCGCATGCCGTACATCCCGTCACCGCGGTGCAGAGCGAGTACTCGCTGTGGACGCGTGATCCCGAACCCGACGTGCTGCCCACATGCGCAGAACTCGGCATCGGCTTCGTGCCGTTCAGCCCGCTGGGCAAGGGCTTCCTCACCGGAACCGTCACGAAGGAAACGGATTTCGCCTCGGGGGACATCCGGGCCACGATCCCACGGTTTGCCGCCGGCAACATCGATGCGAACGCTGCTCTGCTGGGCCTCGTTCGCGGGCTCGCCGCGGCCAAAAGCAGCACTCCCGGACAAATAGCGCTGGCATGGTTACTTGCCCAACAACCGTGGATCGCACCCATCCCGGGCACCCGACGCCGTGAACGCATCGACGAGAACGTCGCAGCCACCACCGTCACACTATCCGCCGACGAAACGGCCGAACTCAATGCACTCGCGGCACGGGTGGGCGTCCAAGGTGACCGATACAACCCGGCCGGAATGTCCATGGTGGGTCTCTAACTCGAAGGGCCGAAACACCTCAACCATCGAAGGGATCTACTAGTGAACCCCACCTATGACTTCGCCGACCGCGTCGCCTTCGTCACTGGCGCTGGATCCGGCATGGGATTGGCGACCGCGCGAGCCTTCGCCGAGGCCGGCGCGGCCGTCACGCTGGCCGACATCGACGGCGACCAGCTGCAGGCCGCCGCGAGCCAGCTGCGCGACTCCGGGCACCGCGTGCTCGCAGTGCGGTGCGACGTATCCGACGAGGACCAGGTGGCCCACGCCGTCACCACCACCGTCGACACGTTCGGCAGCCTCGATCTGGCCTACAACAACGCCGGCATCCAATCACCGATGACCGACGCCGCCGACGAGACCGCCGAGCTCTTCGACCGCGTCAACGGCATCAACCTGCGCGGCATCTAGGCCTGCATGAAACACGAACTCGCCCAGATGCGGACCCAAGGCTCCGGCGCCATCGTCAACTGTTCCTCACTCGGGGGGCTGGTCGGACTACCCGGGCGGGCCGCCTACCACGCCTCCAAACACGGCGTCATCGGGCTAACTCGAAGTGCTGCACTCGAATACGCCCCCCGCGGCATCCGCATCAACGCCATCTGCCCCGGCACCATCGAAACCCCGATGGTCACCCAGATGATCGAGTCGGGAGACCTCGACCGCGACCAAGCCGACGCCGACCAACCCATCGGCCGTCTCGGCACCGCGGACGAAATGGCAGCAGCCGTTCTTTGGCTGTGCAGCCCCGGCGCCAGCTTCGTCGTCGGCGTTGCCCTCCCCGTCGATGGCGGCTACACCGCGCGTTGACCCCCCCACTGACGAAGCGGTCAGGACAAGGATCCGCGTCAGGTGAAGTCAATGACGAACCGGTATCGAATGTCCTTGTCGAGGATGCGCTGATAGGCCGCGTTGATCTGGTCGGGACGAATCAGTTCGACGTCGGCGGTGATGCCGCGCTGCGCGCAGTAGTCGATCATCTGCTGAGTCTCGGCGATGCCGCCGATCATCGATCCTGCCAAGCTCTTCCGCCCCATGACCATCGCCATACCGCTGAGCTGCGTATCAGCCAGGTTGTTCAGGGCTCCGACGTTGACCAGTGTGCGATCCAACTTGATCAGGTCCATGAACGGCTGCATCGGGTAGGCCTGCGGGACCGTCGAGATCAACAGATCGAACTGGTTGTTCAACCCCGACATGGCTGCCGCATCGGTGGACAGCACCGCCTCACGGGCACCGAGTCGTTGCGCGTCGCCGAGCTTCCGTGGGGTGGTGGTGAACAAGGTGACGTCCGCACCGCGGGCAGCTGCCAACTTCGACGCCACATGCCCCAGACCGCCGACACCGATGATCCCTACCTTCTGGCGCGCTGCCAACTGCCAATGCTGCATTGGCGAGAACGTCGTGATTCCCGCGCACAGGAGTGGGGTAGCACCGGCGAGGTCCACACCCGGCGGAATGCGGATGGCGAACTTTTCTGTCACCACCAGGGTTTGGGAGTACCCCCCGAAGGTGTAACCACCAGAAACCAGATCGGGTGCGTTGTAGGTAAACGTCGTGCCGTTGACGCAGTTCTGCTCACGATCGGCGAGGCAGTTCACACACGTGCCGCAGGAATCGACCATGCAGCCGACGCCGGCGA
This sequence comes from Mycobacterium sp. NPDC006124, assembly GCF_040614235.1. NCBI lineage: Bacteria > Bacillati > Actinomycetota > Actinomycetes > Mycobacteriales > Mycobacteriaceae > Mycobacterium > Mycobacterium sp. NPDC006124. The sequence goes on along the minus strand of NZ_JBEXUA010000001.1, from coordinate 1,640 downwards.
TGTCACCGACCCGCAACGATGTGACCGCGTTACCCACTTCGGTGACTCGGCCGATGATCTCGTGCCCGGGGACAATGGGATAGGAGGGCGCACCGAAGTCCGCACGCACCGTGTGGATGTCGGAATGGCAGATGCCGCTGTACATCACGTCGAGGCGCACGTCGTGCGGCGCGACAGCTCGGCGCGTGATCTCGAGGGCCTCGATCGGCCCGGTGGCGCTCCGGGCGCCGTACGCGCGAACGGCTCGGACTCCGGGCTCGTGTGAATCGGCTGCAGCGTACGCAGCCAGCCCGGCCAGGAACGGGGTTGCGGCCAGACCCGCGCCCGCCATCAGGGCCTGACGTCTACCGAAGACTCCGGGCCGCTTGGAATCATTCCTGTTGCCTTGTTCGTTGGACATCTACCCGTGGTTCCTCGTTGGTTGCAGATTTCGCAGCTTTGGCTCAACTACCTCGGCCGTCGGTGCGGTGGTAGCCGAACAACTCTGTTCAACCGGTGATTTCAATGACGATCTGTCGTCACAGGAGCGCTTCGGCAGTGATGGGGAAGTCACGGATACGCCGACCCGTGGCATGAAATACTGCGTTGGCGATTGCTGGCGCGACTCCGACGATGACGATTTCGGCGAGACCCTTCACGCCAAGAGAGCTGTACTCGCGATCATTTCCTCCGCTGAGATACAGGGCGCGCAGATCCATGATGTCGGCGTTCACCGGCACCAGGTAATCGGCGAGGTTCGCATTGACGATGCGTCCGTCGCGTGGGTCGGTGACGGTGTGCTCCAGCAGTGCGCCGCCGATGCCTCCGGTCATTCCCCCGATTGCCTGGCTGTTGGCGAGTTTCGGATTCACGATGCGCCCTGCGTCGTACACGCCGAGCATTCGGCGGATGCGCACCGTGCCCAGGCGAGCATCGACGGCCACTTCCGCGAATACCGCCCCGTACGAGTACATGGAGAACTGGTTCTCTTCGGCCGGTGTGAAGGAACCAATGGCCTCCAGGTGCGAGCGGTTGTTGCGAGCCAGCAACTGCTGGTAGGTCTCACCTCGCACGTAGTCGTTGCGCAACTGCAACCGTCCATCGCGGACCAGCACGTCGGTGGGTCGAGAGCCGTGCAACGGAGAGCGAGAGTCATTGACGGCCAGAGAAATTGCTTGTTGCCGCAGCGTCTCGCAGCCTGCTTGAACTGCAGACCCGACGCAGCCCATGGTCATCGAGCCGCCATGAGGTGGGGTTGGCGGCATGTTCGAATCACCGAGTTCGAACACCACGTTACTCATTCCCAGACCGAGCGCATCGGCGGCGACCTGGGACATCGAGGTGTAGGTGCCGGGTCCCATATCGCTGGTGGCAGACTGCACCAGCGCAGAGCCGTTGGCGTTGAGTCGCGCATAGGCCTTCGCGGTCACCCGGCCAGGCCCGTAGACGGCGGCGGACATCCCTGTACCGATCAGCCGATCGCCGTCCACAGTGGAGCGTGGTTGGGGATTGCGACGCGACCAGCCGAATTCTCGGGCACCCGTGCTGTAGCACTCACGCAACCTTCTAGTGTTCTGAGTCGTTAATTCGTTGGCAGTAGTTGCCGATGCTGGCGAGGATTTGATCGGCGGTCTTGGTCCACACGTAGGGACGTGGGTTCT